>JAKFUL010000022.1 GCA_021732665.1 Acetobacteraceae bacterium
CGGGCAGTCTCGCCACCGTGCGCCAGAGCGCAACATGTGCACGATCCCCGAGATCACGCGCCGGTCGTCCACCCGCCGCGCACCGCGTCGACCTCGCGGCAAAAGCGGCTCGATCCGAGACCACTCCATTTCACTCAGCCAATACAACCCTTTGCGCATCCAAGGCCCTCCGCATGAGCCTTGGAATCACACAACATCGCCGTGCCGCTACAACTATTGAGTACCGAGCCTAATGCAGCTTCACTCCCGGATCGGCCCGGTTCGACACCAGCCCCGCCAGCGTGCGCCAGATCGTGGGCGCGCTGCCATGCAGCGCCGTCTGGTGCATCTTGTAGAGCGAGCGGTACATCAGCCGGGCGAACAGCCCCTCGATGAACATGCTCTTGCCGACAACGAAACCCATCAGGCTGCCCACGGTGCTGTATTTGCCGAGGCTGACCAGCGAGCCGAAATCGCGATAGATGAAGGGTTCCAGGGGCTTGCCCGCCAGGATGCGGTCGATCTGGCCCAGCATGTGACTGGCCTGCTGATGCGCGGCCTGGGCGCGCGGCGGCACGGGCTGGGGAGACCCCTCGCGCGGGCAGGAAGCGCAGTCGCCCATGGCGAAGACATTCGGGTCACGCGTCGTCTGCAATGTGGGCAGCACCTGAAGCTGGTTGATGCGGTTGGTCTCCAGCCCATCCAGCTCATGCAGGAAGTCCGGCCCCTTCACCCCGGCGGCCCAGACCGTCAGCTCGGCCGGGATGAAGCCGCCATCGGCCAGCACGATGCCATCCGCCCGCACCTCGGCCACCCGGGTGCCGGCGCGCACCTCCACGCCCATCTTGGCCAGCAGGTCGGTTGTGGCCACCGAAATACGCTCCGGCAGCGCGGGCAGGATGCGCGGTGCCGCTTCGACCAGCACAATGCGGATGTCCTTTTCCGGCTCGATATGGGTCAGGCCGAAGGAGACCACGGCGCGCACGGTGCGGTGCAACTCGGCCGCAAGCTCGGTGCCGGTGGCGCCGGCGCCGATGATGGCGACGTGAAGCTGGCCGGGCCGCACCGGCTCGGCCTGGGAATTGGCCCGCAGGCAGGCATTGACCAGGCGGCGGTTGAAGCGGCTGGCCTGGTCGGGCGTTTCCAGCGGAATGGCATGCGCGGCGGCGCCGGGCGTGCCGAAATCATTGGTGACCGAGCCGACCGAGATGATCAGCGTATCATAGCCCAGGCGGCTGGCGGGGGTGATCTCGCGGCCCTCATCATCGAGCATCGGCCCCAGCAGCACCTCGCGCGCGCCACGGTCGAGGCCAACCATCTCGCCCAGCCGATACGTAAAATGGTGCCAATGCGCCTGGGCCAGGTAGTTCAGCTCATGCTGCGCCCGGTCCATCGAGCCCGCGGCCACGGCATGCAGCAGCGGCTTCCACAAATGGGTCCGCGCGCGCTCCACCAGGGTGACACTGGCGCGGCCGGCGCGGCCATGGGTGTTGCCCAGGCGGGTGGCCAGCTCCAGCCCCGCCGCGCCGCCGCCCACCACCACGATGCGGTGCGGCGTGTTGTCCGATCGATCCATCCTGGAATTCCTTGTCTCGCCGCCTCTCTACGCTTCGTTTCGCGGCCGCAGAAGCGAAACCCCCATGGCCCTGCCCCGCATGATGCGGCAGGCTGCCCCGGTGGATGGAGTTTTCGCATGCGCTTTCTTGCCGTTCTCTTCCTGCTCGCCGCGATTCCCGCCAGCGCGCAGACCCTGCGTGTGGGCATCGCCTCGGACCCCGATGTGCTGGACCCCACGCTGTCGCGCAGCGTCGCCGGGCGGCAGGTGTTTGCCGCGATGTGCGACAAGCTGCTGGAGATCGACGAGCAGGGCGCGCTGGTGCCGCAGCTCGCCACCGCCTGGGAATGGCAGGAGGGCGGCCGGGCGCTGCTGCTGACCTTGCGGCCCGGCCTGCGCTTCCATGATGGCGAGGCGCTGGATGCCGCGGCCGCCGTCTTCGGGCTGAACCGGCATTTGACGGCGCCCGGGTCCACCCGGCGGGGCGAGATGGGGCCGGTTTCGGCGGTGGAGGTGGCCGGGCCGCTTGCGCTGCGCATTCGCCTCAGCGAGCCCTTCGCGCCGCTCCTGGCGGCGTTGGCCGACCGTGCGGGCATGCTCGTCTCGCCCCGCACGCCGCCGGAGGCGCAGCAGGCCCCCGCCTGCGCCGGCCCCTTCCGCCTGACCCGGCGCGTGGCGCAGGACCGCATCGAGCTGGAACGTTTTTCAGAGTACTGGAACCCCGGCGCCATTCACTTTGAACGGGTGATCTACCGCCCGATCCCCGACACCACGGTGCGCGCGGCCAATCTGCGCGCCGGCGGGCTGGAGGTGATCGAGCGGGTCGCGACCTCCGACCTCGACACCCTGGCCGCCGACCGAAGGGTGCGGGTGCTGGAGGGGCCGTCGCTGGCGGTCCACTACATCGCCATCAACATCGCCAATGGCGAGCGCGCGAACACGCCCCTGGGCCGCGACGCCCGGGTGCGGGCCGCGCTGGAAGCCGCGATCGACCGCGAAGTGCTGAACCGCGTCGCCTTCGAGGGCCGCTACCGCACCGCCAACCAGGCGACACCCCCCGGCCACCCGCACCACATCGCCGCCATCGCCACCCCCGGCCGCGATCTCGCCCGCGCCCGGGCGCTGTTGCGTGAGGCGGGGCTGGAACGGCTGCGCATCCGCCTCTCCGTGCCCGGCATCTCGGAATACACCCAGGCCGCCGAGGTCATCCAGGCGATGGCGGCCGAGGCCGGCATCACCATCGAAATCCAGGTGGTGGAAACCGCCACCCTGCTCCGCCAATGGACCGCCGGCGATTTCGAGGCGCTGGTCATCCAATGGTCCGGCCGCACCGATGTCGATCAGAATTTGTGGAGCTTCAACGCCTGCGGCGAGAGCCTCAATGGCGGCCGCTACTGCTCGGCCGAGGCCGATCTGGCGCTACGCGAGGGCCGCACCAGCACCGACACTCCCACGCGCCTGGCCGCCTATGCCCGGGCCATGGAGGTCCTGTTGCGCGACCGCCCCTATATCTATCTGTGGCACCCCCGCAGCTTCTTCGCCGTGCGCGCGCCCCTGGAAGGGCTGCGCCTGATCCCCGATGGGCTGATCCGGGTGCAGGGGCTGCGCATGCGCGGTTGACGCCCGGCCCCGCTCTTCCCTATACACCCGCTCCCACCCGAGGCGCCGCGTGCGCCCCGGCAATAACCTATTCGCCTATGCAGGAGTTTTCCCCGTGAAGCGCACCTATCAGCCCTCCAAGCTCGTCCGGAAGCGCCGGCACGGTTATCGCGCCCGGATGGCGACCGTGGGTGGCCGCAAGGTCGTGGCGAACCGCCGCGCCAAGGGCCGCGCCAAGCTCACGGCCTGAACGCCATGGCCGGCCAGGCCCGGCTTTCGAGACTGAAAAAGCGTACCGAGTTCCTGGCTGTCGCCGGCCGGGGGCGCAAGTATGCCCGTGGGTCCTTGCTGGTACAGGCGCTGGCGGGGACCGAAGGCCCGATCCGCCTGGGCTTCACCGCCACCAAGAAGCTGGGCAATGCCGTGGTGCGCAACCGCGCCAAGCGACGGATGCGCGCGGCTGCCCGGCTGGAGTTCTCCGCCGCCGCCCCTGCCGGCTACGACATCGTGCTGGTGGCGCGGGAGGCGATCCGCAAAAACAGTTTTTCGCAGCTGCGGGCGGATTTCCGCGCGGCGCTGGACAGACTGGGCGTGCCGCTGTGAGTTTCACGCGATTGCAACACGGCCAGCGCTCCCCCGCCGTGCTGGTCTTGCGGGGCGCGATCCGCACTTATCAATACACGCTCAGGCCTTTCATCGGCGCGCATTGCCGGCATTACCCCAGTTGTTCGGAATACGCGCTGGAAGCGCTCTCGACTCACGGCGCGATTCGCGGCACGGGGCTTGCGGCGGGGCGGATATTGCGCTGCAACCCGTGGCACAAGGGGGGGTACGATCCCGTTCCCCCCGCCCGCTCCTGAAACTGCCAGACACTCGATTGTAACGGACATCATGGACCAGAAGCGTCTGCTGGCGGCGATCGCCATCTCCATCGGCATCCTGCTGGTGTTCGATGTGTACAACCGCGCCAACGCGCCGCCGCCCGCGCCGGTCACGGCCCAGGCGCCGGCTCCCAGCGCCGCCGTGCCCGCGCCGAGCGCCACCGCGCTGGGGGATACGGCGGTTACCGCCGCCCCGGATGCGGCGCTGCCGCCGGCCAGGCGCGTGGCGGTGGACAATACCCGCATCGAGGGCAGTATCTCCGCCCGCGGCCTGCAGCTCGATATGGTGACGCTGCGCGACTATAACGAGACGGTGCAGCCGGGCTCCGCGCTGGTGCGCCTGTTCAACCCGCGTGGCCGGGCGGATGGCTATTTCGCCCAATGGGGCTGGACCGCGGCCGACAATCGCACCCGCGTGCCGGACAACAACACCGATTGGACGGTGACCGGCGGGCCGCTCGCGCCCAATGCACCGGTGGTGTTCGAATGGGACAATGGCCAGGGCCAGGTCTTCGAGGCCGAGATGCGGCTGGACGCCAACTACATGGTCAGCGTGGTGCAGCGCGTGCGCAACAACGCGGCGGAGGCGGTCACGGTGCTGCCCTGGGCCCGCATCCGGCGCGAACGCACACCGCAGGTCGCAGGCTTCTTCATCCTGCATGAAGGCTATGTCGGCGTGCTGGACGGCCGGCTGACCGAGGTCACCTACGATGCCGGCAAGAAGGAGGCCACAACCCGCCGCGGCCCCGCCTTCGAGGGCGAGAGCACCGGCGGCTGGGCCGGCTTCACCGACAAATACTGGCTGACGGCGCTGATGCCGCAGGACCCCAACACCCGCCTTCGCCACAGCTTCCGGCACATCAGCGACAATGGCGTGGATCGCTGGCAGTCCGATATCGCCCCCACCGCGCCGCAACTTGTGGCGCCCGGCGCCAGTGGCGAACTTGCCAGCCGGCTCTTCGCCGGTGCGAAGGAAGTCCATCTGCTCGATGCCTATCGCCAGACCCTGAGTATCCAGGATTTCGACAAGGCGATCGATTTCGGCTGGTTCTACTTCATCACCAAGCCGTTCTTTTACGCCATCGACTGGCTGTTCAAGTTCACCGGGAATTTCGGGGTGGCGATCCTGATCTTCACCTTTGCGCTCAAGCTCGCTTTCCTGCCCCTGGCGAACAAGGCCTATGTTTCCATGGCCGGCATGAAGGTGCTGGGGCCAAAGATGACCGAGCTGCGCGAGCGCCACAAGGACGACCCGCAGGCGCTGCAACGCGAGATGATGGCGCTCTACAAGGCCGAGAAGATCAACCCCGCCTCGGGCTGCCTGCCCATCCTGCTGCAGATTCCGGTGTTCTTCGCGCTGTACAAGGTGCTGTTCGTCACCATCGAAATGCGGCACGCGCCGTTCTTCGGCTGGATCCTCGACCTTTCGGCGCCCGATCCGACCAACCTGTTCAACCTCTTCGGGCTCATCCCCTTCGAGCCGCCGGCCTTCTTCCATCTTCCCGCCTGGGCGCTGATCATGGGCGTGACCATGTACTTCCAGCAGAAGCTGAACCCGCAGCCGCCCGACCCGATCCAGGCAAAAATCTTCCAGTGGATGCCGGTGATCTTCACCTTCATGCTGGCCAGCTTCCCGGCCGGCCTGGTGATCTACTGGTCCTGGAACAACCTGCTCTCCATGGCCCAGCAATGGTGGATCATGCGCAAGTATGAGCGCAAGAAAGCATTGAAGGCCTGATGGGACTACTCGAAGCCCGGGACGATGAGGAAAGGGCGGCACTGGTAGAGACGGGTCGGCTGCTCTTCGCCCAATCCTGCGAGTTCTTCTTCGCCGCGCAACGCATCGACCAGCTGCCGCCGCCCGGCCTGCCGGAGGTGGCGCTGTGCGGTCGCTCCAATGTCGGCAAATCCTCGCTGATCAATGCGCTGGTCGGGCACAACGCCCTGGCCCGGGTGTCGCACACGCCCGGCCGCACCAAGCAGCTCAACTTCTTCAATCTCGGCGACCGGCTCGGCCTCGTCGACATGCCGGGCTATGGCTATGCCCAGGCGGCAAAGGCGGTGAAGGAGGATTGGCAGGGGCTGATGTTCGATTTCTTGCGCGGGCGGCCAACCTTGCGGCGGGTGCTGCTGCTGCTCGATGCGCGGATCGAGACCAAGGCCAGCGACGAGGCGGCCATGGGCCTGCTGAACGAGGCCGCGGTGGGCTTCCAGATCGTGCTGACCAAGGCCGATGACGCCAAGCCCTATTGGCTGAAGGAGCGCCAGGCGCAGGCCCAGGCGCTGGCCCGCAAGCACACCGCCGCCCATCCGCTGGTCATCACCACCAGCAGCGAGAAGGGCACGGGCATCGCCGATCTGCGCGCCGAGCTGGCGACGCTGGCGCTGCCCTGATCAGGGCTTGTTGAAGCCGGGCGCCGTCTTCAGCGCCTCGGTCGTGTCGAAGTCGCGCAGCACCGAATCATCGGGCATTTCCACCTCCACCAGCCGCGCGGCATGCAGCGCGGCCAGGTGGCGGGCGCCGACATCGCCGGTCACCATCATCATCGCCGGCAGGAATTCGCGCGCCCACAGCATGGGGTTGCCCTGCTTGCCGCGGAAGGTGGGCTGGACGATGGCGCGTCCTCCCTCCGGGTCGAAGGCGCTCATCACCCGGTCCATCATCGCGCCGGTGACCAGCGGCATGTCGCCCAGGCAGATCATCACGCCGTCGATGCCCTCGGGCAGCGCGGCCAGGCCGGCCTTGAGGCTGGCGGAGAGGCCTTGGGCGTAATCCTCGGCATGGGCGAAGATGACGCCGCGGCCGGCCAACGCTTCCTCGACCCGGTCGCGCTCATGTCCCGTCACGACGATGACCGGGCGCGCCTGGCTGGCCAGCGCCTGGTCCACCACCCGGGCCACCATGGCCGTGCCCTTGTTGTCGCTGACCAGCAGCTTGTTCAAGGGCGCCATGCGGCGGGAGCGGCCGGCGGCCAGCACGAGTGCGGCCACCTGCCGGGCACGGCGCGGCGCATGGGCGGGCGGCGGGGTCAGCGGCGCCTTTTCGCGCGGCAGCGGGCGGACATCGATCTCCTTCAGCAGCCCGCCCACACCCATGCCCATCACTTCGCGCGCGGTCACCTCCAGCCCGGCGAACAGCCTGGCCAGCACCCAATCGAAGCCGTTCAGCTTGGGGCTGCGGGCGCAGCCGGGCAGGACGAGAGCCGGGATGTCGCCGATCGCGCCCAGGCAGATCAGGTTGCCCGGGTCCACCGGCATGCCGAAATGGGTGATCGTGCCGCCGGCGCGGATGATGGCCGCCGGCGCCACATCGCGCCGGTCCACCACCGCCGAGGCGCCGGCGACCAGCAGCATATCCGCCCCCTGCTTGCGCAGGCGGGACAGGGCATCGGCGATGGCCGGCGTCTCATGCCTGACCCGCTCCACTGGCAGCATGGAGCCTTGCAGCGCCTCGATGCGCGCGCCGGTGACTTCGGCCGCGCCCTCCATGGCGCTTTCCTTCTGCCCCGGCAATTCGCTGACCACGAGGCCAACCTTGAGCGGGCGCAGCGGCAGGATGCGCAGCAGCGGCCGGCCCGCGCCGCGCAGCATCGCCTCGGCCACCGCCAGCACCGGGCCGGGCACCGCGAAGGGGATGATCTTGATGGTGGCCAGCATCTCCCGCGCCGTGACCAGCGTGTGGTTGGGCAGGGTGGCGATGGTGATGCTTTCGTCCAGCGCGTTCAGGCGGTCTATCGCGGCCGTGTCGAGCACCAGCAGGCCGGGGGCATCGGCGAGGAGGTTGACGCGGCCGGTGGCGGCGCGCGAGCGCGCCAGCAGCGGCGCCATGATGGCCTGGGCGAGGCGCTCGGCCGCCTCATCCTCCGGCACGTCGCCGGGCTGCATGGTGGCGGCGATCACCTCGCGGATATTGGCGGCTTTCAGCGCCTCCAACTCGGCCTCCTGCAGCGCCGTGCCCTTCTTGATGACGCGGCCGGGCAGCCGGATGGTGTGGGCCAGGACGGCGCCGCGCGCCTCGTCCAGGGGGGTCGGGCCGAACTTCACCCGCGTTTGCTCAATGCCGCGCCGCGGCGGGTGGCCACGATCTCGGCCACGATGGACAGCCCGATCTCGGCCGCCGTCACCGCCTTGATGTCGAGACCGATGGGGGCACGGATGCGGGCCAGGGATTCGGGGGAATGGCCCAGCTCGCCCAGCCGCTCCAACCGCCGGGCATGGGTTTTCCGGCTGCCCAGGGCGCCGATGTAGAAGGCAGGCGAACGCAGCGCCGCGTCCAGCGCCGGGTCGTCGATCTTGGGGTCATGCGTGAGGGTGACGATGGCGGTGCGGGTGTCGGGGGCCAGCTGCGCCATGGCGTCATCGGGCCATTCCCGGTTGATCTCGACGCCGGGCAGGCGCTCTTCGGTGGCGAAGGCGCGGCGTGGGTCGATGACGGTGATGGCGAAGCCCAGGCCCTGGGCCATGGGCAGCATGGCCTGGGCGGCGTGCACCGCGCCCACGATCAACAGGCGTAGCGGCGGGTTGTGGGGGTGGATGAACCAGTTGTCGTGGTTCGCGGTCTTGTCCGCCTCGATGGCGGCGGCGGCGGCTTCGGCCAGGCCCGCGGGCATGTCGTCATCGGGGGCCAGAAGCTGCGCGCCATCGGGCATGCGGGTGCAGACCGCCACCGGCAGCTTCGCCGCCCGCGCCGCCTGCAACCTGGCCAGAAATTCCGGGGTCAACCGAGCTTCTCCAGAAACACCTTGAGCTTGCCGCCGCAGGCCAGGCCCACTTCCCACGCCGTCTCGTCGCTGATGCCGAAATCGAGCAGCTGGGGCGTGCCCGTCGCCATGGTGGATTGCGCGGCTTCCGCCACCGCGCCCTCGATGCAGCCGCCGGAGACGGAACCCGCCATATGCCCCGCGTCACTGACGATGAAGCGCGACCCCGCGGGCCGGGGGCTGCTGCCCCAGGTCTCGACCACGGTGGCGATGGCCACCCGCTCCCCCGCCGCGCGCCACTGCGCCGCCACGGCCAAAAGATCCTCGCTCATGCAGGCCTCCCGCTCAGCGCTTCGACCAATTCGCGCAAGGTGTTCAGATTATGCACCGGGCGGAACTCATGCACATGCGGCAGCATGGCCCGGATACCCTGTGACTTCGGTTGGAAGCCCGAGAAACGCAAGAGCGGATTGAGCCATATCAGCCGCCGGCAGGAATGCTTCAACCGCTCCGTGGCCTCGGCAAGCCCGGCGGCGCCGTCACGATCGAGCCCGTCGGTGATCAGCAGCACCACCGCACCCTGGCCGAGCACCCGGCGCGACCAGTCCTTGTTGAATTTTTCCAGGGCCTCGCCGATGCGCGTGCCGCCAGACCAGTCGGGCACCAGATGGGCGATCATCTCGAAGCTGGCCTCGGCATCGCGATGCTTGAGCTGGCGGGTGATGTTGGTGAGCCTGGTACCGAACAGAAAGGCCGCCACCCGGTCGCGGTCATTGGTCACGGCGTGCAGGAAATGCAGCAGCACCTGGGCGTAACGCGCCATCGAGCCGGAAATGTCGCAAATCGCGACCAGCGGCGGCGGCCGCACCACGCGGCGGCGCCGCGCGATGGTGACGATCTCGCCGCCGGTGCGCAGCGACCGGCGCAGGGTGGCGCGCAGGTCCACGCGCGGACCATAGGGGTCGGGGCGGAAACGGCGGGTGCGCCTGGCGTCCAGCGGCAGCTTCAGCTTGCGGATCTCCGCCCGGGCATAGGCGATTTCGGCCGCGCTCATCGCCTCGAAATCCATGGCGTTCAGGCGCTCGCGCTCGCTCACCGTCATCGCCATGTCGATGAGGGGGGGCGGCTCCTGGCTGTCTTTCGGCGGCGGCGGCGGGCGGTCGCGCGCCATGGCCTCGGCCAGGCGGCGGCTGCCCGGCCTGTGCTTCTCCTCGGGCTTGAGGCCATCGAGCATCGCCATGGCGGCGGCGTGGCGGCCGGCCTCGGGATCACGCCAGAAAATGGTGAAGGCGGCGTCGAACATCTCCGCGTGCTCGTGGCGATGGACCATCACGGCGCGCAGCGCGGCCTGGACCTCGCGCTTCTCGCCGATGTCGATCAGCGACAACGCACCGGCCGCGGCCATCACCTCGCCCGACCCGATCGGCAGGCCGGCACGGCGCAAGAGGCGGGCGAAGGCGAGCAGGTTCGGGGCGAGGTGGGTCACGCGGGTTGCCCGAGGAGGGGCTTTGCCCCTCCCCGTACCCCACCCCACCAGGGGCCGACGGGCCCCTGGACCGCGGGGTTAAAAGCCGGGGTGAGGGAGGGGGGCTGTGCGCGCGCGCGGCAGGGGATGCGCAGGCCGCCCCCCTCCCTCACCCCGGCTTTCTCCTGGTTTCCAAAGGCCTTTCGGCCTTTGGTGGGTGGGTCTGGGAGGGCAAAGCCCTCCCAGGGGCAACCCGCACCACCCATCACGCCGCCGAGCGCGCCTCATCCACCAGCCGCGCCGCCTCGGCGCCGCGCAGTTTGGCGATGTCGTCCTGGTATTTCAGGAGCACGCCCAGGGTCTCGTCCACCGCCGTTGGTTCCAGTTCGGTGGCGTCCAGCGCGCGCAGGGCATTGGCCCAGTCGATGGTTTCGGCCACCCCCGGCAGCTTGAAGTAGTCGCCCGCCCGCAGCTTTTGCACGAAGGCCACGACCTGGGCCGAGAGTTTTTCCGGCACCCCGGGCGCGCGCAGGGCGAGGATGGCGCGTTCGCGCGCCGCGTCGGGGTAGTCCACCCACTGGTACAGGCACCGCCTGCGGATCGCGTCATGCACCTCGCGCGTGCGGTTGGAGGTGATGATCACCACTGGCGGGGTGGCCGCCTTCACCGTGCCGAGTTCGGGGATGGTCAGCTGGAAATCGGCCAGCAATTCCAGCAGGAAGGCCTCGAAGGGCTCGTCCGCGCGGTCGAGCTCGTCGATCAGCAGCACGCTGGGCGGGCCGGAGATCGCCGCCAGCAAGGGCCGCTCCTGCAGGTATTCGCGGGCGTAGATGTCGGGCTTCTCGCCGCCCTCGGCCAGGCGGATGGCCATGAGCTGCTTCGCCGCGTTCCACTCATAGGCCGCGGCCGAAAGATCCAGCCCGTCATAGCATTGCAGCCGCACCAGGGGGCGGCCCATGCCGGCGGAGAGCACCTTGGCGATCTCGGTCTTGCCGGTGCCCGGCTCGCCTTCCAGGAAAAGCGGGCGTTGCATGGCGAGTGCGAGGTGCACGGTCGTTGCCAGGGCGCGGTCGGCCACGTACCCGCCGGCGGCGAGCAGGGCCTGGGTGTCGGAGACGCTCACCCGAGGAGGAACAGCAGCATGAGGATGGGCAGATACAGCGCGATGCCGATCCAGACGACGATCGGCAGCCCCATGAATTCGCTGGGGATAAGGGCGAAGAGCGAGATCGCGCCGGCCGGCGGCAGGGGTGCGGGCGGCGGCGGCGCCACGCCCGCCACGGCCACCGGCATGGGCGTCAGGCTGGCCGCGAAACGGTCGAAGAACTGGTCGGACATCTGCTTGGCGGTGGCGTCGATCAGCCGGCCGCCGAGCTGCGCCATCTTGCCGCCGACCTGCGCCTTCACGGCATAGGTCAGCAGGGTCTCGTTCGGCCCCTTGGATTCCAGCGCGACGTCGGCGCCACCCTTGGCAAAGCCCATGGCGCCGGCATTGCCCTCACCCGAGATGGTGTAACTGGCGGGAGCCACGATGTTCTCCAGCTTCACCTTGGCCGAGATGCGCGCGGCCATCGGCCCGATCTTCAGCGCCAGCCGCGCGGTGAGTTCGGTGTCGGAGACCTTCTCCACCGCCTCGCAGCCGGGGATGGAGGCTTGCAGCATGGCAGGGTCGTTCAGCGCGGCCCACACAGCCTCGCGCGGCGCCGGGATGAGGCGTTCGCCGGTCATCTCCATCGGGGTATCTCCATCGGTTGCCCCGGTTTTAGGTGGAAGGGGGGCGGCTGGAAAGTCCCGCGCCGCGCCTGTATCTGGTTGAAGGCCGCGGGAAGATCGGGAGAGAAGCATGTTGCGCGTATTGACGGCCTTCGCGTTGTTCCCCGGACCGGCCTTCGCCGCGGCGCTGGATGGCCGGCTGTTCGGCCCCGTCTGGGCGCTGCCCTTTGTCGGCATGCTGCTGTCGATCGCGCTGGTGCCGCTGGCGGCGCCGCAATTGTGGCATCACCACCACGGCAAGATCGCGGCGGGCTGGGCGGCGGCCATCATGCTGCCGACCGCCGTCGTCTTTGGCCCCGCCGCCATGCTGTCCGAGCTGGCGCATGTGATGATGCAGGAATACATCCCCTTCATCGCCCTGCTGGTGGCGCTCTACACCACCGGCGGCGGCGTGCTGCTGACCGGGCGGCTGGAGGGCACGCCGCTGACCAACACCGCGCTTCTGGCCATCGGCACCGTGCTGGCCAGCCTGATGGGCACCACCGGCGCCTGCATGCTGCTGATCCGCCCGATGCTCCGGGCCAATGCCAATCGGCAGCGCAAGACCCATGTCTTCGTCTTCTTCATCTTCCTGGTCGGCAATATCGGCGGCTCGCTGACGCCGATCGGTGATCCGCCGCTCTATCTGGGGTTTCTGGCCGGGGTGTCGTTCTTCTGGCCGTTGAACAACCTGCTGGGGCCATTCCTGCTCTGCGTGGGCGTTCTTCTGGCGCTGTTCTTCGCGCTGGACGCTTGGGCCTATTCGCGGGAGCGAGAGGGCATCGCCCGGCTGCCGCCGCAGCCGCTGGGCGTTCAGGGTGGCATCAACATCGCCCTGATCGGCGTGGTGGTGCTGGCGGTGCTGATGCAGGGTTATTGGCGCCCCGGCCAGGTGGTGCTGCTGGGCGAGACGGTGCCGATCGAGCGGCTTTGCGCCATCGCCATCTTCGCCGCCGTCACCCTGGCCTCGGTCTGGCTGACGCCCCGGGCGCTTCATGAGGCCAATGGCTTCGACTGGTTCGCGATGCGCGAGGTGGCCAAGCTCTTCGCCGCCATTTTCATCTGCATGGGGCCGGTGCTGGCCATGCTGCGGGCGGGGATGGAGGGGCCGGCGGCGGGGCTGGTGGCGCTGACCGATGACGCGGCGGGCAACCCCATCCCCTGGGTGTATTTCTGGTCCGCCGGCATGCTCTCGGGCTTTCTGGACAATGCGCCGACCTATCTGGTCTTCTTCAACCTGGCGGGCGGTGACGCGGCGCAGCTGATGGGGCCGCTGGCCCAGGTGCTGGTCGCCATTTCCTGCGGTTCCGTGTTCATGGGCGCGCTGACCTATATCGGCAATGCACCCAACTTCATGGTGAAGGCTATCGTGGAGCAGGCGGGGGTGCGGATGCCCAGCTTCTTCGGCTATGCCGCCTGGGCCTTCGCCATCCTGCTGCCGCTGTTCGTGCTCGTGACCTTCATCTTCTTCCTGTGAGGATAGCCCCATGCCATATGTGATCGGCGCCGATATCCCGGACATGCCGGCTGGCCAGCGTTTCCGCGCGCTTCTCGAGCGGCCGGAGATCCTGCGCCTGCCCGGCGCGCATCTGGGCATCGCCGCGTTGCTGGCCAAGCAGGCGGGGTTTCCGGCGCTCTACATGTCCGGCGCGGCCATGTCCGCCACGATGGGGTTGCCCGATCTGGGGATGATCACCGTCGATGACGTGGCCTGGCATATCCGCCAGGTCGCCCGCGCCTCAGGGCTGCCGGTGCTCGTGGATGGCGATACGGGCTATGGCGAGGCGCTGAACGTGATGCACATGGTCCGCTGCTTCGAGGAAGCGGGCGCCGGCGCGGTGCATCTGGAGGACCAGCTGCTGCCGAAGAAATGCGGCCATCTCAACGACAAGAAGCTGGCCAGCGTGGATGAGATGTGCGCGAAGATCGCCGCCGCCCGGCGCGCGCGCCGCCACCTCTACATCATCGCCCGCACCGATGCGGTGGCGAGCGAGGGGATGGATGGCGGCCTGGCCCGGGCGCAGCGCTACCTCGATGCCGGGGCGGATGCGATTTTTCCGGAGGCGCTGATCACCCGCGAGATGTTCGAGGAATTCGCCCGCCGCATGCCCGGCGTGAAGCTGCTGGCGAACATGACGGAGTTTGGCCGCACGCCGTTCTTCACCGCCGCTGAGTTCCAGGCGATGGGCTATGCCATGGTGATCTGGCCGGTGTCGCATCTGCGCGTGGCGGCCCGCGCGATGGAGGAGCTTTATGCCTCCATCAAGGCGGAGGGCGGGACGCATAAGAAGATCGGCGCGATGCAGACCCGGGCGGAGCTTTATGCGACCATCGGGTATCATGAGTATGAGGCGCTGGATGCGAGCCTGGTGAAGACGATCATTCCGATAGGGATGCCGCAGGCCTCGTGACGGCGCCGCTGCTCATCGGCAGCGAGATCTATCGCGGCTCCACCTACGGCCCCAAGCACCCGCTGGCCATCCCGCGCGTCTCGACCACGCTGGACCTGATCCGCGCGCTGGGCTGGCTCGACCCCGCGCGCTACATCGACAGCCCGCGCGCCACGGTGGCGGAACTCACCCGCTTCCATACGCCCGACTACGTCGCCGCCCTGGCCCGCGCCGAGGCGACCCAGCAGGTGAATGCGGCGGATCGCGAGCGCCACCGCATCGGCGCCGATGGCAACCCGGTCTATCGGGAGATTTTTGCGCGGCCCGCCACCTCGGCCGGCGGCGTGATCCATGCCTGCCGGCTGACCGCGGCCAGCCCCGGCGTGGTGCATGTGCCCGGCGGCGGCACCCATCACGGCATGCCCGACCGTGCCTCGGGCTTCTGCTACGTCAATGACGCGGCGCTGGGCATTCTGGCCTGGCTCGATGCCGGGCTGACGAACATCCTCTACGTCGACATCGACGCGCATCATGGCGATGGCGTGCAGGCGGCGTTCCATGACGACGCCCGGGTCTTCACGCTTTCGGTGCATGAGGCCAATCGCTGGCCTTTTTCCGGCGAGGCGGACGATGTGGCGGGCGGCCATGCGGCCAATTTTCCGCTGCCCGAGGGCGCTTCGGACACCGACATGCTGGCGGTGCTGCACCACGCCATCGTACCCCTGGCCGCGGCGCTGCGGCCGCAGGCCATCATGCTGCAATGCGGCGCCGATGCGCTGGCCGAAGACCCGCTCTCGCGCCTCGCCATGTCCAACCAGGCGCATTGGGCGGTGGTCCGCGCGTTGATGGGGGCTGCGCCGCGCGTGGTTCTGCTGGGCGGTGGTGGCTACAACCCGTGGTCGGTCGCGCGCTGCTGGGCGGGCATCTGGGGGGTGCTCAACGGCCACGAGCCGCCCGCGCGGCTGCCCGAGGCGGCGGAGGCGGTGATGCGCCGCCTGACACTGAACCGCGCCGCCGGACGCAACCCGCCCGAACCCTGGTTCACCACCCTGGCGGACGCGCCACGCGCCGCTGACATCAAACCGCAAACCGAAGCCCTGCTGCAAAACTTTCGCATCATGGCATGATGCCGGCCATGAACCGTCGCACCCTCCTCCTCGCGTTCCTCGCCACCCCCGCTTTGGCCCAGCCCGGCGTCAACCAGCCCCAGCCCAAGCTGCCGGAGGAGCCGCTGGTCATCCTTTCCCGCGACGGCACCCGCCACGAATTCCGCGTCGAGATGGCGGTGGATGCCGGGCATCAGATGATCGGGCTGATGTTCCGCCCGAGCGTCGGGCCCAATGAGGGCATGCTGTTCGACTGGGGCACGCCGCGTGAATCGGCGATGTGGATGCGCAACACCATCACCTCGCTGGACATGGTGTTCATCGCGGCCGATGGCCGCATCCATCGCATCGCGGAGCGCACTGTGCCGCTCAGCCTGGCCACCATCGAAAGCCGCGGGCCGGTGCGCGCCACGCTGGAACTGGCGGCCGGCACGGCGGAGCGGCTGAATTTGCGAGTGGGTGACCGCGTGCTGCACCGGATTTTCGGCACAGCGCCCTGAGGCAGCGCCGTCGGGAGCCTCCCGGAACTGCCCGATCCGACGTCATCGCGGCGCGGCGCACTCCCCGCCCTGTAGGTATATTCCGAGCCTAGGTCCCGCGCGCCCAAGCCCTACACCATGATCCTGTCTCAGGTCGCTGAGCACCGCGCTGCCGGATTCGCCCAGCGCGCAGATCCGGTTTCGTCAGGATTGCGACGGTCGTGATCTTCCCGACCGAAGTGCCGATATCGGGGACGTAGTTCAATGAAATCCTGCCGCATTCTGATCATCGAAGATGACGCCCTGATCGGCATGCTGCTGACCGCCATGCTGGGACAGATGGACCACGACGTCTGCCCGGTGGCGTCGACCGCCGCCGATGGCATGACCGCCGCGGCCCGTTACGGGCCGGAGCTGGTGATCGCTGATGTGCGGTTGGGCGACCCGACACGGCTGCAGCAGGTGCTGCTCAACCTTCTGGGGAATGCGATCAAGCTCACCGAAGCGGGCGAGGTGTCATTGCGGGTCACGCTCGATGGCAACGCCGCCATCCCCACCGCCCTGCGGTTCACCATCGCCGATACCGGCATCGGCATTTCCGAGGAGAAGCTGGGCCGGGTCTTCGAGCGCTTCACCCAGGCCGATTCATCGACCACCCGCCGGTTCGGCGGCTCGGGCCTGGGGCTGACGATTTCCAAGCGCCTGGTCGAGCTGATGGGGGGCCGCATCTGGGCCCAGAGCGACGTGGGCGAGGGCAGCGTGTTCTCCTTCGCCGTGCCCTTCGAGATTTGGGCCGGGGCGAAGGGACGGGCGGCGGTGCCGGTCGGCACCGGGGAAGAGCCGCCGCTTGCGGCGCTGCGCATTCTTCTGGCCGAGGATTCCCCCGACAATTGCACGATCACGCTGGCCTATCTGGAGGACACGCCCTATCGGATCGAGATCGCCGAGACCGGCGCCATCGCCTGCGAAATGTTCGAAGCCGGGCATTTCGACCTCGTCCTGATGGACCGGCAGATGCCGGTCATGGACGGGCTGACCGCGACGCGCACGATCAGGACATGGGAACAGGCGAATGGCCGGCCCCCCACCCCGATCATCGCCCTGGCGGCCTCGGCGCTGAAGGGCGACCGGGAGAAATGCGTGGCGGCGGGGTGCACGGCGTATTTGACCAAGCCGATCAAGCAGGACGTCCTGCTGCATGCGATCAAGGAGTATTCCACCGTCGCGCCGCTGTCATCGGGACAGCCAGGCGGCGGGAGAGAGGCGGCGCTTTCGAAGACGAACAATCAGGCCGCTGACCGGGTCGCCGTATTTCTGCAGAATTGCGGCCGAAACGTCATCGCGATGCGCGGCGCGCTGGATCGGGGGGATTTCGGGGTGATCGAGTTTCTGGGCCATGGCATGCGCGGGGCCGGGGGCATGTTCGGCTTTCAGGCCATCACCGATATCGGCGCGGCCCTCGAAGACGCCGCCGAGAGCGCCGACGCGGACTCGGCGCGCCAATGGATCGGCGCGCTGGCGTCGTATCTGGATTGTGCGGGGATGATCGCCCAGCCGGCATCGGCCTGACGCCGCAGCGCCAGCCTGCTGGGAGATAACTGGCTTGCTGGCGGCTGGCTGTAGGCCAGCGTGGAACGGCTCAACCTGCGGATGGGTGGCCGCGCGTCGTGTCCATTATCAGGGGCCTGGCGCTGATCAATCGGCGAATTCGCCGGCGGCGCGCAGCACCGGCGTCCAGCGCGCCACCTCGTCGGCGAGATGGGCGCGAAGCGCCTCGGGCGTCACGCGCTCGGGCGGTTCGGGGGTGGTGGCGAGATCGGCCAGGCGGGCGACCACGCGCGGTTCCGCGAGCGCCACGCGCAGGGCTTGCGCCAGGCGCTGGGTAATGGCATCGGGCGTGCCGCGCGGGGCGTAGAGCCCGTGCCAGATGCTTACCTCCAGCCCCGGCAAGCCGGCCTGACCGGCGGTGGGCACCTCCGGGATCTGCGGCAGGCGCGCGGGGCTGGTGACGGCGAAGGCGCGGACGCGGCCATCGGTGACGAAGGGCATGGCGCTGGTGGTCTGGTCGCAGGAGATGTCGACACGGCCGGCCATGATCTCGGTCATCACCGGGGCGGTGCCGCGGAAGGCGATGGCGGTCATTTCGGTGTGGATCAGGCTGCGCAGCAGGGTCATGCAAAGATGGCTGGCGCTGCCCACGCCCGCATGGGCCAGGTTCACGCCCAGCCCGGTTTCGCGCAGCCAGGCGATCAAGCCCGGAAAATCGCGCACCGGCAGCGAGGTGCGGCCGATCACCACCATGGGCACCGGGCTGATCAGGCCGATGGGGGCAAAGGCCACCAGCGGGTCATAGGGCGGGTTGCGGAACTGCGCGGTAACGGTGGCGACACCGATATTGCCCAGCAGCAGGGTATGGCCATCGGGGCGCGCATTGGCCACCCGGGCGCCGCCGATGGTGCCGCCCGCGCCGGTCACGTTCTCGGCGGTGACGGCAACACCCAGGCCGCGGCTCATCGCCTCGGCCAGGGTGCGGCCCAGCACATCGGTGGGGCCGCCGGCGGCGAAGGGGATGATCAGCGCCACGGGCCGGTCCGGGAAGGCCAGGGCAGGGGTCGCGGCCAGCAGCAGGGCCAGCAGGATACGCTTCATCTCAGGCCTCCATGTCGAAGAGAACGCGGGCGGGGGAGCCGGCATGGACCAGGCGGTAGGCGGCATCGGCCGCCGAAAGCGGGAAGATGCAGGCGGGGTCGAGTTCATAGGGCAGCAGGGCGCCGCGCTCGAAATCCGGGCGCAGGGATTCCAGCACCGCGCCGGTCTGGGACGCGGTCAGCGCCAGCGTGTCCACGCCGACGAAGCGGTGGCGGCCGCGATAGAAGGCCAGGATGTCGAAATCCACGGCGCGGGATTGCGTGGCGATGAGGATCTGGGTGGCGCCATGGCCCATGGCCGCGTTGGCGTCGGCAAACACCGCGCTGCCGATGGTGTTGAAAACGAGGTCGGCATGCACCGGCCCCGCCTGGCCCACCACGATGTCCACCCCGGCGGGCACCGCGGCGCGGGCTTCCTCACGCCGCACCGCGCCGATGACCCGCGCGCCGGCGGCCATCGCGATCTGGCAGGCCGCCTGCCCAACACGGCCATTGGCGCCATGGACCAGCACCAGCGAACCGGGCTTCACGCCGCCGGCCTCGGCAAACCCCACGGCGGCGGTGACGAAGGGCACGCCGACGGCCGCGGCCTGTTGCAGCGAGAGGTTGGCCGGCTTCTCGTAAAGCGCCTCGACCGGCAAAGCGAGGTGCCGGGCATGGCTGCCATCGCGGGTGATGCCGACATCGCCGCCGCTGCCCCAGACCTGCCGCCCCAGCCATTCCGCCGGCCCCGCCACCACCGTGCCGGCGAAGTCTCGGCCGGGGGTGCGGGGGAAGATGGCCTTGGGCATGATGCCCATGGTCGCCTTCACATCCGAGGGATTTACCCCGGCGGCCACAACCTCCACCACCGCATGGCCGGGCGGTGGGGCCATGGCGCGGTCTTCCAGTGACAGGCCGAAGGCCTCCGGCCCAGGGGCCTTGGCGGCGATACGAAGGGCGGGGCCGAGGAGCGACATGGGCAGGGCTTTCAGGTCAGGCCGAACAGGTCGCGCGCATGCAGCACCGTGGCGGGGAAGGCCGCGCCGCCCAATTCGGCGGCCAGGGCCTCGGCCGCCGCCTGCTGGCCGCGATAGGACAGGATGGGGGTATAGCCGGCGCCAGCGAAGGCGCGCGCGGTGGCGCCGCCGATGCCGCCGGAACCGCCGAGGATGATCGCGGTTTTCATGCGATGGGGGGCAGCGGCAAGCGGGCCTCGCCCGGTTCCAGATGGAAGGCGTAGTCGAGTTGATAAAAATCCTCGCCCGAGCCGTCGGGGGCGGGCTCTTCGCTGCGCCGGTAGTCGCCGATCAGCGCGGAGGTCACGCCAAAGACCACGTCGCTGTCCAGATGCGGGTCGCTGTCGATGAAGACCTGGGTGACCAGCGTCTTGAACCCCTCCTTGTGGATGATGAAGTGCAAATGCGCTGGCCGCATGGGGTGGCGCAGCTGCGCCCGCAGCAGGTCGCCGCTGGGGCCATGGGTCGGGATGGGGTAGCCGGCGGGAAGCGCGGTGAAGAAGCTGAAGCGCCCCTCCGCATTGGTGCGGAACTGGCCGCGCAGATTCATCTCCGGCGCGCCCTCAACCTGGTTTTCATAAAAACCCTCGATCGAGGAATGCCAGACATCGACGCGGGCATCGGCGACCGGCGCGCCGCCGGCCAGCACCCGGCACTGCGCCATCAGGCGGGGGCCACGGGTTTCGCCGCGGATCAGGCTGCCGCCATCCTCGGTCTTCGGCGAATTGTCGCGCCAGAAGGGGCCGAGCAGCGCGGCGGCGGTTTCGGTCGCGCCGCCATCGCCGTTGTTCAGCAGGCAGACCAGGGTGGAAATGCCCAGCACGTCGGAGGCCAGCACGGCCTCGTTATGCGTGGGTGACATCGCCTGGCCGATGCGGGCGAGGAATTCCAGGCCCTGCTCGAATTCCTGCTCGGAGGGCCGGATTTCGCGCACGAAGGCATGCAGGTGGCGGACAAGCGCCTGGGTAACGTGGCGGACACGCGGGTCGGGTGTGCGGGACATCGCCTCCAGCACAGCGGTCGTGACATCGGCCTCGGTTTCGATGCGCATGGGCGCCCTCCTGGTTTATGGCGCCATCATGCTCCTGGATGGCGGGGCTCGTGTAGCCCCTCAGGCGGGCGGGTGAAGCTCCGCCCGCTGCCTTGTGAAGCTGCGGCGGCCGCGCTTGAAACCGTAGAGGACCGGGGCGATGTCGCGCAGCGCCTGCACCGGGTCCGGCGCGTCCACCACCACCATGTCGGCCGGGTTGCCCACCGCCAGGCCGTAATCGCGGCGGCGCAGCAGCCTGGCGGAATGGGCGGTGAACATGTCCCAGACCATGCGCAGATCGGCCGCGTCGCCGCGCTGGGTGACATTGGCCAGAAGATTGGCCATGCGGATCAGCTGCGCATCGCCGAAGGGGGTGAAGGGGTTTTGCACATTGTTGGTGGAGAGGTTGGCCAGCGCGCCGGCGCGCAGCATGGCCACCCCATCCACCACGCCGCGGCGCACGTTTTCGGTCTGGTCGCGGCCCATCAGGAAGAGGTCGGTGGCCGGCAGCACCGTCAGCGCCACGCCGGCCTGGGCCATGCGGTGGGTGACCTCCAGGAACCGCTCGGGCGTGGCGGAGGCCAGCTTGGTGCCGTGGCCGATGGCGCAGCGCCCCTGCCAGCCGTGTCTCTCCGCCAGTTCGCAGACCAGGATCACATCCATGTCATGCGGGTTGGTGCCGCTGTCGAGATGCATGTCGACATCGACATCGAACTCCACGGCGAGCTCGAAGACGCGGCGGATTTGCCCATGGCGGTCGCGGTCGTAATTGGGTGCCGCGCCGATCACGGTGGCGCCGGATTTCAGCGCCTCGATCATCAGCTCCTCGGTGCCTGGATTGTCCAGCATGCCGTCCTGAGGCATCACGCAGATCTCCAGATCGATGGCCCAGGCATAGGCATCGACCAGCGCCTTTACCCCCTGGAAGCCGCGCATGCCGACCTTCGGGTCCACCTCGCAATGGGTGCGCATGATGGTGGTGCCATGGCTGATGGATTTCTCCAGCGTGGCGCGGGCGCGGGCGTTCACATCCTCGACCGTGAAGCTGTGTTTCACCGCCGAGACACGCTCCATGGCGCCATGCGGGTTGCGCGCCGGCTCGCAGCCGCAGCGGCCGATGATGCCGGATTTGTCGAGGTGGATATGGGTTTCGATGAAGCCCGGGGAGACCAGGCAGCCGCCGACATCGAGGATCTCGCCGGCCTCTCGCGGCAGGCCGGGGGCGATGGCGGCGATGCGCCCGCCCTGCACAGCGATGTCGGTGAGTGCCTCGGAATCGATCAGGCGGGCATTGGTCAGCAGGAGGTCGAAGGCCATGGGTCTCTCGGGCGGTTGCTGGCACAAGCTTTGCGTGAATTCTTCATTCGCGAATACCCGAAAGGTTTTTGGCATGTTCCCACGCCGCGCGTTGCTGCTCGCCGCACTCGCCTCTCCCGCCCTGGCCCAGACGGGTTGGCCGGAGCGGCCGATCCGCTGGATCGTGAATTTCCCGCCCGGCGGTGCGGCCGACACGCTCAGCCGCATCCTGGCCCAGGCCATGGGCGGCAGGCTGGGGCAGCCGGTGGTGGTGGAGAACCGGCCCGGCGCCGGCGGCGCGCTGGGCGCCGATATCCTGGCCAAGGCGCGCGGCGACGGGCATCTCGTGATGATGTCCTCGGCCGCCAGCCATGGCATCGGGCCGGTGCTCTACCGCAACTCGCCCTATGACGCGCTGGGCGATTTCACCCATGTCCGCCTCGTCGGCAGTTTTCCCTCCGTGCTGGCGGTGAATCCGGAATTGCCGGCGCGCGACGTGGCCGGGTTGCTGGCGCTGATGCGGGCCAGGCCGGGCACCATCAGCTATGGCTCGGGCGGCAATGGCACGCTGAACCATTTGCTGGGCCAGGTGTTTTCCCGCGCCGCGGGGGTGGAGTTCACCCATGTGCCCTATCGGGGCTCGGCGCCGGCGCTGACCGACACCATCGCCGGCAATATCCCGGCGATCATGGAAAGCCTGCCCATCGCGCTGGGGCATTTGCGCGGCGGGCGGCTGCGCCCACTGGCCACGTCGGAGGCCGAACGCAGCCCGGCCCTGCCCGATGTTCCCACCTTCGCCGAGCAGGGCTTCCCCGCGGCCACCGCCAGCAACTGGTTCGGCTTTTCCCTCCCCGCCGGCATCGCGCCCGAGGTCGTGGCGCGCTGGGATGCCGAGATCGCGGCATTGCTGGCCGATCCCGGCGTGGTCGAGCGCTTCGGTGCCATCGGCGTGCGCCCGGGCCGGCTGGGGCCGGCGGAATACACCGGCCTCGTGCGCTCCGAACTCGATCGCTGGCGCGCGGTGATCCGGGAGGGAAACATCACCGCGGAATGAGGTTGTTCATGACGCTTCCGCACCGTTCTTGACGAGGCGGGCCTCGGCACGATTTCATGTCCGGCAAGAAACGAGGAAGCCCATGCCACGTGTCATCTTTACCCTGCCCGATGGCACGACCCGCGCGGTGGAGGGCGAGGAGGGGCTGACCGCGATGCATGCCGCCCTGGCCGGCAAGGTGCCGGGGATCGAGGCGGATTGCTATGGCGACTGCGCCTGCGCCACCTGCCATGTCTATGTCGATGAAGCGTGGTGCGCCCGCCTGCCGCCGCCCAATGCGGAGGAGCGCAGCATGCTGGCCGAGGCGCCGCATCGCCGCCCCGAATCCCGCCTCGCCTGCCAGATCCCGGTCTCGGCCGGGACGGATGGGATCATCATGCGGGTTCCGGCCTGACCGCGCTGCTGGCGAGCGGCGCGCCATGGCCATGCATGCCCCTCCGGTCGGGGATTTCTCCATGCCCGGTGACCTGGCTTGCTTCGGCACATGGCTTGCGGCGCGGGTGCGGGCAGCGGCTCCTTCCCCGAGACCGCGGCGCACCGCGACGCCGTGGCCGCCCTGGTTGGCGCGCAGCCGGGCGGTTGATCAGCGAACCGGCGCGGCACCCGCCGCATTGAGGGTGAGGCAGAGCTGCATCAGCTCCGAAGCCGGGCGGGGCTTGCTGAACAGATAGCCCTGCACCTCCGAGCATTGCCCGCCGCGCAGCATTTGCAACTGGTCCTGCGTCTCCACCCCCTCCGCCACCGTCGCCATGCCGAGCGTGCTGCACATGGCGGTGACGGCTTCGACGATGGTGTCGCAATCGCCTCCCAGGCCCAGGCCCTCGATGAAGCTGCGGTCGATCTTCACCTTGTCGAAGGGGAAGCGGCGAAGGTAGCTCAGCGAGGAATAGCCGGTGCCGAAATCATCCATGGCGATGCGCACGCCAAGCGCCTTGAGCTTGTACAGGATGGCCAGGGTGGCGTCGGTGTCCTCCAGCATCACCGTCTCGGTGATCTCCAGCTCAAGGCGTCCCGGCGTCAGGCCGGAATCGGACAACGCATCGGCCACGTCCTGCACCAGGGTCCGGTTGTTGAACTGCACCGGGGAGAGGTTGACCGCCACCTTCACGTCATCGGGCCAGGTCATGGCGTCCATGCAGGCCTGGCGCAGCACCCATTCGCCCAGCGGCAGGATCAGGCCGATCTCCTCGGCCAGCGGGATGAAGTCGCTGGGCGGCACCAGCCCGCGTTCGGGGTGGCGCCAGCGCACCAGCGCCTCGAAGCAACTGACCTTGTTGGTGCGCAGCTTCATCAGCGGCTGGTAGAAGACCTCGAACTCGCCAACGAGCAGCGCGCGGCGCAGATCAAGCTCCAGCGCGCGGCGGGCCTGCATCTTCGCGTCCATCTCCGGCTCGAAGCAGCGGAAGCGGCCACGGCCCTCCGACTTGGCGCGGTACAGCGCCAAATCGGCGTTCTTCAGCAGCTCATGCGGGTCATCGCCATCGCCCGGCACCACGGCGATGCCCACCGAGGTGCCGATCACCACCTGGTGGCCGTCCAGGTCATAAGGCGCGCTCAGCACCTCGGTCAGACGCTGCGCCAGGGCTGTCGCGTCATGCGGCTGCTCGACCGAGCTCTGGACGATGGCGAATTCATCGCCGCCCAGGCGGGCCACGGTGTCGGTCTCGCGCACATGCGCGGTCAGCCGTGCGGTGACGGCGCGCAGCAGCGCATCGCCCACCGGGTGGCCCAGCGTGTCGTTAACCGCCTTGAAATGGTCGAGATCGAGGCAGAGCACGGCGCAGGGCTCGCCCCGCCGGCTGCGGGCAATGGCCTGGCTCAGCCGCTTGAGGAAGAGCACGCGGTTGGGCAGGCCGGTCAGCGCGTCGTGATGCGCCATATGGGTGATCCGCGCCTCGGCGTTGCGGCTTTCGGTGATGTCCTGGATGGTGGCCAGCCAGCCCTGAGCACCCATGGGCCGATAGCTGACGGCGACGGCGCGGCCATCGCTCAGCTCGCTTGTCACCATCGCCTGCTTGCCCGCGACGCGCAGCCGGCGAATGCCGCGGATGAACAGCGCGATATCGCGCGGGCCGAGATTGGAGGCGACGCGGGCGCGGGCCAGGAGAGCGTCGAGCGACGCGCCCGGGCGAATGGCATCGGCCTCCATCGCGAAGGCCGCGGCCAGCTGCGCATTGCCCACCACCAGGCGGTCCTGCGCGTCGAACATGCACAGCGCCTGCGACATGTTGGCCAGGGCGGCGCCGAAACGCATGTGCTGCACCGCCATCTCGCGGTCGGCCCGCTCCCGCTCGCGGGCCACGGCCAGGGCGGCCTCGGCCACGATGCGGGCGGCCTCGGCCTCGGCCAGAAGCTGCTGCCCGCGCAGGCGCCGCAGCAGCATCACCCCCAGCGCGACGATGCATCCTTCGAACAGCAGCGTGATGCTCAGCAGCCAGACGGCCAGCTTGCGCCATTCCGCCATAACCACCGCGCTGGTGTTGGATGCGGCGACCAGCAGCGGGTAGCGCCCCAGCATATGCGCCGCCACAAGCCTGTCCTGCCGGTCCGCGAAACCGGCTTCGCGCATGCTGGCACCGCGGCCGTCCCGCCGCGCCAGTTTTCGGAGCAGCGCGGAGTTCCCGACGGAGTGGCCGATGACCGGTGCCATCTGCGGGTAGCGGGCCAGCAGAATGCCATCCTGGCGGAGCAGGGTGATGGCCGAGTGATGGCCACGGATGATGCTGCCGTAGAGCCGCTCGAAATAACCGAGCTCGACGGCGCCCAGGATAAGGCCGAGGAACTCCCCATCGGCGCCGCTGACGCGCCGCGCCATAACGATCGTCCAGGCGCCGGTGCCGCGATTGGGCACGGGCTGGCCGATGAAGCTCGCCCGCTCCGGGTCGTTGAGCAGGGCCTGGAAATAGTCGCGATCGGCCACGTTGACCTGCGGAATGGGCCAGTAGCGGCTGAAATTGATCAGGTTGCCCTCGGCATCGATGGCGGTGAGGGCATCGAGCTGCGGCAGGCTGACGATGCGGCTGCGCAGGTCGTCATGCACCGCAACCCCCGACATATGGGCGCGGAACGCATCGGGAGTGTTGACCCCGGCGACGTTGATCCTGTCGAGCAGACCGTTCTGCAGCTGCTCCACGGCGTCGAACGCACGGTCCGCCTGATCGGCCAGAACCAGGGAGAGGGTTTCGAGCTCATGCATGGCATCGCTCAGCGTGCGGTCATGCAGATGCCGGAGCAGCACCGCCACACTGCCGGCGACAGCCAGGCC
This sequence comes from Acetobacteraceae bacterium, assembly GCA_021732665.1. Lineage (GTDB taxonomy): Bacteria > Pseudomonadota > Alphaproteobacteria > Acetobacterales > Acetobacteraceae > Rhodovarius. The sequence continues at coordinate 26,198 of JAKFUL010000022.1, forward strand.
CAGGACCAGGCACCCGGCGACCAGCAGCCGCGGTGCAACGGGCCTGGCCGGCCTGGCATGGCCCATATTCGGAAAGGCGGATGCGGGCATGCGGTGTCTCGTATGAGGAACGAGACACCCTTCCCACGCCCGACCTTAAGCGGTGGTTTACAGGGGCGCGGTCAACCGGCGCCGACGAGACCCTTCAGCCGCTTGCCGTGCCCGATCACCGCGGCGATGGAGCCGAGGTTGCGTTTGTCGGCCAGGGCTGAAATGGCGGCGCCGATTTTTCCCTCGCGCAGCCGGGCGAAGCTATCGCCCAGCGCCACCGAGAAATGCAGCATGATCGAGGCATCGCGGTAGCAATCGGTGGTGCAGGCCTGGCAGCCATCGCGCACCATCTTGTCCGGCGTGAAGTCCCAGACCGAGGAAATCGGCGCCTTCCAGTCCTCGCAGCGCCAGAGGTCGTAATTCCAGTCCATGTAGAAATACTTGTATCCGGCATGGCAGATGAAACGCTCGCCCTCGCCGGTCAGGCGCCGGCGCATGTCGGCGATGCCCTGGCGCGGGTTGTGGACGGGGATGATCTTGCGGGTTTCCTCGACGCCGTCGAAGGCGGCCAGCAATTCCGCCGTGGACATGTCGACGAGGTCGCTGTCCTCCGACCAGACGAGGGAGGAGGAGCCGAGTGCCGCGCGGCGGGGGTAGGAGAAGGTCACCGCGGCGAAGCCCAGCTCCTTCAGGAAATGGCCGAGTGCCGCATAGTCGCCCACCAGCCGTGTCATGGCGACGGAGGCGATGGGGGTGATGCCCAGGGCGGCCATGCGGGTGTTGCTCTCGGCGATACGCTCGCACACGCCCTTCAGGCCGCGGTTCTTCTCGTGTTCGGCGGCGTGCTCGCTGTCGATCGAGATGAAGATGGTGGAGATGCCGGTCGCCGCGATGGCGTCCAGCTTGCCCGGCAGCAGCCAGCCATTGGTCACCATGGTCGGCTGCACGCCCATGTCGGTGGCGGTCTGCATCATGTCGGCGATGCGCGGATGCAGCAGCGGCTCGCCGCCCATGAAGGTGACGAAGCGGACATTGGCCTGGGCCTTCATCAGCGCCAGCGATTCGGCGAATCGCGCGGCGTCCATGCTGCGCCGGTCGGTCACGAAGCCCTTGTCATGGGCGAAGTTGCAGAAGTCGCAGGTGGCGTTGCAGAGATTGGTCACCGAGGCGTTGAGGATGGCAGGCCCACCCTGGGGCACCAGGCTGAGCAGGTCCATCAGGCCGGTTCGGGTCGCCGTCATGGGGATTCCTTTGAGACATCGCGTGCTGGCTGGAGGCGGAATCGCCGGAAGTCAGAATCACGCGATCACAGCTGGCCAGTCACTTGTGGCTGGCGTGTTGCCCGAAGTTCGGCCCGCTGCCAAGCGAGAAGGCCGGGCAGCGAGAACACCACCTCGCGCGAGCGGCGGATGAGGGCGGTGGCCAGCGCCAGGGCGGGCGGCACGCCCACCAGGGCGGCGGCGCCGATGATCGCCCCCTCCTGCACCGCCAGCGCCCCGGGGAGGAGGAAGCCCGCATTGCGCAAGGCCTGGGCCAGGGCCTCGATCACCAGCGCATCGGCCAGGCTGACGGGGTGGCCGAGCAGCCAGAGGACGGCGGCGATCTCCACCGCACCCAGCACCCAGGAAGTGGTGTGGAACAGCATGGCGGCGGCCAGGCGCCGCCAATTCGCGTGCAAGGCCAGGATGGCGTCCTGGAAGCCGCGGATGGCGCCGGGGTTGATGGCCGGCCAGCGACGGGAGAGGCGGGTGAGCAGGCGCTCGATGAGCCGCAAGGGCAGGCTGCGTTGCACCAGCACCATGGCGGCCGCACCGGCGAGCGCGATGCCCAGGCCGGCCAGCGCGAAGCCGGCGAGACCACCCCCGGTGGAGCCGGACTCCGCCGATTCGCGCCCGGCCAGCAGCAGGGCGATGCCGGCCAGGGTGAAGAAAAGCTGGCTGACCGCCTCCAGCGTGATGTCGACGGTGGCGGTGGCGCCGGCCATCTGGCCGGGCACCCCCCGGCGGGCGAGCAGCCGTGCCGCCGCCGCCTGGCCGACGATGGCGCCCGCCGGCAGCAGGGCGTTCGCCGACTCGCGGTACCAGCGAAGCATCATCATGGCGCCGACGGAGGGGCGCAGCGCGGGCGGCAGCAGGGCGCGCCAGGCCAGGGCGGTGAACAGGATTTGCGGGATATGCACGGCGGCGGAGATCGCCACCGCCAGCGGGAGGTCCGCCAATATCCGGGTCAACCCAGGCAATTCCTGGTAATTGAGCAGAATGACCGCGCCGAGGGCGAGGCAGCCCAGCAGCACGCCATTGAGCACGCCGCGGCGCCACCAGGGGGCTTGGGCTGGGTCGGGTTGTTCGGCCATGCCCCGCGATACCATCGGGCGCGCTCAACAGCCATCGGGCTCAGTGGAAATGGCATCGGCGGGGCGCGCGTGCCGGGCGCTACGGGAGATCCGCGCCGGCTATTCCAGGCGCAGCGGCCGGTAGCCGGTGAAGGTGAAGCCCTTTTCCGCCATGCAGCCGGTGCGCACGCTCTCCCGCCGGCCGCTGTTCAGGTCCACCTGCTCCCAGCGTTCGGGCACGAAGCGTTCGGTTGTGGTGCAGCGCTCGCGGTCGCCCTCGCGGCGGCAATTGCGCTCGCGCTCCACCCGGGCGGGGGAGGCGATGCGGCTGATGATATGGGGCGGGATCATCGCCGCGGCCTGGGCGCGGCATTGCGCGGCCATGGCCTCGGCCTGGGCCTCGGTGGTGCCGGGGCGTTCCCAGCGCTCGGCACAGGCGGCGAGCAACAGAGGCAGGACGAGGAGGAAGCGCATGACGCATCCTATGGGGTCATGCGCGGCGTGGACAAGATTTCATCCGGCGCGCGGCCCATGGCGGCGCGAACGGGGGCATGCGAAGGCAGGGCGGTGCCGAACTTTCCCTTCCTGCTTTCCATTCTGGCCGCCGGCTTGCTGCTGTCCGACCCTGCCCAGGCCGCGCGCATCCGCGCCGTGGATGGCGATACGCTGGCGCTGGGGCGCGAGAGGGTCCGGGTGGTGGGCCTGGACGCGCCGGAGCTGCATGGCAGGTGCGAGCGCGAAACTGTGCTGGCGCGGGCGGCTCAGCGCCGCATGGCGCAGCTGGTGGCCGGCGGCGTCACGTTGCGGCCCCATGGGCGCGACAGGTTCGGCCGGCTGCTGGCGGTGGTGCATGACAGGCGCGGGCGCGATGTGGCGCGGGTGATGGTGCGCCAGGGACTGGCGCGGCCTTATGACGGGCGGGGGCGGCGTGGGGGCTGGTGCTGACGCGGCGGAACCATCCGGGAGGGGATGGTGGGCGCTCACGGGCTCGAACCGTGGACCCGGTGATTAAGAGTCACCTGCTCTACCAACTGAGCTAAGCGCCCGCCGAGTGGGGCGTTCTACAGGGTGGCGGGGGTTTGTCCAGTCCCCAGGCGCATGCGCCATGAGCGCAAGGCGCAAGGCTCACCCAGCCGTCCAGCGCCGGCGCATCACGCCACCCTCGTCAAACGCCTCGAACACCGGCGCGGCCAGGATGGCCTGCACATGCAGCACGCCCGCGCCGGTATTCACGAAACCATGCCGCAGCCCGGCCGCGATGGTGACGGACTGCCCGGCGGTCACCATCGCCCGCGCCTTGCCAAGCGTGATCTCCGCCGTGCCCGCCAGCACGATCAGCACCTCCTCCACCTCGTGGGTGTGGATGGGGGCGCCGCGGCCGGGGTCGCAGAATTGTTCGAAGACGCAAAGCTCGCTGGCGCCATTCGCGGCCGAGACCAGCATGCGGGTCAGCACGCCGTCGCGCCATTGCTCGCTGGCCATGCTGGCGTGGTCGGCGATCATTCCCGCGCCGGCCCGAATTCCGCATCGCGATGGACATGCGCCGAAATCAGTATCCCGAACCCGATCATGGTCGTGAGCATGGCCGAGCCGCCATGGCTGATCAGCGGCAGCGGCACCCCACCGACCGGGATCGACCCCGTCACCATCGCCACATTGACGAAGATATAGAGGAAGTAGTTGGTCCCGAGGCCAATCCCCAGCAGCCGGCCGAACTGGTGCTTGGAGCGCAATGCGACGAGAAAGCAGAAGGACACCACCAGCATCAGCAGCCCCAGCGTGGTCAGCGCGCCGACCAGGCCGAACTCCTCCGCGATCATGGTGAAGATGAAGTCGGTCTGCTTCTCCGGCAGGAAGTTCAGGTGGCCCTGGGTGCCCTGCAGGAACCCCTTGCCCCAGATGCCGCCCGAGCCCAGCGCGATCTTCGACTGGATGATGTTGTAGCCGGCCCCGAGCGGGTCGGTCTCCGGGTCCAGGAAGGTGTGGATCCGCGCGCGTTGGTAGTCCCGCAGATTGTCGTAGACGATGGGGGCGGCGGCGGCCACCGCGGCCGCGGCGAGGCCGAATTTCCACCACCGCATCCCCGCCGCCCAGAACATCGCACCACCCAGCACGGCGGTGATCAGGGCCGTGCCGAGGTTGGGTTGCTTGAAGATCAGCGCAACCGGGATGAGCACGGCGACCACCGGCGGGATGAGGAAGAGCGGGTTGCCCATGCGCTCCCACGACGCCCGGGAGAACCAGGCGGCGAGCGCGGTGACGAGCATGATCTTCATCAGCTCCGAGGGCTGCAATTGCAGCGGGCCGAGGTCGATCCAGCGCTGCGCGCCCTTGCCCACCTCGCCATGCAGCGCGACCAGCAGCAAAAGCCCCAGCGCACCGGCATAGCCCAGCCACGCCAGTTTACAGATGATGCGGATGTCGACCAGGCCGATACACAGCATCATCACCAGGCAGAAGCCGAAGCGCAGCGCGTGCTTGGAGGCATAGAGATCGGGATTGCCCGAGCCCGCGGAATAGAGCGCGACATAGCCGATGGCGCCCACGGCGGAGAGCAGCAGCACGAAGCTCCAGGGAATGCGCCAGAGTTTCTGGAAGACGCCCACGCCGCGGTCGCGCGTCAGCAGGCGCTTTTCGAAGACCTGGCTCATGTTTCGGCCCTCCTGGGCCGGGCGAAACCCGCCTTGCGGCCGGGTGTGTTGGGGGGGTGTGTCATCCAGTGCGGCCCTCGGCCACGCGCGGGCCGGCAGGGGCCACGCGGAAGCGGTTGAAGGTTTCCACCATGATATCCCTGGCCAGCGGCGCCGCGGCGCCCGAGCCGGAGGTGCCGTGCTCGACGATCACGCTGACCGCATATTGCGGGTTGTCATGCGGGGCATAGGCCACGAAGAGCGCATGCGGCCGCCATTCCCGCGGCACCGCATTGACGTTGTAGCCGCGCTCGCGCTGTTCGCGGCTGACGCGGCGGACCTGGGTGGTGCCGGTCTTGCCGGACATCTGGCCATAGCCGGCGGGCAGACGCGCGCCCAGCGCCGTGCCGCCGCCCTCATTCACCACCGCCCACATCGAATCGCGGATCAGGCGCAGGTCGCGCTCCGCGATACCAAGGCTCGGCCAGTCCTCCGCCCGTCCGCCGCGCACCGCGCGCCCGCCGATGCTGCGGGTCAGGTGGGGCTGCAAGGCCCGGCCGCTGGCCAGCCGCGCGGTCATCGTGGCCAGGCTGAGGGGCGTGAGCTGGTAATAGCCCTGGCCGATGCCGTGGACGATGGTGTCGCCGATATTCCAGGGCCGGCCCTGCGCCTCGCGCCATTCCCGGGTGGGCATCAGGCCGCGCCTTGTGCCCGGAAGCTCAACCTCAAGGTCCACGCCCATGCCGAAACGCCGGCCCATGGCGGCGATGCGGTTGATGCCCACGCGCCTCGCCATCTCGTAGAAATACACGTCGCAGCTCAGCTTGATGCCGGTGCGCAGATCCACCCCGCCATGGCCGGAGCGGTTCCAGCAATGGAAGCGGGTATCGCCGAAATCCAGATGGCCGGGGCACGACACACGCTCGCCCGGGGTGGTGACGCGGGCTTCCAGCGCGGCCAGCGCCACCACCATCTTGAAGGTGGAGCCGGGGGCGTAGAGGCCGTTGGTGGCCTTGTTGATCAGCGGTGTGGCCCGGTTGGCCGTCCATTGCCGCCATTGCGCTGAGCTGACGCCGGAATTGAAGATGTTGGGGTCAAAGCTGGGCTGGCTGGCCATGGCCAGGATTTCGCCGTTGCGGGCGTTGAGGACGACGACGGAGGTGCCCTCCTCGATCTTGCCGCGCAGCGTCTTCTGCAATTCGGTGTCGACGCTGATCTCGATGTCCTGCCCCGCCACGCCCTCGCGCCGGTCGAGTTCACGGATCACCCGGCCCACGGCGTTGACCTCCAGCTGCACGGCGCCGGCGCGGCCGCGCAGCATGGTGTCGTAGTGCCGCTCCACGCCGGAGCGGCCGACGCGCACGCCGGGCAGTTGCAGCAGCGGGTCGCCATCCATGTCGCGCTCGGCCGGCGGTGCCACGTAGCCGACCATGTGCGCGAGATGCTCACCCTCGGGATAGAGCCGCGTGGTGCCGACATCGATCAGGATGCCGGGCAGGTCGGGGGCATTGACCTCGATACGGGCCATTTCCTCCCAGGTCAGGAATTCACGGACGATCGTCGGCACGAAACGCCGGCGGCGGCGCAACTCCCGCTCCACCCGTGCCCGCTCGTTTTCCGTCAGCGGCACGATGCGGGAAAAAGTCTCCAGCGATGCCGCGACGTCCTGGGTCTGCTCGGCCACCAGCAGGGCGCGCCAGTTCAGCCGGTTGCCGGCCACGACATGGCCGTTGCGGTCGAGGATACGGCCGCGCGGCGGGCTGAGCAGGCGGGCGGAGAGGCGATTTTCCTCGGCCAGCGTGGCGAAGCGGGCGCCCTCCTCCACCTGCAGCTTGTGCAGCCGGTAGCCCAGGAAGCCGAAGGCGCTGACCTGGATGCCGCCAAGCACCAGCGCGCGGCGGGTGAAGACGGAGCGACGCTGCTCCTCCTCCCGCTTCACGCCGCGCATCGAGAAGCCGGCAATGCCGCGTTCGGGTTTCTGCCAGGGGAGACGGATTCTCATGCTGCCTCGATGCGCGGCATGCAGCCCCGCACGCCTGCGGCGTGACGCATCGAGAAGCCGGCAATGCCGCGTTCGGGTTTCTGCCAGGGGAGACGGATTCTCATGCTGCCTCGATGCGCGGCATGCAGCCCCGCACGCCTGCGGCGTGACGCATCGAGAAGCCGGCAATGCCGCGTTCGGGTTTCTGCCAGGGCACGCGAACTCTCATCCGTCCGCCCTCTGCATCGCCCGATGCGCGCGCGTGAGCAGCCAGGCCAGGGCGGGGTAGAGGCCGGCGGAGATGCCGACCTGATGCATCGCCGGCATGGTCGGCGGCAATTGCCAGGTCAGCAGCCCCGTCAGCACCCAGGCCAGTGCCGCCGCCCCCACCGCCACGGCGCCGAAGACCAGCCAGACCGCCAGGAAGCTCTGCCGCACCAGGAAGCCGCGGAAACGCTGGGTGATGCCATGCGCCACCAGCAGCACCAGCACGCCCGAGCCGAGCGGCGCCAGCGTGAGCAGATCCAACGCCAGGCCGATGCCGAACACCGCGGGCGGCGGCATGGCGGCGGGGCGGAACACCGTCCAGAAGAACACCGTGGGCAGGCAGACCGCCATGACAAGCCCCGGCGCGCCCACCGGCACCGCGGCCAGCACCAGCAGGCCCAGTGTCGCCAGGGTGGGGAAGGCCGCGCGCAGCACCGCGTCGATGCGGCGCAGCAGGCCCGCCGGCGGCTCGGTGCGGCCGCGGATGGGAGCTTTCATCGCCGGCCGCGCGGCATTGTGTGATTCATCGCCGCTGACGCGGCTCGGGTCGGGCCACCGACTCAGGCGGCAGGATGCCGGTCAGGCCGAAATCGAACAGGCGGACGACGTCCAGCCGGTCGAGACGGGCGAAAAGCTCGACCTCCGGCGCGCCGCTCTCGGTCCAGCGCACGACGCCCACGGGCAGGCCGGCGGGGAAGGCTCCGGCCTCGGCCGAGGTCACTACACGGTCGCCCTCGCGCGGGGCCTGGCCCTCGGGCCAGTGCTGCAAACGCGGCCGTGCCGCGTTGTTGCCGACCATGATGGCGCGGGCGCGGCTGTTCTCCAGCGTGATGGGAATGCGCGAGTTGATGTCGGTGGCCAGCAGCACCCGGGCGGAGCGGGAGCCCACCTCGGTCACGCGGCCGACGAAGCCGCGCTCATCCAGCGCCACCTGGCCTTTTCGCGCCGGGGTCTGGCCACCAGTGGCCAGCAACACGGCGCGGGCATAGGTGCCGCCGCCATCGGCCACCACGCGAGCGGTGAAGAATTGCGGCGCCGGGTCCGGGATCCAGGCGAGTTGCCGACGAAGCAACGCGTTTTCCGATTCCAGCGCCAATGCGGTGGCCTGCCAGCGATGCAGGCGCTCATTCTCCAGCCGCAGGCGTTCGTTCTCGGCGCGGATTTCCCACAACGACTGGGCTTCGCGCACCGCGTTCTGCACCGCGCCCACCGGCTGCTGCACCGCGGTCCAGATCGGCATCAGGGTATCGGCCAGCACCATGCGGGTGCGTTCCACCAGCAGCGTGTCCGCCTTGCCCAGCAGCATGGTGCCGAAGGCCGCCGCGATCAGCACCGGCAGCGACAGGCGCGCCAAGGCCTGGCGCAGGGGAATGCTCAAACGAATCACGTGGCCCCCGGGTGAACGTCAAATTCCTTAATACATGCTCGTGAGCACTTGGCGAAGCCGTTTGAGCTCCTCCAGCGCGCGGCCGGTGCCGAGCGCCACGCAGGAGAGCGGCTCCTCCGCCACCACAACGGGCAGGCCTGTCGCATCGCGCAACACTTCGTCCAGCCGATACAGCAGCGCGCCGCCGCCGGTCAGCACGATGCCCTTGTCGACGATGTCGGCGGCGAGTTCGGGCGGGGTGTTCTCCAGCGCCACCTTCACCGCCTCGACGATCTGGGTCACCGGCTCCATCAGCGCGAAGGCGATCTCGCGCTGGCTGACCAGCACCTCGCGCGGGACGCCGTTCATCAGGTCGCGGCCCTTGACCTCGGTCATGATGCCCTCGGCCTCGTCATCGGGGGCGGTGGCGGCGCCGATTTCCATCTTGATCCGCTCGGCCGAGCTTTCGCCGATCAGCAGGTTGTGGGTGCGGCGGATGTAGCTGATCACCGCCTCGTCCATCTTGTCGCCGCCGACGCGCACCGAGCGGGAATAGACGATGCCGCCGAGGCTGATCACCGCCACTTCCGTCGTGCCGCCGCCGATATCGACAACCATGGATCCCGAAGGCTCGGTCACCGGCAGGCCGGCGCCGATGGCGGCGGCCATCGGCTCCTCGATCAGCAGCACTTTTCGCGCACCGGCGCTTTCGGCCGATTCCTGGATCGCGCGGCGTTCGACGGCCGTGCTGCCGGAGGGCACGCAGACGATGATCAGCGGCGAGGCGAAGGACCGCCGGTTGTGCACCTTGCGGATGAAATGCTTGATCATCTCCTCCGCCACCTCGAAATCGGCGATCACGCCGTCACGCAAGGGACGGATGGCGGCGATGTTGCCTGGCGTGCGACCGAGCATCAGCTTGGCCTCGTCGCCCACGGCGAGGACCTGCTTGCGGCCGCGGATATCCGCGATGGCCACCACCGAAGGTTCGTTCAACACGATGCCGCGACCTTTGACATAGACCAGCGTGTTCGCCGTTCCGAGGTCGATGGCCATGTCGGCGGAGAGAAAGCCGAACAGGCGAGAAAACATGCAGGCAACCTTCCAGCCAAAAGGATCGATCAAGGGATCGACCGGGGGGTCGTCGAGAAATTGGGATCAGGGGAAGGGTGGTTAGACCCATGCGGGGCCGCACTCAAGGGCCGGGGGGGCGGGGCTGCCAAGAGTTTGCGCCCGACGGGACGAAACCGGGCGGCCAAAGTCGCGTTCTTCACGAGTTGGTGGGTGCCACGCGCCCGCCATGAAGCCGCCGCGCCGAAGGGCGATGAGGCCGCATCACGCAAAGGACTGGAATCATCATGCGCTCGATTTTCATTGTTTTGGCATGCGTCTGCCTTCTGGGCCTGACCGGCTGCGGCAATCGCCCGGGGGAACGCGCCCTGTCCGGCGGTGCCATTGGGGCGGCGGGCGGCGCGGGCATTGCCGCCATCGCCGGCGGCCCTGTGCTGGGTGCGGCCCTGCTGGGCGGTGCCGCCGGCGCATTGACCGGGATCGTGACAACCCCGAGGCGCTGAGTTCAGCGAAAAATCGCGCAATTGCCCGGGTTGGGCTGGCCGGCGAAGGCGCGGGCGACGAAGGGCGTCGATCCCGCGGCGAGGGCTGGCGGGGTATTTGTCCGAATCCCGCGCATTCCACCAATTCAGCGCTTTTCAGCCGGCGCGGCGCGCTTCATGTTGCGGCCCGTTCATATTTCCGGAGAGCCGCGATGCGCATCACCACCGCCCTCATGGCCGGGCTTCTGGCATTTATGCCTGCGGCCCTGGCCAATACCTTCACTTGGGCCACCGCCAACGACATTCTTGGGCTGGACCCCCACGCCAACAACCACGGCGTGACCAACGCCATGAAGCTCAACGTCTATGAGCCGCTGGTGCGGCGCGAGGCGGATGGCAGCCTTTCGCCCGGGCTGGCGGTGCGGTGGGAGCTGGTCTCGCCCACCACCTGGCGCTTCCACCTCCGCCCCGATGTGCGGTTCCATGGCGGGGAGGCTTTCACCTCCGCCGATGTGGTCCACTCCGTGGAGCGCGTGCGGCAGAATGACATGGCCTATACCGTGCAGTCGATCACCGCTGCCCGCGCGGTGGACCCGATGACGGTGGAGTTCGACACCCGCGGCCCCAACCCGGTGCTGTTGCAGGACCTGACCCTGTTCTTCATCACCTCCCGCGCCTGGATCGAGGGCAATGGCGCCTTCTCGGTGGCGCGTGCCGGCCAGCCGGGGGCGACCACCACCTTCGTGCAGCTCAACGCCAATGGCACGGGGCCGTTCCGGGTGACCGAGCGCGTGGCGGATGAGCGCACGGTGCTGGTGCCCAACCCCAATTGGTGGGGCACGGCCGAGCACGGCATCACCCGCGCCGTCTTCCGCCCCATCGCCAGCGCCCCCACCCGGGTGGCGGCGCTGCTGAGCCGCGAGCTGGACATGATGTACCATGTGCCGCTGCAGGATATTCCGCGCGTCCAGCAGGCACCGGGCATCCGGCTGCTGCAAGGACCGACGGCGCGCAGCATCTATCTCGGCTTCGACACCGCCCGCGCCGAAAGCCTCGACGTGCCTGGTTCGCCCAACCCTCTGCGTGATGTGCGGGTGCGCCGCGCGATCTACCAGGCGATCGACATGGACACGATCCGCCGCGTGGTGCTGCGCGGCTCCACGGTGGCGGCGGGCCTGCCCATCGGCGCGGCCATCGGCGGCTTCGTGGCCGATCTGAACGAGCGGCTGCCGTTTGACCTGGAGGCCTCGCGCCGGCTGCTGAACGAGGCCGGCTACCCGCAGGGCTTCCGCCTGACCCTGGGCTGCCCCAACAACCGCTATGTGAATGACGAGGCGATCTGCACCGCCATCACCACCATGCTCAACCGCGCGGGCATCCAGGCTAGGCTGGACGCGGTGCCCTTCGGCCGCTTCCTGCAACGCGGCGCCAACAAGGAGTTCCAGTTCTGGCTGCTGGGCTGGACGCCGGGCAATTTCGACCTGAGCAACCCCGCGCGCGAATTGCTGGGCGAGGGCAGCTTCAACTGGGGCGGTTTTTCGGATGAGGCGATGGCCCGCGCGGCCGCCGCCTATGGCCAGGAAACCGACACCACCCGCCGCGCCGCCCTGGCGCGCGAGTATTGGACGCGCTTCCGCGAGACCCTGCCCATGGTGCCGCTGCACCAGGAGCCGCAGGTCTTCGCGATGCGCGAGACGGTGGCGGATTTCAACCTGCGCGTGGCCGAGGATCTGGAGCTGCGGCAGGTGCGGATGCGGCGCTGATGCTTGTCCGCGGCGTCTCCGCCATGGCAGGCTCGCCTCAACCAAAAGGGAGAAGCGCCATGATCGAACGTCGCGGATTGATGCTGGGCGGGAGCGGCGTGCTGCTCGCCCAATCGGTGCAGGCGCAAGGCCCGGCGGCGCCCGCCCTCCCGTACCGCGCCCATAGCGTGGCCACGCCCGATGGCGTGACGGTGCAGGCCTATGAATATGGCAACCCGCGGGGCCCCGCGATCTTCTTCATCCACGGCTATATGCAGGCTGGGATGAGCTGGGAACGGCAGGTGAGCGACCCGCAGATGCTGCGTGATTTCCGCATGGTCACCTACGACATGCGCGGCCATGGCATGAGCGACAAGCCGGTGGGCGACCAGTTCTACAAGACCAACAAGGCCTGGGGCGACGAGGTGGCGGCGGTGATCCGCGCCACCGGGCTCAACAGGCCCGTGCTGGTGGGCTGGAGCTATGGCGGGCGCCTGATGGGCGACTATCTCACCCATCATGGCCACGCCGCCCTGGCGGGGATGAGCTATGTGGCGGCCATCAGTTCCTCGGCCGATCCCTCGCGCTTCGGCCCCGGCGGGCGGTTTGGCGGCCCGGCGGGCTCGGGCAGCGCGGACCCGGCGACGGCCATCCGCAACACCGTCGGCTTCCTGCGCGCCTGCTTCGAGGTGCAGCCAAGCGCTGAGGATTTCGAAACCATCCTGGCCTTCAACATGATGGTGCCGCGCCATGCCAGGCTGTCGCTGCTCGGCCGCCCGGGCATCTATGACGAGCAGTTGCGGGCGCTGGACATACCCGTGCTGGTCACCCAGGGGGTGAAGGATCAGCTGGTGATGCCGAGCATGGCGCAGCACACGGCGGCCATGGCCCGGCAGTCGCGGCTGTCGATGTACGAGAATATCGGCCACTCGCCGTTCTGGGAGGATGCGGCCCGCTTCAACCGTGAACTCAGCGAGTTCGTGAAGGCGGCGCAGCGGTAACCCTACCGCGGGATGAGGCCGAGACGGGCCAGCAGGGCGCCGGCCTCCCGCTGCTCGGCGGCGAGGCGGGTGGAAAAAGCCTCGGCGCCGAGATAGGCGACAACCTGGGCGGTATTGGCCATCACGGTGCGATAGGCGGCGGAATTCGTCGCCTCGGCGCAGGCGGCCTCGATGCGCGCGGCCACCGGGCGGGGCAGGCCGCGTGGCGCCCATAACCCGCCGAAGCCGCGCCAGGTCACCGGGAAGCCCAGCTCGGCCAGGGTGGGGGCGTCGATATTCGGGTCGCGCTGATCGGCGGCCACAGCCAGCACGCGCAGCCCGCTTTCCTTGAGCGTGGCCCAGGTGGTGAGCGCCATGGAGATCGTGCCCGCCTGGGCATCGACCATCATCTGCCCGCCGGCGCGATAGGCGACGTCGGTCAGGCGCACATTGGCCATGAGTTCGAGCTGGCGGGCGATGAGGTGCCCCACCGTGCCATTGCCGGCATGGCCGAAGCTCAGCGTCTCCGGCGCGCGGCGCGCGGCTTCGAGGAAGTCCGGCAGCGTGCGGTGCGGCGAATTGGCCGGCACCGCCAGGGCAAAGATGTTCTCAAAGGTCTGGCAGAGCGGCTCGAAGCTATCCAGCCGATAGGCCAGGCTGGGCACCATGAAGGGCTGGGTGGTCATCATGCCCGAGGGGCCGAAGCCGATGGTCGCGCCATCCGGCCGCGCCTGCGCCACGGAGCCCGCGGCGATGGCGCCACCCGCGCCCTCGCGGTTCAGCACCACGACATTGACCTGGCCGCCCATGGCCTGGCGGAAGGGCTCGGCGAAGGCGCGGGCCATGATGTCGATGACCGTGCCGTTGGAGAAGGGGATCACCAGGGTGATGGTCCGGCCAGGGATATCCTGGGCCAGGGCCGGCGTGGCGAGCAGCGAAGCCAGGATGGCGCGGCGTTGCATGGGGCGGTCCTCAATGGGTGGCGAGTTGGGTGGTGAACCAGGGGCAGTCGGCGACATAGACCGGGGCGCGCAGGCCCTTCGCGGCGGCGTCGAGGCGGAGCTGGCGCATGTTTTTCCGCGGGCCTTCGGGCAGGTGCAGGCGTTCATGCCCCCAGAGGCTGGGGCCGTCATGGAATTCGCTGGCCTGCCAGTTCGGCGGGTCGATCACCCGCCCGCCCCAGCCATACTCGACGAAGAAGCCCGAGGGGGTGTTCACGTAGAAGCTGGTCATGTGGTCATTGGTGTGGCGGCCCAGCGTATAGGCCAGGCGGCCCTCCTCCAGCTGCGCCAAGTCATAGCCCTGGCCGACATCATCCAGGCAGCCGAGTTCGACCATGAAATGATGCAGCCCAGCCTGGCCGGAGCCGACCATGGCGAAGGAATGGTGCCGGCCATTCACATGGAAGAAGTAGAGCGGATAGGGCTTCAGGCCGTAATCCGTCACCGCGAAGCCGAGCACGTCGCGATAGAAGGGCAGCAGCGCGGTGGCATCGGCCACATGCAGCACGGCATGGCCCATGCCCAGCGCGCCGGTGTTGAAGCCGGAAATCGGCCGGCCCGGGGTAAAGGGCGTCTCGGCCAGATGCGCGCCGGAGAAAATCTCGATCCGGTTGCCGGCGGGGTCGTGGAAGAAGGCCATGCGGTCGACATGCCGCTCGGCGGCGTGGCCGGGCTGCACCTTTACCCCACGGGCTTCCAGCGTGGCGATGGTGGCGTCCAGATCCTCCACCTCCCAGCCCATGAAATGCAGTCCGTCGCTGGCCTCGGGGGTGACGATGAGGCGTTGAGCGCGGTCATCCATGCGGTAGAGGCTGGTGCCGCCGCCCTGGTCGACCTTCTGCATGCCCAGGAATTTCCCGGCGAAATCCGGCCATTCCTCGGGCTTCGTGGCGCGGACGCCGATATAGCCGAGTGCGTTGATCATGCTTCCTGCTCCACCGGGTTGCGAAGAATGCCGATGCCGGAGATTTCCACCTCGGCGACATCGCCGGGCTTCATCCACAAGGGCGGCGTGCGGCGCGCGCCCACGCCGCCGGGGGTGCCGGAGACGATCACATCGCCTGGCAGCAGCGGCATGATGGTGGAAATGTACGCGATCTGCTCGGGCACCGGGGTGATCATCAGCGAGGTCAGGCTGTGCTGCACGACCTGGCCATTCAGCCGGGTTTCCAGCGTGAGCGCGGCCGGGTCGGTGATCGATGTCTCCATCCAGGGGCCGAAGGAGCCGCTGCGATCGAAGGATTTGCCGGCCAGGAATTGCCCGGTGTGGCGCTGCCAGTCGCGGATCGAGCCTTCATTGTAGCAGGCATAGCCCGCGACATGGGCCAGCGCCTCGGATGCCGGGATGTGCCGGCCGCCCCGGCCGATGATGACCGCGAGCTCGCCCTCATAATCGTATTTCTCCGAGGCGTGCGGGCGGATCAGCGGCTCGCCATGGCCGACCTGGCTTGCCGGGAAGCGCACGAAGAGCGCGGGATGCGGGGTGACGGTGTTGCCCGTCTCCTGCACGTGGTCGTGGTAGTTCAGGCCGACGCAGATGATCTTGTCGGGGTTGGGGATCACCGGGGCGAAGCGGATGGCGGCATAGGGGAAATCGACGTTGGTCAGCCCCCCGGCCTCGGCCACGCGGCCGGCTTCGAGCAGGGCACGAAGGCTGGAGATTCCCAGGCGGGCGGTGATGTCGGCCACGCCATCGGCCAGCGCCACGCCGCATGCGGGGGTGCCATCGGGGCGGATGAAGGAGAGAAGACGCATGGGTGTTCCGATTCAGATCAGTGTTGCGAGTTCGTGGGCGGTGCGGGCGAAGGCCACGACCTGGCGGTCGGGCCGCATCAGCGCCGCCAGCGCCTGATTGGCGGCCAGGAAGGGCTCCAGGGCGGGGTCGCAGACCAGCACCGCGCTGCGATGATCCAGCGCGGTGGTGTCGGCGAATTCGGCGCGCAGCAGCACGGCGTGGCGCGGGCCGATGCGGTCATCGAGCAGCGTGCCGCAGGCCAGGCGCGGCTGCGGCGCGGGGCGGCCGAGGGGTGCCACGAAGCCGCCCAGGGCGGGGGCGATGCTTTCCATCCTCACCGGGCCTTCCGGGGCCTCGCCCAGCGCCAGGGCCATGGCGCGGGTGTTGATCAGCCCGCCCAGGCGCACGGCTGTCTCGATATAGGCCCGCGCATGGGGGGCGCGTTCGGCCTGGTAGGTGTCGAGCAGCGCGGGGTCTGCGCCGCGCAGCACCTCCACCAGCTTCCAGCCCAGATTGGCCACGTCGCGAATGCCCGCGCACATGCCCTGGCCCATGAAGGGAGGGGTGAGATGGGCGGCGTCCCCGGCGATGAGCAGCCGGCCCTCGCGCCATTTCCGTGCGACGGCGGAGCGGAAGGTGTAGATGGCGGCGCGTTCCAGCGTCGCGTCCTCGGGCGTGATCCAGCGCGAGAGCAATGGCCAGGGGTCGGTCGGCGCCTCGCCGGGATGCAGCGTGATCTCCCAGCGCCGGCGGTCGCCCACGCCGCGGACATAGGTGGCGGGGCGGGCCGGGTCGCAATGCTGGATGGAATGGTCGCCCAGGTCCGGGCGCGGGCGCTTGAGGATGAGGTCGGTGACCAGCCAGCGCTCGTCGAAGCCCAGATCGTCGAAGCCTTCCCCGATGGCGCCCCGGGTTATGGAGTTGGCGCCGTCGCAGCCCACCACCCAGCGGGCGCGGACCGGGCCCTGCGCGGTCTCCAGCGCGCCATCCGGGCTGACGGCGGTGACGGTGGTGCAGGCCCGCACCGATACATTGGGGTAGCGCGCCACGCCGGCCCGCAGCGCATCCTCCAGCGCCGGCTGATGAAAACGGTAGGAGGCGTTCCAGCCCTGCGGCCCGATGCCGGTGGGGCGCGACCAGTCCAGCAGCAAGGCGCCGTCGCGGTCCAAGAACTTCATGCCCGGCGAGGTGATGGTCAGCGGCGCGATGGCCCCCGCCAGGCCGATGCCCTGGAAGACGCGCATCACCTCATCATCGAAATGCACCGCGCGCGGCAGGTGATAGGCCGCCGCCTCGCGCTCCAACACGACAACGTCGAGCCCCGCGGCACCCAGCATATTGGCCAGGGTGGCGCCAACGGGGCCGTAGCCGATGATGGCGACGTCGTGCATGTTAACTCCCCCGCGCGATGCGAAGCATCGTCGCGACCCGAAGCTTGCGGCAGCGCCGCGGCGGGCGCAAAGCTTTTGGCTGATCTGTTCACCAGGTGGACATGGCCCACAAACCCATCCGCGCCGTGGCGCGCGGCCTCGAAATGCTGGAAGCGCTCAACCGGCTCGGCACCGCCACCGCCTTGGCGCTGGCGCGCGAGACCGGCATTCCCCGCCCCACCATCTATCGCCTGCTGGAGACGATGGTGCTCTCCGGCCATGTCGCCGCCATGGGCGAGCGCTACACGCTGCGGCTGCGCGTTCGCGCGCTGTCGGATGGTTTCGAGGATGAGGCCTGGATCGCCGAGATCGCCGCCCCCGCGCTGCGCGCCCTGACCGCGCGCATCCGCTGGCCCTGCGATGTCGGCACGCTGGAAGGCCTGGAGATGGTGATCCGCGAGACCACGCATGGGGTGGCGCCCTTCTCGATCGACCGGGCGATGCTCGGCCGGCGGCTGCCGATGCTGGAGAGCTCGATGGGCCGGGCCTATCTGGCCTTCGCCCCGGCGGCCGAACGCGCGGCCCTGCTGCGCATGCTCGGCCCGCCTGCGGGTTTCGCCCGGCGGCTGGGCGAGACGCGGCGCCGCGGCTTTGCCTTGCGGGCGGGTGGCGGGCCCTGGCCGCATACCGGCTCGGTGGCGCTGCCGATCCGGGCGGCGGGGCGGGTGCTGGGCTGCGTCAACGCGATCTGGATGGCGCGCGCCGTGCCGCCGGAGGAGGGTATCCGGCAATGCCTGGAGCCGCTGCGCGAGACGGCGGACAGGATTGAAGCCGCCATCGCCTCGGCGCAGGCTGCCGCGCAAAAGGGAGAGACGTGATGCTGCGGCTGGATGGAAAAGTGGCGTTCATTTCGGGCGCCGGCTCAGTGGGGCCGGGCTGGGGCAATGGGCGGGCGACGGCGGTGCTGCTGGCGCGCCAGGGGGCGCGGGTCTTCTGCACCGATTTCTCGCGCGAGGGGTTGGATGAGACCATGCGGCTGCTCGCCGCCGAGGGGCTTTCGGGCGCCGCCCATATCAGCGACGCCACCGACAGCGCGGCGGTGGCAGAGGCGATGGCGGAATGCGCGCGCGCCTTCGGCGGGCTGGACCTGCTGGTGAACAATGTCGGCGGCAGCGCGCCTGGCGGGGCCGAGGACATGGCGGAGGAGCTGTTCGACCGGCAGTTGCAGCAGAACCTGAAGACGGCGTTTCTGGGCTGCAAGCACGCCATTCCGCTGATGCGTAACAGGGGCGGCGGGGCGATCGTGAACCTGGCCTCCATCGCGGCACTGCGGGTTTCGGCCGCGCGGCCGCATGTCGGCTACACGGCGTCGAAGATGGCGGTGATCGGCCTGTCGCGTTCGGTCGCCATCCGCCATGCGAAGGAGAAAATCCGCTGCAACACGGTGATCCCCGGCCTGATGCACACGCCGCTGGTGGAACACCGCCTGGTGCCGCAGCTCGGCGCCAATGACGCCGCCGAGTTGATCGCCAAACGCCACGCCATGGTGCCGATGGGACATATGGGCGATGGCTGGGATGTGGCGCATGCGGCGCTGTTTCTGTTGAGCGACGAGGCGCGGTTCATCACGGCGACGGAGATTTTGGTGGATGGCGGGGCGGCGGCGGCAGGCGGAACGTAGAGGTTGCCAGGCACAAGAGTTGTAGCTACAAAATTGTTGTGACGACGACCTGGATTTGGGATGCCGGGAAGGCTGCGGCCAATGCGCAGAAGCACGGCATCAGCTTTGAGCTTGCTGCTCGCGTCTTTGACGACCCATTCGCGGTCAGCGCACCGGATCCACACCCGGACCAGGACCGCTGGCGCATCATCGGATGCCCGGAACCGACGCGCCCGCTGCTGCTGATCGTGATCCCTACCGAGGCGATCTTCGACCCCGTCGGCGGCGGGGAAGTCGGCCGAATCATCTCTGCCCGCCGGGCGACACTTGCTGAAAGGAAGCTCTATGCCTCGCAAGACTGAACCCCGCCTGCCGCCACATTTGTTGGAAGAGGTCGACCGAATTCTCGCCATGACCTGCGAGATCGACACCAGCGACATCCCCGAGGTCGCGGACTGGTCAAAGGCCGAACGCGGCAAGTTCTATCGTCCGATCAAGCGCCAAGTCACGCTGCGTCTGGATTCTGATATTCTCGAACACTTCGCCCGTGGCGGCCGCGGCTATCAGACCCGCATCAACGCCGCACTTCGCAAGGTCGTCAGCGCCGGCGGGAAGTGAGGGGCGGCCCGCGCCGCCCCCCCGGCCCTCAATGCGCCAACATCGCCAGCAACAACAGCGCCACGATGTTGGTGATCTTGATCATCGGATTCACCGCCGGCCCGGACGTATCCTTGTACGGGTCACCCACCGTGTCGCCCGTCACCGCGGCCTTGTGGGCTTCGCTGCCCTTGCCGCCGTAATGGCCTTCCTCGATGTATTTCTTCGCATTGTCCCAGGCCCCGCCGCCCGTGGTCATGGACACGGCGACGAAGAAGCCGGTCACGATCACGCCCAGCAGCATGGCGCCCAGGGCCGAGAAGGCCGCTGATTTGCCCGCGATGGCATAGATCACGAAGTAGCAGATGATGGGCGACAGCACCGGCAGCAGCGAGGGGATGATCATCTCCTTGATCGCCGCCTTGGTCAGCATGTCCACCGCGCGGCCGTAATCCGGCTTCTCGGTGCCCAGCATGATACCGGGCTTTTCGCGGAACTGGCGGCGGACTTCCTCCACCACCGCCTGCGCCGCGCGGCCCACCGCGGTCATGCTCATGCCGCCGAACAGATAGGGCAGCATGCCGCCGAACAGCAGGCCGACCACGACATAGGGGTTGGCCAGGCTGAAATCGATCGCCGACATGCCCGCGAAATACGGGAATTGCGCGGCGTTGGTGATGAAGTAGTTGAGGTCCTGCGTATAGGCGGCGAACAGCACCACGGCACCGAGTGCGGCCGAGCCGATGGCATAGCCCTTGGTCACCGCCTTGGTGGTGTTGCCCACCGCGTCCAGCGCGTCGGTCGTGACGCGGATTTCCGGCGGCAGGCCGGCCATCTCGGCGATGCCGCCGGCATTGTCCGTCACCGGGCCGAAGGCATCGAGAGCCACGATCATCCCCGCCAGCGCCAGCATGGTGGTGGTGGCGATGGCCACGCCGTAGAGGCCCGCCAGCGAATAGGTCACGATGATGCCGAAAATGATGATCAGCGCCGGAATGGCCGTGCTTTCCATCGAAACGGCCAGGCCGCGGATCACATTGGTGCCATGGCCGGTCTGCGAGGCCTCGGCGATGCTCTTGACCGGGCGGAACTGCGTGCCGGTGTAGTATTCGGTGATCATCACGATCCCCGCCGTCACCGCCAGCCCGGCGGCACCGCAGAGGAACAGGCTGAAGGCGCCGAATGTGGCCCCCGCCGCCGTCACGGTGCCGAAGCCGAAGGTGATGAAGCTGAGCGGCAGCAGCACCGCCAAGGATAAAGCACCGGTTACAATCAAACCGCGATACATCGCGTGCATGATGTTGTTGCTGGCCGGCAGCTTCACGAAATAGGTGCCGACGATGGAGGTGACGATGCACACCGCGCCGATCAGCAGCGGGAACAGCATGGCGCCGGTCCGCCCCACATCGGGGAAGATGATGGCCGCCAGCACCATGGTGGCCACGATGGTCACCGCATAGGTCTCGAACAAATCGGCCGCCATGCCGGCGCAGTCGCCCACATTGTCGCCCACGTTGTCGGCGATGGTGGCGGGGTTGCGGGGGTCATCCTCGGGGATGCCGGCTTCCACCTTGCCCACCATGTCACCGCCCACATCGGCGCCCTTGGTGAAGATGCCGCCGCCCAGGCGGGCGAAGATCGAGATCAGCGAGGCGCCGAAGCCCAGCGCCACCAGGCTGTCGATCACCGTGCGGGAATTGATGGCGAAGCCGCCCAGGATCACCAGAACGAAGAAATAGACGGCCACGCCCAGCAGCGCGAGGCCGGCCACCAGCATGCCGGTGATGGCGCCGGACTTGAAGGCAAGGTCCAGCCCCGCCGCCAGCCCATGGGTCGAGGCCTCGGCCGTGCGCACATTCGCCCGCACGCTCACATTCATGCCGATGAAGCCCGCCAGCCCCGACAGCACGGCGCCGATCAGGAAGCCCACCGCAACCGCCGTGCCGAGGAAGAACAGGATGGCCACGAACAGCACCACCCCCACCGCCGAGATGGTGATGTATTGCCGCTTGAGATAGGCCGAGGCGCCTTCCTGGATCGCCTGGGCGATCTCCTGCATGCGGGCATTGCCCGCCGGTCTGGCCAAGATGTCCTTGGTGGTGATCCAGCCATAGGCGAGCGACGTCGCCCCCAGCAGGATCACCAGCAGCAGAGTCACTGTGATCACTAAAGCTCTCCCTTCCGTTCTTGTGTCGGCCAGGTCGGTGCCTGGCCGCGCGGACCCGTGAAGTAAGGCAGAGCTTTGGCGGCTTCGCAACCAAGGGACGGCTGGACGGCGCGGCGCCCCCGTGTCACGCCGCGCTGTGTGATACGATTTCGTGACCCCAGCCTGGCCCTGGCGCTGTTCCTGCTCGTGGCGCCCGCGGCGGCCGTGCTGCAATTCCGTGCCCTGGCGCCGCTGGCACTGGTGGCGATGGCCGGCGCGGTCTTGATGGGTGGTATGGCGCCGGCCCGCCGCCCGCCCCTGGCGGTGTGGCTCGCGCTCGCGCTCATGGCCTTGGGTGCCACCTCCGCGCTGTGGAGCGTGGACCCGGGGCGCAGCGTGTTCGAGGGTATCAGGATGTTCGCCCTGGTGCTGCTGGCGGGCGCCGCGGCGCAGGCGCTGGAACGTGGCTCCCCTGCCCGGCTTTCGCCCTGTCTGCTGGCGGGCATCCTGGCCGGGGCGGTGCTGACGGTGGGCGACCAGCAATCGGGCCAGGCGCTGCGTGCCCTGGTGCGCGGCTTGCGGGAATGGGATGTGACGCTCAGCTTCGGCCTCAAGCCCGCCGCCACGGTCCTGGCGCTGCTGTTGCCCCTGGCGCTGGCGCTGCCTGTGCCCAGGCTTTGGCGGGCGGGCGTGCTGCTGGGGGTGCTGGCCGCGGTGTTCGGCATGCCGGCGCAGGCGGCCAAGATCGGCGTCGTGGCGGGGCTTGCCGGCTTCGTGCTGGCGCGGCTCGCCGGCGCCTGGGCCGGGCGGGCCATCGCGGTGGGCGCGGCGCTCCTGCTGCTGCTGACGCCGTTGCTGCTGGGCCTGGTGCTGGCGCGGGGGCCGGATGTCTCGGCCATGCAGGGCAGTGCCGCCCATCGCGTGCTGATCTGGGATTTCTCCATCGCCCGCATCGTCGAACGCCCCCTGCTGGGCTGGGGGATGGAGGCGGCGCGCGCCGTCCCGGGCGGGCGTGAGCAGATACCCATCGAGCAGCTCCAGCGCTTTGGCCTCGAGCAGCAGCGCGACTGGTTCGCCACGGTGCGGGCACAGCGCCTGCCGCTGCACACCCACAACGCGGCGCTGCAATTGTGGCTGGAACTCGGGCTGGTCGGCGCTGGCCTCGGTGCCGCCCTGGTGCTTGCGCTGGGCTGGCGGGCCACCAGCCCGGGCACCGCCGGGCTGTTCGCCGCGGCGGTGGCCATAGGCTCGCTGAGCTATGGCATCTGGCAGGGCTGGTGGTTGTGCCTGCTGGCTATGCTGGCACTGGCGGCACGGCAGCTGTCGCGGGAACCCCCGCCTCGATAAGCGCCGCCGCCTGGCGCTCGGCCAGTTTTTCCTCGGAGAAATCGGCGATCAGCTCATTGAACATGCGGTGCCAGTTCTGCTCGGCGCGCAGGCGCGAGAAGGCCGAGCCCAAGCCGATCGCCGCGCGGTCCATCAGCGGGAATTCGCGCGGGATGCGCACGGATTTGCCGGTGCGCGCCGATTCCGCGCGCAGCCCCTTGTGCACGCTCTCGGCCACGCGGCGGCCGAGCTGCAGGTCGTCCAGATTCTGGATTGGCCTGACACGGTCCTCGATCAGCGGCTCGTAGAGGAATTCCGCCCAGCGCTTCAGGTGCCCCATCATTTCCTTGGAGAGGTCACGGAACCCCCATTCCTCGAAGGCGTGGCGGGCCTTTTCCTCGTCATGGTCGCGCACCGCCTCGAACAGCCGGATCACGCCGGCGATGAAATGCGGCGCGAAGACGCGGATGGTGCCGAAATCCAGCAGGTTGATGCCGCCGGCATCCTCGCCCTCCGGCTTGCGCACCAGGTAATTGCCCAGATGCGGGTCGCCATGGATCACGCCGTAATTGTACAGCGGCTTGTAATAGGCCTGGAACAGACCGGCGGCGTAGATGTTGCGCTCCTCCATCGGCGGGTCTTCTTCCAGACGCCGCATCAAGGGCCGGCCGGGCAGCCAGGTCATGGTGAGAAGGCGCCTGGTGGTCAGCTCCATCACCGGCACGGGCACCTGCACCAACTTGTCGCCGGCCAACATGATGCCGTAGAGCCGCTGCTGCGCGGCCTCCCTCGTATAGTCCAGCTCCTCGCGCAGCCGGTCGCGCAGCTCCTCGAAAACGTCTCCGTTTTCCAGCGTGCGGTCCATGCGCTGGTACAGGCTCATGCCGATCTTCAGCTGCTTCAGGTCGGCCTCCACCACCGAGGGCATGTCGGGGTATTGCAGCTTGCAGGCCACCTCCGTGCCGTCATGCAGCGTGCCGCGATGGACCTGGCCGAGCGAGGCCGCGGCGCAGGCCTCCTGGCCGAACTCCTTGAAGCGCGACTGCCATTGCGGGCCCAGCTCCGCCGTCATCCGGCGCTTGACGAAGGCCCAGCCCATGGGCGGCGCGTTGGATTGCAGGGTGGCGAGTTCGGCCGCGTATTCCTCCGGCAGCGCGTCGGGCACGGTGGAGAGGAACTGCGCCACCTTCATCATCGGCCCTTTCAGCCCGCCGAGGATGGCCTTGAGGTCATTGGCATGGGCCGATTTGTCGGTCTTGATGCCGAGATAGCGCTCGCCCGCCACGCGCGCCGCGATGCCGCCCACGGCGCCCGAGGTGCGGGCCATGCGGCGGATTTCGCCGAAGAGAGTGTTTTCAGCCACCGGCCTGTTCCAGCTCGTCGATGAAGCCCGAGATCACATCCAGCCCGCGCTGCCAGAATTTCGGGTCGGAGGCATCCAGGCCGAAGGGGGCCAGCAATTCCTTGTGCCGCAGCGTGCCGCCGGCGCGCAGCAGCTCCAGGTATTTCTCCTCGAAGCCGGCCACCTTGCCATCCTGAAACACGCCGTAGAGCGCATTCACCAGGCAATCGCCGAAAGCATAGGCGTAGACATAGAACGGCGAGTGCACAAAATGCGGGATATAGGCCCAGTAGCAGGCGTAGTCCGGCGTGAAATCGAAGGCCGGCCCCAGGCTCTCGGTCTGCACCTGCATCCACAGCTCGCCGATTGCCTCGGCCGACAGCTCGCCCTTGCGGCGGGCGTCGTGCAGAAGCGTCTCGAAGCGATAGAAGGCGATCTGGCGGACGACGGTGTTCAGCATGTCCTCGACCTTGCCAGCCAGCAGCAGCCGGCGGCGGGCAGGATCCTTTTCGGCATCGAGCATGGCGCGGAAGGTCAGCATCTCGCCGAAGACGCTGGCGGTCTCGGCCAGGGTCAGCGGCGTGGAGGACATCAGGTAGCCCTGCTCGGCCGCCAGGCGCTGGTGCACGCCATGGCCGAGTTCATGGGCCAGCGTCATCACGTCGCGCGCCTTCCCATGGTAGTTCAGCAGCAGATAGGGGTGGGCGCTGGGCACCGTGGGGTGGGCGAAGGCGCCGGACGCCTTGCCCGGGCGCAAGGCCGCGTCGATCCAGGGTTTTTCGAAGAACGGGTCGGCCATCTCCGCCAGCTTCGGGCTGAAGCCGGCATAGGCGGCGCGCACCCTGGCCACCGCATCCGGCCAGGCGATGGTGCCATCGGCGTCGCTCGGCAGCGGCGCGTTGCGGTCCCAGTGCTTGAGCTTTTCCAGCCCCAGCCACTTCGCCTTCATCGCGTAGTAGCGGTGCGACAGTTTTGGGAAGCTGGCGCGCACGGCTTCCACCAGCGCGTCCACCACCTCGTCTTCGACCATGTTGGAGAGGTTGCGGGCCGAGGCCGGGCGCTTGTAGCGGCGCCAATTGTCCATCACCTCCTTGTCCTTGGCCAAGGTGTTGGTGATCAGGCCGAAGAGGCGGATGCGGGATTGGAAGGCCTCCGACACGCCCTTCGCCGCCGCCTCGCGCCTGGCGCGGTCGCGGTCGGACAATTGGTTCAGCGCGGCGCTGACGGAGACCTCCTGGCCCGAGACCGCCACCATCATGTTCGCCATGGTCTCGTCGAAAAGGCGGTTCCAGGCGGCGCGGCCCGTCACCTCCTTCTCGTGCAGCAGGCGTTCCATCTCGTCGGACAGCTGATGCTCGCGCCAGACGCGCAGATCGCGCAGCCAGGGGCGCCAGCGGGCCAAAGCCGGGGAGGCGGCCATCTTCGCCTCCAGGCCCGCATCCTCCAGCCGGTTCAACTCCAGCGTGAAGAAGACGAGGTGGCTGCTGACCGCTGTCACCCGCTCCTGCATCGTCTGGTAGAACCGGCCATTGGCCGAATCCTGCGCATCGCCGGCGAAGATCAGGCTGGCAAAACTCATCGCGCGGCCAAGGATTTCCTCCAGCCGCTCATATTCCGCGATCGCGCCGGCCAGGGCATCGCCCGAAAGCCCGTCCAGCTTGCCCGCATGGGTCGCATTGAACGCCGCCGCCGCGGCATCGGCCGCCGTCAGATCGGCATCGAGCGCCGGATCGCCGACGCCCCGGTAAAGGTCGTCGAGGTTCCAGCTCGGCAACTCCCCCCCACCGCCAGCGGCGTCGAGCGGGGAGCGGGGAAAATCCTGGTGGCCTGGGCGTGAATGCATGGCACTCATATATGGGGAAAAATGCCCGGGCCAAGCCGGGCCGGATGGGGGATCACGAAATGGACCAGCAAACCGCCCTGGTGGCGCAGCCCGAGCCCTGCCTGGAGGGCAATTGGCAAAGCCTGCCCGCCATGATGCTGGGCCTGGCCGCCCGCTGGCCGGACAGGGTGCTGGCGCGCTACTGGCGCGGCGATTCCTGGCGGGCGCTGCGCTGGGGCGATTTCGCCATCCAGGTGGCCCAGGTGGCCGAAGGGCTGCGGCGCCTGGGCGTGATGCCGGGTGACCGGGTGCTGCTGGTCAGCGACAACCGGCCGGAATTCCTCATCGCCGACAATGCCATCATGGCCATCGGCGCCATCACCGTGCCGACCTACATCACCAACACCGTGGCCGATCACGCCCATGTGCTTGTTGACTGTGGTGCCCGGGTGGCCCTGGTGGCGGACGGGGCCATCGAGAACGCCGTGGTCCTCGCCGCCTCCCGCGTGGACGGGCTGGACGCGGTGGTGAACATGGAATTCAACCCAGGCACACTGGCCCGTAAGGCACCCGAGGGCGCCAGGCCCGCCGAAATGGTGGAAGCCCATCGCCGCGTCGGCCAGCACCTGTTCTGGGAGGCCCTGCTGGTCCCCGATGCAGACCCCGCCATGCTGATGGCCGAGGTGGAGCATATCCCCGAGGGCCGGCTGGCCTGCCTGATCTACACCTCCGGCACCGGCGGCGCGCCGAAGGGGGTGATGCTGCCGCACCGCGCGCTGCTCTCCAACGCCGCCGGCGCCACGCCGCTGCTGCGCCGGCTGGATCTGGAGGGCGAGCGCTACCTTTCCTTCCTGCCCATGTCGCACAGCTATGAGCACACGGTGGGCGGCTTCATCCTGCCGATGATGGGGATGGAGATCGTCTTCTCCCGCGGCGCCGAGCGGCTGCTGGCCGAAATGGCGGAGTTCAAGCCAGCCATCATCACCGCGGTGCCCCGGCTGTTCGAGGTGATGCGGGCGCGGATCGAGGCCCAGGTGGCCAAGCAGCCGCCCTTGCGCCAAAAACTCTATCACCGCGCGGTGGCGCTGGGCCTGCGCAAGCTGGACGGACCGCCGCTCGGTCTGCTCGACCGCGCACAGGACTGGGCGCTGGACCGGTTGGTGCGCGCCCGCACGCGCGAGCGTTTCGGCGGCAATCTGCGCGGCTTCATCTCCGGTGGCGCGCGGCTGGACCCTGATCTGTCGGGGTTTTTCCTCGCCCTCGGCCTGCCCGTCATCCAGGGCTATGGGCAGAGCGAGGCGGGGCCGGTGGTCAGCGTCAACCTGCCCTGGTCGAATGACCGGCGCACGGTGGGCCTGCCGCTGCCGGGCGTCCAGGCGCGCATCGCCGAGGATGGCGAATTGCTGCTGCGCGGCGGCCTGGTGATGGATGGCTACTGGAACAACCCCGAAGCCACCGCGGCCTCGCTGCGCGATGGCTGGCTGCACACCGGCGATGTCGGGCGTATCGACGAGGCGGGGCGCATCAGCATCACCGACCGCAAGCGCGACTTCATCAAGCTGGTGGGGGGTGACATGGTGGCACCGGCCAAGCTGGAGGCGCTGCTGATGGCCGATCCCGCCATCGCCCAGGCCATCGTGGCCGGCGAGGGCCAGCCCGGCATCCTGGCCCTGGTGGTGCCGGCCGATGGCATGGCGGAGAAGGTCGAGGCCGCGGTCAAGGCGGTGAACGCCAAGCTCTCGCCCATCGAGCGCATCCGCCGCTGGCAGGCACTGGACGAGCCCTTCACCATCGAGAACGGCTTGCTGACCGCCAGCATGAAGGTGAAGCGCCGCGCCGTGGTGGAACGGCATGCGGAATTGCTCAGCGCCTTGCAGAAATAGGGCCTGCGTGCTGCGCTCCGGCGTTCATCCGCGAGAATCCCATGCCCGACACCCATCTGACGAACAGCGCCATCATCAACGCCTATGTCGCGCGCACCCCCGGCTCCGCCGCGCTGCACCGCGAGGCGCTGGGGATGCTGCCGAGCGGGATCGCGCATGACAGTCGCTGGATGAAGCCGCATCCGCTCTATGTCGATCGCGGCGAGGGCCCGCTGAAATGGGATGTGGACGGCAACCGGCTGGTGGATTTGTTCGGCGGCCATGGCAGCCACCTGCTGGGCCATTGCCCGCCGGGGGTGACGGTGGCGGTGCAGGCGCAGATCGGGAAGGGCAGCCAGTTCGGCGCCGGCCACGCGCTGGAGATCGAGTGGACCCGGCTGATCCAGCAGATGGTGCCCTGCGCCGAGCGGGTGCGCTTCGTGGCCAGCGGCACCGAGGCCACGCATATGGCCGTGCGGCTGTGCCGCGCCTTCACCGGCCGCAAGAAAATTCTCCGGTTTCATCGCCACTACCATGGCTGGCATGACGTGATGGCCTTCGGCGTGGACGGCCATTTCGACGGTACGGCGACGCCCGGCGTGCCTGATGCCACGACCGAGGGCGTGGTGCTGCTGCCACCCAATGACATCGAGGCCGTGAAGGCCCTGTTCGAGCGCGACCCCGACATCGCCGCCGTCATCCTGGAGCCGATCGGCAACACCACCGGCGCCGTGCCCATCCCTGGCAGTTTCCTGCACGCGCTGCGGGCGCTGACTGAGGCACATGGCGTGCTGCTGATCATGGATGAGGTCGTCACCGGCTTCCGGCTGGCGCCTGGCGGGGCACAGGAGGCCCGGGGCGTGAAGGCCGATATCTGCACACTGGCCAAAGTGGTGGCGGGCGGCATGCCCGGCGGCGCGGTGGCGGGGCGGAAAGACCTGCTGGATTTCCTTGATTTCGAGGTCAGCGCGCAGCTCGGGCGTGAGAAAATCCGCCACCCCGGCACCTACAACGCCAACCCGGTGAGTGCCACGGCGGGGATCGAAACCCTGAAGATCATCCGTGACACCAATGCCTGCGGCCGCGCCAACGAGGCGGGTGCCGCCATGCGCGCAGCATTGAACCAGGTGCTGGCGGCGGAAAATCTGCCCTGGGCCGTCTATGGCGAATTCAGCTTCTTCCACATCTTCACCAATCCCGATGGGCTGGACATCGACCCGCTGAATTTCGACGCCTTCACCCTCCCCTCCGCCGCCTTCAAGCCGGACCCGCGCAAGGCGCTGGGGCAAAAGCTCTATCTCGGCATGGTGGTGAACGGGGTCGATGCGATGGGGCACCGCGGCGGCATCCTCTCCGCCACCCATGGGGCGGATGTGATCGGCGAAACGGCCGAGGCGTTCCGCGCCACCATCCGGGCATTGAAGGAAGAGCGCGAACTGGTGTGATCCAGGGTTGTTGCGAATAATTCGCAATAGCATTAGCCTGCGGTGACTCGCAGGAGAATGCCGCATGGCCACGCATGGATTGCCCAAAACGCCCTGGTCCGCCCTGGACATCGCCGATCTACCGCCGCCCGAGGCGCTGCTGCTGGACGCCATGCGCGCCTGGGGTGCCGCGCGCACGCCGCTGCCGGCCGCCGCCCTGGTGCTGGCGGCCGAGGGCGCCGAGGGCCTGGCGGTGCCGATGGATGCGCTGCTGCGCACCGCAGGCCCAGCGCTGCGCTGCACCCTATGCCCGGAAACCGGGCCGGATGAGGCGGCGCTGCTGATGGCGCTGGGCCTGGCGCAGCACAATTCCCGCTCCTGCGCACTGGCCATGCTGCTGCGGGTGGCAGCACCTCTGCCGGCCTACAAGTCGATGGGCGCGGTGCTGACGCTGGCCGGTGGGATGCGGGCGCTGGGGCTGATGCTGGCCAACCCATTTACGTCAGCAGGGTGACCAGCTCGGTGCCTTCCTCGACGCTTTCGCCGGCGGCACAGCCCAGCGCCGCCACCACGCCGTCGCGGGGTGCGGTGATGCGCAGCTCGGTTTTCATCGCCTCGATGATGACGAGGATGTCGCCGCGCTTCCCTCATGACGCACCACCGCCAGGCACGGCGATCCGCCGCAACACTTCCGCGGCGGCGCGAGAGGCGGCATCGATCGCGCCCGCCAGGTAGCCGGGGTCGGTCGCGCTGGTCTCGCTCCCTGCGAGCGACAGGCGATCGCGCCATGCGCCGCTCACCCACGACCCAAGCTGCGGCGCGGGATGGGCCCCGCCATGCCGGTCGTCCGAGGTCGCGGTGAAGATCTCGGCAGCCCAGTCCATCAGCAGCGTCGCCGCGGGGCGTCCGGCCTCGTCTCCGAACAGCCCCACGAGTTGATCAAGGCAGGCGCGGGTCAGCAGAGCCGTGCCCGCCGTCTGGCGCCGATCTGCGTCGATGCCGAGAAAGCCGAACAGCGCCGCCGCGCCCGATGCGGTTG
This sequence comes from Acetobacteraceae bacterium, assembly GCA_021732665.1. Lineage (GTDB taxonomy): Bacteria > Pseudomonadota > Alphaproteobacteria > Acetobacterales > Acetobacteraceae > Rhodovarius. The sequence goes on from JAKFUL010000022.1 coordinate 56,403, forward strand.
TCGCGTCATGGATCTCGCCCATCGGGCCTACAGCGCTTTGCGCCATGCCAGACAGGCCAGCCGTGCGCCAGAAGGGGCGGTCATAGCTCGCGACGAACTTCGCGTGCGGCGCCATCCAGGTCGGCGTGTCGCGCCAGCGCAGCCGGATGGCAGGATCGACGGCCGGCTCGAAGGCGATGCTCGCCTCCAGCAGCCGCGGTGGCAGCGCGGCGATCACCTGTGCCGCGAGGACGCTGTCACTCCCGCCGTCAGTCTGCCCAAGCGTCAGTCGGACATGGTCACCCTCCAGGGCGATCCGCGTGACCCACGAGGCAAGTTGAATGGAGCCCTCGGGCAAGCCGCCAGCCAGCGCGCGCACCAGCGCCCCTGTCCCGCCCACAAGCCGCATGGAGCGCGGCTCCGGCCGAGAGCCCGCGAAGCGCTGCGGCGGGCGGCCCGGCAGGCGTTCGACGAGAACGTCACCTTCATCGTGTTGCGGGAAGGCGGCGAGGCCAAGTTGCGCCAACACGGCCGCCATGGCCGGGTGCATGCCGGGCCAGAACCAGGACGGGCCAAGGTCGAAACCATCCTCGGCGGGGCGTCCTGTGGCATCGGCTGAAAGGATGCGGCCGCCAAGGCGGTCGCGCGCCTCGAAGATGCGAAAGCCGATGCCCGCTTCGTGCAGCAGTCGCGCCGCCTGAAGTCCGGCGAGACCGCCGCCGATGATGGCGACGGGCAGGAGCCGGGTGCTGGCGCCGTCCATCTCAGCCCCTGACGCCGGTGTCGCGCGCCGCACGTGCCTTGGGGGACACGCGAGCGCCGTCATCACGTACCCAATCATCCGCCAACAAGCCCCAGGCGACGCCACGGCCCCGTATGATCCGATCGCGGCGGATTGCTCGATTCTTCTGCTTCGCCATGGCGTTCAGGGTCCGGACATTTCGGGGGTATGGCAAGCGTCGTCCTGGCCGCATCTAGAAGCACCCGAACCGCCCGCAGGACTTGAGACTTCAATTCTGATTATATGAATAGATTGCTTTTCGGACAGGCTCTGAGGGATCGACCCGGGCGGAGCCGTTTCTTCCGTCTCGGGGGCTACGCGCCAAATGCTGCGCGCAGGCCGTCGCTCAACTCGATGCCGGCTGTCATGCCGAGCGCAGCCTTCGCGGCCGCCGGATCTCCAAGGGAGGATCGAATGTCGCCTGCTCGGGGGGGGGCAAAAGACATCTGAACCTGCTGGCCAAGCACGTCGCCGAGAATGCGCGCGAGTTCCGCAATGGCGGTGGCCCGACCGGTGCAGACATTCAGAACGGTCGCCGAGGGACGTTCTGCCCCCTTCATCATGGCCTGCGCGGCTCTCAGATGAGCGACCACGTCAGCCACGTGCACGAAATCCCGCGTCTGCTGACCGTCACCATGCAGCACGATGCCGAGGCCAGCGCTGATGCGCGCTGCGAAGATGCTGATCACCCCCGAATAGGGCGAGGATGGGTCCTGGCGTGGTCCGTAGACGTTGAAGAAGCGCAGGCCGACAGTCGGTACGCCGTGGACCTCAGCCGCGACGGCGGCGTGCAGTTCGCTTCCGAGCTTGTCGGCCCCATAGGCCGTGCGGGGCGCGGGACGAGCCCATTCGGCGATGGCCCCCTCCCCCAGGTCGCCGTAGACGGCGGCCGACGAGGCGTAGACGACAGGCACGCGGCCAGACAAACGCGCCGCATCGAGCACGGCAATCGTCCCCGTCTGGTTCGCCCGGTGTGTGGCAAGCCACTCCCGGTTCGATCGTTCAACGGAGGCGATCGCGGCGAGGTGGAAGATGGCGCTACTTCCCCTTGCCGCCTCAGCGATCAGGGCCGTATCGGCGACGTCGCCCTGGATCAGCTCGGCCCGAGGGTCAAGGTTTGTGCGCTTGCCAGTGGACAGGTCGTCGACCACGCGCACCGCATGTCCCTGCGCAAGCAGGGCATCGACCAGGTGAGACCCGATAAATCCGGCGCCGCCGGTGACGAGGAAGGTTTTCACTTATCGCGCTACCGGCTGGCTGGTCCTGGGGCGCCAATACGAGCTGCCCCGAGCCGGGGCCGGGCGCCTGGCGGAAGGTGAGCCAGCAGGCCCTCGGCGGAGTTTTGCTGGCCGAGCGAGCCGGTTTCTTTCACACGGATGAGATGGACGGTGTCCTTCACCACCAGATGTCGTACCCCCGCCCAGAGGGTCTCCATGTGCCAGGACCAATCCTCAATGCCGAAACCCAGGCCGCGATCCACCGCCGTGTAGGGGTGCCGCTCATGAATGGCGCGCTGGGCAAAGACGTTCGCAGTCCATATGTTGTTGAGAAACAGAACGTCCCGGTCGAAGCCTGGAGCATCGTCTGAACGGTGCAACATGTAAAAGGACTGAGCGTTCGGAGCCGGCGATGTGGTCGTCGAGTGCCGATCATAATCGCTCTCGACGAAGTAGTAGAGCAATTCCGGGTGCCAAATCGCTTCGTCCGGGGCACCGGACGCCGTGGCGGCTCGATGGGCGAGATGCAGCCAGTCCTCGCCCCAGAGATCATCGCCATCGAGGAACGCGAGATAATCACCCCGTGCGGAGCGAACGCCAGCGTTGCGCGCGAGGCCGAGATCGCCGACATCGACCTCCTCCACCGCGTCAAGCCATGCGCCGCGGGTGGCAACCACATGTCGGGTCAAGGGGTCGGCGCGGTCCAGCACCGCTCGTGCCTCAACGGCAAGCCCTTCAGAGCGGGCGCGCTCCACCATATCGAGCATGGAGGAGAGAGCGGGCAACGCGAGAGAACCTTCGCGGTGCAGAATGACGGTGACGCTGATCAGCGACATGGTGCGGGGGCTCCCCACTCAAGCATCGACGCAACATGCTGCGCATGCACGCCAGGGGCATGGCGCGTAGCCACCTGAGACCGTGCGGCAGTCACCATGGCAGCAACGGCTTCGGTGTCCATCTCGGCGACGCGGTCCAGCGCGCGAGAGAACGCGAGCAGACTTTCCGCCGCTTGCTCGCCATGACGCGCGAAGACAGCCGCCCGATCGTCAAGCGTCTGACGCAAGCCCCCTACATCGGCGAGCACCATCGGTATGGCCTGTTGGCTCATCTCCAGGACGACATTCGGCATGCCCTCGAACAGGCTGGTGAAGAGAAAACCATCATATTCACTGAAGTCGGCGGCGACCACATCGGGCAGAGGCGCTCGCAGCGAGATGTTCGGGAGGTCCATCCCATCCTCAGCGCCTGGATGGAAGGAGCCGAAGACGTCGAAGCGATCAGCTGGCCGTGCCTTGGCAAGGGCAATGAGCAACGCGGTCCCCTTGAACGGCTCGATCCGGGAGACCCAGGCCCAGTGACGCCCCGAACGGGGATCGTCGGATCGCTTGCGCCGGGCCGCCAGGCGCTCAGCGAAGATCCTCTCTGGCACCTCGGGGATACGCGGCGGGATCACCCGGATGCCCGGCCCCGGGATCTCGCCGTGCAGGCGAAGGAGCGTATTGGCCATGGGATCATTGTCAGTCAGGGCGAGCGCAAAGGGCATAATCCGGCGAGGGTATCGGGCTCCGTACGCGGCTCCGTATGGGGCTCCAAGCGCGTTGACCCCCATGCTGAAAAAGGTGCAGGCAATGCGCGCGAATTGCGACAGACCCCGGCCGAAGCGGGCAACCGCTTCCAGGCCGACAGCAGAATTGGTCACGAACAGGAAGCGCGGCCGCATCGCGTTCAGGAAGCGAGCCAGCGAGGCCGGGCTGGAGTACCCAAAACTGCCGCAGACGTCTCGCCAGAACATGATGTCCGCGCGCTGCAGAGGAGCGAGTATCGAAAAGCGCTCCCAGCCAGCGGCGTCTTTCTCATACTGATCCGTGACAAGTACCATAACCGGACCGACGCCACATGCTTCAAGCGCGCCTACCAGATCCGCTGCATATTTCTCTGCACCACCCATCAGCAAAAAGGGCATGATGACGATGGCGGCAGGCTGCTCACGTACGCCGCCGAAGATGGCCGACACGCCGAGGCCGTCACGGCTCATCAAGTCGGTCGAGTCAAAGACCCGGATGTTGGGCAGGGCAAGGGCACCAGGCGCCAGCACCGCTGTGTCGTGGCGTGCCTGCGACCTGATTTGCGCGATGATGCTGACGGGAGGCCGCGGGACCAACGTCGGGCGGATCGAAATCGGTTCGCCACCGAGGGAGAATCGGTGCCAGCCGGCATCCTTCACCCATCCCCGGCAGATCTCCACGCCGGGGAACTGGCGCCCCTCGCTGAACCCGTTCCCCAGCCAATGGTCGATCGGGTCGAGGCCTGCGGCGGCCACATCTGAGTAAAGCTCAAGATAAACATCCCCGTCGGCGTTGTGTTCGAGAAACCTGCGGAGTTCGAGATGCTCTTCCCGGCGCGCTTCGAGATGCTCCTTCTGGGGCGCGCGGAAACGTCTCAGGTAGTGCCTGATTCGAGAGGGAATGGAACTCACGCCTACTCCTCTTGAGGAAGGGCCTGTGCAGACCGGTCAGGCACATGAAGCACTTTCAACCAGCCTATCACGTCTGTGGGCTTAGCCATTGAAAGCTGGGCAATCTGGAGCAGCGGGCGAGCCAGATCCCGCGGCCTTCGGGTTTCCTGCCGGGCCGGGTCTGTAACGTTCGGCTTGCCTCGCGTCAAGGCGAGCCGCCTGGCGAGCCTATCAGCGGCACACCCCCGTCGCGCACCTGGATATCGGCGACGCGGGTGGTCGCGTGCAGCGGCGGGCCCTGGCTATCCAGCAGCAGGTGGCGCTTTTCCCCTCATGATCCGCTCGCCCGGGTCGAAGCCCGCTGAATCGATCGAGGTCCCCCTTTCGGGCAACCTTGTCCGAATCGTCCTGTTGCCTGGCCAGCGGCATCAAACCAGCGGCGTGCCGCCGCTGATCGAGGGCGCGACCTTTGGTGCCCTGCTCCTTGATCGCATCTCCTCCAAGCTCAAAAGCCTCCTTCAGGGACGACCGCTTTTCAGGGGGCAGACCACGCTGTTCCATCATTCGAAGGCCCGGCACCCCGCTGACGTCCAAACCGCCCGGATGTCCGGATCCACGCAGCCGCGCCAGAGGGCGGCCTTTCCTGCCCCGGCATGCCGGTTCAGCAGCGAACCGAGGAACGGCCGCGCTCCCGCAGCACGCCCGCGAAGAAAGCCGCGAATTTTTCGGTTTGCCGCTGCCAGGTCCACGAGGTGACACTGCCAAGGTTCTCCTGCGAGAGTCGCATGAAGTTCGCCCTATCCCCGGCGATGCGGCGGATGGCTGCCTTCAGGCAATCGACGGAACGTTCCGCAAGGATAAACTCAGCCTGCGCCTGTCCGAAGACCTGCGGGACCACACCGACATCGGTGCTGATCACCGGGACGCCACACGCCATAGCTTCCAACACCGGGTTGGGCGTGCCCTCGCACATCGATGTGCAGACATACAGGTCAATACCCGCGTAGTAGCGCGGCATCTCGTCGTGAGGAATGAAACCTGTCTGCCGGTCGGCAAGCTGAAGCCTGAGCTTCATGCCTTCGGCTGCGAGTTGTTCGACGGCGGGCCTGAGTATTGTATTGACACCCTTGAAGTCAGCGATATCGGCCGACCAACCGCTGTTGCCCACCCAGCCAATGATTATTTCCCGATCAGGTACCGCTTCCAAGCGTTGGAGATTCATCGGGACAAAAATCTCGGTGTCCACCCCGTCCTCGATGATGGCGCTCGGCGGCCGAAGCATGGGTGATTGACAATAGATGCGATGAAGTTTTGCTGATGACACGTAGTAGTCCGCGACGAGATCATTCAACATGGGCCCGCGCTGAGCAAGGGCCTCCGGTTCACTGAACAGGTGGTCGTACACAGCCGTGGTGACACAGGCAGGCTCCACGAAGCGCCTGGAGAATTCATCGGCCTCCAACCCGATCGAGCGAGCATAGGCTCGCAGGGGCTCCTTATCCGCAAGCAGGAGGTATTCGCGCCAGAACACATGGATGAGGTCGTAGGACTGAGACTGAATGAGCAGGGGTCCGAGCGCCATTCCACCGCCGGGGATAAATGGCCCCTTGCCGCCCCTCTCTCGCCACCGAGCCTCCTCAACCTCTGCCAGCGATGTCATGGAGATCAGGTCGAACTCGTACAAGTGACCGAGGTGGCGTTGGATTTGCGTCGCGATGTTCGCGAACGCCCACCCCTCCGAATCGACGACCAGCGCGATCCGCGGCTTAGGGTCTGTCATGATGCTCTCCATCCTGTGTCAGCGCGCGGTTCCGCGCCACCTCAGTAAGCGCGCCCCGATCTTTGCAGCGCCTGGCGAGATCATTTTCACGCGGCGGGCCAAGCCTCGCCAGCGGAGAGCCGCGGGGAGCAGGTCATCACGCTCGGCGGTCATTGCCGCAAGCTTCGCCGTGAGGTCGGCGCAGTCATCGCGGAGGGATGCGATTGTGGTGCGCTGTTCGGCATCGCAGGCGCGGAAATGCCCGATGCGCTCCATGAGGATTTCGTTCTCGTGCCGCAGCGCGGCGACCATGGTGCTGTTGTGCTGCCCGGCTGGGGGGGACGATCCCTCCCTGGGGTACGCCACCATCATCGCCGCACAGGCATCCATCGAGATCACCTGGAATGCCCCCGCCCCATCAAGCGGCCGGGGAGCGTTCCAGACACCGACAAAGTAGCTTGCCGTCTGAGCCTTCGGCCCAGCGATGTCTGCGGCCACGCGCAGCTGAAGATCGGCGGCCTTCACATCGACGATCTTCAGTGGCTTGGCTTGATCCACTTCCGCGCCCGCCAACGGCATGGCCGCGAAGCCCAGGGAAGCGCTGCCGAGCATCCACTGCACCTGATCTCCCAGGACGGCCCGCGTGAGCTCCTGGAACTCCGCGAAGGTATACTTGCGTCGGTGATAGGGGTTTGCCTCGTGTGGCGGGTAATACCAATGATCGTTCGGGCAAGTCAGGACGATCACCGCATCCGGCCTGGACACCTGCTTGATTGCATCGAGGAATTGTCGGGGATCCGCGACATGCTCGATCGTCTCGATGGAGACGACGAGATCGAAATGGTCCGGCGGGAAGAATTCCGACAGTCCCTCGCCCGTGCTCGTCGCGAAGGCAATACGGGGGTCCTCGAAGGTCAATGCGGCGCGTTCAACGGCTTCGCGCGAGACGTCGACCGCGTCCACCGAAGTCGCGCCGGCCTGCGCAAGCAGCCAGGCGCCGTAGCCCTCGCCGCAGGCCACGTCGAGCACGCGCCGCCCAGCGGCGAAGGGCAGGGCGATGGCGTAACGTCCGACATGGATCGACGCTTCGACGGCGTTGTACGCGTCTCGGTCCGTCGCCGCCAGTCGTTCCATCCGAGGTGCTCCAAAACAAGGTCCCGTCCAGGGCCAGACACTGCCGGAGCGTAGAAGGTATCCAACCTCGGATGCAGTTGGTCAACTTCGGTGTACCATTCGTGTCGCCCCCCCCCGTGCGACCAGCCCCCATCGGATGGTCCGGGTGGAGTTTTGGGGTTGTGCCCTCTCGCGCGGTGAAAGAGCCCATCCAGTTCCGACCGATGCTGCACACCAGCGCCTGCTGGCTGCCGTGGTCGCCGCGCAACCTGATGCCACTGCGCTCCACTTGGCGCGCCGCGCTGTCCGACACGCCGCGGCTGCGCCTGGTGAAGCTCGCCATACGCGTCATCGCTGAAGACCCGCATCTGCCGTTTGCCTGCCCCGGCTCACCTGCCCAGCAACGGGGCCAACGCCCCGATCACACCCCCGGACACCGCAACCCGAAAGACCGGCGATACACTCCGACAACTCGCCCGCGGCGCAGGTAGCGATCAAACGCAACCGCTCCCCCCTGACGCGCCAGCCGCCGGCCATCTCGGCGGTCCGGCCGGTTTCATGAGTTTTCCGTGCCAGCCGGGCGTATTCCTGGCGAAGACGCCCCCCTCGGCAGCAGCCCGGCGTGTCGGTACGAAGATCCCGACCTCAAAATTCGGGAGTCCCCCAGTATTGCCTCCAGACGAATCGCCCATCCACCCGCTCCGGCGCAAGCTGCGCAGCCTGCCTGCGACGCGTAGGTTCCTGCTGCGAGCGCTGCGCCCGATCATGCCGCAGGTGGGGAATCTCGTCCGCTGGCTGGAAGCGCCGCCCTATGTGCGGTGGTTTGACCTCTGGCAGCAAAGCCGCCCGCGGGATGACGCGGCCATCCGCGCCCGGCTGGGCCAGGCGCTTCCCGACGAGCCACAGCCCCGGGTCCTGGTCATCCTTTCGCCGCAGCGGGGCAGGGCCGCAAGCCTCGTCAGCCTCACCCAGCAGGTGGGCGTCGAGGCCGAGATCATCGCCTCGCCCGAAGCCCTGTCCCGGCAGGCGGCGCCGGGCCGGCTGCTCCTGCATGTCCAGGCGGGTGACAGGCTGGTCCGTCATGGCCTCGCGGAATTCGTTCTGGCAGCCCGGGGGGCCACCCGGGGGGCCTCGCGGCCACTGGTCATTTTCGCCGATGAGGATACCGGCGTGGGCCGCTTCCGCCCCGCGCTGCCCTGGCTCAAGACCGCCTTCGACCCCGATCTCCTGTTGCAGCAAGCCGCGCTGGGCCGCGCGGTGGCCTATGATACAGGGCTGCTCGCCCGCCATGGCCTGCTGGGGCTGCACGGCCACGCCCTCATGCTGGCCGCGACCCGCGCGGCCCTGGCCGAGGCCGGCTCGCAGGCCGTCCAGCACATCCCCTCCATTCTCCTGCATCGCAAACCGACCCGCCAACCGGCCTGGCGCGAGGAGACGGATCGCGCGGCCATCCAGCAGGCGCTGGCCGGCAGCGGCGTCGAACTCCTGCCAGCGCACCAGGGCTACCCGGGCGTGCCGCGCCTGCGCTGGCCCATCCCCGCCTCGCCACCGCTGGTCACCATCATCATCCCAACGCGGGACGGCACGGCGCTGATGGAGGCCTGCCTGGAGGGGCTGTTGCATCGCACGGATTATCCCGCGCTGGAGATCCTCGTCTGCGACAATGACAGCCAGGATCCACGCCTGCTCGCGCGTTTCGCCGAATGGCGGCGCGATCCGCAATTCCGGGTGCTGCCCTGCCCGGGGCCGTTCAACTACTCCGCCATCAACAACCACGCCGCGCGCGAGGCGAAGGGGGAGATCCTTCTCCTCCTCAACAACGATACCGAAATCCGCCATCCGGGCTGGCTGCGCGAGATGGTGAGCCACGCCATCCGGCCCGAGATCGGCGCCGTCGGCGCCAGGCTGCTCTTTCCCAATGGGCGGTTGCAGCATGCGGGAACGGTGCTGGGGCTGGGCGGCACCGCCGGCCATGACATGCTGCACTCTCCTGGCCGAAGCCCCGGGCCGCATGACCTGCTGCATGTGACGCGGCGCGTCTCGGCCGTCACCGCCGCCTGCCTCGCTGTCCGGCGCGAGGCCTTCCTCGCCGTGGGCGGCTTTGACGAGACGGGGCTGCGGGTGGCCTATAATGACGTGGATCTTTGCCTGCGGCTGCGCGCTTCGGGGCTGCAGAACCTGGTCACCCCACATGCCGAATTGACCCACAAGGAGAGCGCCACCCGGGGCGACGACATGTCCCCCGCCCATCGCGCCCGCTGGGAAGAGGAGCGCGCCACGATGCGGGCGCGTTGGGGCGAGGCGCTGTTCACCGACCCCTATTACAGCCCCTGCCTGGCGCTCGATCCGCCGGCCCGGGTGCTGATATCCCCGCCGCGCCGGCTAGCGCCCTGGCGCGAGGCGGAGGCCCCGCCGCTTTCGCCCGAGGCGACCACGTGATCCCTTGCGCCGCGGGACGGGACGCCGAACCGCAACCTCCGCCGGCGGGAGTTCAGCCGCCGCGCATGACCGCCAGATGCCGCTCGATCAGCGGCAGCCCATCCGCATCGACCACATCGCGCCAGGCCTCCACCCCGGCCAGCCTGCCCGGGTTGCGCAGAACGAGTTCCGTCTTGATGTAGGGAAACCCCAGTTTCTCGACGAGCACCCGCCACAAATGATGGGTGGGGTTCAGCGGATACCGGTCATAGGCACCCACCTCCGCGAAGCGCGCGCCGAACTCCCGCAGCATGGCATGGTCGAGCGCGGTGCCGACGCGGTCATGGCCGAACAGTGCCGCGACCCGATGTCCATGTTCGAGCATCCGCCGCGTCAGGCCGATCTCCCCCTGTTGCACCAGGCGCCACTTGCTTCGGCTGGGGATGCGATCGGCCAGGTGGCGGCCAACCTCGGCGACCGCGCCTTCGCCGCGCGCCAGCAGCACGTAGGATTGCAGGTGTGCGCCGCCACCGCGGCTTTCGGTCAGGCCGAACAGGCCTTCGCCGCCGGCCCGCAGGGCAGCGACCACCGGCGCCAGGTCACGGATCGGGCCGAGCACGCTGTCATTGGCCAAGAGCAGTTCCCGCGGTGGACCCAGGCGATCCAGGACAATCGCCAGCGCGTCACGCCATGCGCCGAAGTCCCGGCCGATATTGTCGCGGGAGATCCGCAACACGCAGTGGGCGGCCAGCCGGTCCCAATCCGCGGCGGGCGGCACGGCATTGCTGACGAAAACGATATCGAACCCCTGCGCCCGCCATGCGTCCATCTGCCGCAGCACCATGTCCGACACGCGCCCGTTCGGCGACCAGTGGGTGTAAAGGCAAAGGCAGCCCGAGCTTGACGCGGGGATACCCGCCTCGGCGCGAAGTATCTCGGCGCGAAGCGGTCGCAGCCTGTCCATGAGCCCGGCCAGCGCCACCTCGGTTCCAACCTGCGCGGCACGGCGCAGGAACCGCACCCGCGACTGCCCCGCCAGACCGTGGCGCAGTCGCGACAATCCTGGTGGTGAATACGAAAGATCGGAGAGTTCGTAGCGCAATGGATCTCCTCCAGGAGACCGCGGTGGTCGCGGCGACGATCCCGCCCATCGCTTACCGTCGGCCAGGTATTCTGCCAACTCCCGCCAACCTGTCACGCCGCGGCCTGCCGCCAGCGGCACGGCCCCTGCTGGGACCCTGCAGCCCAGCCGTCGCGCGACGCAGGACGGGTTCATCGTCGGGACGGCTGCCAATGCCTCGATCCTGCCGAAGCGTCCCGTCTCCATCATCCGCCCGCACACTGCCGGACGGAGTGGGACCCACCTCACCCGCTCGCCACGCCGGGAAAAGACCTCGGTCCGCCCAACGCGATTCCCGCGCAAAAAACTGCCAGGCGGCCTGTAAGCCGGGTTCTGTCCAGCGGCTTTCGCCGCCTGTATGACCATTCCTCTGGGACGGGCCTCACGACCCGCCTCGCGCGGCCAACCCGGGTTGCGGGGCGGAAAACCCCTGTGCCTGGAGCGAACCCCGGCACCAGCACCCCTATTCGGCCTTGCTCCCGGTAGGGTTTGCCCTGCCGCCCCGGTTGCCCGGGGCGCGGTGCGCTCTTACCGCACCGTTTCACCCTGACCCAGGTCGAGACCCAGGCGGTTTGTTTTCTGTGGCACTTTCCCTGAACAGGCTTTCGCCCGCCCGCCGGTCGTTAACCGGTACCGTCTTTCCGTGGAGCCCGGACTTTCCTCCAGCCCGCGCTCACGCGCGAACCAGCGGTCATCCGGCCGCCTGGCTCGCCCCTGGTGCGCGCCGGCCCGCGGCCTGTCAACGCTTGACGATCTCCACGCGGCGGTTCTGCGCCCGCCCCGTCTCATTGTCGTTGCTGGCCACTGGCGCCGCCATCCCCACACCAAACGCCGTCAGGCGGGCCGCCGGCACCGAAAATTCCCGCGCCAGCGCCGCCACCACCGCCTGCGCCCGGCGGCCGGAAAGCTGCAGGTTGTAGTCGAAGGACCCCTGCCCATCGGTGTGCCCGGCCACCACCACATTCATCGTGGGGTTGGCGCGCAGGAAGCGGCCGATCTCCTCCAGCGTGGGGCGCGACGCGGGCAATATCTCCGCGCTGTCGAAACCGAACTGGATGCCATACAGCGCCACCCGGCCGGTCTGCTCCACCGCGCGCTGCATCGCGCCGGCATCGACGAAGGCAATCCGCCCGCCCTGCATCGGCCGCGCCTCGACCACATCCACCAGCACCTGCACCCGCTGCCCGGCGGTGACCGCCAGCAGCGAGACATGCACATCCCCCTCCGGCCGGCTCAGCCGTGCCAGGGTGTAGATCTGGCTCTGCCAGCCGGAGGGAAGCCCGCCCGGCACCCCCGCCACCGCTTCATTCACCGCCCACCACAATTCGGCCGGCTGGCCGCATTCGGCGAGGCGGCAGGTGAACAGCGTCTCAAAACGGTTGGCCCGCAGCCGTTCCTCGTGGTTGCGCATCACCTCCAGAACGCTGACGCCATCGGGCGTCTCGTAGCGCATCCGAACGGCGCGGCCGGACACCGCCACGCTGTTGCGGTCATTGGCGCGCGCGCCGGTCTCCCGCCGGTCCCGATCGAGCACCGGCGCGTTGACCAGCCGCAGTTCATCGAATTCACGCGGCCGGTACAGCCGCATGACCGAGCCCTGGAAGCGGCCGACCAGCGGGTGATCCCGGGCGCCGGGCACATCGGCCGTGGCGCCGGGCCGAGCGGGTTGGGCCTGGGCGGCGCCAGCCAGAATGCAGAGGACAGCCAGCAGGAGATATCGCATGGCGGCCATGCTCGCCCGCCCGCCCGCCCGGCCGCAAGCCCGGACTGCTCAATTCTCTGCCTGGGCCGCCACCGCGCGCAGCAATCCGCGGGTCTCCTCATCGGCCAGCCCATCCACCCGCTCCGGCCGCCAATGCCGCTGGAAGGCGCTCAGCAGCACCGGCAGCGGCAGGTCCGCGCGGTAGCCGATGGCGGCCAGCAGCCCTGGCACCGCCGCCGCGCTGCCCGGCGCGGCGGGCTCGGCTGGCCAAAGCCCCACCCCCTGGCCGGCCAAACCTTGCCAGTCGAACAACTCGCCCGGGTCCTGCTTGCGGTCGGGCGAGACGTCGCTATGCGCCACCACGTTGCGGGGTGGTATGGGATGCCGGCCGAGAATGCCCAGGCACAGCTCCACCACCGCCACCATCTGCAGCACCGGAAACGGGCGGTAGCCATGCTCATGCCCGGGGTTCACCACCTCGATGCCGATGCTGCGCCCGTTCAGCCCCGCGGCGCCGCGCCAGTGCGAAACCCCGGCATGCCAGGCCCGCCTGCCCTCCTCCACCATGGCGAAGACCCGACCATCCTCCTCCACCAGATAATGGGACGAAACCTTCGCCGCCGGGTCACGCAGCCGGTCCAGCGCGGCCGCGCCGCTGGTCATCCCGGTGTAGTGCAGGATGAGCATGTCCACCGCCATGCCCGCGGGCCTGGCGTCATGGTTCGGGCTGGGGGCGGCGATCACAGCTTGCGCTCGCGCTTGATCCGGTCCCAGGCATTGTTGATCTCGGCGACCTTGTCGGTGGCGCGCTTGGCAAATTCCGGCGTCACGCCGCGGGCCAGCAGCGCGTCGGGGTGGTTTTCGCGCATCAGCTTGCGCCAGGTCGCGCGCAGTTGCTCGTCGGAGGCATTGGCCGGCAGGCCCAGCACCGAATAGGGGTCGATGCCCTGCTCCTGCGCCGGCCGCGCCGCATGGCCATCGCGCGCCCGCATCCAGGCGGCGGCATCCAACCCGAAACCGACCTGCACCCGTTGCAGGAACGCGACCTCGCCCCGGGTCAGGGCCGCGTCGGCGCGGGCGATCGTGAACAGCGCCGCCAGCACATCCTCCAGCATCGCCGGATTGTCGGCGAAGGCCTGGCCCACACGGTCGGCGAAGGGCTCGAAACCCTTCGCATCCTCGCGCGCCTGGTCGAAGAGCTGGCCGACCTCGGCCATGTTCTCGGGCGGGATGCGGAACATGCGCTTGAAGGCATCGATCTCGGCCCGCTTCACCGGCCCATCGCATTTCGCCAGCTTGGCCGAAAGCACGACGACGCTGACGGCAAAAAGCTGCTCCTTGCTGCCCAGCAGCGCGGTCAGGTCGGCGGCCCCTGGCGCCAGCCGGCCGGCGCCGCTATCCGCGGCATGGCCCATCGCGGCACCCAGCACGGCGCCTATCGGCCCGCCGGTCATGAAGCCGGTGACACCGCCGATGATCTTGCCCCAGACGCTCAAACGCCAGAAATCCTCTTCTTCCGCTTTCGCCTAGCACAATTCGGCCACCCGCGAGCCTACCGCAAGGGGTGGTTTCCCCGACCGGCCCCTTGCGCCCCGCCGCACCCGGCGCCAAACCGCTGGGGCAAGGAATTTCGGGCAGATGCGCGCCATCCGGAACATCATGGACGCCAGGGCGTGAGGCGTGGCCTGGCCCTGGCCGCGGCGGCGGCGCTGCTGCTTGGCATGGCTCTCACCCTCGCCCTCGTGCTTCCGGGCAGGCTCGACTGGGATGGCTACCGCCCGGCTCTGGCGGAAAACGCCAGCCAGCGCCTGGGCCGTCCCATCGGTATCAATGGCGGCTTCCGGCTACGCCTGCTGCCCCAGACAGTGCTGGAGGCCGATGGCCTGTCCATCGGCGGCGCCGATGACGGGGTGGAACTGACCGCCCGCGCGCTGCGCCTGCGGCTCGACCCCTGGCGGCTGCTGCTGGGCCGTGTGGTGGTGCGTGAGGTGGTACTGGTGGGCGCCGATATCCGCCTGCCCTGGCCCCCCGCCCGGCTGCCCGGCCTGGGCACGCTGGGCGACCTGACCCTTCTCGATGCACGTTTGGAGGATAGCCGGATCAGCATGGCCGGGGCGCGGATCGAGGGGGTCTCGGCCCGGCTGCTGGCTGGCGGGCTGGCCGATGCGCTGCTGGCCGAGGGGCGGTTCAACTGGCGCGGCCAGCCGCTGGCCTTCAACGCGACGCTGGGCCGGGCGGGCGATGACGGCGTGGCGCCGCTGGACATCACAGGCCAGATTTCCGGCGCGCGCATTTCCGCCCGCGGCGCCTTGCTGGCGGCCGGCGGCTTCGAGGGCCGGCTCGATGCCGCGGGGCCCGACCTCTCCGCCCTGCTGCCGACCCCACGCGGCGCCTTCACCGCCACCGGCCGGATCACCGCCATGGCCGAGCTGGTGGGGGTGGACCAGCTGGCGCTGGACCTGGCCGGGCAGCAGGCGCGCGGCGGCATCTCGCTGCGCCTGGCGCCCGAGCCCAGGCTGGTCAACGCGCTGGAAGGCCACCAGGCGGCCGCCACGGATACCCGGCCCGGCAATCCTGGGGAGGCGTCCGAACCCCGTCTGGACGCAGCCCTTCTCGCCTCCCGGCTCGATCTCGATGCCTGGGCCGAGGCGCTGCGCCGCAGCGGCAGCCCGGCACTGCCCATCGGGCTCGATCTCTCGGCCGAGCAGGCGGGGTTCCGCGGCATGGCCTTGCGCCGGCTGCGGCTGGCCGTGCAGCTGGAAAACGGCCGCATCCTGGTGCCCGAGGCCTCGGCCGAGTTGCCCGGCGACACCACCATCCACGCGTCGGGCGCCGGCACCGCCAATGCCAGCGAATGGGCGTTGCGGTTCAACACCCGCCGGCTGCCCGAGGCGCTGGCAGGCATCGGCCTCAGCCTGCCGGAGGCCAGCGTGGCGCCCGGGCCGGGGAGCGGCACCATGCGCCTCGCGCTGGATGAGCGGCAGGCGGCGTTCAGCGATGTGGCGCTGAACATCGATGGCAGCCGGGTCGCCGGCACCGCCACCTGGCGCTGGGGCGAGCGGCCGCTGCTCGGCCTGGGGCTGGAATTCTCCCGGCTCGACCTCGACCCCTGGCTGGCGGCGGGCGAGAGGCTGGCAGCGCTCGACATCAATCTTCGCCTTGCCGCCGAGCGCGCGACGCTGCGCGGCTTCTCGCTTGAGGCGCTGAACCTGGATGCCTCGGCCGAGGGCGGGCGGCTGGTGCTGCGCCGGCTGCTGGCCCGCCATGGTGGCGCGGATGTGACCGCATCGGCCAATGGCACGCTCTCGCCACCGCGGGTGAACGAGGCGTTGCTGGAAGCGCAGGGGCCAAGCCTCGGCGGGATGCTGGCCAGCGTGGTGACCACCCCCGAGCCTTTGGCGACGATGCCGGCCCGGCTGCGCGCCAGCCTCTCAGGCCCGCTCGATGCCCTGCTGCTGCGCGCCGAGGCCGCGGTGGAGGATGCCCGGCTGGAGGCGCAGCTGGTCATCGATGCGTCGCCGCGCCGCGCCGCCGGCACCCTCACGCTGCGCCACCCCGGCGCGCGCCGCCTGCTGGGGCCCTTGCTGGGGCCGGCTGGGAGGGAATGGCTGGGCGACGGCTCGCTGGCCATCATCGCCGCGGTCAACCTGCGCCCGGGCCTCTGGGCAACGGAAAACCTGGACATTGTGGCCGGCCAGCTGCGCCTGCGCGGCCCCGCCAGCCTGAACCGCGAGGGTGCCAGGCCGCGGCTGACCGGCCAGTTCACCTCGGACCAGCTGGAACTGCCGCAGATCGGGGAAAGCCTGCCCTTCGCCCTGCTGCGCGGCTTCGACCTGGAGCTCGGCCTGCGGGTGGAAAACCTGTTGCCGGCCGGCCTGCCGCGGCTGAGCGGGGTGCGCGCCGGCCTACGGCTGGAGCAGGGCCGGCTGACGCTGGGGCTGGAAGAGGCGAGGCTGGCCGGCGGCGCGCTCCGCGCCACGATGCGCCTGGACGCGCAAGGCCCCTCCCCCAGCCTCGAGCTGGATGCCAGGCTGGAGGGCGCGGTGGTGAGCGAGCCGCTGCTGGCCATCCCCGGCCTGCCCGATCTGGCCAGCGGCCGCGCCGATGCCACGCTGGCGCTGCGCGCAGAGGGCCATGGCCCGGCGGCCTGGCGCGCCTCCATGGCGGGCCAGGGTGAGCTGGTGCTGCGCGAGGGCACGCTGCTGGGGATCGATCTCGCGGCCTTGGAGGCGGCGGCGGCGCTGCCGATGGCAGAGGCACAGGACGGCCTGCGTGCGGCGCTGGAGACGGGCGGCACGCCCTTCGCCAGCCTCACGCTGCCCTTCACAGCCGAGGCCGGGCTGGTGCGGCTGGGTGAGGCGCGGCTGCAGGGCGAGGCGGGCGAGGCCATGCTCGCCGGCCAGTTCGACCTGGCGCGGGAGAGCCCGGATCTGCGGCTGATCTTCCCCCGACCCGAAGGCCCACCGCTCAGCCTGTGGTTCGGCGGCAGGCTTGATGCGCCGCGCCGACTGCCGGAGATTGCGGCACATCTGCGTTGGCGCAGCGAGAGGGAATGAACATGAACGACAGGAATGCGGCGCTGGCCCGCGCGGCGGCGATCTTTGATGGCGGCGCCTTCCGCGATCGCCTGGCGGGGCTGCTGGCCTATCGCTCGACCAGCCAGGACCCGGGGCATGACGCCGATCTGCGCCGCTATCTGGAGGAAGGGCTGCGGCCCTGGGTGGAGGGGATGGGCTTTGCCGTGACCATCCACGACAACCCCGAGCCGGGCTTTGGCCCGATCCTGACCGGCAGCCGCATCGAGGACCCATCGCGGCCCACACTGCTGCTTTACGGCCATGGCGACACGGTGCGCGGGCTGGAGGACCAGTGGAGCGAGGGCATCGACCCCTGGACGCTGTCCGAAATCGACGGCCGCTGGTACGGCCGTGGCAGCGCTGACAACAAGGGCCAGCATGTGCTGAACCTCACCGCGCTGGAGGCGGTGCTGGCCGAGCGTGGCGGGAAGCTGGGCTTCAACATCAAGCTGCTGATCGAGATGGCGGAGGAACGCGGTTCGCGCGGCCTGCGGGAATTCGTGGCGGCGAACCGGGAGCTCCTGGCGGCCGATGCGCTGATCGCCTCCGACGGCCCGCGGGTGGAGCCGGACCTGCCGACGATTGCCACCGGCACCCGCGGCACCTTCCATTTCGACCTGGTGCTGAAGCTGCGCGCCGGCGGCGTGCATTCCGGCCATTGGGGCGGGCTGACGACCGACCCGGCCATCGTGCTGAGCCATGCCCTGGCCAGCATGATGGATAGGCATGGAAAGATCCTGGTGCGCGACTGGCTGCCGCAGAACGGCGTGCCGGCGGCGGTGCGCGGCGTGCTGGCCGGCTGCCCGGTGGGCGGCGGCGACGGTGCGGCGACAATCGATGCCGATTGGGGCGAGCCGGGGCTGACCAGCGCGGAAAAAATCTATGGCTGGAACAGCCTGATCGTGCTGGCCATGACCTCCGGCCGGCCGGAGAACCCGGTGAACGCCGTGGCCCCCGAGGCGCGGGCGCATTGCCAGATCCGCTACACCGTGGACACCGACATCGCCGTCTTCGAACCCGCGCTGCGCCGCCACCTGGACGAACACGGCTTCCCCGAAGTGGCGATCGAGAATGCCGGCAGCCGCATGCCGGCCAGCCGCACCGCGGTGGACAACCCCTGGGTGCTCTGGGCGCAGGAGAGCATGCAGCAATCGCTGGGCAAGCGGGTGCAGATCATTCCCAACTCCTCGGGCGGCCTGCCGGGCGATGTGTTCGTGGACCATCTGGGCGTGCCGCTGGTGTGGATCCCGCACAGCTACAATGGCTGCAAGCAGCATGGGCCGGATGAGCATGCGATGCCCGCCATATTGCGCGAGGGGCTGCTGGGTTTCACCGGGATCTATTGGGATGCGGGCGAGCGCGCGTGAGGTTTCTCGTCACCGGCAGCGCCGGGTTCATCGGCTTCCATGTCTGCCGCAGGCTGCTGGCGGATGGCCATGAAGTGGCAGGGGTGGACAGCTTTGTCCCCTATTACGACGTGGCGCTGAAGCATGCCCGGCACGCGCTGCTGGAGGGCCCCGGCTTCACGCCGCATCTCCAGGACATCGCCGACATGGCCGGCCTGCGGGCGGTGATGGAGGCGGCGCGGCCGGAGGTGGTGATCCATCTCGCGGCACAGGCCGGCGTGCGCTACGCGCTCGAACATCCGGATGTCTATGTCTCGGCCAACATGGTCGGTACCTTCAACCTGTTGGAGATCTGTCGCTCCGCGCCGGTGGCACATCTGCTGATGGCCTCCACCAGCTCGGTCTATGGCGCCAACGCCGAGGTGCCCTTCCAGGAAAGCCACGCCACCGACACGCCGCTGAACATCTATTCCGCCAGCAAGAAAGCGGCCGAGGCGATGGGCCATTGCTATGCCCATCTGTGGAACCAGCCCATCACCGCCTTCCGCTTCTTCACCGTCTATGGCCCCTGGGGGCGGCCGGACATGGCGCTGTTCAAATTCACCCAGGCGGCGCTGCGCGGCGAGACGATAGACGTTTACAATCACGGGCTGATGGAGCGCGACTTCACCTACATCGATGATCTGGTGGAGGGCATCATCCGCCTCATCCCCGCCGTGCCGGTGCGGGGCCGGCCGGTCGGGCCGGGGGACAGCCTGAGCCCGGTGGCGCCCTTCCGTGTGGTCAATATCGGCAATGGCGCGCCGGTGGGGCTGCTGGATTTCATCACCGAGATCGAGCGCGCCGTGGGCCGGCCCATCGCGCGCAATTCCATGGACATGCAGCCGGGCGAGGTGCTGCGCACCTTCGCCGATTCCTCCCTGCTGGAGGCGCTGACCGGTTTTCGGCCCTCCACCCCCGTGACTGCGGGCGTGCCGCAGTTCGTGGCCTGGTTCCGGGCGCATTACGGCGTGTGATTCTTGTGTTGACTTGCGGCGGGGATGACCGGATGATGCTTCATAGTTGAACGTTAAGTTCATTTTTGAACTTTTCTGGGGGCCGCATCGATGCTGAACGGTCGCACCATCGTGGTCACCGGGGCGGCGCGCGGCGTGGGCCGGGCGATCGCCGAACGCTGCCGCGAACACGGCGCGCGGCTGGTGCTGTGCGACATACTGGAAGACCTCGGCCGCGCCACCGCCGCCGGGCTGGGCGCGCGCTTCCTGCCAGTGGATTTGGCCGAGCCCGCCTCCATCCAAACCCTGGCCGATGATGTGGCCGCGCATGAAGGCGTGGTGCATGGCCTGGTCAACAACGCCGCCATCGCCACCGGCATTGGCGGGCCGGAATTCGATGCGCTGACCATCGAGACCTGGGACCGGGTGATGAGCGTCAATGTCCGCGGCACCTGGCTGGTGACACGCGCCTTCGCGCCCATGCTGGTCGCCTCGGGGTCTGGGCGGATCGTCAACCTCGCCTCCGACACCGCGCTGTGGGGCGCGCCGCGGCTGCTGGCCTATACCTCAAGCAAAGGCGCGGTGATGGCGATGACGCGCTCGCTTGCGCGCGAGCTCGGCCCGCGCGGCGTGGGCATCACCTGCGTCGCCCCGGGCATCATGCGCTGCGAGGCCACGGAATACGTCCCCCCCGAACGCCACGCGCTGTACGAGAACGGCCGCGCCGTGCCGGGGCCGCAGCGCCCTGAGGACATCACCGAAACCATCGCCTTCCTGCTGACCCCCGGCGCCCTGGCGCTGACCGGCCAGGTGCTGCCGGTGGATGCCGGCTTCGTCTTCACATGAGGGCCGCGGGGGTCTCTTTGCTGCACCAGCCGGGCCAGGGCGTGCCGCTCTTCCTGCTGCATGGCGTGGGCAGCGATGCGATGAGCTGGGCCGCCGCACTGCCGCCGGGGCGCGCGGTCTATGCCTGGACCGCGCCGGGCTATGCCGATAGCGAGGCGCTGGAAGCCCCCTCGCCCAGCCCCGCCGACTATGCCGCGCGGCTGCTGGCGGTGCTGGACGCGCTGCACCTGCCCCGGGTGGTGCTGGTGGGGCATTCGCTGGGCGCGCTGTTCGCGGGGGCCTTTGCCGCGGCGCATCCGGGGCGGCTGGCGGGCTTGGGGTTTCTCTCCCCCGCCCTGGGCTACCGCGTGGCCCCGGGGGCGGCGCTGCCGGCCCATGTGCAGGCGCGGATCGATGATCTGGACGCGCTGGGCCCCGCCGCCTTCGCCGAGAAACGCGCGGCCCGGCTGCTGTTCCGGCCCGAGGGCGCGGCGCTCCAAGGCGTGCGGCGTGGCATGGCGGCGGTGAACCCTTCGGGATATGCCCAGGCGGTGCGTGCGCTCGGTGCCGGCGATCTGCTGGCCGACGCCGCGCGCATCACGCTGGCAGCCCATGTCGCCATCGGCGCCGAGGATGTGGTGACGCCGCCCGACAATGCCCGCGCCTTGCATGCCGCCCTGCCCTCGCCCGGGCCGCTGACCCTCATCCCCGCCTGCGGACACGCCATGGCACAGGAATCCCCCGCGGCCGCCGCGGCCCTTCTGGCCAGCATCGCCGGGGAGGACAGCGATGTCTGACGAAAGCATTGCCTCGCCAGCGTCGCCGCCGGACGCCTACATCTCCCCCCCCGTGCAGCGCGCCGCCCGGCTGCTGCGCCGCATCGCCGAGGGCGACGAGGTGAAGAACATGGCGCAGACCGCGCGGCAGATCGACATCAACCGCACCACCCTGCTGCGCCTGCTGCACACGCTGGAAGCCGAGCGATTCATCGAACCCCGGCCCGGCGGCGGCTGGCGGATCGGTGTCGGGCTGATCGGCCTCGCCGCGCAGGCTTTCTATTCCGAGGACCTCGTGCAGGTGGCCGTCCCCGTGCTGACCCGGCTGGCCGAGACGTTGGGGCTTTCAGCGCATCTGGGCGTGCTGGATGGGCGGGAGGTGGTCTATGTCGTCCGCCGGACGCCGAACCTGAGTTTCGTCAGCAATATCCGCGTCGGCAGCCGGCTGCCGGCGCATGCGGCGAATATGGGCCGAATCATCCTGGCGCATCTGCCCCCCGAGCGGGTGCGGGCGCTGTTCGAGGGCGCGGCGATGCCCGCGACCTCACCCCACACGCCCACCAGCCTGCCCGCCCTGCGCGCGCTGCTCGATGCCGACCGCGCGGCCGGGCTGGCCTGGAGCGAGGGGAATTTCGAGGCCGCCATCTTCTCGGTGGCCGCCGCCGTGCTCGATGCCTCCGGCCAGCCCGTGGCCGCGCTGAATGTGAGCGGCCAGCGCGAGGCGTTTTCCGGCGCGAAACGCCGGGCCGAAATCGGCGCCGCCGTCGCCCGCGCCGGCGAAGAGATTTCCCGCCGCCTGGGTTGGACCGAGGCCGCCGTGACGAAGGAGCTTGCCTGATGGATTTCGGCTATTCCGGCCGCGTGGCCGTGGTGACAGGCGGCAGCTCGGGCATCGGCCTGGCCACGGCGAAAATCCTGCTGGCCGAGGGCGCGCGTGTGGCGATCTGCGGCCGCGACGAGGCGCGGCTTGCGGCCGCAAGCGCTGCGCTGCCCGGCGCGCTGGCGGTCCAGTGTGACGTGCTGGACCGCGCGGCGGTCTCGCATTTCGCGGCGGTGGTGTCGGAATGGTCGGGCGGCCGGCTCGACCTGCTGGTCAACAATGCCGGACAGGGCCGCGTTTCCACCTTCGCCAGCACCAGCGACGATGATTGGCGGGCCGAGCTGGAGCTGAAATTCTTCTCTCAGATCCACGTCATCCATGCCTTCAAGCCGATGCTGGAACGCTCCGACGCCGCCGCCATCGTGGGGGTGAACTCCCTGCTGGCGGTGCAGCCCGAGCCGCATATGGTCTGCACCTCCGCCGCCCGGGCGGGGGTGCAGAGCCTGCTGAAATCGCTGGCCACCGAATTCGCGCCGGGAATACGGGTGAACTCCATCCTGCTCGGCCTGGTCGATAGCGGCCAATGGCAGCGCCGCTTTGCCGCGCGCGAGGACCAAAGCCAGAGCCGAGCAGACTGGTATGGCGCCCTGGCGCGCGGAAAACACATCCCGCTGGCGCGGCTGGGCGAGCCGGAGGAGCCGGCGCGCGCCATCGCCTTCCTGGGCTCACCCGCGGCCAGCTACATCACCGGCGCCAGCCTGGAGGTTTCCGGCGGCGTCTCGAGGCACATCTGATGAATCACATGCCCATCACCACCGAACTCCCGGTCGGCGACCTCATCGCCAGCGCGCTGGCCGAGATCGGCGTGACGACCATCTTCGGCGTCATCTCCATTCACAACATGCCCATCCTCGATGCCATCGCGCGCCAGGGCCGGATCCGCTTCGTCCCGGCGCGCGGCGAGGCCGGCGCCATGAGCATGGCCGATGCCTTCGCCCGGGTGACGCGGGGGTTGGGCGTTTGCATCACCTCCACCGGCACCGCCGCCGGCAACGCCGCGGGCAGCCAGGTGGAGGCGCTGACGGCGGGCTCGCCCGTGCTGCACATCACCACGCAGATCGACCGGCCCTTCATGGACCGCGACCGCGCGCCCATCCATGACGTGCCGCGCCAGCCGGATATGCTGAAAGCGATCAGCAAGGCCTATATCCGGGTCTGGGAGCCGCATCAGGCGGTGGATGCGGTGCTGGCTGGCGCCCAGGCGGCGCTGAGTGCGCCCACCGGGCCGGTGTCGCTGGAAATCCCCATCGATGTGCAGCGGGTGAAGCTGCGCACCCGCCCGCCGGCCCGCGCGGCGGTGCAGCGGGTGGTGCCCGACCCGGCCGCGCTCGACACCCTGGCCGGGATGATCCTTCGCGCCGAGCGCCCGATGCTGTGGCTGGGCGGCGGCGCGCGTGGTGCCGCCGAGGCGGCAACGGCACTGGTCGATCGTGGCGTGGCGGCGGTCACCAGCACCCAGGGCCGCGCCGTGGTGCCGGAAACCCATCCGCGCAGCCTCGGCGCCTTCAACATGACCGCCGAGGCGCAGGCGCTCTACGAGCACGCCGATTTCATGCTGGTGATCGGCAGCCGGCTGCGCGGCAACGAGACGCGCAACAACGCCATGCGCCTGCCCCGCGTTCTGGCCCAGGCCGATGCCGAGCCGACACAGGCCGGGCGGAACTACCCGGTGGATTTCTTCTTGGTCGGCGATGCGCGGCTGGTGCTGGAGGGGCTGCTGGCGCGGCTGCCGGCGAAGCTGGCAACCGACGCCACCTTCCTGGATTCGGTGGCCCCGGCCAAGGCGCGCGGGGAGGCGGCGTTGCAGCGCGCGCTCGGCCCCTATCGCGCCGTGGCCGATGCGCTCTCCTCCCGCACGTTCTCGGGCGCCCACCCCTGGGTGCGTGATGTCACCATCTCCAACTCCACCTTCGGCAACCGCTACGTGAAGCTGGCGGCACCGCATCTGGGCGTGCATGCGCTGGGCGGTGGCATCGGCCAGGGCATCGCCATGGGCATCGGAGCCGCCATGGCCGGCGCGGGGCGGGCCATCGCGCTGCTGGGCGATGGCGGCGCGCAGCTGATGATCGGCGAGTTGTTCTGCGCCATGGAAATGGCCGCGGACGTCACCTACGTGCTGATGAATGACCGCGGCTATGGCGTGATCCGCAACATCCAGGATGCGCAATACGAGGGGCGGCATGAGTATTCCAACATCCTGACGCCGGATTTTTCGATGATCTGCGGCAGCGTCGGCATGCCGCATGCCAGGGTCTCGCGCGCCGAGGATTTTGCCGCGGCACTGGATGCCGGCATGGCGGCAAAAGGCCCGGCGATGGTCGAGGTCGACATGATCGCCATCGGCCCCTTCGCCGAATCCTTCGCGGGTCCCCCGGCGGGTGCTGCGGGCAGCGTACGATGATGCAGCTGCGCCTGCGATCGATGGTGTGGGAGGCGCCCGGCGTGCTGTCGCTGGAACTGGTGCGCCCCGATGGCGGCGCCCTGCCGCCCTTCACCCCCGGCGGGCATATCGACCTGCGGCTGCCCGAGGGCGAGCGGCAATACTCCTTGTGCGGTGATCCGGATGATACCACCCATTACCGTGTGGCCGTGCGCGAAGTCGAAGGCGGCCGGGTCTCCCACGCCATCCACCGCAGGCTGCGCCCGGGCGCACTGCTGGAAGTCAGCGAACCGCGCAACAATTTCTGTCTGGTTCCGGCCGAGCGCTACCTCTTCATCGCCGGCGGCATCGGCATCACGCCGCTGCTGCCGATGATGCGGGTGACGCGGGCGCCATGGGAGCTGCTCTACTGCGTGAAGAGCGAGGGCGAGGCCGCCTTCCTGGCCGAGGCCCGGCGCCTGGGCGATGTTTCCGTGCATGACAGCCTGGCCGAGACGCGGCTCGACGTCGCCGCACGCCTCGCCGCGGTCCAGCCCGGCACCCGCATCTATTGTTGCGGCCCGCAACGATTGATGGAGGCCGTCGAGGCCGCCACCACCCACTGGCCCGAAGGCCATGTACATTTCGAATGGTTCGCGCCGCGCGAACAGGTTTTTGCCGAGGCCGGTGGTTTTGAATTGGTCTGCGCCGCCTCCGGTCTCACCATCACCGTGCCGCCGGAAAAGAGCATCCTCAACGCGCTGACCGAAGCCGGAATCGAGGTGCCGAGTTCCTGCGAACAGGGTGTCTGCGGCACCTGCGAATGCCGCATCCTCGAAGGCGAGGTGGAGCATCGCGACAGCATCCTCTCCGCCGCCGAACGCGCCGCGAACACCGTGCTGATGACCTGCGTCAGCCGCGCCACCTCACCCCGTCTCGTCCTCGACATCTGAAGGAGCAACCGTGATGGAAAGCTACAGCTTCCCCTATCTCAGCGACCGCCAGTCGGTGACGCGAGAGCCCAGCGAATGGGAGATGAACCTGGCCGGCGCGCTGGAGGCGGCCTTCGGCGCCGGCCATCACGAATTGCCGGCGCTGATCGAGGCGCTGAACGGCAGCCGCGTTCGCCCGCGGCAGGGCGGCGCCTGGACGGAAGCCAATTTCAAGGCCGTGATGGCCGAGCTGGGAGCCTGATGCGATGAGCGGCACGACCCTGACCAAGCCTGCCGCGCCGACCGACCAGGAGGTGCAGGCCTGCCTGCGCGATGGGTTGCGCAACCGCTGGTACCCCGTGCTGCCCTCGCGCTTCGTCGAGGCCGCAGGCAGGCCCGTGGGCATCACCCGCCTGGGCGAGGCGCTTGTCCTTTGGCGGGATTCCCAAGGGACCATCCATGTGATGACAGACCGCTGCCCGCACCGCGCCGTCAAACTCTCGCGCGGGATGAATGAGGGCGACCGGCTGCGCTGCAATTACCACGGCGTGGAGGTCGGCCCCGATGGCACGGTGCTGGCCGTCCCCGGCCAGCCCGGCTGCCCGCTGGAGGGCAAGAAAGCCGTGAAGGCCTGGCCCGCCTTCGAGCTGGCGGACGCCGTCTGGGTCTGGTTCGGCGATGCGCTGAACGAGGCCGCGCCCGAATTCACGCCCCCCGAGCAGCTGGCCGGCGGCGAATGGTCCAGCTTCTGCTGCTACGCCGACTGGAATGCGAGCTGGCGCTACATCTACGACAATCTGATGGACCCCATGCACGGCACTTTCCTGCATGCGAATTCGCACACGATGTTCCAGGGCGACACTACCGCCAGCTTCGTCACCCGCGACACGGAAAAGGGCTTCGTCTTCGAGAAGGCCAACCAGCGCGACGTGAATTTCGACTGGTCGGAGTTGTTCGACGACAACGCGCTGATGGTGCGACTGGAAATCCCTTACCCGAAGACGGGCGGCCCCGGCGGCAATTTCGGCATCGTCTCCATCATCACGCCGATCGACGCGGAAAACTCCGCCTGCTTCTTCTGGCGCGTCCGCCGTGTCGAGGGTTGGCAGCGCCATGTCTGGCGCTTCCTGTACCGCACCAAGCTGGAGCCGCGGCATTGGGTGGTGCTGGAGCAGGACCGGGTGATGATGAATGGCTGTGGGCTGGGGCTGGAGAAGCACGAGATGCTCTATTCCCATGATGCCGGGCTGATCCGTCTCAGGCGGTATCTGGCCAACCAGGCGCGGGCGCAGCTGGTGGCGCTGCGCGCGGCGGGGCGGGCGTGAAGCGGCGGGTTCTGCTCGCCGCGCTGTCCGCGCCGGCCTTGGCGCAGATGCCGGGCCGGCCCATCACGCTGATCGCCCCCTTTACGCCAGGCGGCCCGGTGGATGTGCTCGCGCGCGTGCTGGCGCAAGGCTTTTTGGCCCGCACGGGACAGGCGGCCACGGTGGAGAACCGCGCGGGAGGGGCCGGCAATATCGGCATTGAGCTGGTGCGCCGCGCGGCGGCCGATGGCACGACCTTGCTGGTCGTCCCGGCCGGCAACCTCACCATCAACCCGACGCTGCTGCGCAACCTGCCCTATGATGTGGAGCGTGATTTCGCCCCCGTCTCGATGATGGCGACGACCCCCAACCTGATCATCGCCAGCCCGCGTTTTCCGGCCCGCACGGTGCCAGAACTGCTGGCCGTGGCGCAGGCACGGCCGGGCGAGATCACCTATGGTTCGCCCGGCGTGGGCAGCCAGTTGCACCTCGCCGTGGAACTCATGAAGGGCCGCGCCGGCATCGATATCCAGCACGTGCCCTATCGCGGCACGACGCAAGCGCTGACCGACCTGCTCTCGGGGCAGATCCAGCTTCTGGCCAGCAACTTGCCTGTGGCGCTGCCGGTGGTGCGGGCGGGCCAGGCGCATGCCATCGCGATGACCACGGCCGCGCGCTCGGCCGCCCTGCCCGATGTGCCGACGCTGGTCGAATCAGGCTTTCCCGGCATGGACATCACGAGCTGGTATGGGCTGCTCGCCCCGAAGGCCACGCCACCCGCCGTGGTGACCGCGCTGGCGGAGGCGACCGAGGCCATCCTGCGCGCGCCCGAGACGGCGGCCACGCTGACCGCCCAGGGCCTGGACATCGTCTGCGAACCGCCCGCCGTTTTCGCCGCCCGCCTGCGCACCGAAACCGCCATGTGGGCCGCGGTGATCCGCGAGCGCCGCTTCACCCCCGATTGAGGATTTTTCGCCATGGGTCTTTCCGGAATCGATGCCGTCATCTTCGGCGTGGCCGACATGGAGGCGGCACGGCGCTTCTGTCTGGATTGGGGGCTGCATGCCTCCGACGACCCGCGCCGCTTCACCACCCTCGATGGCGGCGAAGTCATTCTTCGCATGGCCGATGACCCTGCCCTGCCGCCGGCGATCGAGCCGGGCAATACCGTGCGCGAGGTGATATGGGGCATGGAGGACCAGGCCTCGGTCGATGCCGTCCATGCCCGTCTCCGCGAGACGCGGCGCGACCCGAACGGCTTGGCGCTGAGCTTCCGCGTCACCCGCCGGCACAGGATCGTGGCCCACCCCACGCCGGTGAACGCCCCGGGCAGCCCCAACCGCATCGACCAGCGCAGCCCCGTGCATACCGGGGCGGACCCGATCAAGCTCGGGCACATCGTGCTCTTCGCCTCGGATTTCGCGGCGATGCGGGCGTTCTACATCGACACAATCGGCTTCACTTTGTCCGATGAATACCCGGGCCATGGCGCCTTCCTGCGCTGCACCACCCCTGGCGAGCACCACAACCTGTTCATCCTGAACCGGCCCGGGAAGCCCGGCGTCAATCACGTGGCCTTCACCCTCGCTGACATCCACCAGGTCATCGGCGGCGGCATCGCCATGGCGCAGAAAGGCTGGAAGACCGAGATCGGGCCGGGGCGGCACCCGATTTCCTCCGCCTATTTCTGGTATTTCCACAACCCGCTCGGCGCGCCGGTCGAATACTACGCCGATGATGACTGGTGCACCGAGGCCTGGGTGCCGCAGCAATTCGTGCGCAAGCCGGAGCTGTTCGCCGAATGGGCTATCGCCGGCGGCATCGACGGCACCACGCGGCGGCAGGTGGTCGCCATCGACAATTCGGGCCGGGGCCACGCGTGAGTCCGGAGCTGCGCCGGATCATCGCGGTGGCGGCCCATCTGCGCGCCACGGGGCATCTGGCCCGCGTGGCGCATGCTTTGGGCACCGGCGAAAGCTTTGATATCGCCCCCACCCATAACGGCTTCCGCGACGATGCCAGCGGGCTGGAGGCCAGGCTGGATCAGGGCTTTTCCGTCGATGGCCAGGCGATCATGCTGACGCCGCGGGACGATGTGCTGTTCGACGTCCAGATCGGCAGCGTGCGCTGCTGGGGCCGCGCCGGGGGTGGCAGTTCGGTCACGATTTATGTCGGCGATGACCACTTCCAGTACGCCTTGGCCGGCGCCCCATAATGGTCGCAGGCTATTATTGACAGAAGTGCAATGAAGTTCGAAATTCCTCTCAGGGTTGTGGGGGGATCATTGTGCACGCCGATGGGTTGCCGGATGGGAAGGAGCCACTCGCTGGCGAAACGGCACCGCAGCGCGGCTTCCGCGAGGTAACGCCGCGGTTCAAGACCCCGCGCGAAGCCGTGCCGCCCCGCCCCTTCGTCCCGCTCGACGCCTATCTTGATGAGCCCCGTCCGCGCCCGCCACAACCGGCACCCGGCCCCGAGGCCCCCTTCCCCAGCACCGGCCCGCATGGCCACCGCCAACGCATGCGCGAACGCCTTCTGTTCCGCGGCCCTGACGGCTTGGCCGATTACGAATTGCTGGAGATGCTGCTCTTCGCCGCCTTCCGCGCCGGCGACACCAAGCCGCTGGCAAAGACGCTGATCAACCGCCACGGCAGCCTCGCCCGGGTGCTGGCCGCACCGGTCGATGAGCTGCTGGCGGCGCCCGACCTCGGCATCCAGGCTGCCTCCGCCCTGAAGGTGGTGCAGGCGGCGGCCTTGCGAATGATGCAGGCCGAGGTGCTGGAACAGCCCGTGCTGAACAACTGGGAGCGGCTGATGGGCTACCTCAACGCCGCCCTCTCGCGCGAGAAGATCGAGCAGTTCCGCGTGCTGTTCCTGGACAGCAAGAACCGCCTGATCGCCGATGAGGCGCAGGCGCGCGGCACGGTGAACCACACGCCGGTCTACCCGCGCGAGGTGGTGAAGCGGGCGCTCGAACTGCACGCCACCGCCCTGATCCTGGTGCACAACCACCCCAGCGGCGACCCCACGCCGTCCCGCGCCGATATCGAGATGACGGCGGCGGTGAAGGAGGCCGCGGCGGTGCTGGAGATCGTGGTGCATGACCACCTGATCCTGGGCAATGGCCGCTTCACCAGCCTGCGACAGGAAGGGTTTCTGTAGCCGCTCAGGCGGCTTCGAAGACCACCGTCTCGGGCTGCTCGGTGCCGATCACGCTCCACACCGTGCAGGGGCCAATCCCCTGGTTGCGGAACCAGTGGCGCCGTCCCGCCGGGTTCAGCACCAGGTCGCGCGGGCCGAGCTCGGTCTCCACGACCTGGCCATGCTCTTCCCAACCCACGGTCAGGCTGCCCTCCAGCACCATGAAGGCGTCCTCCACGTCGCGCATATAGGGCTTCACGCCCACACCCGCCGGCAAGCCCAGCATCTCCTTCCGGCAGGTGTCGGACGGCACGCCGCCCGGGCCGACATAGGTTTTGCGGGTGAAGCCGGCGGCGTCCCGGACCGTCGGCTGCTCGGCATGGCGGATGACGTAGGGGATCATCATCTGCTGCAGCGGGTGGGCGCCGTTGGGATCGAAGGGCAGCGTCTTGCCCGGCTCGGCACCAAAGCTGCGGGCCAGTTCCGGGGCATGGCCATGCTTGGGATGATAGAGGTAGCGCGGCGGCAGCGGCTTGCCGACATCCACGCTGATCGACATCAATACCGGCTCCACGCCGTCGTTCCGAAAACCATGGCCGATGTCGCGGGCGTTGAGGATCATGTCCTTGGGGCCGAGGCGGACTTCCACCACCTCGCCATCCCGCTCCCAGCCCACCGTCAGCACACCGTCGATGATCAGAAAACTCTCCTCGATCTCATGCGCATGGCAGGCGGCGTATTTGCCGACATGCTTGTAGATCAGGCTGAGCGTGAAGTGCTCGGGCTTGAGCGTGTCGGCCTCGCCCACCTTGGGGCTGCCGCCGGCGCCGATATAGCGCATTTGTGCCCGCTCCAGCTCCGGGAAGCCGCGATTGCTGGGGAAGGCGTCCCAGTCGAAGAATTTCTGGGTGTGCCGCACGGTGTTGGCGCGCAGGGCGGCGGCGAGGCCGGCGTTCGGGCGGGGCGAGATGACGTTCATGGCCGTTCTCCGTGTTGGTGGCCCCGGTATGGACGGCGCGCGGCCGCGCATCCAGACTGCGTTTCATGGGCAAAACGGAAGACCGCTACATGGTGCCGGGACTGGCGCGGGGAATGGAGGTGCTGCAGGCCTTCTCGCCGGCGCGGCAAAGCCTTTCGCTGACCGAATTGGCATCACTGCTGGGCACCACCCGCTCAGCGCTGTTCCGGGTGACCTACACGCTGGCGCGGCTGGGGTTCCTGACCCATGACATGGCGGGGCAAAGATTTTCCCTGGGGCCTTCGGTGCTGCGGCTGGGTTATGGCTTTCTGGCCGCGCGCGGCCTGGTGGAGGCGGCGCTGCCGCTGCTGGAAGGCTTGCGCGACGCCACCGGCTGGTCCGCCCATCTCGGCGTGCTGGAAGACCGGCAGGTCGTCTATATGCTGCGGCTCCCGGCCGGCCCGCACGGGGCGGGGATCGTGCAGGTGGGAAGCAGGCTGCCGGCGCATGCCACCGCCATGGGCCGGGTGCTGCTGGCCGGGCTGGAGGAGGCGGCGCTGGCCGGGCTGTATCGCGATGTCGCCATCACCGCCATCGGCCCCCGCGCCCCCGGCAGCCTGGCCGGGCTGCTGGCCCAGGCCAGGCGCGATGCGAAGCGCGGGCATGTCGTGCATCGCGGCGATTTCGAAAGCGGCATCGCCTCCATCGCGGCCCCGGTGCGCGATGCGGCGGGCGCCACGCTGGCCGCCATCGCCCTGACCGCGCCGCTGGCCGAGGCCGGGCGGCCGGAGGCGCTGCTGCCCCGCCTGTTGGACTGCGCGCTGGATTTCCGGGCGGCGCTTGGCGGGTAGAGGGTCATGTCAGGCGCTGCCGCAGAAGATTCACCCCCGCCGCCGCCAGCGCCACCAGCGAGGCGACATAGAGCGCGCCAACCGCGATCGACCCACCCTCTCCCTGATGCGCGGAATGGAACACCGCCGCCACGATCACCGTGCCCGTGGCCTGCCCCAGCACGCGGGCCGTGCTCTGCATGCCGCCCGCGCCGCCGGAGCGGCTGCGCGGCGCATTGGCCAGCATCGCGCGGTTGTTCGGTGCCTGGAACGCGCCGAAGCCGAAGCCGCAGAAGAACAGCGCCGCCATGATCGGCCAGCACGCGCCATCGCCGGGCACCAGGGCCACCACCAGCAACCCCAGCGCCACAGCGAGCGACCCCAGGGCGCAGGGCCAGGCGGCGCTCACCCTGTCGCTCAGGCGCCCGGCCAGGGGGGCCGCCAGCGCAATAGCCGCCGGCCAGGGCGAGACCATGAGGCCGATCTCCGCCACGCTGCGCCCGGCCGCCGTCAGGTGGAAGGGCAGCGCGATATAGACCATGGCCTGCGCCCCGAACATGCAGGCCGAGGCGATGATGGCCAACCTCACCGGGCGGAGCCGCAGCAGATCGAGCGGCAGCAGCGGCGCCTTCTGCTGCCATTGCAGCCGCACCAGCAGGGTGAAGCTCAGTGCCGCCAGGCCGAGCAACGGCAGCGCCGCCCAGGGGATCACCAGCGCCATGTCCAGGCCCAGGAACAGGAAGGAGAAGCTGGTGATGTTCAGGCCTGCCCCCAGCCAGTCGAAGGGCCGGTGCTGTGGTGGGATCTCGGGCAGCAGCCGGCTTCCCAGCATCAGCACGGCAAGTCCGATGGGCACGGTGACGAAGAACACCGCGGGCCAGCCCGCCAGGGTGATGATCGCGCTGCCGATGGACGGCGCCGTGGCGGACCCAATGGCGACCGTGAAGGCATTCACCCCGATGGCACGGCCGAGCTGGGAGACCGGATAGGTGTGCCGGACCAGCCCGGCCGAGAGGCTCATCACCGCCGCCGACCCCACGCCCTGCAGCACGCGCGAGGCGAGCAGCATTTCCAGCCCCGTTGCCATGGCACTTCCCAGCGCGCCCAGGATGAACACGCACAACCCGAATCTGTAGACCCGCTTGAATCCCAGCACTTCGCCCAGCGACGCGAAGGGCAGCAGCAGGCTGACCAGGGCCAGCTGATAGGCATTGACCACCCAGGTGACGGTGGCCGGCGTCACCTCCAGGTCGCGCGCGATGCCCGGCAGCGCCACATTCACCATGGCGGCATCGAGCACGGTGATGGTGATGCCGGCGGCGATGCAGGCCATGGCGGCACCCCTTCGGCCGGGGGGCAGGCCGTCTTGCGCCGTGTCGCTGCTCATGGGCGGACCCTGACGCAGCCGGGCCGGTGCGGCAAGCTACCGCGGCAGCCTGGCGCGCGCGGCGGAGGCAGCGCGCGGCCTCACCCCGCTTCATCCCCGGCCAGGGTGCGGGCCGCAGCCTTGCCGCCCGGCGGGTGGAACAGGCCGCCGGGCTGGAAGGCGGCCAGCACCTGCCCGGCCACCGCCCGCACCACCGGCCGCGTCATCCGCTCCGGCGGGGTGGCCAGTACCAGCCTCGCGGGCTCCAGCCCCGGCTCCAGCGGCACCGCGACAATGCGGGTGCCATCGGTGGCGTAGGGCCGCTCGGGCCTCACATTCTGGATGGTCCAGCCCAGGCCATGGCCGATCAGGCCGCGCAGCAGGTCCTGGCTGCGGCTGCGGAAGGCGATCCTGGGCGCCAGCCCCGCCCGGCTGAACAGGGCGTGGAAATACTCGCGCGAATGCGGCAGGTCGAGCATCAGATAGGGCTCCTCCGCCAACGCCGCCAGGCTGGTGGCAGCGGCACCCGCCAGCCTGTGGCCGGCGGCGATCACCGCCACCGGCGCCAGCTCGGCCACCGGCGTCACCTCGATTCCGGCGGGGATCTCGAAGTGATAGGTCAGCGCAAGCTCGGTGCGGCCCTCGGTCAAACCGCGCA
Source organism: Acetobacteraceae bacterium (assembly GCA_021732665.1). Taxonomy (GTDB): domain Bacteria; phylum Pseudomonadota; class Alphaproteobacteria; order Acetobacterales; family Acetobacteraceae; genus Rhodovarius. The sequence goes on from JAKFUL010000022.1 coordinate 89,894, forward strand.
TCATCTGCGCATGATCGCCCTCCTCCACCGCCAGGGAGACCAGCGGCATGGAGCGCCGCAGCGCCACCAGCAGCGCGGGTAGGTAGCGCGGCGACAACGTCTGGAACCAGCCCATCTGCACCTCGCCCGCCAGGTCGAGGCCGAGCGAGCTGGCGGATTGGACGAAATCCTCGGCATGGCGCAGCAGCGCCCGCGCCTCGGCCACCACATGCGCGCCCGCCGGGGTGAGCGTGACGCCGCGGGCGTGGTGGCGCAGCAGCAGGGCGACCCCCAGATCCAGCTCCAGCCCCGCCACGGCGGCCGAAATGGCGGGCTGGGAGACATGCAGACGCTGCGCCGCCCCGGTCACCGAACTGGCATCGGCCACCGCCACCAGGTATCGCAGCGCACGCAGCGAGACATTCGCCAATTGCATCGGACAGACCTATCCATGTTCTCGTAATTTACTATTTTCGTGGTGGAAGTACCTTCGGCAATCCTGCGCCCGACAGCGCAGGAACAGACATGATCCGAACCGGCAAGGAATACCTGGAGGCCCTGAAGGATGGCCGCGAGGTCTGGCTTCGCGGCCGGCGGGTGGCTGACGTCACCGCGCACCCGGCCTTTCTTGGCGCCATCGGCGCGCGGCGGCGGCTTTACGACCTGGCGGGGGAAGCCGGGCACGGCGACATCCTTGCCCATGTCAGCGAGGGCGAGCGGCGCAGCACGCTGCTGCGCCCGCCACGAACACGACAGCATTGGCAAGACATCCAGGACGGCCTGGAGCTGGCCCTGCGCGAATGCGGCCCGGAAACCCTGGACATCGCCGACCCGATCGCGGCGCAAGCCTGGTCGATGCTCGATTGCGGCGTGGCGTTGGCGGGCCGCCATCCCGGCTTCGCCCATGCCGCCCGGCGCCATGCCACCCTGCTGGCGCGGCACGACCTGCTGCATGCCACCCATGATGCCTGGGGCATGGGCGAGGAACCGCGGCCCGCGCCATGGAGCGCCCCGCTGCGCCTGCTGCGCGAGAGCGATGCGGGGATCGTGCTGCGCGGCACCCGCCGGGCGAGGGGCCTTGCGCTGGCCGACCAGACGCTGCTGCTCGGCGATACCGAGGGCGGTGGCGGCGACAGCGCGGCGCCGCGTCCCTTCGGCTGCATCCTTCGGGCCGGACGGCCGGGCCTGCGCCATATCTTCCAGGGCCTTGGCAGCGCCCCGGAGCTGCCGCCGGGCGGCATCGGCCTGGAGGAATACACGCTGCACTTCGACGATGTGCTGATCCCCTTTGAGGATGTGCTCTTCCTCGATGCCCAGGAACCGGCGCGCGCCCTGCGGGCCGCCGGGGGGCGCTATCGCGACATCGTGTGGCTGCTGCGGGCGCGGCAAAGGCTGGATCTGCTGTTGGGCTGCGCCGGCTGGCTGGCGCGGCAGACCAGGGCCGATGAACTGCCCGAAATCCGCGCGCTCCTGGCCGATCTGGCCTGCTTCCGCGAGGGCATCCGGGCGCATATCACCGCCGCCATCGCGCTCGGCGGTCCCTCACCGGCCGGGTTGCATATGCCCGACCAGGCCCTGCTGCATGCCGGCCGGATTTTCGCCGGCATGCAGCTGGTGGACATGATGCAGGCTGGGCAGGAACTCGTCGCCGGCCAGCACAGATTGCTGGCGGCCATGTCGCCGACAGCGGGGCCGGAGGAACAGGGCTGGCTCGGCCGCTTTCACCCCCCGCGCGGCCCCGGGACGGCGGGCGACCGCGAGCGGCTGATGGCCTTCGCACGGGAGACGCTGGACAGCGACGTGGCGGTGGACCAGGAGCTGTTCCGGCTGGCCGAGCAGGCCTGCGATCGTGCCGGCCTGCTCGCGGTCTATCACGCCTTCGATTTTTCCGGCCCGCTCGACCTGGTGCGCCGTTGCGCCCGGCTCTCCGACGCCGCCCTGGCCGGGGGGATGTGGGAATGAGCGCGGATGGCACACTCGACGCGGCGCCGGGCGACAGGCTGTGCCAGCTCGCCTATGGCGGCCGCACCATCTATCTGCGCTGCGAGGCGCCGCTTCGGCTGGACCACCGCGAGGCGGTGTTGCAGGCGGAGGAAGTGCTGTTGCAGGCCCAGACCCTGCTGATCGGTGCCGGCGCCCGGATCGCCGATATCCGCCGCGCGATCATCGGCGTGCCGGCGGAGGGTCTGCGGGCGGCGATCGTCGCGCTGGCCGAGGATTGGCGGCGGCGGTTCTTCCCACCCGGCACCGCGACCATCGCCGAGGGCATGGCCAGGCCGGGTGTGCTGCTGGAACTGGTGATCATCGCCGAACTGGCGCCGGATCAGCCCCTGCGCACCACGTAATCGCCGGCCTCCAGCGCGGCGACGATGGCATTGCCTTGCGCCCGGTCGCGGACCTCGATCATCAGCAGCAACTCGGTGCTCTGTGCCGTCGGCGCGCCGAACAGCTGCTGGTGCTGCACCTCGATGACGTTGCCGCCCGCCGCGCTGACGCGCGTGGCGATATCGGCCAGCACGCCCGGCCGGTCGGGAATGTCGAACCGCAGGCGCAGGATGCGGCCATCGCGCAGCAACTGCCGCAGCAGCACGTTCGAGAGCGTTCGCGCATCGATGTTGCCGCCGCAGACCGGCGTGCCGACGACGCGGCCGGCGAAGCGCTCGGGGTAGGCCAGCACCGCCGCCAACCCCGCCGCACCCGCGCCCTCGGCCACCACCTTGGCACCCTCGGCCAGCAGCGCGATGGCCTGCTCGACCATCAACTCGGACACCACGAGAACCTCGCAGCCCAGGGCGCGGATCATCGCCAGCGGCGTCTCGCCCACGTCGCGCACCGCAATGCCCTCGGCCACCGTCGGGCCACCGACGCTGACCGGCTTGCCCGCCAGGCGCTGCGCCATGGCCGGGTAGCCCTCGACCTCCACGCCGTAGACCGGCATGCCGGGCCGCAGTTCGGCCGCCGCCGCGGCGCAGCCGGCCAACAGCCCGCCGCCGCCCACGGGCAGGATCAGCGTGTCGATCTCCGGCGCGTCGTCCAGCAGTTCCAGCGCCAGCGTGCCCTGGCCCGCGATCACCGCCGGGTCGTCATAGGGGTGGATGAAGATATAGCCGTGGCGCAGCGCCAGTTCATGCGCATGGGCGGCGGCCTCGGCCAGGGTTTCGCCATGCAGCACCACGTTCGCGCCGAAGGTTTCCGTGCGCACCACCTTGGTGGAGGGCGTGAATCGCGGCATCACGATGGTGGATTTGATCTGCGCCAGCGTGGCGTGGCGGGCCACGGCCTGGGCGTGGTTGCCGGCCGACATCGCAATGACGCCGGCCGATCTTTCCCGCGCGTTCAGCCCGGCGATGCGGTTGGCGGCACCGCGTTCCTTGAAGGCGCCGGTGGCCTGCAGGTTGTCGAGCTTGAGAAACACCCGCGTGCCGCATTCGGCATTCACCGCGGGTGATTCGATCGTGGGGGTGTGCCGCACCACGCCCTGGATGCGCGCCGCCGCCGCCCGCACATCGGCGAGCGTCGGCATGGTCCGCGTCGCGCTCACCGAAAGGCTACAGCGGTGATCTCATAGGCGCGGGCGCCGCCCGGGGCCGGTACCTCCACGCTGTCGCCCACCTTCTTGCCGATCAGCGCCTTGGCCAGCGGCGAGGAGATCGAGATCGAGCCATCCTTCATGTCGGCCTCATACTGGCCGACGATGCGGTAGGTGCGCTCCTGCTCGGTCTCCTCATCCAGCACGGTGACCTTGGCGCCGAAGCGCACCTGGTTGCCGGAGAGCTTGGAGATGTCGATCACCTCCGAGGAGGGGATGATGGTCTCCAACTCGGCGATGCGGCCTTCGATGAAGGACTGGCGTTCGCGTGCCGCGTGGTATTCGGCGTTTTCGGACAGGTCGCCATGCGCGCGCGCCTCGGCAATGGCACGGATCACCGCAGGCCGCTCCTGGCTGCGCAGGATCTTCAGCTCCTCCTCAAGTTTCGCCAGGCCCTCCGCGGTCATCGGGAACTTCTGCACGGCAGCATCATCCTTCGTTAAACGCATACAAGACAGCCGGGCTGGCCATATCGGGCCCACCCGGTTCCAGAATTGGGGGGTGGAGCGGCGGCGCGGCCAGACCGGGGGAACCTAGTCTGGCAGCGCACCGGCGCTCAGAACAAGCTCTTAGAGTAGGATTGGAGGGGCGCCACATCAAGGGTTCCCGCCCGCAACGCCGCGATTGCGTGCACCGCGGCGCGTGCCCCGGCCAGGGTGGTGTAATGCGGCACCCCGTGGGTGAGGGCGGAGCGACGAATATCGAAACTGTCGGACAGGCTCTGCCCGCCCTGGGCGGTGTTGATGACGAGCTGCACGCCGCCGGACTTGATGCTGTCCACGCAATGCGGCCGGCCCTCCAGCACCTTGTTGACCTGGGTGCATTCGATGCCGGCTTCGCGCAGCCGCGCCGCGGTGCCGCGGGTGGCGAGAAGTGAAAAACCCATGTCGGTCAGGCGGCGGCCCAGGGTGACGGCGGCCTGCTTGTCGGAGTTCTTCACGCTGAGGAAGGCGGTGCCGGTTTCCGGCAGTTTCACCCCCGCGCCAAGTTGCGCTTTCAGAAAGGCCCGCTCGAAGGAGAGGTCGAGGCCCATGACTTCGCCCGTGCTCTTCATTTCCGGCCCGAGGATGACGTCCACATTAGGGAAACGGTTGAACGGGAAGACGGCTTCCTTCACCGCGACATGGCGCGGCACGGCATCGTCGTCGAGGGCGAACTCGGAGAGCAGCGCGCCGGCCATCACCCGGGCGCCGATCTTGGCCACCGGCACGCCTGTGGCCTTGGCCACGAAGGGCACGGTGCGGCTGGCGCGCGGGTTCACTTCCAGGACGAAGATTTCGTTGTCCTTCACCGCGTATTGCACGTTCATCAACCCGCGGACTTTCAGCGCGCGGGCCATGGCCTCGGTCTCCGCGCGCAGCTCAGTGATGATCGCCGGGGGCAATGAATAGGGCGGCAGGGAGCAGGCGCTGTCGCCGGAATGAATGCCTGCCTCTTCGATGTGTTCCATGACGCCGGCGACATAGACATTGCCCTCGCGGTCGCAGATGCAATCGACATCCACCTCGATGGCATCGGCCAGGTATTGATCGATCAGGATGGGGTTTTCGCCCGAGACCTTCACCGCCTCGGCGCCGAAGCGGCGGAGCTGCTCGGCCGAATAGGCGATCTCCATGGCGCGGCCGCCCAGCACATAGCTGGGCCGGACCACGACGGGGTAGCCGATGCGCTCGGCCTCCACCAAGGCTTCCTCGATATTGCGCACCGTGCCGTTCTGCGGCTGGCGCAGGCCCAGGCCCTTCAGCAGCACCTGGAAACGCTCGCGATCCTCGGCGATGTCGATGGCATCCGCCGAGGTGCCCAGGATGGGAATGCCGGCCTTCGACAGCGCCTGGCTGAGCTTCAGCGGCGTCTGCCCGCCATATTGGACGATGCAGCCCAGCAGGGTGCCGGACTCCTGCTCCTTGCGGATCAGCGCCAGCACATCCTCATGGAAAAGCGGCTCGAAATACAGGCGGTCGGCGGTTTCCGGGTCGGTCGAGACGGTTTCCGGGTTGCAATTGACCATGATGGTCTCGATGCCGACTTCCTTGAGCGCGTATGCCGCATGGACGCAGCAATAATCGAACTCGATGCCCTGGCCGATGCGGTTGGGCCCGCCGCCCAGGATGACGACTTTTTTGGCGTCAGTCGGGCGGCTTTCGCAGACCGGCGTGCCGAAGCCACCCTCATAGGTGGAATACATATAGGGGGTATCGGACGAGAATTCGGCGGCGCAGGTGTCGATGCGCTTGTAGACCGGGTTCACCCCCAGTTTTTGCCTGATGGCGAAGACCGCCTCCTCCTTCATCCCGGTGATGCGGGCGAGCTGGCGGTCGGAAAATCCCAGCGCCTTGATGGCGCGCATGGCATAGGCGGTCGTCGGCAGGCCGGCTTTCGCGATGCCGGCCTCGGCGATGATGATCTTCTCCACCTCGCGCAGGAACCAGGGGTCGAAGCGGCAGGCCTCGGCGATTTCCTCCACCGTCAGACCCTCCCGCAGCGCCTGGCCGGCCATGATGATGCGGTCGGGCGTGGGGGTGGCCAGGGCGGCGATGAAGGCCTGCTTGCTGCCATCGCCCGGGGCGGGGATGGGGTCGAGGCCGGAGAAGCCGGTCTCCAGGCTGCGCAGGCCCTTTTGCAGGGCCTCGGCGAAGGAGCGGCCGATCGACATGGCCTCGCCCACGCTTTTCATGCTGGTGGTGAGGGTGGCGGGGGTGCCAGGGAATTTCTCGAAGGTGAAGCGGGGGATTTTCACCACCACATAATCGATGGTCGGCTCGAAGCTGGCCGGCGTGACCATGGTGATGTCGTTCTTCAGCTCGTCCAGCGTGTAGCCGACGGCCAGCTTCGCCGCGATCTTGGCGATGGGAAAACCCGTGGCCTTCGACGCCAGCGCCGAGGAACGGGAGACGCGCGGGTTCATCTCGATGATGACCATCCGCCCGTCCTTCGGATTGATGCCGAACTGGACGTTGGAGCCGCCGGTGTCCACGCCGATCTCGCGCAGGCAGGCGATGGAGGCGTCGCGCATGCGCTGGTATTCGCGGTCGGTCAGGGTCAGCGCGGGCGCTATGGTCACGCTGTCGCCGGTGTGCACGCCCATCGCGTCGAGGTTCTCGATCGAGCAGATGATGATGCAATTGTCGTTGCTGTCGCGCACCACCTCCATCTCGAACTCCTTCCAGCCCAGCACGCTTTCCTCGACCAGCACCTCGGTGGTCATGGAGGCGTCGAGGCCAGAGGTGATGATCTGCTCGAATTCCTCGGTGTTGTAGGCGATGCCGCCGCCGGTGCCGCCCAGCGTGAAGCTCGGCCTGATCACGCAGGGCAGGCCCACGATCTTCAACGCCGCGCGCGCCTCCTCCATGGTGTGGGCGACTTCGGATTTCGGGCTCTCGATGCCGATCTTGGTCATGGCGTTGCGGAATTTCTGGCGGTCTTCCGCCTTGTCGATGACCTCGGCCTTGGCGCCGATCAGCTCGCACTTGTACTTCTCCAGCACGCCCATGGCGTCGAGCTTCAGCGCGGTGTTCAGCGCGGTCTGGCCGCCCATGGTGGGCAGCAGCGCGTCCGGCCGCTCCTTGGCGATGATCTTCTCCACGATTTCCGGCGTGATGGGTTCGATGTACGTGGCATCCGCCAGGCCCGGGTCTGTCATGATCGTGGCCGGGTTGGAGTTGACCAGGATCACGCGATACCCCTCCGCCCGCAGCGCCTTGCAGGCCTGGGCGCCGGAATAGTCGAACTCGCAGGCCTGGCCGATCACAATGGGGCCGGCGCCGATGATGAGGATGGATTGGATGTCGGTGCGCTTGGGCATGTTCTGGTTCCGTGTGATCAGGCCTTGCGGCCGAAGAAGAGCATCAGGAGGGAGACGAAGGCCTGCGGGCCCAGGCTGAAGACGACGGCAAGCGAGGTGAGGTGGTCATCCTCGACGATGATGTCGGCGATGGTGCCAAGCCCGCCGGCGAGAAGCGGTCCGCCCAGCGTGGCCAGGGCGAGGGCCAACCAGCGGCCGATCCAGGAGCGGTTGACCAGGTAGGCGACGGTCACCGGCCCCACCAGAGCCGCCAGCGCGGCCATGTTGGTGCCGCTGACTTCAACATCCAGATCACCCATGGTCGCTGCCGCCGCATGCGTGAAACCAGTCCGTCCGGCGGCGGCTGCAGCAGGCCACATTCATCGAACGGGGGTGGCGGGACCACGCCTGGCTGCACATCATGACCGGCGGCCGAACATGAGCATCCACAGCGCGATGGGCGCCTGGAGGATGGCGCTGACGATCAGCGCCAGGAAGCCGATTTCGTCATCCCGCACGATCCTGTCGGCCATGAAGCCGGCGAAGCTGGCGAGGATGGGGCCGCCCAGATTGGCGGCGGCGTAGCGCGGCCAGAAGGGGCGATGCTGGCGCGACAGCAGCAGGGCGATGGGCGGCCCCAGCGCCGCGAAGACCAGGGCGAGGTAGAGCGAGGTGAGGTTGAGGCCGATATCGCTCATCGCCTGATCATCCACAGCAGCAGCGGCGCCAGCAGGAGATGCGGCACGGCCCAAAAGGCCAGGAACAGCCCGCGCTGGTCGGCGGGTGCGAAGAACAGCGTGCTGGCATGCACCGCGGCTGAAATGCCCAGCGCCGCCAGCACCGCCTGCCGCGGCGCCATGCGCTTGCGCAAGGCGCCGGACAGCGCGAAGAGCACTGTCGCCGAATAGGCCAGGGCGAAAAGGGCGATGGCCGCCTCCGTCATCCCCGCCGCCGATCGGCCTGCCGGATGGCGAAAAACGCCACGGCGTGGCTGCCCAGCACAACGATGGCCAGCGGCCAGGGATTCTCCGGCGGGAAGACCCCGGCCAGCCGCAAGGTCACGCCCATCATGATGGCCGAGGCCGAGAGCGCGGGCAGCATGTCACCCATGAGGCGCCGCAGCGCCACGGTGGTGACGATGGCGACAAAACTGGCGCCGATCAGCACGGGCAGGATGAGGAGGATGTGCAGGATCATGCGCGGCTCGTGGTGGCGAGTTTGACGGCGAGGAGAGCGAGTGCGGCGCCGAGCACCCAGCGCTGCAGCTTCAGCCAGAGCGGGCGGGTGGCGAGAAAGCGCGAGACGCCGCCGGAGCCCCAGACCAGCAGGGCATCGAAGGCGAGGCAGGTGATGATCTGGGTGGCGCCGAGGATGAGGCCCTGGGTCAGCACATCGCCCGCGGGGTCGATGAAGGGCGGCAGCACGGCGACGTAGAAGAGCGCGACCTTGGGGTTCAGGGCGGCGGTGAGAAAACCCACGGTGAAGAGTTTTGCGGCGGGTTCGGGCGGCAGTGGGGTCGGCGCGAAAATATCGCGCCCGCCCGGCTTGATGCTCTGCCAGGCGAGAAAGGCGAGATAGGCGGCGCCGCCCAGGCGCAGCGCATCATAGGCATAGGGCACGGCAAACAGCGCCGCCGTGATGCCGAGTGCCGCCAGCACCATGATGAAGAGCGAGCCGAATTGGCAGCCGATGAGCGAGACCATGCCAGCCCGCGTGCCCTGGGCGAGGGAGCGGGTGACGATGTAGAGCATGTTCGGGCCGGGGGTGGCGGCTAGGCCGAGGGAGAGGGCGGCGAAGATGAGGAGGGTTTCGGGGGAGGGCATCACCCGACCGCCGAAAACCCGCCATCCACCGGAATGGCCGTGCCCGTGACAAACGCCGCCGCATCGCTGGCCAGAAACGCCGCGATCCCCGAGAGGTCCGAGGGCACGCCCCAACGCCCCATCGGCGTGCGCGCCAACTGCCGCTCATAAAGCCCCGGCACCACCGCCCGCGCGCCATCGGTCAGCTCGGTCTCGATCCAGCCCGGCAGCACCGCATTGCAGGTGATGCCGTCCATCGCCCAGGCCGTCGCCAGCGACTTGGTGTATTGCACGATCGCTCCCTTGCTCGCGCCATAGGCCGGCGAGAAGGGCACCCCGAAAATGCTGAGAATGCTGCCGATATTGATCACCCGCCCATGGCCGGAGGCCTTCAGCGCCGGATAGGCCGCGCGCGTCAGCTGCATCACCGCCGTCAGGTTCAGCGAGAGAACTTCATGCCATTCGGCGTCGGTGATCTCTTCCGGCCGCTTGCGGATATTCGCCCCCGCATTGTTGACCAGAATGTCCAGCCGCCCGGCCTTTTCCAGCGTCTCGGCCAGCACCGCCTCGGGCCGGCCGAGCTCGGTCAGGTCGGCCGCGATGGCGATGCTGCCGGGCGGGAGCTCCGCCAGGGCTGCGGCGTTCTTTTCCGCGCGCCGGCCGGTGAAGACGATGCGCGCGCCGCAAGCCGCCAACCCATGCGCCATGCCCAGCCCGATGCCGCCATTGCCGCCGGTGATCAGCGCAACGCGGCCGGAAAGGTCAAACACGGGCCTTGTCCATCATCTCGGTGAACCGCCCGAACAGATAGAAGCTGTCGGAAGGCCCCGGCGAGGCCTCGGGGTGGTACTGCACCGAGAAGGCCGGCCGGTCGTCACACGAAATACCCTCATTCGAGCCGTCGAACAGGCTTTTGTGGGTAACCCGCACGCCGGCGGGCAGCGACGCCTCATCCACGGCAAAACCATGATTCTGCGCGGTGATCTCCACCCGCCCCGTGGCCAGGTCCTGCACCGGCTGGTTGGCGCCGCGATGTCCCCGCTCCAGCTTGTAGGTGCGCGCCCCCAGCGCCAGGGCCAGCAATTGATGCCCCAGGCAGATGCCGAAGATCGGCACCCCCGCCGCCAGCACCGCCTGGATGGCCGGCACGGCATAGACGCCCGTCGCCGCCGGGTCGCCCGGGCCGTTGCTGAGAAACACGCCATCGGGCTTGTGCGCCAGAATCTCCTCGCCCGAGGCCGTGGCCGGCAGCACGGTGATGTCGCAGCCCGAAGCGGCCAGCGAGCGAAAGATGTTGCGCTTCGCACCGTAATCCAGCGCCACCACCCTGTACCGCGCCGGCGGGGGGGCCGGAAAACCGGCATCCCAGGCCCAGACGCCGCCATTCCAATGGTAGCTCTGCCGGGTGGTCACCTCCTTTGCGAGGTCCATCCCTTCCAGCCCCGGCCAGGCCGCGGCCCGGGCGGCCAGCGCGGCCAGGTCAAACACCCCATCGGCGGGATAGGCCAGCACGCCATTGGGCGCGCCACCATCGCGGATGCGCATGGTGATGGCGCGGGTGTCCACGCCCGCGATGCCGGGCAGGTTGTGCCGCTTCAGCCAGTCCTGCAGCCGCGCGGTGGCGCGGTAATTCGCCGGCTCCGTCACATCCTGCTTCACGATCAGCCCGCGGGCGGCGGGGTTGGCCGCCTCCTCATCCTCGGCATTGGTGCCGGTATTGCCGATATGCGGGAAGGTGAAATTGATGATCTGCCCGGCATAGGAGGGGTCGGTCAGCGTCTCCTGATAGCCCGTCATGCCGGTGTTGAAGCAGATCTCGGCCACAGCCGCGCCATGGGCGCCAAAGCCGCGGCCCCAGAAGACGCTGCCATCGGCCAGGATAAGAGCCGCCGTGGCTCCCTCGGGAACATCGGACATGGCGGTCTCCGGCTTGGTGTCGGCACCCGGCAGGTCGCCCAGGCCGAGGCCGGTGGCGGCCAGGATCGCGGACCAGTGTTTCGGGGGGATGGCAGCGTTCTGGCGCCATTTTCGCAGTGCCTCGGTGCCCAGGCCCAGCCGGGCGGCGGCGGCATCAGGGCCACCCAGAAGGGTGATGATCTCTTCGACACTGTGCATGCCAGGGTTGTGCGGGAAAATTTTTCCCAAAGCAAGTGGGGATGATTGGTTGGGAAATTTCCTCCCAATCAACTCCGCGCGGCGCGACGGCGGGGCTCGGCCCGCGCCGGCTCAGCCCGGCCGGACAGCGGCGCGGCGCCGGGCTGCCGGCCGGCATCAAAGCCCAGGAAGCCCATCTCGGGCTGCGCCGTGCCGCCATCATTGGCGAAGAGCCGCGCCGTGCGCAGCGCCGCCGCGGCCTGGGGCGGCGGGGCCGGGCCCGCGGCGGCCGGGCGCGTCGCCGGCTCGCGCCGCCCGGGGCTGTTGTTGGCCGGCAAGGGCGGCCGCTCGGCACCCGGCGGCGGCGGGGCGGAGCCTGCGGTGCCGCGCAGCGACAGCAGGTAGAAGATCATGTCCGGCCGGCCCTGGTCGACGGCCGAATCCGCCGCCGTCAGCCCCAGCGCGTTGCGCGCATTGGTGTCGGCGCCACGGCCCACCGCCTCCCGCGCCGCCGCCACATCGCCGCGCGAGATCGCGTCGAACAGCGCATCGGTGGGGTTCATGCCCGAGGGTGCGTTGGTGGGGGGAATCACCTGGCTGGGGCGGGATTGCAGGCCGGGCAGGCCGGGCGGGCGCTCACGCGGGGCGGCCGGCTCAGTCGGCCGCAAAAGCCCCGCGCCACCAAGTCGCCCCTGCGCCATCGCGGCACCGGGCAGCAGAAGAGAAAGAGCCAGCAGGGCGGGAATGATGCGCATGGCGCCTGTTCTAGCGCGCCTCCCGCCGCCATGCCAGCAGCGCGAGGCCCAGCAGCAAGGGCAATGCCAGCCAGGGCGGCAGCAGCGGCAGGGCGGAAATCCCGGTCACGGTGTGGTCGGCATTGCGGCGCAGGCCGATCCAGCTGGCCGGGCCATTGCCCGCCATGTCGCGGCCGGCGGCGACGCGGCGCAGTTCGGGCACCGCCGCTCCATCGCCCAGCCAGCGGATGGCGGCCGGGGCGATGGGCGCCAGCCGCTCGGGCGAGGCGCGCAGATCGGCCAATTCCTGCGGGTTGGTGGGCACGGCGGCGGCATAGGCCTGGCGCCGCCCGTCGGCTACCTGCCACATCCCCGCCGTCACCGCCGGCACCTCGGCCGTGGCGCGCCCGCCGCCACCGGGGCTGAGCGGCATGCGCAGCGTGGAGCCATCGGGGGCGGTAACCGTCAGCTCCGGCGGCGCGTCGGGCGAGAGGCTGCGGCGCATGACCTGCATCCGCCCGCCCTCGATGCGGGCGGTGAGGTCCTCCTCCTCCAGCTCCGGCTCGCGCATCAGCCAATGCGCCATGCGGCGGAGGAGTTCCTGCTGCGGCCCACCACCCTCATGCCCACGGGCCCAGAGCCAGATATGGTCGCTGAGCAGCAACGCGACGCGGCCCTGCCCCACGCGGTCCAGCTGCAGCAGCGGCGCGCCCTCGGGGCCTTCCATCACGGTGGTGCCGGCGCGCGGCTCGCTGCGGAGGTGGCGGTACCAGCGGCCCCAATCCGGATCGGCGCCAGGCTGCAACCCGTCGGTGACGGGGTGGCGGCGCCCGGCCTCCGAGACGCGCGGGCGGAAGGGCGTTTCCTGGATGGCGTTGGGCGGCGCCACCGGGCGTGCCGGCAGGATGGTGTTCAGTGGCGTCGCGGCCAGGCTGGCGGGGCCGGAGAATTCCGGCCCCACGCTGACCAGCAGCGCGCCACCGCTGCGCACATATTCGGCGATGTTGCGCATATAGGCCGGCGGGAGAATCCCCCGGTTGGCGAAGCGGTCGAAGACGATCAGGTCGAATTCGCGCAGCTTCACCTGGAACAATTCGCGCACCGGGAAGGCGATGAGTGCCAGCTCGTTCAGCGGCGTCAGGTCATCCTTTTCCGGCGGGCGGAGGATGGTGAAATGCACGAGGTCCACGCCCGGATCGGCCTTGAGAAGACGTCTCCAGGTGCGCTCGCCGGCATGCGGCTCGCCGCTCACCAGCAGCACCCGGAGCCGGTCGCGCACGCCGTTGATGGTGATGACGGCGCGGTTGTTGGCGTCCGACACCTCGCCCGCGCCGGTTTCGGCCACCAACTCCAGCACGGTCGGGCCGCCACGTTCGATCGGCACCTCGATGCGGTGTTCGCGCCCGACCGGCACGGCCTCCTGGCGCGGGGCAGCGCCGTCGCGGCGGATGGTCAGCCGCGCCACGCCCGACGGATTGGCCACGCCCAAATCATCCACCGCCACGCGCAGCTCCACCGTGCGGCCGACAATGCCGAAGCCCGGAGCCTCGATCACGCGCAACCGGCGGTCGGTCTCGCCCGGACGGCCGGGCAGCAACAGATGAAACGGGGCGTCGAGCGAGGGCGTGGCCGGCACGTCATGGATCTGGCCATCGGTCACCGCCAGCACGCCGGCGAGCCGGGCGCGCGGAATTTCCGCCAGGGCGCGTTCCAGTGCGGTGAACAGGCGGGTGCCCTGGTTGCCGCCCTCCGGCACCTCGACGGTGCGGATTTCCAGATTGTCCAGCCTCCCGAGCCGGGTTTCCAGGCTGCGGCGGGCGGCATCCATGGCGGCGGCGCGGCCGGGGACGAGCGCCGTGCTGTCGGAGGCATCCATCACCAGCAGGGCAATGTCGGGTCGTACCTCGCGCGTTTCCTCCACCAGCCGGGGATTGGCCAGCGCCAGGATCAGCGCGGCAAAGGCGGCGGCGCGCCACCACACGCCGCGGGCGCGGCGGAAGAAGGCCGGCGCCAGGGCCAGGCCAGCAAACACCGCCGCCGCCGCCAGCAGCCAGAGCGGGATGATCGGTGAGAGATCGAGCGTGGTGAATTGCTGCATCAGCTATGCCTCCGATGCCCAATCGAGCGGTTTTCCCACACCGCCACCACCACCAGAACCGCGGTGGAGAGCGCCGACAGCACGACCGGCGCGACAAAGACCGACACCACCACCAGCGCCCCCAGGATGCCAATCCCCACCCGATGCGACAGCGGCCACCAGCCCAGCACGATGCCCTTGAAGGCGGCATTGCCGGCCAGGAAGAGCAGCGGCCCGCCCAGGATCACCAGCATCTCGGCCAGCCCTGTGCCTTCGCCATGTGGGTGGTGCAGCACCACCTCATCGGCGACGGCGCTGAGGATGATGCCTGCGGTGATCGGCAGGTGCAGATAGGTGTAGCCGGCCCGCGCCATCCGCCCCGGGTCACCGCTGGCACTGATATGTCGCGCACCCTGCTCGGCGCCGATGTCGAAATAGAGCCACCACATGGTCACGGCCGAGGCGAAGCCCAGGAAAAACGCGGCATGGGTGCCGATATCGGCATAGTCGATGCCGCTATAGGTGGCGCCGGTCATCAGCAGGGATTCGCCGAGGGCGATGATGATGAACAGCCCGCATCGCTCGGCCATATGCGCGCCTTCCACCGTCCAGTCGCCGGTGGTGGAGCGCCCCAGCCAGGGGGTGCGGAAATACATCGCCGGCGAGGCGTATTCGATGGCCAGAGCCACCATCCAAAGGGCGAAGCGCGGCCACCCCTCGGCGAGGCCGCCCAGCAACCAGAAGGGGGCAGCGGCCGACAGCCAGAACAGGATGCGCACGAAATTGAGGAAAAGCGGCCGGTCCCGCCGCACCGCCCAGAGCACGAACAGGGTCCGCCCCAGTTGCATCGCCACATGCGCCGCGGCGAAGACCAGCCCGGCGGCGGCGAAGGCATGCGGAATGGCGGCGGACATGATCAGCCCCACCAGCATTAGCGCGAAGAGCATGGCCCGCACCGAGCCGGTCTCCGGGTCCAGCCAGTTCGTGGCCCAAGCGGTATAGACCCAGACCCACCAGACGGCGCAGATCATCAGCCCGACCCGCAGCGCATTGCCGAGGGACAGGTCGGCCGCCAGGGCATGGCTGAGCTGGGTGACGGCGAAGACGAAGACGAGGTCGAAGAACAGCTCGACCATGCCGACCTTGGCGTGTCCCTCGCGCGAGCGAAGCAGAGCGCTCATTGCCCCAGCCGCTCCAAAATCGCCGGCACATGCACCTGGTCACCCTTGTAATTGCCGGTCAGCGCGTAAATCACCAGGTTGACCCCGAAGCGATAGGCCAGCGTGCGCTGCCTTGTGCCGCCGGGGATGGCGGCGTGCAAATTCTGCCCCCGGCCATCCACCGCCCAGGCGCCGGCCCAGTCATGCCCGCCGATGATGACGGGGGAGACGCTGTCATTCGCGCGGTCCTGGTCGCGCGCCGCCCAGACCTGGCCACCGGCGAAGCGGCCGGGCAGTTCGTTCAGCAGGTAGAAGGCGCGGCGCAGCACGTGATCCTCGGCGATCGGCGCCAGGGCCGGGATGGCCAGGCCCTGGGTGATCCGCCGCAGCGCGGCGCGCGAGCCCGGCGAGAAGCCTTCGCCCGAGCCCTCGTCGCGGGTGTCGAAGATGATGATGCCGCCATTGCGCATGAAGCCGTTCAAGGCCGCCAGGGCGGCGGCGGAGGGCGAGGGCGCGTCGGGCGAAATGGCCCAGTAAAGCAGAGGGAAGAAGGCGAGGTCGGTCTCACCCGGCACCACCGCCATGGGTTCGGCCAGGGCGGCGGCGGTGCGGCGGTTGACGAAGTCCGACAGGCCGACGAGGCCCTGGCGCTGCAACTCATCCAAAGCCGAATCGCCGCTGACGACATAGGCGAGGCGGGTCGCCAGCGCGCCGGCGCCATCCTGTGCTTGCGCCGGCGAGGCCAGCAGCAGCGCCAGCGCCGCCGCGCGCCACACCAGCAACCCGCGCAGACGCAGCGACACGAGCAAATCCGCCGCCAACAGGATCAGCGCCGCCGCCAGCAGCCAGGGGCCCAGGTCGCGCTCGGTGGGCACCGTATCCAGCGGCAGCATGCGGGCGCCTGAAGGGACGACGCCGAGCATCGGCGGCGGCAGGCCGGCGCCCAGATTCAGTGCCCGTCGGAAGGCGGCATCGGCGCCGGGCGTGCCATACCAGCCGGGCGGGTGGCGGGGTGAGGGGATCGTTGTCTCCAGCGCCGGCACCGCGATGGCGGCGGCGGCCGGCGGCGGGGCCACGGCGCGGCCGAAGCCATCCAGGCTTTCCACCGGGGCCAGCGGCGCCTCGCCCTCGGGCGCACCCGCCACACCCGCGGAGAGCGCCACCACCCGGCGCAGCATCTGCACGAAAAGGCCGGAGAGCGGCAGGTTGGACCATTCCGCCGTCGCCGTGATGTGGAACAGGATGATGCGGCCCTGGCCACGGGTTTCGGCCGTGACGAGCGGCGTGCCGTCGGCCAGCCTGGCCCAGCTGCGTTCGGCCAGCCGCGCGGTGGGCTCGGCCAGCACCTGGCGTTCGATGGAGACCTCGGAGGGGATCGTCAGGCCGGCGAAGGGCGAGGTGTCGGGGAAGGGGGCGAGGGATTGCGCCTGCTCCCAGGTCAGCCCACCGCCAAGTGCCCGCTCGGCGCGCAGCTGCACGGGCAGAAGCCCGTCCGGCCGCTCGGCCACGCGTGAGCCGGCGAAGCGCAGCAGCGTGCCGCCGGCCTGGACCCATTGCGCCAGAAGCTGCTCCTCCCGCCCCGGCGTCACCGGCCGATCTGCCAGCACCAGCACGGCGATGGGGCGCGCCAGCAGCGCATCCAGCGTGCCGCGGCGGATTTCGGCATAGGGCGAAAGCGCGCGGTCGAGGTAGAACACATCGCCGATCAGCGGCGCGTCGGCGCCTTCCTCGGCGCCGGGCAGCAGGCCCACGGGGCGGCGGCGGAAACGCTCATCGAGCAACGCGACCCCCGCCGCGCCCGCCTCGTTCTCGACTTCCAGCCGCACCACCTGGTTGCGGATTTCCAGCGGCAATTCGAGGGCGGCGGTGGCCTCGGTGGCGCCAGGGGCGAAGCTCAGCGCGGCGCGGGCCAGGGCGCGGCCATCGGCGGTGCGGGCCAGGACGGCGGATTGCGCGGGAATGGGCAGCGGCGTCTGGCGCAGGGTGACGTGCAGCCGGTCGGGCTCGGCGCGCGGCGCGGCCAGCACCCGGCGCGGGCGTTCCTCGGCCCGCATCAGGCTGAGCGGGCCGGCGGCGGCCAGCGCGGTGGTCAGCGGCCCGGCCTCCAGCCCATCGGTGATATGCAAGGTGGAGAGCGGGCCGGGATTGGCGGCGCGCCATTCCGCCAACGCGGCCGTGGCAGCCGCCGGGTCCGAAGGCCAGGGCTTGGGGCGCAGCGCCAGCAGGCGGGAGCGCAGGTCGGTGGCCGGCATCGGCCCCAGCACGCGCGGGGCGGCGGCGGTTTCCGAGGGTGCGGTGGCCAGCAGGGCAGCGGGCCGCCCCTCGCGCGCCGCGCGGTCCAGCGCGGCCAGGCCCGAGGCCATGCGCGCCGCCCAATCCGGCCCGCTGGCCCAGCCATCATCCATGACCAGCAGCAGCGGCCCCTGCCCGGCAGTTTCAGGCCCCGGTCCCCAGACCGGCCTTGCCAGGCCGATGATGAGCAGCGCGGCGGCGGCGATGCGCATCAGCAGCACCCACCAGGGCGTCCGGGCGGGAGATTCTTCCGTCACCGGCAAATCGCGCAGCAATTCGATGGCAGGAAAGCTTTGCGGCCGGGGCTGCGGCGGCGTCACCCGCAGCAGCCAGTAAAGGATGGGCAGGCCCAGCAGCGCCAGCAGCAGCCAGGGGGCGGCGAAGATGATCATTGCGCGGGCGCCAGGGATTGCCACAGCGCCAGCAGCGCCGTCTCTGGCCGGGCGTCGGTGCGGTGGGTGGCGAAGCTCCAGCCCAGGCCGGCGGCGATGTCGCCGAGTGCGGCTCGGTGCAGGGCAAGCCTTTCGGCATAAAGATCGCGCACCGCCTCGACGCGCGGGAGGATGGCATGCGCCTCGCCCATCAGCCCCTCGAAGCGGCGGCGGCCGGCATAGGGCAGGCTTTCCTCAGCCGGGTCCATCACCTGGAGAAGCTTTCCGCGCAGTGGGCGGGCGGCGAATTGCGCGGCCAGGGCGCGGGTTTCCTCCAGCGGCCCGAGAAAATCGCTGAACATGACGATGCGGGCGTAGCGCGGCAGGCTATCCGCCTCGCCAGTGGTGGCGGCGGGTTGCAGCGCCAGGGCGGCGGCCAGGGCGGGCAGCGCGCCACGGCCATGGAAACTGCGCGGCGGGCCGGGCAGCAGCCGCACCCGCTCACCGCCACGCAAAAGCAAGGCGGCCAGCGCCAGCAGCAGCAGCGAGGCGCGGTCCTTTTTCGTGACTTCGGCCAGATGGCTGCGCCATTCCATGCGCGGGCCCGCATCGCGCCACAGCACCACGGTCTGCGCCGCCTCCCACTCCGTCTCGCGGACATAGAGCCGGTCCGCCTTGGCCGATTGCCGCCAGTCGATCCGGCTGGCGGCATCGCCGGCCAGATAGGGGCGGAACTGCCAGAAACTGTCGCCGGTGCCCGAGCGCCTGCGGCCGTGGACGCCCTGCATCACGGTGCTGGCGACGCGTTCGGCCTGCACCACCAGGGGTGGCAGATGGGCGCCGAGCGCCTCGGCCTGCAGGGCGGTCCTAGGCAATGGAGCTCTTCAGCAGGCCGATCATGTCCGCGAGCTTGATGCCCTCGGCGCGGGCGGAGAAACTCAGCGCCATGCGGTGGCGCAGCACGGGTTCGGCCAGCGCCAGCACATCCTCCACGCTGGGCGCGAGGCGGCCCTGCATCAGCGCGCGGGCGCGTGTCGCGAGCATGAGCGCCTGCGCCGCCCGCGGCCCCGGCCCCCAGGCGAGGTTCTTCTGCACCGCCGGCAGCTCGGCGGATTCCGGGCGGGCGCCGCGCACCAGCTTCAGGATGGCGTCCAGCACCGTCTCCGGCACCGGCATGCGGCGGATGAGTTTTTGCGCCGCGATCAGCTCGGCTCCGGTCAGCACCGCCTCCGGCCGCGCCTCGGCGCCCCCCGTCGTGGCCAGCAGCATGGCGCGCTCGGCCGCCGCATCGGGATAGCCGACCTCGATTTCCATCAGGAAGCGGTCGAGCTGCGCCTCGGGCAGCGGGTAGGTGCCCTCCTGCTCGATCGGGTTCTGCGTGGCCAGGACGTGAAAGGGGCCGGGGAGTGCAAAAATTTCGCCGCCCACCGCCACCTTATGCTCCTGCATCGCCTGCAACAGCGCGGATTGTGTGCGCGGCGAGGCACGGTTGATCTCATCGGCCATGAGCAACTGGCAGAAGATCGGCCCCTTGATGAAGCGGAAGCTGCGCTTGCCATGCGCATCCTCCTCCAGCACCTCCGAGCCCAGGATATCGGCCGGCATCAGGTCCGGAGTGAACTGAACCCGCCTTGCATCGAGGCCCAGCACGGTGCCCAGCGTGTCCACCAGCTTGGTCTTGCCCAGGCCCGGCACGCCCACCAGCAGCACATGCCCGCCCGAGAGCAGGGTGATGGCGACCTGCTCAATCACCTCCTCCTGCCCGAAGATGACCCGGCCTATGGCGCCGCGCAGCCGGCCCAGCTTGTCGGCCAGCTGTTCCGCTTCCGCCAACCATTGTGTCGCTTCGTTGCTCAACACGTCTCCCATCCGGCGTATGGCCTTCCTATATAGCCCTCATGTGGGCAGTCAGACGGGAAGCTTAAGGGTGGCCAGTCCTTCGGACAAAGCACGGAATGCAACTGGAGGCTGCGTGTCAGGCATGCTTGCCGGATTTTCAGGCAGCAGGCCGCGGCAGAAGCGCGATTGTGGCGATTTCGACATTCGCATCGCGCGCGACGGCACCTGGCATTACCGCAATTCGCCGATCGGGCGTAAGGAGCTGGTCTGCCTCTTCGCCTCGGTGCTCCGGCGGGAGCCCGATGGCAGCTATGTGCTTGAAACACCAGTAGAACGCGGCACGATCACGGTGGAGGACGCGCCCTTCATCGCCATCGAGCTGTTCTGGAAGAACGAATCTGGCCGCCAGGTGCTCAGCTTCCGCACCAACATGGACGAGATGGTGACGGCCGATGCCGAACACCCGATTCGCGTCCAGCTCGACCCGCAGACCCGCGAGCCGCGTCCCTATGTGATGGTCCGGCCAGGGCTGGAGGCGCGGATCAACCGCGCCGTCTTCTATGAACTTGTGGCGCTGGCCGAGCCTGAGCACATGGCCGGCCAGGAGGTGCTGGGGGTCTGGAGCGAGGGCGTGTTCTTCCCCATCGACAGCATGACGCAGCACGAGCTGGCCGCCGAATAGGTGACGCCCGCGCAGCTTGCCGCCCGGCTGGCGGAACCTGGCTTTTTCGCAGCCTTTCCGCCCGGTTTCTCCGATGATGGCGTGGAGCCTGCGGCGCCCCCCCGGGCGGCGGCGGTGCTGGTGCCGGTGGTGATGCACGCGGCACCCACCATCCTGCTGACCCACCGCGCCGCGCATCTCAGCGCCCATGCCGGCCAGGTCGCCTTCCCCGGCGGCCGGCTGGAGGCGGAGGAGACACCGGAAGAGGCCGCGCTGCGCGAGGCGGAGGAGGAGATCGGCCTGCCGCGCGCCTGGCCACGCCTGATCGGAAGGCTTCCGCTGCACCTCACCGGCACGGGCTATCTGGTGACGCCCGTGCTTGCGCTGCTGGATCCGGGCTTTCCCGTGCTGGCCGACCCTTCCGAGGTCGCCGCGGTGTTCGAGTACCCCGTTTCCATGCTGCTCGACCCCGGGGCGCCGCGGCGCGAGAGCCGGGAATGGAAGGGCCGGATGCGGGAATACTGGGTCTGGCCGCATCACCAGCATTATATTTGGGGGGCGACGGCCACCATCATGGTGGGTTTGGCGAGGGCGCTTCGGGGGTGAGTGGCGGCGGATTGTCCGGGGGCGCGGCCGGGGCTGGCTCTGGCGTCGGCGGCGCCGGCGATCCCCCGGCGGGGGTCCGCCCATCCGGTTGCTGCGATTCGGCGATGCTTGCCCCGGCCGTGGGCGGAACAGGCCCGGCGCCCTCGCCGGGCGCGCCGGCATCGGCCAAGGCTTCCGGGGCCGCGGCGTCAGCGCGCAATGGCGGCGCCTCGGCCGGGTTCGCCACGCCGGCCGCGGGCTGTTCCGGCCCGGGCATTTCGCCTGGCGTGGCGGCGGTGGGGTCTGGCGGCGGGGGTTCGGGCTGGTCGGGCTCCGGTGGATTGCCGTGCCCCGCCGGCTCGGCGGTCAGCAACAGGCCGATCGCCATGTGCACCGTCTCCGCGCCGAAATGCTCGCGCATCACCGCAAGCGTCATCAGCACCCTTTCCTTGTCGCGCGGCGGGCTGCCGCCGGCATACAGCGCCGGGGTTCCTCGCAGCAGCGCGTGCCAGGTGTCGCCCTTCGGATCCGGGTCGAGGTCACGCCGGGCGGAGAGCGCGCGGCACAGCCCCAGAAGGCCCGACAGGTCGGCCACCTCCAGCATCCCCGCCCGCTCGAAAACCGGCATGGTCTTGTCATCGGGGGCGGGGCCGCGGATGCGCTCGCCCATGCTCCTCACCAGCTGCTCGAGAAGCTCCTCGCCCACCACGTTCATCAACAGCAGACCCAGCTCATGCAACCGCGAGGTATCGGTCCGGTTGGTGTCGCGCTCGATATTCTCCACCTCGGCCACGAAGGCGCTCTTCTCCTCCAGCGTGAGGTTCTGCAGCACCGTCATCGCCACCTGCGGCAGCAGTGCGCGGGCGCGGCTGTAGACCACGCCCTCCATCACATCCTGCACGATTTCCGACCGGCGGCGGCCGCGCTCACGGTCGCAGGCACGGTCCAGCGCGTCCAGGATCACCTGCAGCACCAGCGCCGGCCCGGCCTGGAAGGTGCGTTCGCGAAACCGTATATTGGCGATCGAGCCGCGCAGCACCGCCATCCCGCCGAAACCGCCGATGAAGGCGGCGTTGAGCGCCAGATGCGCCTCGGCGAAGAGATTGACCGGCATGGGCAGGCGCTGTGTGAAGAGCAGCATGAACACCGCCGTCGCGACAACCGCGTTGATGGTGATGTAGAGCAGCCCCCAGACGGTGCGAACCGCGGCCAGCGGATTGTCGCGATAGCGCGCCAGCAACTCCACCAGCCCCACGCTGGCGCCGAACAGACAGGCGGCCAGGCAGGCGATGCTGGCCCGCATGGCAGGCTGCACCGGGACATGCGGCAGGATCAGCAGCAAGGGCACAAAGAGCACACTGGCAAAGCACACCCATTGCCAGGGGTAGATCAGCGCCGGCCGCGAGCTGTCCCCAGGCGCCCGGGCCACGCGGTTTCAGGCCTTCATGGCATTCGGGCGGGGCACCAGCGCATCCACGCCGCGCACCGGGCGGATTTCCAGCTCGCCGGTCGTGACCAGGGCGTTGACCAGCTTATCGGCCATCTCGTCGCTCACGCGCATCAGGTCGGGCACCTCGCTGCGCATCACCAGGGTGCGCTGCTGCAACGTGCGCAGCAGTTCCTGGGCCAGCGCCGGCATGTCATTTCCACGCTGGCGCAAAGACAATGTGCTATAGGACGTATACATGAGTGACACCTCTGCCTTGCTATATAGTGCGATCCCCGGCGCGCCGCACGGGGAAAAATCCCCGCTGCCGCGGAGCATGCGGCGATGACGGCTCGCCCCGTGCGCGTGATCTGCTGCGGCCAGATCGTGATGGACCACAGCTTCAATGTCGATGAGATCGAGGCCGCGCCCTCGAAGGTGACCGCGCGGCGCTACCATGCCGGCGTGGGCGGGATGTCGGCCCATGCCGCCATCGCGGTCGCCCGGCTGGGCGGCGAGGTCAGCTTCTGGGGCCGAGTCGGCGATGATCAGGCGGGCGAGGAACTGGCCGCCGCCATGGCGGCCGAGGGGGTGGAGATCTCCGGCCTGAAGCGCCTCGCCGGCGCTCAGACGCCGCTTTCGGCGGTGATCGTGGACAAGCGGGGCGAGCGCAGCATTGTCACCTATCGCGGCAACGGGCTGTCCACCGAGACCGACTGGCTGCCGCTGGAGGCACTGGACGGCGCCGGCGCCGTGCTGTGCGACCCGCGCTGGACCCAGGGCACCGCCGCCGTCTTCGCCGCGGCACGGGCGCGCGGCGTCGCCTCGGTGCTCGATGCCGAGAAAAGCGAGATGCGGGTGCTGCTCGACCTCGTACCGCTGGTGGACCATGCGATCTTCGCAGCACCAGGCCTGCGCATCTTCGCCGGAATCAGCAATCCGGCCGAGGGGCTGAAACGCGCCCTGGCCAGCGGGCCGCTCAAGCTGGCGGCGGTGACGCGGGGCGAGGATGGAACGCTATGGCTGGCGCCGGGGATGTCCCGCCCGGTGGAGCTGCCGGCCTTCAAGGTCGTGGCCACCAACACCACCGGCGCGGGCGATGTCTTCCACGGCGCCTATGCGCTGGCCATCGCCGAGGGGCAGAGCACGGCGCAGGCTTTGCGCTTCGCCTCGGCCGCCGGCGCCCTGCGGGCAAGGGATGGCGAGACGCCGACGCGGGCGATGGTCGACGGGCTGCTTTCGGGCGGCTAGCTCCTGCTCTACAAGGCAGCCATGCCGCTCTTCATCGCAGCCCTGGCTTTCCTGCTGCCCCTGGTGGCGCTGCTGCTGTGGCGGCATTTCCGCCCCGGCGAGACGCCCGGCATCTGGCTGGTGCTGGCCGGGGTTGTGGCGGTGGTGCTGGTGCTGAGCGGCGCGCTGACTTATGGCCTGAACCGCAGCATCGAGCCGGGCGAGCGCTA
Organism: Acetobacteraceae bacterium; assembly: GCA_021732665.1. Classification (GTDB taxonomy): domain Bacteria; phylum Pseudomonadota; class Alphaproteobacteria; order Acetobacterales; family Acetobacteraceae; genus Rhodovarius. The sequence goes on from JAKFUL010000022.1 coordinate 113,744, forward strand.
CGTGCCCGCCGTGCTGACGCCGGAGCGATGATTCCGGATTTTCTGGCCCATGGCACGCCGGCCGCGGTGCTGCGGGCGCTGCCCGGGAGCCGGGCGGTGGGCGGTGCGGTGCGCGATTTCCTGGCCGGAAAACCCATCCATGACGTGGACGTGGCGGTGCCATTGCCGCCGCAGGAGGCCTCCCGCCTGCTGCGCGCCGCGGGTCTGAAGGTTTTCGAGACAGGCCTGAAGCACGGCACGGTGACGGCGGTGCTGGACCGCCAGCCGGTGGAGGTGACCAGCCTGCGCCGCGACGTCGCGACCGATGGGCGGCATGCCGAGGTGGAGTGGATCGGCGATTGGCGCGAGGACGCCGCGCGCCGGGATTTCACCTTCAACGCCATGAGCATGGGCCTGGATGGCGAAGTGCATGATCACTTCGGCGGGCGGGAGGATCTGGCGGCAGGACGGGTGCGCTTTGTTGGCGTGGCGGGGGAGAGGCTGGCGGAGGATTATCTGCGGGCGCTGCGGTTCTTTCGGTTCTGGGCGCGGTATGGGCGGGGGGAGCCGGAGGCGGAGGCCTTGGCGGCGATACGGGAGGCTGTGCCGGGCCTGGCCAGGCTTTCGGTGGAGCGGGTTTGGATGGAGATCAAGCGGCTTCTGGCGGCGCCTGACCCGCGGGACGCGCTGCGCTTGATGGCTGGGACGGGGGTGTTGGGGGCGGTGCTGCCGGAGGCCATGCCGCTGGACATGGAACCCCTCTCCCGCCTGTTGTCGCGCGGCGCGCCCGGCGACGGCGTCCTTCGGCTCGCGGCCCTTATGTCAGCGAAAGCCGATCACGTGACGCTGGGGCAGCGCCTCAAATTGTCGGCGGCCGAAGTGCTTCGTCTCGCCCATGTCGTCGACCAATCAAGCATGCTCAAACCCGGCGCATCCGAGGGCGAGGTACTGATGTTCCAGGCCGTCAGCCGCTTCGGCACGCCGCCTGATGCGCATCTGCCGCTCTGGCTCGCCGATGCGCGCGATGGCCAGGACCGGCATGCTGAACGGGCGGCGATGGGCGAGAGGCCACCAGCCTTCCCTCTGCAAGGCAAGGACGCGCTCGCCCTCGGGGTCGATCCTGGCCCCAGGATCGGCGCATTGCTGGGCAAGGTAGAGACCTGGTGGCTGACACAAACCGGCACCACCGCGACGCGCGACGCGTGCATCGAAAAACTGCGTGACCTCCTGGCGGACCACACCAACCAATGACATCCCCCCAACCCATGACCGCCAC
>JAKFUL010000012.1 GCA_021732665.1 Acetobacteraceae bacterium
GGCCTGGGCGGTGGGGCTGCTGCTGTGGGGGGCGAAGCTTTTCGGCCTGGCATTCGCGCTGGCGGTGTTCGAGAGCGCCATCGCCAAGCTGCGGGTGTTCCGGGTGCCGGAATTCCTGGGGGTGGCGCTGCTGCTGGCGGCGCTTGCCGTGGCGCTGCTCTTCGTCTCGACGGGGCTCGCTTGATGGGCACCCTCGCCTATGACATCGCGCATGTGCTGGGGGGGGCGATGCTGCTTTGCTCCTTCCTGCTGCTGTCGCAACGTCGCCTTGCGGCGTTGATCTGGCTGCTGGCGGCCCAAGGGCTGCTGCTGGCCATGGCGGCGGGGTGGCAGGGCTATGCCCAGGGGGCGGGGCATCTGTATGTCTCGGCGCTGATCGCTCTGGTCGCGAAGGGCGTGGCCATTCCCTGGGCGCTGCATGCCGCCATCCGCCGCATCGGCGGCGCGGAGGCCGATGCCGGGCTGCACACCATGCCCGCCTTGCTGCTGGGCGGCGCCATGGTGGCACTGGCCATATTGGTGGCACTGCCCGTCTCCACCGGCAGCCGGGTGCTGACGCGCGAGGACCTGGCCATAGCCCTCTCCATCCTGCTGCTGGGCCTGCTGATGATGTGCTCGCGCCGCCACGCCCTGGCCCAGGCCGCGGGGCTGCTGAGCATGGAGAACGCGCTGATGCTGGCCGCGGTGGGCGCCGCGGGGATGCCGCTGGTGGTGGAGATCTCCGCCGCCGGCCTCGTACTGGTGGTGACGGCGCTGGCCGGGTTGTTCGGCATGCGCATGCGCGAGCATGTGGCGACGCTGGACACCGGCGTGCTCGACACCCATCGCGGCGACCCGCACTGATGTGGGCCGTCCTCATCCCCGCCCTCGGCGCCGCGCTGCTCCCGTTGCTGCCGCGATACGCGGCGGCGCTGAACATCGCGATTTCCGCCGCCACCCTGGCCGCGGTGCTGGCCCTGGCCACGCAGCCCTTCGCCCTCGAGGGCTGGCTGCGCGCCGATGCGCTGAACCTTCCCCTGGTGCTGGTGGCGGGCATTGTCGGCCTGGCCACGGCGGTGTTTTCCGCGCACGAGGCGGTGGAAAACTCCCGGCAATACCACGCCGCCTTCCAGGGTTTCTGCGCCGCCAACATGCTGGCCCTGTTGTCGGACAATATGGGCCTGATGTGGGTGGCGATCGAGGCGGCGACGCTGGCCTCGGTGGTAATGGTCGCCAGCCCGCGCAGCACGGCGGCACTTGAGGCCGCCTGGAAATTCTTCATCCTCTGCGGCGTGGGCATCGCGCTTGCCCTGTTCGGGACCATCGTGTTGCAGATGGCGGTGCCGGCGGCCGGGCTGTCCTTCGCGGCGCTGCGGGCGGGTGCCGCTTCGGCCGATGCCGGGCTGCTCAACCTCGCCTTCATCCTGCTGCTGGTGGGGTATGGCACCAAGTGCGGGCTCGTGCCGCTGCACAACTGGCTGCCGGATGCGCATGCCGAGGGGCCGGTGCCGATCACCGCCGTGCTCTCGGGCCTGCTGCTGACCACGGCGATGCATGCCGTGCTGCGGGCCAAGGCGGTGGTGGGGGGCAATCCGGGCGTGATCTCGCCCGGCACTTTTCTGCTCGTGCTGGGCGTGGGCACGCTGCTGCTGGCGGCGTTTTCCCTTTGGCGGCGGCGTGACATCAGGCGCTTCTTCGCCTGGTCCTCGATCAAGCATATGGGGATCGCGGCCATCGCCTTCGGGCTGGGCGGGCCGGCGGGGAACCTGGCGGGGCTGATCCATCTGCTGGGCCATGCGCTGGTGAAGAGCGCCGTGTTCATCGGCGTGGGTGCGGCCATCACGTTGAAGGGCTCGCAGCGCATCGCCGAGATCGGTGGCCTCGTCGCCTCCAGCCCCGCGCTGGGCTGGGCGTTGGGGCTGGCGGTGCTGGGGGCGGCGGGGCTGCCGCCCTTCATGCTCTTCGCCAGCGAATTTCTGCTGGTGACCAGCGCCGGGCGGCAAAATGCCTGGCTGCTGGCGCCGCTGCTGCTGGGGCTGCTGGTCGGTGCGGCGGCGCTGGTGCGGGTGGCGCAAAGGCTTTGCCTGGGCCCGGCCACGCCTGATGCACCGGGCGCCGCGCGGCCCGGGCTGCTGGTGCTGCTGCCGCTATGGGGCCTGTTGTTGGTGGCGCTGCTCGGCACGCTGGCCATGCCCGCGCCCATCGCCGAGATGCTGCGCGCCGCGGCCGAGGTGCCGCGATGACCCGCCTCTCCGAACGCGCCTGGGCCGCGCTGGCCGAGCAAAGCCCACCGCTGCTGGCGATGTGGGCCGAGCCCGCCATGGTCCATGCCGCCTTCTGGCATGAAGGTGCTACGCTGCTGCACAGCTGCGCGACGCCCGAGGGGCGCTTCGCCTCGCTCTCTGCCCTGCACCCCTCGGCGGCCTGGTTCGAGCGCGCGATCCACGACCTCTGGGGCCTGGAGGCGGTGGGAACCATCGATGGCCGGCCCTGGCTGGATCATGGCCGCTGGCCCATCCTCAACCCGATGTCCGCGCGGCCGGTGCGCCACGGCACCGCGCCGCCGCAGCCGGAATTTTTGCCCACCCTGGGCGAGGGCGTGCACCAGATAGCCGTCGGCCCCGTCCATGCCGGCATCATCGAGCCCGGGCATTTCCGCTTCCACGTCGTGGGCGAGACGCTGGTGCGGCTGGAAGCCCGGCTGGGATACACCCACAAGGGCACGCTGAGCCTCATGCTCGGCAAGTCGCCGCGCGCCGCCGCGCGTTTTCCCGCCCGGCTTTCTGGCGATTCCACCGTGGCGCATTCCCTGGCCTTCGCGCTGGCCGCCGAGCAGGCGACGGGCGGCGCCCCGCCCCCCCGCGCCATCGCGCTCCGCGCCGCCATGGCCGAACTGGAGCGCGTGGCCAACCACCTCAACGACTGGGGTTTTATTTGCAACGACGCCGCCTTCCCCGCCATCCACGCCCGCACCGGGGCACTCCGGGAAGCCCTGCTGCGCGCCTGCCACGCCGCCTTCGGCCACCGGCTGATGATGGACCGCATCCTGCCCGGCGGCCTGGCCGTGGATATCGAGCCAGGCGGCATCGCCGTTCTCGCCGACGCACTGGCCATGATCGCCTCGGAGCTTCCGGCGCTGGAGCGCATCACCGCCTCCCACGCCAGTTTGCAGGACCGCCTGGTCTCCACCGGCATCATCCGCCCGGAGCTGGTGGCACTGCTCAACGCCGGCGGCGTGGTCGGCCGCGCCTCGGGCCGCGCCTTCGACGCCCGCGCCACCCCCGGATACGCGCCATATGACGAGCTGGAGGTCAGCCCCATCACCCGCGATGCCGGCGATGTCGCGGCGCGCCTGGCGGTGCGTGTGGGCGAGATCCATGAGAGCATCCGCATGCTCCGCATCATCCTGGCCAATATCCCCGACGGCGCCATCCTCACCCCCCTGCCGCAACAGGGCGGCGAGGGTGTTGCGCTGGTTGAGGGTTTTCGCGGCGAATGCCTCTGCTGGCTGCGGCTGGATGATGGCGGGCTGATCCAGGGCGCGTTTTTGCGCGACCCCTCCTGGCTGCATTGGCCGCTGCTGGAGGCGGCGGTGCAGGGCAATATCGTCGCCGACTTCCCGCTGATCAACAAAAGCATCAACGGCTCGTATTCGGGGGTGGATCTGTGAGCGTGCAGCTGGAGCCGGCGATTCCCATCCTGCGCATCTTCGATGTCGCCCGCGCGCGGGAATTCTATGTCGATTTCCTGGGTTTCACCTGGGATTGGGAGCATCGCTTCGACCCCACGGCGCCGCTTTTCGCCCAGGTCTCGCGCGGGAAGACGCTGCTGTTTCTCAGCGAGCATTTCGGCGATGGCACGCCGGGCAGCCATCTCATCATCCGGATGTCCGGCGTCGATGCACTGCGGGCCGAGATGCACGCCAAGGACTACCGCCACGCCCGGCCGGAGATCGAGAAACGCCCCTGGGGGTATCGCGACCTGGCCGTCCACGACCCTTTCGGCAATCGCCTGGTCTTCTCCGAGGAGTGCGACTGAGATGCTCTGGCCCCGCCTCGCCAAGCAGCTGATCGCGCGCCCACTGACCGACCCGGCGCCGATGCCCGACGCCGATGAGGTGCGCGAGCTGGCCGCCCGCCTCGACGCCTCGGCCCGCCGCCGGCTAGGCCGGTCGCTGGCCATCCGCCAGATCGATGCCGGCAGCTGCAATGGCTGTGAGCTGGAAATCAACGCCACCCAGAACGTGGTGCATGACCTGGAGCGCTTCGGGTTGCGTTTTGTGGCTTCGCCACGCCACGCCGATGTCCTGCTGGTCACCGGCCCCGTCACCCGCAACATGCGCGAGGCGCTGGAGCGCACCCGCGCCGCCACCCCCGACCCGTGTTTCATCGTGGCCGTCGGCGATTGCGCGGTGGATGGCGGCGTCTTCAAGGGCAGCTACGCGGTGGAGGGCGGCGTCGACGCCGTGCTGGCGCCCGACCTGCGTGTCCCCGGCTGCCCGCCCACCCCCACACAGATCATCCGCGCCCTGCTCACCCTACTGGCCGCGCAGGAGTAGCAGGAAGGAGGGTGTCGCGGGTTCCGGCGGCACCGCGCCGAGCACCGCCAACGCGTCGTTGAAGAAGCCGCAAAAGGCGTCGGCGTGGAAATGATCGGCACGGCGCGTCTGCACCAGGCCCCAGGGATTTTGTGCCGCGCGAAGGCTGCCGGCATTGTAGGCGATGGCGACGAGCGGCGGGTCGAAGCCCGTAGGCACCCGCGCGCTTACCGCCTGGCGGCGGATATAGGCCGCACCCGCGGCCAGCGAGGTCTCGGGCTGCAGCAGCCTGGCGCGGTCGAGCTTGGGGTCCGCAAGCGCCTCGCGCGCCGTGGAGATCAGCGTCTGCATCAGGCCGGGGGAGACACGGTTCGGGGTGGTCGCGTCATCGAGATAGCCCGGCTCCTCCCGCACCGCATCGGCGCGGCCGCCGCTTTCGGTGCAGGCGGTGGCCAGCAGCAATTCCACCGGCACTCCCTGGGCCTGCGCCACGCGCTGCATGGCCTGTCCATGCGCGGCCCAGGCGCGGGCGGCGGTGGGGGTGCCGGCGCGGGAAAGTTCGCCATCCACAACAATGCCGGTTTCGGACAAATGCCATTGCCGGGCCGCGCCGCCCACCGGCGCGCCATGCGGGGCGCGCAGCCGTGCCAGGTAGGGCAGCAGCACCGCCCGCCAATCCGGCGTGGTGGTGGCGGGCGGCGCGGCCGCCATCAGCGCCCCCCAGGTGGCGGGGCCGATCACCCCATCGGCCAGCAGCCCGCGGGCGCGCTGAAAGGCCAGCACCGCATCACGCGTGGCGGGGCCGAAAATGCCATCGGCCGGCAGCACCTGGCCGGCACGTCGCAGCGCCTGCTGCGCCTGGCGCACATCGGCGCCGCGCAGCAGCGGGAAACGGAAACTGAGCGTGCGGTCGAGCGGGATCATCGCGGGCCTCCATCGATCAGGGCTTGCGCCCGGGTGGTGAGCAATTCCGAGCCGGCGGCCCGCGCCGCCGCCAGCGCCTCGCGCCCGAAGCGCGGATGATCGACGTTTGCGGACAAATACCCGGCGCAGATCAGCGCCTGGGCATGGCCCGCGGCCAAGGCGGGGCCGCCATTGGTCCGGCGGGCGGCGTGATAGGCCGCCACGGCGCAATCGAGATCACCGCGCGCGGACAAACCAGGGCAGGCGGCGCGGGGCGCGCGGGCGGCCATCGCCCGGGCCATGCAGGCCTCGGCCCGGCGGGCGTGGAGCTGCGGGCAGGCGGGGTGGCCCTGCGGGCATTCCACTGGCTGCGTCGCCGCCAGGGCCGGGTTCTCCTGCCAGCGCGCGAGCTGCGCCAGCGGCGGGTCCAGCACCGAGGCCAGCGGCGCGCAGCCGGCCAGCAGAAGCAGCAGCAACCGGCTCATGGCGTGATCTCCCGCAGGATCTGCATCGGGTCCTGCCGGGTCTCGCGCATGCGGCCCAGCAGCAGGGTCAGGGCTTCCAGCGCCGCGCGCTGTTCCGGCGTGCCGGGCTGGGCGCGCAGGGCGGCGGGGTCGGTCGCTTCGGGGCGCAGCGCGGGGGCGGCGGTGGCAAGTTGGGCGGCCACGCCGCGCAGCGCCTCGGCCGAGACATCCTGTGTCGCCTCGCCCTCCAGCAGCGCCCGGCGGTATTCCACCAACCCCTGCTCCACCTCAGCCAGGCCGGAAAAACGGCCCTGGCCCCAGCTGGCCCAGATGCGCGCCGCGCCGTCATCGCGCAGCGCCATGTCCAGCAATTCGGCGGCGAAGCCCGGGGTCTCGCGCAGCGAGGCCAGGGCCTGGGCGAAGATCGGCGTCAGGCGCGAAAGCGCCTCATCGGGGGTGATGGCGCCGGGGTCGAACAGGGCGGGGTCGTGCGGCGCCTCCAGCACGCCAGCCTGCCACCGCCGCCAGGCGCCGGCCGAGAGCGACCAGCCCAGCCCCAGCAGCAGTGCCACCCCCGCCAGCGGCCCGCCGGCCACGCCGGGCAGCAGGGGGGCGGCCATGCGCAGAACTGCCGCGAAGGGCCCGCCGGCGCCGGTCAGCGCCGCGGTGGCACCGGCCACGGCCGAGATGTCGGGCGGGCTTTTCCGCGCGGCACCCAGCGCCGCGCGGGCCTGGTGCAGCAGCGCGCCGGCGTTTTCCGGGAGGATCCCCGGCGGCAGGGCAGCGCCGAAATTCTGTACCAGCTCCTCGGCCAGCGCGGTGTGGCGCTCCAGCCGGGCGAGCAGCTCGGCCTCGCGGCCGGGGCGGGTAGCGGCCTCGGTGGCGGCCTCTATCGCGGTGGTCGTGCTCTGGCGGAGGGTCTCGTGCGCGCGTTGCTCGGTGGTCAGCGCCTCGGCCACGCGGCGATTGGCCTGCACATCCGGGGTCACGCCGCGGGCGCCGAAATAATAGCCGAAGACGCCGGCGATGATGCCGTTCACATAACCAGCCACGGCGTCGGACAGACCCAGCGCGGCGGCGAAGAGCAGCAGCGGCAGGCCGACCACGCCGACGATCAGGGCGAGGATGGCGCGCACCGTGCCCTCGGGCAGGGCCATGGGCAGGTCGCGCAGCGCCGCGATCTGCTCGCTGGTGGTGCCCGGCGCCGCCAGGAAGGCGAAGCTGCGGGCGGAGAGCCACCAGAGGAAGCCTGCGAAGGCGACGCCGACCAGGAATATAAGAACAGCCACGATGAGGGTGGGCGTGGCGCCGTCGCCGGCCTGGGGCAGCATCAGCACCCCGCCGGCGCCAGCCATCGCTGCGAAAATCAGGGAAATCAGGGAACGTAGGGCAGTCGGGGGCATGCGCCTGGCTCCTATCTGGAGATACGGCACATAATCCTACTTGAAGAACAAAGCAAGAATTATTTGTTCAGTTTGGCGGCCCCCGCCGCTCGTGCTACCCCGCGCGGGAATTCAAGGAACCCACCATGTCCGACACCCCGCCCGCCGCCCATACCGCCCCCCCGGGTCCGCTGATCCTCAACATGCAATACACCAAGGATCTCAGCTTCGAGGTCCCCGGGGCGCCTGCCATCTTCGCCACGCTGCGCGAGACGCCGCAGATCGACCTGCAGCTCGACGTCCAGGCGCGGCCCATCGAGGATGGGCAGAATCTTTTCGAGGTGACCCTGGACATCCGCGCCGATGCCCGGGCGCAGGACCAGGTCTGCTTCATCGCCGAACTGACCTATTGCGGCATCTTCACCGTGAATGTGCCCGAGCAGGATCTGGAGCCGGTGCTGCTGGTGGAATGCCCCCGCCTGCTCTTCCCTTTCGCCCGCAACATCCTGGCCGAGGTGACGCGCGATGGCGGCTTCCCGCCGGTCTTCCTGAACCCGATCGACTTCGTGGCGCTGTGGCAGAACCGCCGCGGCCAGGCGATGGAAACCCCAGTGGGTAACGCCTGACCTTTAGGGCCTGTGGACATTTGGCACCGGGATGCGGTCAGCGAGTGATTTTTCGTCCCTGGCAGGCGGAATGACGCGGCGATGGCTTTCCATCGGCGCGGCATGACAACGCACCAGGGGCGGAAAAGCACCGCTGAACGCGCCCGCAGGCCAATTGTCCACAGGCCCTAAGCCGTCTGGCGCTCCACAAGCGCCAGGCATCGCGCTTCCCAGGCGCCCAGGGCACGCACCGCGGCGCGGTCCTCGATCAGATCCGCCGCCAGCCCGATACGGCCGCTCTCCAGACAGGCCTGGACCAGCACCCGCTCGAACACATCGCGCTGCGCGATGCTGCCGCCCAAACCGCGCATTCGCCCGCGCAGCGGCAGCAGCAGGTCCACCGCCGCGCCCGGCTGGCCCAGCATGGCCTGGGCCAGCCCCTCGGCGGCCGGCACGCCGCAATCTTCCAGCACGTGGAACTGCGCATCGCCGATGTCCTGCGCGCGGTGGCGCATGGCCGCGAGCTTGACCGCCAGCTCCTCCCGCCGCCCCGCGGCGCCCAGCGCCAGCACATGGTGCAGGTCGATGAAGGCCAGCCCGCGCTCCGGCGCGCGCCGTGCCGCGATATCGGCCAGCCGGTCCCAGCGCTTCTGGCCGACCAGGACCCCCTGGGCCTCCAGCCGCCACATCAGCGAGGCCGCATTGGCGAAATCCCGTGCATCCTCGGCCGGCTGGTCGTGGATGCGCTGGTCGAGCAACGCCAGAGCGGCGTCCGCATCGCCGAGATGCAGGTGGAACAGCGCCGCATGCCACATCAGGTGCCGGCCGAAGCCGCCGCCCTCGGCGATGTGAAGGGCGAGGCCGTCGATCCAGGCCAGGCCCTCGCGCGCCCGGCCATCGCCCTCGAAGACATGCGCCACGGCATGGCCGCCCCAGAGGTCAGCCGGCTCCAGCGCCACCGCCTCACGGCCCAGCCGCTCGGCCAGCGCCCCATCGCCGGTTTCCTCGAGCGCGAAGGCGCGCAGGCCCAGCAGATAGCCGCGTCCCGGCAGATCGGCGCCCCAGGCCGGTGCGGCCGCCTCCAGCGACGCGCGCATCCCGGCCGCGTCGCCGAGCATGAAACGGATGGCGTGCTCCAGCTTGATCGCCATGGCATCGCACGGGTTGGCCCGCACGAGAAGGCGCAGATGCTCGGCCGCGCCGGCCATGTCGGAATGTTCCGCCCAGGCGGCCAGCGCCGCCACCAGGCCGCGATCGCGGGCCGAGCCGCCGCGCTTGAGCAGCGCCGCGCGGGCGGCGGCCAGATGATAGGCGCCTTGCGGTTCCAGTTCCTGCCGCACAGCGATCAGGGCGCCCAGCCCGGCCAGCGCCTGCGCCGGCACCAGCCCGGCATCGGCGCTGAGCGCGCGGCCGAGATGCACACCCAGATCGGCCCGATGGCCGAGCAGCGACAGCGTCGCTGCCTCCAGGGCTTCAACCGCCCCGGCATGTTTGGTTCTCAGGCCCACGCCCCTTGCGTCATGCAGCACCGCTTGATCCTCCAGGTCGTAAATGAGTCTTCGTCCGGCCGCGGCGGGAGGTTACGGCGTGCGTTCGCCCCGCGCGGTCAGCCCCAATTGCCGCACCAAGGCGGCCGCGCCCTGCTGCGCGGTGGTGGGCAGCGACATCACCGGCACGGGGGCCGTGGGCCGCAGCTGCAACTCCACCACATTGATCTCGCCGCGCACGAAACGCAGCAGCACCTCGCGCAGCCCGTCCAGCGCCGGGTTGGCGGAGCCGGAAGAGAGCAAGGCGCCCAGCATCTGGGCATGCATGTCGCGCACCGATTGCTCGCCGGCGCCGCCGCCCTGGCGTTGCGCCTGCTGGCGCACGGCGCGCCGGTACAGCGACTGGTCGGCATAGCGCAGCCGGGCATCGCGCAGCCGCACCGCGCTCATGTCATTCGCCTGGGCGGCCTGGGGCGTCCAGCCTTCCAGCCGCAGCGCGAGCGCCAGCGCGCCCAGTTCACGCACCCCCAGCGCCAGCGCCGGGATGGCCAGCCGCCCGGCCGCGGCCTCATAGGTGCCCTCCAGGGTCAGCGAGGCATCCAGCCGGTCCAGCCCCACCGCATCCAGCGCATCGGCCGAAAGCGGCGTGCGTTCGGCCCGCAGCCCGCGCAGCGCGAGGCGGCCATTGCCCGAGCCCTGGGCGTCGGTCTCGCCCTCGATGGTCAGGTTGTCGAGCCCGCCCAGCACCGCGCCGCCGCCGCGCAGAACCACGCCCTCCAGGCTCGCGCCCTGGCGGCCCACCGGCTGCTGCCCGGGTGTGCTGCCTTGCGAGGCGGCGGTGGCGAGGCTGGCAAGGTCCAGCCCCGTGGCGGCCAGGCGGCCGATGCTCATCGCGTCGATTGGGTTGTCGGGGATGCCGGTGAATTCCATGCCGGTGATCTCCGCCTCGCCGCGTTGGCCGATGCCCCAGGCGGCCAGCCGCAGCCGGGCGATGGTGAAGGCGGGGGCGCCGGGGCCGGCCACGCCCTCCATCACCAGGCTGGCGATCTTGAAATCATCGGGCTGCGCCGTTTGGCCCGGCGGGCGGCTGCGCATGGTGAAGCCGGTCACCTCCAGCGAGGCGACATTGGGTGCCGCCCCGGCCACGGTGCCGATGTTGCGCGCACTCAGCCGCCCCATGCCGAAGCGGTGCGGGCCTTCCAGCGTCAGGCTTTCCACCGTGGTTTGGCTGCCATTCGCGGCCAGCACCGCATTGCCCAGGGTGATGCCGCCATCCGAGCCGGGCAGCGGCGCCAGCGTGGCGAAGCTGAGCGTGGTGCCGGAAGGCAGCAGGGCGCGGAACTGCCGCAGCGTCGGGTGGTCCTGCGCCAGGGCGGGGGCGGCGGTGAACAGCGCCGCGGCGGCAAGCGCCTGGCGGGCGAGGGTGGCAAGGCGCATCTGGCTGGGGCTCCCCGGTTTGCGGACCACCCTACCGCAAAGCCGGGGTGGGGCCAGCCCAAAACGCCCGATGCGCGCCCACTGGCGGGGTGGCATGGGCGTTACCATGTGCACATCATGCCGCCCTTGCCCGCCAAGCCTGCCGCCAGCGCCGCCGTGGCCGCCTTCCTGAGCAAGGTGAACAGCCTGCCGGTGAAGCCCGCGGGCGGCGCGCCCGGCCGGCTGCTGTTCATCATGGACGCCACCGCCAGCCGCCAGCCCAGCTGGGACGTGGCCTGCCACCTGATGGGCGAGATGTTCGCGGTGACGCGCGACATTGGCGGGCTGGCCATTCAGCTTGCCTATTTTCGCGGCCATATGGAATTCGCCGCCACCCCCTTTCTGACCGACAGCGCGGAGTTGACCCGGCGCATGGCCGGCGTGCGCTGCCTGGGCGGGCAGACGCAAATCCTGCGCGCCCTGACCCATGCGCTGGACGAAACCAAACGGGCCCGCGTTCATGCCTGCGTCCTTGTGGGCGATGCGCTGGAGGAAGCGCTGGACCCGGCCTGCCACGCCGCCGGCCAGCTTGGTCTGCATGGCACGCCCGTCTTCGCCTTCCATGAGGGCGCGGAGCCGAAAAGTGCCGAGGGGTTCCGGCAATTGGCGAAAGTCTCGGGCGGCGCCTTCGCGCCCTTCGACGCGGCTTCGGCCGATGCGCTGCGTGACCTGCTGCGGGCGGTGGCCGTCTTCGCCGCCGGCGGGCGGGCGAAGCTGGCCGCGCTGCCCGGCCCCACGGCGCGGCGGATGGTGGCGCAGCTGCCCGGGCCGGCGCGCTGATGGCCTGGATCATCGGCGGCTTCGCCGTTCTGCTGTTCCTGTACGCCACGCTGCGCGCCTTCGCCTATGCCACGCCGGGCCAGGCGAAGCAGGCGCTGGTGGTGGGCAGCGCCGTGCTGGGCGGGCTGGTGGTGCTGGTGCTGGTGCTCTCCGGGCGGGGCAGCATGGCCTTCACCGGCGCCTTCCTGTTCGGCCCGGCGCTGTGGCGGGCCTATAAGGGCTGGCAGGCGAAGCAGGTCTTCTCCCGCGGCGCCGGGGAGGGCGAGACGGCGGTGGACACGGCGACGCTGGAAATGCGGCTGGACCTGGCCACCGGGGACATGCGCGGGCGGGTGAAGCGCGGGCCCTTCGCCGGCCTCTCCCTGGCCGACATGGCCCTGCCGCGCCTGCTGGAATTGCTGGCCGACTGCCAGGCCGAGGACCCGGAGAGCGTGCCCCTGCTGGAAGCCTGGCTGGACCGCGTGGCGCCGGATTGGCGTGTGCCTGAGCCGGCGATGGACCGGGCGGCGGCGCTGGCGCTGCTGGGGTTGAGAGAGGGTGCCACGGGGGCTGAGATCCGTGGTGCCCATCGCCGCGCGATGCGGCATGCACACCCCGATGCCGGCGGCGACGCGGCGCTGGCGGCGCGGCTGAACGCGGCGCGGGATTTTCTGCTGGACGACTGAGTGCGGCGTGACACAATTATGTCTTGACCGGCTGTTAAGCGAGCACCGTGACAAGCCACGGGCCGGCATGGCACACCGGCCATGCCACAGGAGAATCCGTGATGCTCAAGCCGCTGAAAAAGGCCGTCCTTCCCGTTGCCGGCCTCGGCACCCGCTTCCTGCCCGCCACCAAGGCCACCGCCAAGGAAATGCTGCCGGTCGTCGACCGCCCGCTGATCCAATACGCCGTCGATGAGGCGCGCGCCGCGGGGATCGAGCAGTTCTGCTTCATCACCGGGCGCGGCAAGACCGCCATCGTCGAGCATTTCGACGTGGCTTTCGAGCTGGAGCGCACGCTGGAGATGCGCGGCAAGAAGAAGGAGCTGGCCGAGCTCCACGCCATGCAGCAGGAGCCCGGCACCGTCATGACCGTGCGCCAGCAGGTGCCGCTGGGCCTGGGCCACGCCATCTGGTGCGCCCGCGAATTCATCGGCGACGACCCCTTCGCCATCCTGCTGCCCGACGATTTGATGCAGTGCGACGTCTCCTGCACTGCGCAGCTCGCCCAGGCCTATCGCGAGACCGGCGGCAATGTCGTGGCGATCGAGGAAGTGCCGATGGACCGCGTGAACAAATACGGCGTCATCGACATCGCCGAGGACAAGGGTCGGCTGGTGAGCGTGAAGGGCCTGGTGGAAAAACCGCCGATCGAGGAGGCGCCGTCCAACCTCACCATCATCGGCCGCTACGTGCTGATGCCCGAGGTGATCGGCCATCTGGCGAAGATGGAAAAGGGTTCGGGCGGCGAGATCCAGCTGACCGACGGCATGGCCAAGCTGATCGGCACCCAGCCCTTCCATGGCGTGCGCTATGAGGGCCGGCGCTTCGATTGCGGCGACAAGATCGGCTTCCTGGAGGCGCAGATCGCCTTTGCCCTGAAACGGCCGGAAATGGCGGCGCAGGTGCGCGAATTCCTCAAGACCTACGTCTGAGGTGAGGCGGGGGCCGGCGCCATGCACATAGCGATACTGGGCGCCGGTTATGTCGGTCTCGTCTCCGGCGCCTGCTTCGCCGAGTTCGGCGTCGATGTCTCGCTGGTGGACAGCGACGCCAGCAAGATCGCGGCGCTGCGCGAGGGCCGTATGCCGATCTACGAGCCCGGGCTGGACCGGCTGGTGGCCGACAATGCGAAGGATGGCCGGCTGCATTTCGCCGATACGCTGGAGGAGGCGATGGCGGGTGCCGATGCCGTCTTCCTCGCCGTCGGCACGCCGTCGCGCCGTGGCGACGGGCATGCGGATTTGTCCTATGTCTTTGCCGCCGCCGAGCAGGTGGCACGCGCGGCGAAGGGTCCGCTCACGCTCGTCACCAAATCGACCGTCCCGGTCGGCACGGGCGAGAAGATCGCCCGCCTGGTGCATGCCATCCGGCCGGACATCGCAGTCGCCTCCAACCCCGAATTCCTGCGCGAGGGTGCGGCCATCGGCGATTTCATGCGGCCCGACCGCGTGGTGATCGGCGTCGAACCCGGTGAGCTGGGCGACCGCGCCCTGGCCACGCTGAAACGCCTCTACCGCCCGCTCTACCTGATCGAGACGCCCATCGTGGCGACCTCGCTGGAAACGGCGGAGATCATCAAATACGCCGCCAACTCCTTTCTCGCCATGAAGGTCAGCTTCATCAACGAGGTGGCCGATCTGTGCGAGCGCGCCGGCGCAGATGTGCATGACGTGGCCCGCGGCATCGGCCTCGATGGCCGGATCGGGCGCAAATTCCTCCATCCCGGCCCGGGCTATGGCGGCAGCTGCTTCCCCAAGGACACCTTGGCCTTCGCGCGCACGGCACAGGATCTGGGCGCGCCGCTGCGGCTGGTGGAGGCCACCATCGCGGTGAATGAGGACCGCAAGCACGCCATGGCCAGGCGCGTGATCGCGGCCTGCGGCGGCGATGTGGCGGGCAAGCGCATCGCCATCCTGGGCCTGACCTTCAAGCCCGAGACCGACGACATGCGCGACGCCCCCGCGCTTGTGGTGCTGCCCGAACTGGCGGCGGCGGGCGCCGAGCTGCGCGCCTATGACCCCGAGGGGATGACGCCGGCCAGGCCCCTGTTGCCCGCGGGCGTGCACTACGCCACCTCCGCGCTGAACGCCGCACTCGGCTCCGATGCCGTGGTGCTGCTGACGGAATGGAACGAGTTCCGCGCGCTCTCGCCCGACAAGCTGCGCGGCGCGATGCGCGGCAAGACCCTGCTGGATTTCCGCAATGTCTATGACCCGGCGGCGATGCGCGCCGCGGGCTTTGAATATTACAGCATAGGAAGACCCTGATGGCCGGCTTCACCCACCTCTTCCACGCCACCTCGCTGCGCGAATACGATATCCGCGGCATTATCGGCGAAACCCTAGGCGCGGCGGATGCCTTCGCCATCGGCCGCTGCTTCGGCACGGTGGTGGCGCGCGCCGGCGGCACCAAGGTGGCGGTCGGCTATGACGGCCGCCTCTCCTCGCCGATGCTGGAGGAGGCTCTGGTGAACGGGCTGATGGCCTGCGGCATGGAGGTGCTGCGGGTCGGCCTCTGCCCCACGCCCATGCTGTATTACGCCGCCTATGCGCTGGGGACGGACGGCGCGGTCATGGTCACGGGCAGCCACAACCCGCCGAACTACAATGGCTTCAAGAGCATGCTCGGCAAGAAGCCCTTCTTCGGCAAGGATATCCAGGCGCTCGGCGCCATGGCCGCCGCCGGCGATGTGGTGGCCGAGACCACGGGCAGCCAGAGCAGCGTGGATGTGGCCGAGGATTACGTCGTGCGCATGCTGAAGGATTATGACGGCACGCGCGGGCTGAAGGTGGTGTGGGATCCGGGCAATGGCTCGGGTGGCGCCATCACCGAGATGCTCGCCGCACGCCTGCCCGGCGAGCATTACGTCATCAACGCGCAGATCGACGGCAATTTCCCCAATCACCACCCCGACCCGACGGTGCTGAAGAACCTGGAGCAGATCATCGCCAAGGTGGCCGAGGTGGGCGCTGACCTGGGCATCGCCTTCGATGGCGACGCCGACCGCATCGGCGTGGTCGATGGCGAGGGGCACATGCTGTTCGGCGACCAGCTTCTGGTGGTCCTGGCGCGCGACGTGCTGAAAAGCCACCCCGGTGCGACCATCATCGCCGATGTGAAGGCGTCCCAGGTGCTGTTCGACGAGGTGGCGCGCGCCGGCGGCGTGCCGCTGATGTGGAAGACCGGACACAGCCTGATCAAGCAGAAGATGGCCGAGACCGGCAGCCCGCTGGCCGGCGAGATGAGCGGCCACACCTTCTTCGCCGACAAATGGTACGGCTTCGACGACGCGCCCTATTCCGCCGTGCGGCTGCTGGGTATCCTCGGCCGCACCCCGGAAACCCTGGCCGACATGCGCAAGGCATTGCCCCAGGTGCTGAACACCCCCGAGCTGCGCTTCAACTGCGCCGAGGACCGCAAGTTCGAAGTGGTGAAGGAAGTCCAGGCCCGCCTGGCCGCCGAGGGTGCGAAGGTGCAGGCCGTGGATGGCGTGCGGGTGCTGACCGAGGATGGCTGGTGGCTGCTGCGCGCCTCCAACACCCAGGCCGTGCTGGTGGCGCGGGCCGAGGCGAGCAGCGAGGCCGGTCTTGAGCGCCTGAAAGCCTCGCTGGCGGCGCAGATCGTGGCCAGCGGGCTTCAGGTGCCCGATTTCTCCGGCGAGAATGCCGGGCACTGATTCTTCAACGATCCCTTCGGGGTTTCGTGCTGCTATGGTCACGATATGGCGGAGGATGCCTGCGGATGCGGATCGTGAACTGGCTGGGCGCCGACGCCCTCGCAGTGGGGCTGCTGCTGGCGCCTGTGGCACATGCGCAAAAACCCGGCTGGGGGCCTCCCCCCGGGCCACCGCCCGGAACCTGCTCGCCGGAGGAAGCGCGTCAGGTCGAGACCGCCTTCCGCGAGGCGGCGCAGATGGTGCGCTACGCGATCCGCGCGCTGGACGAAAACCCGCAATTGCCGGAATTCCGCCGCTGGTTTGGCGCCGGTCCGGTGCCGCCGGTCCGGCGCAACCTCGTTATCATTTCCGACTACCTGGCCCGGCAACGCCCGCCCGCCATCTCCTGCAACAGCCCGGCGATGTGCCCGCGCGGCCGCTTCGCCTACACCATGAACGCCAATGGCGCGATGGGCTTCTGCGAGCTGTTCTTCCGCGCCCGCTCCGATGGCTTCGACAGCGCCGCGGGCATCGTCATCCATGAGGTGAGCCACGCCGCCGCCCGCACCCGTGACATCGCCTATTCAGTGCGCGGCGCCGCGGTGCTCGCCAAGGACGACCCGGCCGGGGCCGCGCAAAACGCCGACAATTATGAATATTTCGTCGAGAGCCTGCGGCGCTGACCGAAAACCACTTGCAGCCCGGCCCGAAATAACCAAACTTCCTGGTCAGGTATTAACCGGGAAATCAGTCCATGCCGACACAGCGGGAGCCTCGGGCCGAAGCGCAGGTCAGCCTTTGGCACGACCTGCGCGACCTCGCCCGCTTCGTGGCCGAGGCACTGGCGGTGTCCGGCGGCATCATCATCCTGGCGCTGCTCTTTCTCTGATCGACGGCTGACGCTTTTCTCCGGTTGACGGGGCACGCCACAATTCGGAGCATGTCCCCGCCCCCAGCGGGCCAAGCAACCGGAGACGCTCCATGCACACACGCCGCGCCATATTGGCGGCCGCGCCCTTCCTGGCCACGGCCGCCCTCGCCCAGGGCTGGAGCCCGTCGGGGCCCGTGCGCATCATCGTGCCCTTCCCCGCCGGCGGCACCACCGACATCCTGGCCAGGCTCTACGCGCAACGCCTGACCGAGACGCTGGGCGTCTCCGTCGTGGTGGAAAACCGTGGCGGCGGCGGTGGCTCGATCGGCGCCGATGTGGTGGCCAAGGCAGCGCCCGACGGGCAGACGCTGCTGTTCCACAACCTGACCTTCAGCACCACCACGGCGGCGCTGGAATTCGCCGGCCGCGCGCCGCATTCCATCGAGCGCGACTTCGCCCCCATCACCCTCGGCGCTGGCGTGCCGAACGTGTTGCTGGTGAATGCGCAGGTGCCCGCGCGCAATCTCACCGAATTCGTGGCCTGGGCGCGTGCGCAGAACCCGCCGCCCTTCTACGGCTCCACCGGGCCGGGCAGCACGGCGAATCTGGTGGTCGAGGTGCTGAAGCGCGATGGCGGCTTCCAGATGGAGCATGTGCCCTTCCGCGGCGCGGCGCCACTGGTGCAGGAGATGCTGGCCGGCCGGATCGCGCTCGGCACCGACCAGCTCTCCTCGTCCCTTCAGCATATCCGCGCCGGCACCCTGCGCCCCATCGCCACGCTGTCGGCCACGCGCATGCGCGTGTTGCCGGAGGTGCCGACGGTGCGCGAGCAGGGCTTCCCCAACGCCGAGCTGCTGGGCTGGAACGGCTTCTTCGCCCCCGCCCGCACGCCGGAGGCGGTGCTGGCCCGGCTGTTTGCCGAGATCGCGGCCGCGGCGCAGAACCCCGCCCTGGCCGAGCGCATCCGTGAGCTGGGCGCCGAGCCCGGCGGCAATCCGGTGGCCGAATTCACGGCACAGGTGCATGGCCAGGTCGCCGCCATCCGCCCGCTGGTGCGCGAGCTGCGGATGACCGTCGAATGAGGCGCCGCACGCTTGCCGCGTTCCTGGCGGCGCCGGCGCTTGCGCGCGCGCAGAGTTGGCAGCCCAGCGGCCCCATCCGCGTCATCGTGCCCTTCGCCGCCGGCGGCACGACGGACATCTTGGCCCGGCTCTACGCCCAGCGGCTGACGGAAAGCCTCGGCGTCTCCATCCTGGTGGAGAATCGCGGCGGCGGCGGCGGGTCGATCGGCGCCGACCTCGTCGCGAAGGCGCCGCCGGATGGGCAGGTGCTGCTGTTCCACAACTCCACCTTCTCGGCCACCACGGCGGTGCTGGAATTCAACAACCGCGCGCCGCATTCCATCGAGCGCGACTTCGCCCCCATCAGCCTGGGCGGGCTGGTGCCGACCGTGATCATGGTCCATCCCACGGTGCCCGCCACCAATCTGGCGGAGTTCATCGCCTGGGCGCGGGCGCAGCCCCGGCCGCCTTTCTTCGGCTCGACCGGCCCCGGCAGTGCCGGGCACCTGACCGGCGAGGTGCTGCAGCGCGACGGCGATTTCCGCATGGAGCACGTGCCCTTCCGCGGTGCCTCGCTGCTGGTGCAGGACATGCTGGCGGGGCGCATTCCCTTCGGCGGCGACCAGCTTTCCTCCTCCATCCAGCATATCCGCGCCGGGGCGCTGCGGCCGATCGCCATCCGCTCCACCGCCCGCAACCGGCTGATCCCGGAGATTCCGACGGTGCGCGAGCAGGGTTTCCCCAATGCCGAGATCCTGGGCTGGAACGGCTTCTTCGCCCCCGCCCGCACGCCCGAACCTGTGCTGATACGCCTTCAGGCCGAGATCGCCGCCGCCGCCCGCCACCCCGCACTCGCCGCGCGGGTGGATGAGCTGGGGGCGGACCCGGGTGGCAATGCATCCTCGGAGTTCGGCGCCATGGTGCATGCCCAGGTGGCGGCGCTGCGGCCGATCGTGGCATCCCTGCGGCTCAATCCGGATTGAGGCCCCCGTTGTTTCTCTACGGCACGCTGCTGGATGGGCGGGTCCTGGAGCGGATGGCGGGGCAGTCCGGGTTGGCCCGGCGGCTGCGGCCGGCACTGCTTTCGGGGTTCGTGCGGGTGCATTTGCGAGGAACGCCCTATCCCACGCTGATCCCTGGCGTGGGCGAGGTGCGCGGCGCGCTGCTGCGGGTGTCCGGCCCGGCGCTGGTGAGGCTCGAGAGCTATGAGGGGCCGGGCTATGCGCTGCGGCCCTTGCTGGTGGTGGGGCCGCGCGGGCCGGTCTGGGCGCGGGCCTGGGTGGTGCCGCGCTGGCGGGTGGATGGGCGGGCCTGGATGCCAGCCCGCCGCAGCCTCATCCCAGGCTGAGCGCCGCCACCGCCCGCTCACCCTCCAGCCAGGCGCCGGCGATGGTGCCGGCCAGCCCACGATGCGTGGCCTCGCCGGCGAAGCACAGCCGCCCCAGCGGCTCCGCCAGCACCGAGCGCGCCGTCAGCGCCCCCGGCCGGGCCTGGCTGTAGCTGCCCAGGAATCGCGGGTTCTCACCCCAATCACTCACCACCGCCTCGCCCAGGTGGCCCTCGCCGAAAATCCCGGCGAACTCCGCCCGCGCCGCCGCCTCGGTCGCCGCCGGCCCCCGGGCCGAAAGCTCCCAGGCCCGCGCGCCACCGACGAAGCCGAAGCAATGATCCGCCCCGAAGGGCCACATCACCCAGCTCATCGGCCGGGGGTTTGCCTCCGTCACCAGCGCGCGGATGCCGTGGAAGGGCGCGATCCCCAGCCGCTGGCCGCAGCGAAAGCCGAATTTGGTCAGCAGCCCCATCGGCAGGTCCTGCACCGCCTGGGCGTGCCGCGCCGGCAGGCCAGGGGTGAAGCGGATGCGCCCCGAGGCCAGCACGCCGGTGGAGACGGTGACGATGGCCGCCCCGGCCCGGATCGTGCCGAATCCGCCCCGCGCCACCACGCCGGGGCCGGACCAGTCCAGGCTGTCCACCGCGGCGTTGAGGCGCATCGGCAGCCCCTCGGCCAGCCCGGCCAGCAACCCGCCCACGCCGCGCCGCGGCAACAGGTTGGGGCCTTCCAGATCATTCTCGATCTGGTCGTGCAGCGACAGCAGCTCCACCTCGCGCGCCTGGATCTGCGCGCCCTGCCAGTGCCGCACCGTGGCGTCCCAGAAGCCGCCTGTCGGCGCCACCTCGCCCACCGCCCGGTCGGGACCCTCGGCCGC
Source organism: Acetobacteraceae bacterium (assembly GCA_021732665.1). Classification (GTDB taxonomy): domain Bacteria; phylum Pseudomonadota; class Alphaproteobacteria; order Acetobacterales; family Acetobacteraceae; genus Rhodovarius. The sequence goes on from JAKFUL010000012.1 coordinate 20,112, forward strand.
CGCGTCCAGCGCGTCGAAGAAGGCGTGCTCGGCCAGCCGATGGGCGCGGATTTCCTCCGGCGTGGCCCAGCGCTCGCCCATCCAGAAATGCCGCTCGCGCACCGTGTCATGATCGAGCGCATCGGCGGCGAAGGCGGTCAGCGGGTTGGTTTGCGCGTCATGCAGCCAGGTCGCGCCGAGGTCGAACGGCGCGCCGCCCAGTTCGCGCGTCACGGCCCGGCCGCCGATCTCCGCTCCCGCCTCCAGGATGAGGCATGACACCCCACGCGCCGCGCAGGCCCGGGCCGCTGAGATGCCCGCGGCGCCGGCGCCGATGATGAGCACGTCTGGATTGGTCGGAGACATCGCCGCAAGATGGGCATTGATCAGGAGATTCGCCATGCAGCCACCCCCCGCCGAACCCGGCATGCACGAGCAGGAGGTGGACACCCCCGCTTTGTTGCTCGACCTCGATGCCTTCGAGGCCAATCTGGACGCCATGGCCGCCGCCCTGGCGCCGACCGGCACGAAGCTGCGCGCCCATACCAAGACGCATAAATCCCCGGTCATCGCCCGCTTGCAGATGCAGCGCGGCGCCGTCGGCCAATGCGTGCAGAAGGTGGCCGAGGCCGAGGTGCTGGCCTGGGGCGGCATTCCCGATATCCTCGTCACCAACGAGGTGGTGGGCGCGCGAAAACTGGCGCGGCTGGCGGCCCTGAACACCGTCTCCAGGGTCGGAATCTGCGTCGATGACCGGGGGCAGGTCGATGCCATCGCCGCCGCGGCCGAGGGAGCGGGCCGGCGCATCACCGTGCTGGTGGAGATCGACGTGGGCGGTGCCCGTTGCGGCGTGCGGCCGGGGCCGGAGGCGGTGGAACTGGCGCGGTACATCGCCGCCAGCCCGCACCTCATCTTCGGCGGCATCCAGGCCTATCAGGGCAGCGCCCAGCATATCCGCGCACCCGAGGCCCGGGCGGCGGCGATCGACAGCGCCATTTCCGACGCGCGGCGCACGGTGGAACAACTGCGCCAGCAGGGCCTGGCCTGCCCCATCGTCGGTGGTGCTGGCACCGGCACCTTCGCGCAGGAGGCGGCGAGCGGGGTCTACACCGAGATCCAGGCCGGCTCCTACGCCTTCATGGATGTGGATTACGCCCGCAACCAGGCCGCGCCGGATTTCCGCCAGTCGCTCTTCGTTCTGGCCACGGTGATGAGCACGGCGGTGCCGGGGGTGGCGGTGGTGGATGCCGGCCACAAGGCGATGCCGACCGACAGCGGCTACCCGTTGATCCAGGGCATGCCCGGCCTGGAATATGTCGGCGCCTCCGACGAGCACGGCAAGCTGATGGTGCGCGACGGCGCCCGGCCGGCCTGTGGTAAGAAGCTGCGCCTGGTGCCCGCGCATTGCGACCCCACGGTGGACCGCTACGACTGGTATGTCGGGGTGCGAAAGGGCAGGGTGGAATGCCTCTGGCCGGTGGCGGCGCGCGGGGCGATGGCGTAGCCTTCAGCCCACCAAAGCCGCCGCCCGCTACCCCCTGATCGCCGACCACGCGACGAAAAAGGCGCCGAGACCCAGCAGCACCGAGGCGGCGACGTAGATCGCCGCCAGCCAGGGTGCCCGTTCATACAGCAGCCCCGTCTCCAGCGAAAACGCCGAGAAGGTGGTGAAGCCCCCCAGCATGCCGGTGATCAGGAGCAGGCGCCCCGGCGCGCCCAGGTTCAGCCCGCCCAGCACGCCGATGGCGGCGCTGCCCAGCACATTCACCGCCAGCGTCCCCCAGGGGAAGCCCGTGGTGTTCAGGGCGGAACCGACCCAGAAACGCGCCATGGAGCCGAGCGCGCCGCCTATGGCCACAAGCAGATAATCCATCAGCTCTTCCTCATCGCGTTCCAGCGCGCCAAGCGCTCGGCGATCGCGGCCTCGGCGCCGCGGTCGGTGGGGGTATAGAAGCGCGCGCGGGCCATGCCGTCGGGAAAGTAATTCTGGCCCGAGAAGGCCTCCTCCGCGTCGTGGTCATATTCGTAGCCGGCACCGTAGCCCAGCTCCTTCATGAGTTTGGTCGGCGCGTTGAGGATATGGGCGGGCGGCATCAGCGAGCCGGTTTCCTTCGCGGCCCGCATGGCCGCCTTGTAGGCCACATACACCGCGTTGGATTTGGGCGCCGTGGCCAGATGCAGCACCAGCTGCGCCAGGGCCAGCTCGCCCTCCGGGCTGCCCAGACGCTCATAGGTCTCCCACGCCGCCACCGCCAGCGGCAGGGCGCGCGGGTCGGCGGCACCCACATCCTCGGCGGCGAAGCGGGTCAGGCGGCGGGCGATGTAGCGCGGGTCCTCGCCGCCCGTCAGCATCCGGGCGAACCAGTAGATCGCCGCGTCCGGGTCACTGCCGCGCATGGATTTGTGCAGGGCGGAGATGAGGTTGAAATGCTCCTCCCGGTCCTTGTCGTAGAGCGCCGCGCGCCGCGCCAGCAGCGCCTGCAGGGCGGCCACGTCCAGCGCCTCTCCGGGCGGGATGGCCAGCAGCTGTTCGGCCAGGTTGAGCAAATAGCGGCCATCGCCATCGGCCATGGCGCGGAGTGCGCCGCGGGCCTCGGGCAGCAGGGGCAGGGGGCGGGCCTCCAGCTCCTCGGCGCGGGTCAGCAGGCCCTCCAGCGCGGTGTCATCCAGCCGATGCAGCACCAGCACCTGGCAGCGCGAGAGCAGCGCGCCATTCAGCGCGAAGCTGGGGTTTTCGGTGGTGGCGCCGACCAGGGTGATCGTGCCGTCCTCGACATAGGGCAGAAACCCATCCTGCTGGGCGCGGTTGAAGCGGTGCACCTCATCGACGAAGAGCAGCGTGCGCTCGCGCCGGCGGCGTGCCTCGTCGAAGGCCTTCTTCAGATCGGCCACGCCGGAGAACACGGCGGAAATCGCATGGAAATGCAGCCCCGCCGCCTCCGCCAGCAGCCGCGCGATGGTGGTCTTGCCCACCCCCGGCGGGCCCCAGAGGATCAGGCTGGGCAGCGAACCGCGCGCGAGCATGGCCGACAGCGCGCCGCCCTCGCCCAGCAGGGATTCCTGGCCCACCACCTCGTCGAGCCGGCGCGGCCGCAGCCTGTCCGCCAAGGGGCGCGGGCCGGCGCGCTTCGCCGGCTCGGCACTTCCAAACAGATCGCTTTCCACGTGACGGCTTCCGGACATCGCGCCATCATGCCCGCAAAACAGGGAGAGAAACATGCCGCTACGCCGTTCATTGCTGCTGGCCAGCCTGGCGCTGCCCGCTCTGGCACAAAGCTGGCCGGCGCGGCCGATCCGCATGATCGTGAGTTTTCCGCCGGGAGGCAGCACCGATGTGGTGGCGCGCCTCATCGCGCCCACGCTGGAGCGCGTGCTGGGCCAGCCGGTGGTGATCGAGAATCGCGGCGGCGCCAATGGCGCGCTGGGCGCCGCCGCCGCCGCCCAGGGGCCGGCCGATGGCTATACCTGGCTGCTCGATGCCGGCGGCGCCGTGACCAACCAGTTCCTGATGCGCGGCTTGGGCTTCGAGTATGAGCGCGCCTTCGCGCCCGTCACCCAGCTCACCCTGCTGCCCTCGGTGCTGATGGTGCGCGCGGACAGCCCGCACAACACATTGGCAAAACTGTTGGCGCATCTGCGCGCCAATCCGGGGCGGGAGAGCTATGGCTCATCCGGCACCGGCACCGGCGCGCATCTCTCCGGCGCGCTGCTGATGCGCCGCGCGGGGACCGAGGCGCAGCATGTCCCCTATCGCGGCGGCGCGCAGCAGATGACGGCGATGCTCTCGGGCGAGACGCTGTTCACCTTCTCGACCCTTGCGGTGCCGGCGCCGCTGCTGGCCGACGGCCGGCTGACCGCCATCGCCGCCTCCTCCGCCCAACGCATTCCGGGCTACGAGACTGTCGGCACCGTGGCCGAGCAAGGCTTCCCGGGCTTCGACATGGTGGATTTCCATCAGATCTCCGCACCCGCCGGCACGCCGGCCGCCATGATCGCCCGCATGGCCGAGGCGGCGTCGGAGGCGATGAACAGCCCTGCCCTGGCGGCGCGTTTCCAACTGCTGGGCCTGATCCCGCATGCCCAGGGGCCGGAGGCCTTCGCCAGCTTCCTGACGCTGCAACGGCAGCGCATGGGGGAGGTGATCCGGGCGGAGGGGCTGGCGGCGTAGATTCACCGCATTGACGCTCGCCGGGGCGCCGGGCCGGGCGTAGAAGCGGCGCATGTTCCGCCGTTCATTCCTTGCCCTGCCCCTGGCCGCCGCCGCACAGGCGCCATGGGCGCCCACACGCCCCATCCGCCTCATCATCGCCTTCCCGCCCGGCGGCAGCACGGATGTGCTGGGCAGGCTGATCGCGCCGCTGCTCTCCGCCGCGCTGGGCCAGCCGGTGGTGCCGGAAAACCGCACCGGGGCGGCCGGCGCCGTGGGCTCGGGCTTCGTCGCCGCGGCGGCCCCGGATGGCCATACCATCCTGCTGGACAGTGGGGGGCATGCGGTGAACCCCTATCTCATGCGCGGCCTGGGCTTCGACTACGTGACCGGTTTCGCCCCCATCACCCTGCTGGCCACCTTGCCGCTGGTGCTGGTGGCGCGCGGCGAATCCGGCATCACCACCCTGCCCGAATTGCTGACCCGGGCGCGGGCCGAGCCCGCCACCTATGGAAGTGTCGGCGTGGGCAGCCGCACCCATCTCGCCGGCGCCCTGCTGCTGCGCCGGGCCGGGATTGCCGGCACCCATGTGCCCTATCGCGGCGGCGCCGATCAGATCACGGCGCAGCTGCGCGGCGAGACCCTGTTCGGCTTCTCCTCGGTCGCACTTACCGCGGCGTTGCTGCGCGAGGGGCGGCTGCGGGCCCTGGGCGTCTCCTCGCCCGCCCCGGCGCTGGCCTTGCCCGACATCGCGCCGGTCGCCGCCCAGGGTTTTACCGGGTTCTCGATGATGGACTGGCTGGCCCTTCATGCCCCGGCGGGCACCCCCGAGCCTGTGGTGGCCCGCCTGGCCCAGGCCGCCGTCGCCGCCATGGCCGAGCCGGCCATCCAGCTCCGCCTGGCCGATCTGGGCCTGCAGCCCGAGGCGCATGGGCCGGCGGCGCTGGCCAGTCTCCTGGCCGAGGAACGCGCCGCGATGGCGGCACTCATCGCCGCCGAGGGCATTCGGTTGGATTGAGCGACGGGGAGGCATGTGATGGGGAAGCTGGTCGAGGGCGGTTGCCTGTGTGGCGCGGTGCGCTTCAGTTTCGGGGAAGAGCCGCTCGGCCGGAGGGCCTGCTGGTGCCGCACATGCCAGTACATGGCGACCGGCAATGCCGCGCTGAGCGCCTTTTTCCGCACCGAGACTTTTGCGGTCTCCGGGCCGCTGGCCAGCCATGTCAGCACCGCCGACAGCGGGGCGGCCATACGCCGGCGCTTCTGCCCGGCCTGCGGCACGCCGCTTTTCGCCGAGGATCTGGGCCAACCGGGGGTGATGGTCGTGCGCGTCGGCGCGCTGGATGACCGCGAGATCGGCGGGCCGCAGAGCACCATCTGGACAGATTCCGCGCCGAGTTGGGGCCATGTTGATCCCGGTCTGCCATCCTGCACGGCGCATCCGGCAGGATGATGCGGGACGGGAGGCCAGTTCTCGAGATAGTATGGCAACCATGATCGCACGCCGCAGCCTCGCCCTTCTCAGCCTCGCCACCCCCGCCCTGGCGCAGGGCTGGGCGCCAACCCGCCCCGTGCGCATCGTCGCCGGCTGGCCCGGCGGAGGTGCCGCCGATGCCTCGCTGCGGCTGGTGGCGCCGCATATGCAGAATGCGCTGGGGCAGAGCGTGGTGATCGAGAACCGCTCCGGCGCCTCGGGCTCGATCGGCGCCGCGGCCGTGGCGCAGGCGGCCGCCGATGGCCACACGCTGCTGTTCGACGCGGCGGGGCAGGTCTCCAACCCCTTCCTGATGCGCGGGCTGTCCTTCGACTACCTCACCGCCTTCACCCCGGTGACCATCTTCGCGCTGCTGCCCAACCTGCTGGTGGTGCGCAGCGAGACGCCGTTCCGCACGGTGGCGGACCTGGTGACGCATCTGCGCGCCAACCCGGGGCGCGAGGCCTATGCCAGCACCGGCATCGGCATCGTCTCGCATCTGGCGGCCGTGATGTTCACGGCGCGGGAGAACCTCACCGTCACCCACGTGCCCTATCGTGCCTCCTCGCAATCCATCCCCGGGCTGCTGGCGGGGGAGACGCTGTTCACCTTCAACACCACGCCGCTCGCCGCCCCCCAGGTGCGCGATGGCAAGCTGCGGGCGCTGGCCGTCACCACGCCCCAGCGTATCCCGGCCTTCCCCGAGGTGCCGACGATGATCGAGCAGGGCTATGACGGCTTCGCCATCAATGAATGGCTGGGTCTTTTCGCCCCCGCCGGCACGCCGCCCGCCGCCGTGCAGCGCCATGCCGATGCCGCAGCGCTCGGTTTGGCCGACCCCATGGTGCGCGACCGCCACGCCCTGCTGGGCATGGAGATCGTGGCGCAGGGCCCCGCCGCCATGGCCGCCTTCCTGGCCGAGCAGCGCGCCCGCGTGGGCCAGCTGATCCGCGACAACAACATTCGCCTGGAGGGGTAGCGTTCCGGGCACGAAACTGCTTAACGCGGCCCGGTCATAAAACCTTCGCGGGGACTCGCATGCGCCTGGTCACGTTTTCCGATGCCGGCGGCACGCGGATCGGCGCGCTGGATGGTGAGGCGGTGCTGGACATCACCGCCGTGGATGGCTCGCTGCCCCGGGACATGCTGGCGCTGATCGCCGGCGGTGCCGCCACCCTGGCCGGCGCGAGGGCCGCCGCTGCCCACGCGCCCAAGGTGCAGGGCGCCAGGCTGCTGGCCCCCATCCCCCGACCGCCGAAAAACGTCTTCTGCGTCGGCAAGAACTACCATGAGCATGCCAAGGAATTCGCCGGTTCCGGCTTCGATGGCGGCGCCGCCAATGTGGTGCCGCCGTACCCTGTGGTCTTCTCCAAGCCGCACACCAGCATCATCGCCACCGGCGAGGATATTCTGGCGGATATGGATCCCTCCGGGGGCCTGGATTTCGAGGGCGAGCTGGCCTTCGTCATCGGCCAGGGCGGGCGCGGCATCAGCCGCACCAACGCGCTGAACCACGTCTTCGGCTACACCATCGTAAACGATGTCACCGCGCGGCACCTGCAAAAACGCCATTCGCAATGGATCCTTGGCAAGGGGCTGGATACCTTCTGCCCCATGGGCCCGGCCATCCTGACGGCCGATGAGGTGCCGGACCCGACAAGGCTGGAACTCACCACCTGGGTCAACGGCAAGCAGCGTCAGCACGCCCCGGTCGCGGACCTGATCTTCGACATCCCCACGTTGATCGAGGCGATCTCGGCCGCCATCACGCTGGAGCCGGGCGATGTGGTCGCCACCGGCACCCCCGCCGGCGTGGGCATCGGCCTGAACCCCCCGGTGTTCATGCAGCGCGGCGACGTGGTGCGGATTTCCGTGACGGGAATCGGGGTGCTGGAGAATACCGTCCGCTAACCCGCGCGCCCCTCCCTCCAACCTCTGGTCTCTCCCGCCGCAAGCTCCCCCCGGCCAGAATCCAGCAACAGGCTGCAAAAATCCATGCGAACCCCCCGCCGCATCGTCCTTGCCCGCCGCCGGCTGCTCGCCAGCGCAGCCGTCATCGGCGCCACGCCTGCCATGGCCCAGCAATCCCCCTGGCCCGGCGGACGCAGCGTGACCATGGTCGTGGGCTTCCCGCCCGGCGGGCAGGCCGATGTCTCCGGCCGGCCCTTCGCGGCGGCGCTGGAACGGCTCCTCGGCTCGCCAGTGCCGGTGGTGAACCGGCCCGGCGCCTCCGGGGGCTTGGGCAACGCCTTCGTCGCCCGCGCACCGGGCGATGGCCTGACGGTGTTGATGGCGCTCAGCTCCATGCTCATCCTGCCCGAGGCCGACCGCATTCATGGCCGCCCGGCGCAGTATGAGGTGGAACAGCTGGCCCCCATCGCCCGCATCACCGCCGACCCGACCGTGCTCGTCGTCCCCGCCTCCGCCCCCTGGCGGACCCTGGGCGAGTTGGTGGAGGACGCGAAGCGCCGGCCCGGCGCCATCAGCTACTCCTCGGCCGGCAATTTCTCCGCCCTGCACACGCCCATGGCCATGTTCACCGCGGCCGCAGGCATCGACATGCTGCACGTCCCCTTCCAGGGCGGCGGGCCGGCGCTGACGGCGCTGCTGGGCGGCACGGTGCAGGCGCTGGCAAGCGGCACCGGGCCGGTGATGCAGCATATCCAGGCCGGAAGGCTGCGGGCGCTGGCCACCACCGGCACCACCCGCGTGGCCGCCCTGCCCGAAGTGCCGACCATGGCCGAGGCCGGCTACCCGGATGTGCTCTACCTGATCTGGGCCGGCCTGTTCGTGCCCGCCAGCACGCCCGCGGCGTTGCGCGAGCAGATCCGCGTGGCCGCCGCCCGCGCCGCGGAGGATGAGGACGCCCGCCGCGCGCTGACCACCGCCGGCAGCCCCATCGCCTATCTCGACGGCCCTGCCTTCGAGGCCTTCGTGCGCGAGGATGCGGCGCGGCTGATCCCCGCCGTGCGGCGCATCGGCCGGGTGGAGTAGCGGCCCGGGATTAACCCGGCGGCTGCGGCGCGCAAGCCAGGATGATCACCTCCGCTTCCGCCCGTTCAAGCCGCCGCGGCGGCTTGCCGACCAGGCTCTCTGCCCAGCCGGTTGCCCGAGCCAGTGAAGCGGTGGGCCAGGTTCCGAAGTCGCGCGCCGCGTCGAAGCCCGGTGGCAGCAGCGGTGCCAGGCGCAGCAACAAGCCGACACGTCGCCGCGCCTGGTCCACCGGTTCATCGCCGCGCAGGCGCAGCGCGAAAGGCACCCGCACCCCGTCGGCCAGGAAGGGACCGGGCGGCTGCGGCACGATGTCCAACCGGTGGCCCTCCTCGATCAGGTTGCAGACGATGCGGGCGACCTGGCGGGGCAGCGCCGCCACGGGCTGGTTGAGCCGGCAGCGCACCATGACGGCGCCGGCGCGAAGGTCCGGTTGCAGCGACAGGGCTCCGAGCGGGCCCTGCGGGCGCATCGCCTGTTCGGGCAGGAAGCCAGGCGCGCGCAGCACGCCGCGCAGCAGCAGGCGCGGCCGCTCCGGCGGGGCCGCCAGCAAAGGGGCCTCTTCGGGCATGGGGGTGCCTTCGCCGGGGGGTGGCAGGCCCAGTTCCGCGGCGGCTTCCATCGCCCGGCGGCTTTCCGCCAGCGCCAACTCCCCGCCGAGCAACTCGTATTCGCGTGACAGCCGTTCCTCATCCGGCCAGGGCAGGCTGCCGGGGGGCAGCCATCCCTGGCCCTGCTCACGCACCCAGCCGGCGGCCGGGCCGGCCAGCATCAGCGCGCGGGCGCTGCCAGGGATATAGGAGCGGCCCTCCGCCAGGAGGGGCGGTGCGCGCAGCAGCTGGGTGAGCTGCTCGGCCGCCGCGGGGCCGGCGAGCGGGCGGGGCGCGGGGGGCACCACATCGGCCAACGCCAGGTGCAACTGCGGCTGCCAATTCTCCCAATCCTGAGGGTCGGCGCAGGGGGCGGTAAGTTCTGCGGTGAAGCGCGCGCCGCCGTCCAGCATGGCCGCGAGATGCCGGTTGTCGCGCCGTGGCACGTAGCCCAGCTTCTCGCCGGCTTCGGTCAGGATAGCGATGGCGCGCCTGTCATGCGCATTGCCCGGTTCGCGGATGAGATGGAGCGTCTGCCCGCCTCGCAGCCCGGCCACCACGCGGGGCAGATCATGGTAGCGCGTGCCGGCGATGGCGACGCGGCCAAGCGGCAAGGCCCCGCGCCGCGCGGGAGCCGTGGCGGCGGCCATTGGGTGGGCGGCGGCCGTGGTCGCGGGCTGCCCCATGCCGGCCATAGCCAGCAATGCCTGCAACAGGGATCGTCGTTTTGCCATCGCTCTTCCGCGCATCCGTTGCAACGCAAGGCACCTTGCACGAACATCCCTACAGCAAGGAGAACTCCATGAACCAGACAGCACCACTCGCCAGCATCACCGCCTGGCTGGCCACCCAGCAGCCCGCCATGCTCGCGGCCCTTGAGCGCATGGTGAACACCGATGGCGGCAGCTACGACAAGCCCGGCGTGGATGCGGTGGGCCAGCAGGTGCGCGAATTTCTGGAATCTCAGGGCATCGTGGTCGAGACCGTGCGCGGCGAGAAGCATGGCGATTGCCTGCGCGCCTTTGTCGGCGGCGATGCCGCGCCCGCCGGCAATGCGCCCAGAAACATCGTGCTGATGGGGCATCGCGACACCGTCTTCCCCAAGGGCGAGCCCGAGCGGCGGCCCTTCCGTGTCGAGGGCGGCCGGGCCTATGGCCCCGGCGTGTCCGACATGAAGTCGGGCATCGTGCTGAACATGTTCATGCTCGCCGCCTTCCACAAATTCGGCGGCGCGCCCGGCCCCATGGTCGGCCTCTTCACCGGCGATGAGGAAATTGGCTCCCCCGAGGGCCGCGCGGTGATCGAAGCCGAGGCCCGCGGCGCCCGGGTGGTGTTCAATTCCGAGCCCGGCCGGATGAGCGGCAATGTCGTGACCGGGCGCAAGGGCGGCGTGTTCAGCGTGTTCGACATCACGGGCAAGGCCAGCCATTCCGGCGGCAATTTCGAGGCCGGGATCTCCGCCATCGGCGAACTCGCGCACAAGATCCTGGCCATCCACGCGCTGGTCGACCTCAAGCGCGGCATCACGCTCAATGTGGGCCTCGTGCAGGGTGGCCAGAGCGTGAACACCGTCGCCCCCTCCGCCCAGGGCCAGATCGATCTGCGCTACGTGAACCCCGAGGATCGCGACGAGATCATGGGCAAGATCCACGAGATCATCGCCACCGCCCATATCCCCGGCACCAAGGCCACGTTGACCATCAAGGGTGAATTCCTGCCGCTGACGCAAAGCCCGGCGGCCGCGAAACTGTTCAAACTCTACCAGGGTGCCGCGGCCGAGGCGGGGCTGAACGTGCAGGGCGAATTCTCCGGCGGCTGCGCCGATAGCGGCTTCACGGCAGCGCAGGGCGCCCCCACCATTTGCGCTGTGGGCCCGGTCGGCGGGCTGGCGCATAGCCCGGAGGAGTTTCTGGAGGTCGGCTCCATGGTCCCGCGCGCCCAGGCGATGGCGCGGGCGATCTGTGGGCTGGAAAGCGCCGGGCTGTGATCCCCGCCCTGGTGCTGGCGGCGGCGCTGCTGCCGGGTGCCGCCTGGGCACAGGGCTGCGCGCGTGCCACCCCCATCCAGTTCGCGCCTGGCACCGCCAGCGGCGGCGTGCAGGGCGGCGTCATCCGCGGCGATCGCGACTGCTACAGCGTCTCGGCGCGGGCCGGGCAGAAGATGCTGGTCACCATCACCTCGGTCGAGAACAATGCCGTCTTCCAGCTCTACGCCCCGGGCTGGCGCCTGGGGCGCGATGGCGATGGCATCCTGGCCGTCGCCGGCCGCGCCCTGCGCGGCGCCGAGGAAGGCGCGGACACCATGCGCTGGAACGGCACCCTGCCGGCGGATGGGCCGAACCTGATCGTGGTCGGCGGCACCAGGGGCAATGCCGGCTATCGGCTGGTGGTGACGATCCAGTAGCGCCGGTCAGCTCGGCCGGTCGCCGCCCTCGCGGCCCTGGCCATGCACCGCCATGCGCATCAGCGCCAGCATCGTCGCCGTGCGTTGCGCCGGCTCCATCGCTTCCAGCAGTGCCTGTTTCTCCGAGGCGGAGAAGGGGCAGACCATGCTGAGCGTGGTGACCAGCATCGCCTCGGGCGTCTTGGCGATGGCGTCCCAGTTCACCTCCATGCCGTGGGTGGTGAGGTATGGCCGCAGGATCTCCATGAATTCCTCGCGCGGGACGCTGTCACCCTCCGGCACGCTGTGCGAATCCGCGCCGAAATCGCCGTAATCCACCGCCATGCGACGGTAGCCGCGGCGCATCTCCACCTCTTCCACGACCCTGAAACGCTGCAACCCCGTCAGGGTGATCAGGAAGCGCCCGTCATCGGTCTCGGAGAAAGAGGTCAGCCGGCCCAGGCAGCCGACCGAGAAGATCGCCGTGCCGCGCTCGGTCCGAGGCCTGCTGCCATCGCCCTGGATCATTCCCAGCACCCGGCCTCCGGCCAGGCAATCCTCCACCATCGCGAGGTAGCGCGGCTCGAAGATGTTCAGCGGCAGGCGCCCATGCGGCAGCAGCAGGGCTCCGGTGAGGGGAAACACCGGGATGATCTCCGGCAAACCGCCGATGCGGGGGGTGGAGTTGGCCACGCTACCTGAACAACAGAGCGGAGAGGCCGCGCCGCGCCTTCAGCGTGGCCGGGTCGGTCATCCCCCAGGCCTCGAAGAATTGCAGCAGCTGCTTGCGCGCCGCCTCATCGTTCCAGGCGCGGTCGCGCTTGATGGCGGTGAGCAGCTGTTCCGCCGCCTCGGCCCGCTGGTCCATGGCGTTGAGGGCTACGGCCAGCTCGATGCGGGCCGCGTGGTCATCCGGGTCGGCCTCCAGCCGGGCCTGGAAGCCGGCCAGCCCGGCCTGCGCCTCGCGCCCCGCGCGGGCCAGCTCGATCTGGCTCCGCACGGCCGAGATCTCGGCATGCCCGGCGATTTTCGCCGGTGCGGAGCCGAGCACCTGCAGAGCCTGCTCCTCCTGGTCCAGGGCAAGAAGCGCGCGGGCCAGCCCGGCCAGCGCCTCGGCATTCTCGGGTTCGTGCTGGGCGAGGCCGGCGAAAAGCTCCAGCGCCCCTTGGGCGTCGCCCTCGGCCAGCAAGGCCTTTGCCTCCTCCAGCAACTCGGCGCTGGGCATCTGCCCGCCGGCCAGCTTCAGCAGGTTTTCGACGAATTTCTTGATCTCGCTTTCCGGCAGCGCGCCCTGGAAGAGATCGGCGATCTGGCCCTGCCAGAAGGCGGCGACGGTGGGGACCGATTGCAGGGGCAGGCCGAGCTGGGTCAGCTGCGCCACAAGCTGGCGGTTCTTGTCGATGTCGATCTTCACCAGCCGCACCCGGCCGCCGGCGGCGCGCACCACCTTCTCGATCGCCGGAGTCAGCGTCTTGCAGGGGCCGCACCAGGTGGCCCAGAAATCGACCAGGATCGGCACCTCGCGGGAGGCTTCGATGACGTCCTGCATGAAGGTCTTCTGGTCGCCATCGCGCACGGGGTCCGGCCCGGCGGGGGAGGCAGCGTCGAAAATAACGTTCATTGTCCGGAGTTCCTGGCAGACCGATTAAGTGTGTCCTGCAAGGCATAAGACAAGACATGCCCCCGCGGCAACGAGGCCTTAACCCCTTTGGCGCCTAATTCCCGCCACAACCCGGCCGCAGCGCCGCCCGTCCCCCACGCCAGAAGGGCGCGTCCGAAAGGTTCGTCCCATTGGCCCTGCTGAAATTCCTGCCCCTGAACCTGCGCCGCTGGCTGATGTACCGGCCGGAGCGACGCTATATGCGCGGGCGCCGCTAGCTGAGAAGGCTGCATATGCGGCTGCGATAACCCCCTCGATGCAGCGACGTTGTCGGATTCGGCAGGCGCTTATGCAAAGCGAGACGTCGATTTACAATGCCTTGGCAGGCAATGTGTCCATTTCCACGTCCTGAAATCACCCGCAGCGCGCAGCGCTCGCGCGCCGATGCTCGCGCTGGGGATCGGCGGCTGCGCCGCGGATGCGCCGCTACCGCCGCTGTGGCGGCAGTCTCGTTATTCCTCCCGTGAACATCCGGATGTTTGTCCCATACCCGGAAAATGGATGACGACAGCCCGACAGGCGTGCGCCGCGCTGTGGACAAACCCGCCGCAACCGAATCGTCGGTACATGCGCCACCGCGCTAGCCTTCCGCCCCGCCCCGGGCAATGCTGTTGCCGCTTGGAGGGAACGACACATGGAACTGGGTATTGCCGGCCGCACGGCCATCATCTGCGCGGGCTCCAAGGGGCTGGGGCGTGGCTGCGCCGAGGCTTTGGCCCGCGAAGGTGTGGCGCTGGTGATTGCCGCGCGCGGCGCGGATGCGCTGGAAGCCACCGCGAAATCGATCCGTGATGCCACCGGCGCGCGAGTCACGACCGTGCAGGCCGATGTCACCACCGAGGCCGGCCGCGCCGCACTCCTCGCCGCCTGCCCCAACCCCGATATCCTGGTCACGAACGCCGGTGGCCCACCGCCGGGCGAATTCAGCCAGTTCAGCCTCGATGACTGGCGCCGCGCCGTGGAGGCCAACATGATCACCCCCATCGCGCTGATCGCCGCCACCATCCAGGGCATGATGGGGCGCGGCTTCGGGCGGGTGATCAACATCACCAGCTACACGGTGAAGATGCCCATCGGTTCGCTGGAGCTCTCCAACGGCGCCCGGGCCGGGCTGACCGGCGCCGTGGCCTCGCTGGCGCGCCGCGCGGCACCGCACAATGTCACCATCAACAATATGCTGCCCGGCCCCTTCGACACCGACCGGGTGCGCAGCAACTGGACCCGCGCTTCGGAGGTGAGCGGCCGCAGCATGGATGAGGTGGCGAAGGACACCGTGCGCGGCATCCCCGCCCGCCGCCTGGGCACCACCGAGGAATTCGGCGCCACCTGCGCCTTCCTCTGCTCGACCCATGCCGGCTTCATCACGGGCCAGAATATTTTGCTGGATGGCGGGGCCTATCCTGGCCTGATGTAAGCCGCATGCGCCCGGACGAGGCGCAGCAAGGGAGACATGTCATGATCCGCTTCATCCTGGCGGCGCTGCTGCTGGCGCCGCCGGCAATCATTCCAAAAGCCTGGGCCGAATACCCCGAGCGCAGCATCACCCTCATCGCCTCCGGCGCCGCCGGCGGCCCGACCGACACCATCACCCGCATCGTCGCCGATGCCATGGCGCCGCATCTTGGCCAGGCGGTGGCGGTGGAGGCGATCGGCGGCTCGGTCGTTGGCCCCGGGCGCCTCGCTTTGGCCAGGCCCGATGGCTACACGCTGATGATCAACAACATCGGCATGGCGGCCAGCGCCACGCTGTTTCGCCGGCTGCCCTACCAGGTGCCGGAAAGCTTCGCCCCTCTCGGCCTGGTCTCCGAGGCGGCGATGACGGTGGTGACGCGCTCGGGCTTCCCGGGGCCGGACATGGCCGGCGTGATGGCCACGCTGCGGGCGCGCGGCGATGCCATCAACATGACCTCGGCCGGGATTTCCAGCGCGTCGAACCTCTGCGCCTTGCTCGTCCAGCATGCGGCCGGCGCCCGGGCCACTGTCGTGGTCTTCCGCGGCACGGCACCGGCCATCACCGAGATGATGGCGGGACGCGTGGACATCCTCTGTGACCAGGCGACCAACACCGTGCCCTATATCCGGGAGAACCGGGTGGCGGCCTGGGCGGTCTCCAGCCCGGAGCGCCTGCCCGGCCTGCCGCATGTGCCGACCACGGCCGAGGCCGGCTTCCCCTCCATCGCCATGTCCACCTGGCATGGCCTCTACGCCCCCGCCGGCACGCCCGAGGCGATCCAGGAGCGCATCTCCACAGCCCTGCGCGCCGCGCTGCGCGAGGAACGCCTGCGCCGGCGCTTCGCCGAGCTGCTGACCGACGTGCCCGATCAATCCCGCGCCACCACCACCTATCACCGCGCCTTCCTGCGCGAGGAGGTCGACCGCTGGCGGCCGATCATCCAGGCTGCCGGCCAATTCGCGGATTGAACGAGGAATACCCATGCCCAGCATCGAGATCGACGGCTTCCCCATCGCCTATGCCGAGGCGGGGGCCGGAACGCCCCTGCTGCTGGTGCACGGCACGCTCGGCGACCAGCGCAGTTTTGCGAAGCAGATGGACCCGCTAGGTGCGGCCTACCACCTGATGTCGCTGAGCATGCGCCATTGCTGGCCCGGCACCTGGTTCGAGGATGGCGATTTCACCATCGACCGGCATGTCGCCGATGTGGCGGGGTTCATCGCCACGCTGGGGCAGGGGCCAGTGCATCTGCTGGGGCATTCCCGCGGCGGCCATATCGCCTTCCGCGTGGCCGAACGCCACCCCGAACTGGTCCGCGCCCTGGTGCTGGCCGAGCCAGGGGGCGAGTTGGATGAAAGCCTGGGCGGCGCGCCCGCCAGCGGCGCGCAGGGCGCCAGCTTTGCCGCCGGTGCCGCGCTGATCGGCGAAGGCGACATCGAGGGGGGGCTGAGGCTGATCGCCGAATACACCGGGGGGCCGGGCGCCTGGGAAAAGCGGCCGGAGCACCGCAAGATGTTGAGCCGCGACAATGCCCGCACGCTTCTGGGCCAGGCGGATGAGGGGCGAAAGCCCTATTCCCGCACCGCGGCGGCGAGGATCACCGCCCCCACCCTGTTGCTGGGCGGCGACCAGAGCCAGCCGCAATTCGGAACAATCATCGCCGCCTTGATGACGGCGATACCGGACGCGCGGAGCGCCGTCATCAGACGGGCCACGCACAGTCTGAACGAGGATAATCCTGGGGATTTCAACGCGGCTGTGCTGGAGTTTCTGGCGCAGCGGTGAGGCTGGCCTTGCCCTGCGTCCCGCGCCTCGGCGCCCGCAACCCAAAGGGCTGGCCAATGGCCGCCAGGGCCTGTCCGATGTGGCACATGTTCCGGCACGTGCCTTCCTGCGGCGCGGGTGTGCCGGCAGGCCCAGCCCAGCATGCAGGAAGAAGGAACGGAATGTCAGGAGACAGCGGCGTCGCCACCGCCGCGATCGACCGGTCGGCGCGCGGCTGGATTGAGGAAGGCGCCGGTTGCGGGCAGGCTGGCCTCCTCAGCGGTGGGACAGCGGATGCGCGTGGCGGTGGCGAGCTTCGAATATGAGGGCAACAGCTTGTCGTTGCGGGTCGAGCGGCGGGCCGATTTCGCCCGCATCGGCATCCATGAGGGTGCGCCCATCCTCAGCGCCATCGAGGGCAAGGATTTGGCCCTGACCGGCGGCGTGCACGCGCTGCGCGAGGCCGGCGCCGAGCTCGTGCCCATCTTCGCCGCCAAGGGCGGCGCCGGCGGGCATGTCGAGGATGAATTCTTCCACGCGGCGCGCGATAAGATCATCGAGGGCATCGCGGCCAGCCTGCCGCTGGATGGCATCTATATCGCCATGCACGGCGCCATGATCTGCGCCGTGGAGAAGGACCCGGAGGGCGCCATTCTCGCAGCGCTGCGGGCGCGGATCGGCCCCGCCATCCCGATCGCCGTCAGCCTGGACCTGCATGCCCATGTCACGCCGCGCATGGCGGATTCGGCCGACATCATCGTGGGCTACGAGACCTATCCGCATGTCGACACCTATCGCACCGGCGCCTGTGCCGCGGGCCTGCTGGTGCGGGCGATGCGCGGCGAAATCCGGCCCGTCACCCGCATCCGCAAATACAACGCCATCCTGCCCGTGCTCGGCGGCGCCACGCTGGGCGATGCGCCGATGGCGAAAGTGGCGGCGCATGCCCGGGCGCTGGAGGCGTCGGGGCGCGCGCTCTCCGTCAGCTATTTCCCGGTGCAGCCCTGGCTCGACATGGCCGATGTCGGCATCACCGGCCTGGCGGTGACGGATGGCGCGGGCGCCGAGGCCGTGGCGCAGGAGATTCTCGACGCCATGTGGGCGCGCCGGCGCGACTTCGAACTGCCGGCGATGACGCCTGATGAGGCCGTGCAGGCCGCCATGGCCATGCCAGACCGGGTGCTCCTGATCGATACGCCGGACGCCATCGGCGGCGGCGCCTCGGGCGATGCGCCGGCACTTCTGGCGGCGATCCTGGCGCATGCGCCGGAGGCCGATGCGGCGCTGTGCATCGTCGACCCGGCGGCCGCCGCGCGGGCCTTCGAACTGGGTGAGGGGGCGATGGCGGATTTCGCCATCGGCGCCTGGCAGGACAAGCGCTGGTTCACCCCGGTGGCGCTGAAGGCGCGCGTTGAGCGGCTGTGCGAGGGCAGCTTCACCTATCGCGGCGGCCCGGCCTCGGGCGCCACCGCCCGGCTCGGGCCAAGTGCGGTGCTGCGCGTGGGCGGCTTGCGCCTGCTGGTCGCGAGCCACGCCGTCTATGAGCATCTCGACGAGCATTACGCCGCCTGCGGCATCGACATCGCCGCCTGCAAGCTGGTCTCCTTCAAGAACCTGATGAACTACCGCAAGCTGCTCGGGCCGCAGACCGCGTTCATCGCCCTGCATGGCCCGGGCGGCACGCCGCTCAGGCTGCAGGAGGTGGCGTGGGAACACCGCCGCCGCCCCTATTGGCCGGCCGATGACATGGCCGAGCCCGAACTGATCCTCTGAACCGCAAGGACGCATCCCATGATCCAGCGCCGTACCCTGCTCACCACCGCACCGCTGCTGCCCATGCCCGCCCTGGCGCAGGGGCGGGCTCGCACGCTGCGCTATGTGCCCAGCTCCAACCTCACCATCCTCGATCCCATCTTCACCCCGGCCTCGGTGACCTGCACCCATGGTTATTGCGTCTTCGACACGCTCTATGGCGTCGATGGGTCGCTCAATCCGGTGCCGCAGATGGCGGAGGGCCACAGCGTCTCCGCCGATGGCCTGACCTGGGAGATCAGGCTCCGCGACGGCCTGAAATTCCATGATGGCGAGCCGGTGCGCGCGCGCGACTGCGCGGAAAGCCTGAACCGCTGGTCGAAGCGCGACAGCTTCGGGCAGGCGCTGGGTGCTGCGACCGAAAGCTTTGGCGCGAAGGACGACCGGACCATCCTCATCAGGCTGACCCGGCCCTTCGGCCGGCTGCTGCATGCCATCGGCAAGCCGCATTCCTCGCCGGCGATGATCATGCCCGAGCGGCTGGCGCGGACCAGCCCGACCGCGCAGGTGACGGAGATGGTGGGCTCCGGCCCCTTCCGCTTCGTGCGCGGCGAGTATGTCTCCGGCGCCCGTATCGTTTATGAGAAATTCGCCGATTACGTGCCGCGCCCGGAGGCGCCGGCCTGGACCTCGGGCGGCAAGATCGTGCATTTCGACCGGCTGGAATGGCAGGTCATCCCCGACCCCGCCACCGCCGCGGCCGCCATCCAGGCCGGCGAGGTGGATTGGGTGGCCGCCATCCTGCCCGATCTGGCGGCGGCGGTGGACGCCCACCGGCAGGTCGATCTGTTCCGGGGCGACCCCTATGGCCTCGTCTCCGTGCTGCGCTTCAACCACGCCATTCCCCCCTTCGACAATCTGGCGCTGCGCCAGGCCGTGCTGCGGGCGATCGACCAGACGCCCTTCATCCAGTCCATCACCGCGCGGCCGGCCGATGGCAGCGTCTGCCGCGCGCTCTTCCCCTGCGGCATGCCGGGGGTGGCGGAGGTGGGCCAGGGGGTGATGGGCTCGCTCGATATCGCGGCCGCGCGGCGGGCGGTGACGGAGGCGGGCTATCGCGGCGAGCGGGTGGTGATCCTGAACCCGACGGACATCCCCTCCATCAACGCGCATGGCGTGCTGCTGGCCGACCTGCTGCGCCGCATCGGCATGAATGTCGATTTGCAGGAACTCGACTGGGGCACGGTGGTGCAGCGCCGCGTCTCGAAGAACCCGGTGGAGCGCGGCGGCTGGAGCATCGCCTGCACCAATTGGCCGGCGGTCTCCATCGACAACCCCGCGACCAACGCGACGACGCGCGGCCAGGGCGATACCGGCTGGTGGGGCTGGTTCAACGACGCGGTGACCGAGGAGCTGGTGCAGAGCTGGCTCAGTGCCGGTTCGGCGGCCGAGGCGGACGCCCTGTTCCTGGCCGCGCAGCGCCGCGCGATGGAGAGGGTGCCGACCATCCCGCTTGGCCAGACCTTCTCCGACAGCGCGATCCGCACCGATATCCGCGGCGCGCTGCATGGCTCGGTCAACATGTTCTGGAATGTGCGGCGGGGCTGAGCGGCTTGCGCTCACGCCGCCGGCAGGGTGATCCGCACCAGCGGCACCCGCGGCGTGCCGTCCCCCCCCCGCGATCAGGCGGACCGGTACCGCCTGGCCCAGGGGCCGTGGATTCAGGGTTTTGTCGGGTCGAATTTCTTCGCCAGCGGCGCGCCATATCCGGCATAGAGGCGCTGCCTTGACGCATGGCCGGCGGCGAACTCCGTCACCTGTTGCGGGAAGCGCGTCTCCCACATGAAGGCCATGGTGCCTTCCAGCTTGTGCGGCTTGAGCTCGGCCATGCTGGCGGCCTCGAAGGCCTGAGCATCAGGGCCATGCGGCAGCATGCAATTGTGCAGCGACACGCCGCCCGGTAAAAATCCCTCGGGCTTGGCATCGTACCGGCCATAGATCAGGCCCATGAACTCGCTCATGATGTTCATGTGGTACCAGGGCGGCCGGAAGGTGTTCTCGGCTACGGACCAGCGGTCCGGAAAAATCACGAAATCGATGTTGGCGGTGCCCGGTGTTTCGCTCGGGCTGGTCAGGACGGTGAAGATCGAAGGGTCGGCATGGTCGAACAACGTCGGCCCGACGGGGGAAAAGCGCCGGAGATCATACTTGTAGGGCGCGTAATTGCCGTGCCAGGCCACCACATCCAGCGGCGAGTGGCCGATTTCGGCCCGCCAAAGCGCGCCGCCCCAGCGCAGGAACAGCGTGGAAGGCGCCGCGCGATCCTCATAGGCGGCGATGGGGGACAGAAAATCGCGCGGATTGGCCAGGCAATTGGCGCCGATCGGCCCACGCTCCGGCAGGGTGAAGGCGCCGCCGTAGTTTTCGCAGAGATAGCCGCGCGCCGGGCCGCCGGGCAGTTCCACCCGCAGCTTCACGCCGCGCGGCACCACCGCGATCTCGCCGGGCGCCACATCGATGATGCCGAATTCCGTCCAGAGCCGCAGCGCGCCCTGTTCGGGCACGAACATCATCTCGGCATCGGCATTGCAGAGGTATTCATCCACCATCGACGCGGTGACGGCATAGATGTGCGCGCCCATCCCCGATTGCGTGGCCACGTCGCCGGCTGTGGTGATGCTGTTGATGCCCTGGATGAAGGAAACCGCGCCCGCGGGGATCGGCAGCGGGTCCCATCGCATCGGCTGGGGCGGCAGGGCGGGGGCAGGGGAGGGCGCGCTGCGCCAATTCCCGGCATCGGCCGCCAGCATCTCGCCCCAATGCGCGATGCTCGGCCTGATGCGGTAGAGCCAGCTCCGCTCATTGCTGGCGCGCGGCGCGGTGAAGGGGGAGCCGGATAATTGCTCGGCATAGAGACCATAGGCGCAGCGCTGCGGGGAGTTGCGGCCGATCGGCAGTGCACCGGGCAAAGCCTCGGTTTCGAAGCCATTGCCGAAGCCGGTCATGTAGCCCGGGGCGACCGTCGTGGTCAGGGCGGGGGCGAGGATGTTCATGCCCCGATGTTAGCGGCCCGCCGCTGCCCAGGGTAGCATTTCCGCGCGTGACTTTTCCGCGCTACACCCAGTCATCCGTCCGGGGGAGAGCAGGATGCAGACCAATTTCACCGCCGAACAGCTGCGTGACCCCGAGCTGCGCGAGGTCAACACCATCCTGCGGACCTGCGTGCATTGCGGCATGTGCACCGCCACCTGCCCCACCTTCCTGGAGTTGGGCGACGAGCTGGATAGCCCGCGCGGCCGCATCTACCTCATCAAGGACATGCTGGAGAACAACCGCGCCGCCACCGAGCTGGAGGCACGGCATATCGACCGCTGCCTGTCCTGCCTGAGCTGCATGACGACCTGCCCCTCGGGCGTGAACTACATGCATCTGGTGGACCATGCGCGGCGGCATATCGAGGAGACCTATGAACGCCCCTGGCCGGAGCGGGCGCTGCGCGGTTTGCTGGCCGCCATCCTGCCCTTCCCCAAGCGCTTTCGCGCGGCGATGGGCCTGGCCGGGCTGGGCAAGCCGCTGCGGGGCCTGATCCCCGGGCAATCCATGACGTCCAAGCGCCTGCGCGCCATGCTGGAACTGGCGCCCTCCCGCCTGCCGCCGGCGCAATACCTGGGCGCGGTGTACCCAGCCGAGGGCGAGCGCCGCGGCCGCGTGGCCCTGCTGGCCGGCTGCGCCCAGCAGGTGCTCGACCCCGAGATCAACGCCGCCACGATCCGCCTGCTGAACCGCATGGGGGTGGAGGTGCTGGTGCCGCCCTCGGCCGGCTGCTGCGGCGCGCTGACCCACCACATGGGCAAGCATGACCAGGCAATGGCGGCCGCGCGGGCCAATATCCTGGCCTGGGACGGGCAGAACCTGGACGCCGTGGTGATCAACACCTCCGGCTGCGGCACCACGGTGAAGGATTATGGCTTCATGTTCCGCGAGGCGCCCGAGGCCGAGGCCGCCGCCAGGGTTTCGGCCATGGCGATGGATGTGAGCGAGGCCCTGGCCAAATTCGGCTACGCCCCGACGCGCCCGGCGCCCGGGCTGACGGTGGCCTATCACAGCGCCTGCTCGCTCCAGCACGGCCAGAAGATCACCGCCCTGCCCAAGCAGCTGTTGCAAAAGGCCGGCTTCACGGTGAAGGAACCGGCCGAGGGGCATCTCTGCTGCGGCAGTGCCGGCACCTACAACATCATGCAGCCGGAGATCGCGGGGAAGCTGCGGGCACGCAAGCTGGCCAACATCGCCCGCACCAAGGCCGACCTGATCGCCGCCGGCAATATCGGCTGCTTGACGCAACTCGCCGGCGACGCGCTGCCGGTGGTTCATACCGTGCAGCTGCTGGACTGGATGGCCGGCGGGCCGGCGCCGGCCGCTATCGCGGTGCCGCGCGCAACGCCTGGATGATGCCGGAGAAATCCGCCGTATCGCCGCCCTCGGCGCAGAAATTCTCGTACATTTCCAGCGCCATGGCACCCAGCGGCGTGGCGGCGCCGAAGGCTTCCGCGGCCTCCTGCGCCAGGCCCAGATCCTTGCGCATCAGCGCCGCGGCGAAGCCGGGCTTGTAGTCCCGGTTGGCCGGGCTGGTCGGCACCGGGCCGGGCACGGGGCAATAGGTGGTGAGTGACCAGCACTGGCCGGACGAGGTGCTGGCCACGTCGAACAGCGCCTGGTGCGAGAGCCCCAGCTTCTCGGCCAGCAGAAACGCCTCGCAGGTGCCGATCATGGAAATCGCCAGCAGCATGTTGTTGCAGGCCTTGGCCGCCTGGCCCGCGCCAGCCGCGCCGCAATGGACGATGTTGCGCCCCATCGCCGCCAGCACCGGCCGGGCCTGGGCAAAGGCCGCATCGGCCCCGCCGACCATGAAGGTGAGCGTGGCATTCTCCGCCCCCATCACGCCGCCGGAGACGGGGGCGTCGAGCATCGGCCGCGGCAGCAGCGCCGCCACCTCGCGCGCCGTCGCCACGTCGATGGTCGAGCAATCAATGAACACCGATGATGGCGCCGTGGCCGCGGCCAAAGCGGGGGTCACGACCTCACGCACATGCCGCCCCGCCGGCAGCATGGTGATGACGATGTCGGCACCCTGGGCTGCGCCTGGGGCATGGGGCGCCGCGGTGCCGCCCGCCGCCACCAGGGCCGCCACGGCCTCGGCGTTCAGATCAAACCCAGCCACGGCAAATCCCGCGCGGGCAAGGTTGCGGGCCATGGGCAGCCCCATATTGCCCAAGCCGATGAAGCCAATCCTCGTCATGCCAACCTCGTCTCTGCTCATGGCACGGGGGTGCGCCATTCCGGGTGATCCGCCGTGGTGCCGCGCACCAGGGCCTCGTAACGCGCCTGAAGTTTCATCGTGACGGGGCCGGGCTGGCCGCCGCCGACCATCAGCCGGTCCACGCTCGTCACCGGCACAAGCTCCTGGCCGGTGCCGCAGAGAAAGACCTCGTCGGCCACATAAAGCTCGGTACGGTCCACCACGCCCTCGGTCACCGAATAGCCCATCTCGGTGGCGACCTGGATCATGGTGTCGCGCGTGACGCTCTCCAGGATGTCGCTATTGCGATTGGGGGTGATCAGCTTGCCGTCGCGCAGGATGAACATGCAGGCGCCCGGCGCCTCGCTCACCTTGCCCTGGTTGTTGAGGATCAGCGCGGTGTCATAGCCATCCGCCTTGGCCTGAAGGGTGATGAGGCGGCCGGCATGGTAATTCGCCACTGCCTTGACCCGCGGCGGGGTGGAGTTGTCGGAAATCCGCGTCCAGGAGGAGACGCCGACGGCCAGCCCCTTGTTGAAGCCCGCCGAACGCTCGCGCGGGATGGTCACCACCGTCCAGCCGGTGGGGCCCATGGTGGCCTGGGTGCCCGGGCCATCCACCAGCACCTGCAGGCGGATATACACATCGTCATCCGGCTCATTGGCGGGGATGAGGCGCAGGATGTCCGCCTTCATCTGGTCCAGGCTCGGAGGGTTTTCGAACCGCATGATCTTCATGCCCTGGGCGATGCGCGCCAGATGCTCATCCAGCTTGAAGACGGCATAGGCGCCGGTGTCGGGATGGCGATAGGCGCGGATGCCCTCGAAGACCGTGGCGGCGTAGGTGACGGCGAGCGCGTGGGGGTGGATGCGCCCCTCTGCCCAGGGGATCATCGCCCCGTTCTGGATCATGAATTTCGGCGACCAGGCCATGCTAGAACTCCTGCGGCAAGAGGACGACGCGGCCGACGCTTCGCCGCGCCGCCACATCCTCCATGGCTGCACGAAACTGGCAGAGCGGATAGCGCCCTCCCACCTCCGGCCGGAGTTTTCCGTCGGCCCACCAGGCCACCAGCTGGTCCCACAGCGCCCGCACCCGGGTGGCATGGCCCTGGCGGTTGTCGCCCGGCGACCAACCGACATAGGTGCCCCAGTTCAGACCGGCGACGGATATATTCTTCAGCAGCAGGATATTGGCCGCGACGGTGGGGATGCCGCCCCCGGCATAGCCTATGGTCACCAGCGTGCCGCCATCGCCCAGCGCTCGCAGGCTGTCGTCGAAGACCGGGCCGCCCAGCGTGTCCAGCACGCAGGAAACGCCCTGGCCGCCGGTGATCTCCACCACCGCGTCGCGGAAGGGGAGCGAAGAATCCAGCAACGCCTCCGCCCCGCGCGCCCGCAGCGTGGCGTGCTTGGCCACACCGGCACGGGCGATGACGCGCGCCCCCAGCGCATGGGCGATCTCCACCCCCGCCAGCCCCACGCCGCCGGCCGCGCCATGCACCAGCACCCAATCGCCCGGTCCCACGCGGCCGCGCCACATCAGCGCCGAACCCGCGGTGGGGTAGCTGATGGGCATGGCCACCGCGGCGTCCAGCGGCAGGTTTTCCGGCAGCGCGGTGACATGGATGGCGTCCGCCACCGCCTCCTCCGCCATGCCGCCCCAATCCAGCACGGCGAAGACGCGGGTGCCAGGGGCAAACTCATCGCCCTCGATGACCGTGCCGGCGATTTCGGTGCCGGGGGTGAAGGGCAGAGGCGGGCGGCGCTGGTACTTGCCCTGCACCACCAGCTGGGTCGCGAAGGAGACGCCCGCCGCCTCGACACGGATACGCACGGCGCCGGGGCGCAGTTCCGGGCGGGGTACGTCCTTCAGCTCCAGCTCGGCAAAGGGCCGCCAGGATTCGCAGAGAACGGCGCGCATCATTCGGCCCGGATATTCGCGTCCCGCACCAGGCGGGCATAGGTGGCATTCTCCCGCGCCACGAAGGCGCCGAAGGCCTCGGGCGGCTGGCCGCCGGCGATGGCGCCCAGCGCCGCCAGCCGCGCGACCGAATCGGGGTGGGCCAGCGCCGTGGCCACGGCGCGCTGCATGGCCAGCACGATGTCCGGCGGCGAGCCGGCTGGCGCCCAGATGCCGTACCAGGTGGAGATCTCGTATTCCGGAAACCCCGCCTCGCGCATCGTCGGCACATCGGGGAAGGCGGGGATTCGCGCCGCCGCCGTCACCGCCAGCGCCCGCAACTGGCCGCCGCGGATCAGATCGGCCGAACTCGCCATGCTGTCGAACATCAGCCCGACCGTGCCGGAAATCACATCGGGCAGCGCCTGGCCGCTGCCGCGATAGGGGATGTGCTGCAAGGGCAGGCCGGATTGCAGCCGGAACATCTCCCCCGCCAGATGCGGCGCCCCGCCATTCGACGACGACGCATAGCTCCCCCGCCCCGGATTGGCCCGCAGATACGCCACCAGCCCCGCCACATCCCGCGCCGGCGAAGTCACCGGCACCACCAGCATCAAGGGCACCGAGGCGATGAGCGTGACCGGCGCGAAGCCCGCGACCGCGTCATAGGGCAGCCTGATCATATGCGGCAGGATGACATGGGCCGAGGCATTGACCAGGAAGGTCGCGCCATCCGGCGCCGCCCGCGCCACGGCCTCCGCGCCGATGGAGCCACCCGCGCCGGCCCGGTTCTCGGCCACGAAACTCTGCCCGAGATCGGCCGAAAGCCGCTGCGCCACCAGCCGGCCCAGAATGTCGGTCGGCCCGCCGGGCGGGTAGGGGATGACCATGCGCACAGGGCGCGTCGGCCATGGGTCGGCGGCCCATGCGGTGGCCGGCGCCAACAGCGCCACGCGTCTGGTGATTTCCATCCCTGGCTCTTTTCATTCCCTCGATACCGGGCAGGATAAGCCCAGAAAACCGGGGAACGCCATGCGACCATATCAGGGGCTCTTCGTGCTCGACGCGGCCCAGGGCATTGCCGGGCCGTATTGCGGCATGCTGCTGGCGGCGATGGGCGCCGATGTGGTGAAGCTGGAGCCGCCTTCCGGCGACTGGTCGCGCGGGCTGACCACGCGGGCGGAAAGCCACAGCGTGATGAGCACGGTGTTCAACCGCGGTAAGCGCTCGGTGGTGCTGGATCTGGGCCAGCCCGAAGGCCGCGCGCAGGCCGCCGCTTTGGCCGCGCGCGCGGATGTGATGATCGAGGCTTTTCGGCCAGGCGTGGCCGCGCGCATCGGATTGGGGCCGGAACATGCCGGGGCCAACACCATCTATGTCAGCATCTCCGGCTTTGGTCAGACCGGGCCTTATGCCGAGCGGCCCTGCACCGATGCCGTGGCGCAGGCCTATTCCGGCCTGGTGTCGCTGAACGTCGGCGCCGATGGCGCGCCGCACAAGGTCGGCACGCTTCTGGTGGATATCCACACCGGCCTGGCCGCCTTCGCCGCCGTCCAGGCCGCGCTGGCGGAACGCGCGGCCGACCCCATGCCGCGCCAGCGCCGGCTCGATTGCGCGCTGATGAACGGCGCGGCCTCGCTGCTCAGCATCGCGGTGGCCGAGGCAGGGCTGCTGGGCCGCGCGCCGGCCGACCTGAACGTGCCCGCCGGCGCCTACCAGGCCGGCGACGGCGCCTGGGTGATGATCGCCCTGGTGCGCGAGGAGGAATGGCTGACCCTGACCGAGGTGCTGGAATCGCCGGAACTGCTGACCGACCCGCGCTTCGCCAATTTCGCCGCCCGCGCCGCCAACAAGGCATCGCTGCTGCCCCTGCTGCGCGGCATCTTCGCCCGACGCACGGCCGCCGAATGGCTCGCCGCCCTGGCGAGGCGCCGCATATTGGCCGAGCGGGTGAACTCCCCCCTGGAATGGTTGGCGGACCCGCATGTCGTCGCCCGCAACCCCGCCCCCGGCCTGGACCAGCCGGGCCTGGGCAGGCTTCCCATGGCCAGCCTGCCCGGCTTCCCGCCGCATCTCGCCGCCGCGCCCGCGCTGGGCGAACACACCGCCGACATCCTGCAGCAATTCGGAATCCCCGCATGATCCAGACAGCCCAGGGCCTGCCAGTCACCATCGCCTCGGCCGAGGCAGCGCGCGCCTTCGACGCGGTGATCGAGGCCTTCCTGAAATACCGCCTGGATGCGCCACAAAAACTCAAGGCCGCACTGACGCTGGACCCCGAGGCGCCCATTCTGCACGTGATGAAGGGCGCCTTCGCCATGCTGGCCTACAAGGCCGCCGCCATACCCTCGGCGCTGGCCGCGGCGGATCGCGCCGAAAGCCTCTCCCCCAATGCGCGCGAGGCCGCGCATATCGCGGCACTGCGCGCCTGGGTGGCGCAGGACATGGAGCAGGCCCTGGCGATCTGGGACGGCATCCTGGCGGAAAGCCCCACCGACATCATGGCCTTCCGCCTGCATCATTTCGCCGCCTTTTGGATGGGCCGCGCCGATGTGATGCGCGATGTGGCCGAGCGCAGCATACCGGCCTGGGGGCCGGGGCTTCCCGGCTATGGCAGCATGCTGGCCTGCCGCGCCTTCGCCGCCGAGGAGAGCGGCGACTACACCCTGGCCGAGGCCGCGGGGCGCCAGGCCGTGGCGCTGGACCCGGCCGATCTCTGGGCGATTCACGCCGTGGCGCATACGCTGGAAATGCAGGGCCGTCGGGGCGAGGGCGTGGCCTGGATCGAGGGCCTGAAGCAGAATTTCGCCGGCACCAACAATATCCGCCACCACGTCTTCTGGCACCAGGCGATGTACCACCTGGAACTGGGCGACCACGCCGCGGTGCTGCGGCTCTACGACGAGGGCTTTCGCGACCTCAATTCCGAGGTCACCCAGATGCAGCCCGACCTCTACATCGACTGCCAGAACGCCGCCTCCATGCTGTTTCGCCTGCAACGCCAGGGCGTGGGGGTTGGCGAGCGCTGGGTGGAACTGGCCGACAAGGCCGAGAAGCGCATCGGCGACAATCTTTCTGCTTTTACCCTGCCGCATTGGATGATGGCGCTGACGGCCACGGGGCGGCTGGACGCCGCGCAACGCATGATCGCCTCCATCGAGGTCGATGGACGCGGCAACACCAACGCCGCGCAAACCCTGCGCGAGGCGGCACTGCCGGTCTGCCAGGCCATCCTGGCCCGTGCACGCGGCGATTCAGCCGGCGCGGTGGCGATCATGCGCCCGGCGCTGGGCGGCATGTACCGGCTGGGCGGCAGCCACGCCCAGCAGGATGTGCTTGAACAATTCTTCCTCGCCGCGGCCGAGGAAGCGGGCGACGAGGCCGCACAACGGTTACTTCTCGAACGCGTCGCCGGCCGCCACCCCGTGGCTCCGCAGCGGCGCGTGGGCTACGCCGCCGCCGCGCGGGCCATCAGGCACTGAAGGGCAGGCGATACCCCGCCTCCCACCACGCCATGCGCACCAGGCGCCCGGTGGTGGAGAGGGTCACGACAATGTCGCGCAGATCGGGCCCGGCGAAGCAGATGTTCGTGGGCATCGGCTCGGGCATCGTCTCGACATGGACGATCTCGCCGCCGGGCGAGACGGTGGTCACCTCCCCGCTCACCAGCGTCGCCACCAGGATATTGCCCGAGGCGGCGATGGCGATGGAATCCAACCGCCGGAACCCCGGAAACTGGCACACCAGCCGCCCACCATGCGAGCTCGGCCAAGGCGCCTTGGCCAGTTTCCCTGGCCCCTCCACATCCCATGCCCACAGCCGGCCGGTCTCCGTCTCCGCCACATAAAGCACGCGCCCATCGGGGCTGAGGCCGATGCCATTGGCGCCGCCGAAGACGGGGTAGGCGGCCTCAATCACCCGGCTGCCATCGGTGGCGGCCCAATACACGCCGCCATGGTCCCGATCCCGCCCGCGGACCTTGCCGAGATCGGAAAACCAGAAGCCGCCATTGGGGTCGAAGACGATGTCGTTCGGCCCGCGTAGGGGCCGCCCTTCGCAATGATCATACAGCGTGGTCAGCTCGCCCGTATCCGGGTCCAGCACCTCGATCCGCCCGCCGGTGTAGTCGGCCGATTGCCCGGTGGGGCGCAGCAGACCGGGCTGCTCGTGCCAGGAAAAGCCGCCGTTGTTGCAGATGTAGAGCTTGCCGCCCGGGCCGCGCGCCAGGCCGTTGGGCGCGCCGGCGGTCTTGGCCAGCACCGTCACGGCGCCATCCCCGGCCACCCGCGTGATCCGCCCGGCCTCGATCTCCACCAGCACGATGCCGCCATCGGGCATGGCCACCGGCCCCTCGGGGAAGCGCAGCCCCGTCGCGATCTCATGCATGTTCTGATCCTCCCTGCGCCGAGCATGGCGAGGATGCCGGCTTGACGCCAGCGGCCCGGCGCGGCGAGCCTGGGCGCCATGGATCCCGTCACCCTCGCCGTCCTCGACAACCGCCTGCGGGCGATCGTGGAGGAGATGGGCGAGGCGATGCTGCGCACCTCCTACAGCCAGATCCTCAACTCCTCACGCGATTTCTCGGTGGCGATCTGCGGTGCCGAGGGCGATCTCGTCTCCCAGGCCGACCATATTCCGGTGCATGTCGGAGCACTCCCTTCGGCGGTGCAGGCGGTGCTGGCGCAATTCCCCGCCCCCCGCCCGGGCGACATTTTTCTGCTCAACGACCCTTATGATGGCGGCTCGCATCTGCCCGACCTCACCATCCTGCTGCCCGTCTTCGCGGATGGCGAGCGCTGTTTCTTCACCGTCGTGCGCGCCCATGTCAGCGATATCGGCGGCGGCACCCATGGCGGCTACAACCCCGCCGCCACCGATATCTGGTCCGAGGGCGTGCGCATCCCGCCGATACGCCTGGGCGAGGATGGCGGGCTGCGTGATGACCTCATCCGCCTGCTCTGCGCCAACACCCGCCTGCCGCGCGACGTCAGGGGCGATTTGATGGCCATGGTCGGCGCCGCCCGCACCGGTGCCGCACGCGTCGAGGCGCTGCTGGCCCAGCACGGCCGCGACGGGTTGCTGGCTGTGGTCGATGCCATCCTGGGCCTGTCCGAAGCCCATGCCCGCCGCATCGTCGCGGCCTGGCCCGACGGCATCTGGCAGGGCGAGGCGGTGCTGGATGATGACGGGCATGGCCGCGAAAACATCACCATCCGCGCCACCTGCACCAAGCGCGGCTCCGACCTCACCATCGATCTCAGCGGCTCCGACGACGAGGTGGCGGGCATCGTCAATTCCTCGCGCCCGAACATGCTCTCGGCGGTGGCGATGGCCTTCGCCTATCTGCTGGACCCGGAGGTGTCGAAGAACGCCGGCGCCTTCCGCCCGCTCAGCGTGATCGCGCGTGAGGGCAGCATCGTCTGGGCGCATGAGGGCAAGCCGGTCACGCTCTGCACCAGCCATCCCGGCAACGAGATCGTGGAAGCGATCATCCGCGCCATGCAGCATTGCTGCCCGGAGCGCGCCATGGGCGGCTGGGGTCGGCGCTTCCGCGTGGCCATCCAGGGCCGGTCGGCGACGGGGCGGAAATTCGTCTGGCACCTGTTCCATGCCCGCCCCGGCGGCGGCGCCAGCGCGGCGGGCGACGGCTTCAACACTGCCGGCGAATGGCACAGCGCCGGCGGGCTGAAATTCGGCAGTGTCGAGCAGGCCGAGGCGCGTTTTCCGCTATTGTTCGAAGCCCATGAATTCCGCGCCAATTCCGGTGGCCTGGGCCAATACCGCGGCGGCACGGGGGCAGAGCTTCGTCTGCGGGTGGAAAGCCATGGCCCCGCCCTGGCCAACACCGCGGGCGATGGCGTGCGCCACGGCTCCGCCGGCATGGTGGGCGGGCCGGATGGCATGCCGCATGCCTATACCCTGCTAGGCGCCGATGGCGCGGTGCGCGAGCTGCGCAGCAAGGAAGTCGGCGTGCCGGTGCAGCCGGGCGACGTGCTCCATCTGCTCTCCTCCGGCGGCGGCGGCTGGGGTGACCCGGGCAAGCGCGCCGAAGTGGCGAAGCAGAGCGACCTGCGCGACGGATACACGGCATGAGGTGGCGCATTGGCATCGATGTCGGCGGCACCTTCACCGATCTGGTGGCCATCGCCGGGGATGGCGGCACGGTGATGGCCAAGGCCGCCAGCACGCCGGCCGACCAGTCGCTGGGCGTGCTGGCGGGCCTTGCCAATCTGGCGGCCGCCCTGGGCGTGGGCCTCGATGAGTTGCTCAGCCGCACCGAGCACATCATCCACGGCACCACGGTCGCCACCAACGCCCTGCTGGAACGCCGCGGCGCCCGCGTGGCCATGCTCACGACCCAGGGCCATCGCGACGTGGTGGAAATGCGCGAGGGGCTGAAGCCCGACCGCTACAATTTGCGCATGGCCCCGCCCGAGCCGCTGGTGCCGCGCCACCGCCGCATCCC
This sequence comes from Acetobacteraceae bacterium, assembly GCA_021732665.1. Taxonomy (GTDB): domain Bacteria; phylum Pseudomonadota; class Alphaproteobacteria; order Acetobacterales; family Acetobacteraceae; genus Rhodovarius. Next base: position 51,965 of record JAKFUL010000012.1, read on the forward strand.
CGTGGCCGAGCGCCTGCGCGCCGATGGAAGGGTGGAAACCGCGCTGGAAGCCCCGGCGCTGAATGCCGCCATCGCCGCCGTGGGGGAGGCCGACGCGGTCGCCATCTGCTTCCTGCACGCCTGGGCCGACCCGCGGCACGAGGCCACCGCCGCCGCCGCCCTGCGCGCGGCCCGGCCCGATCTCTTCGTCACGGCGTCGCACGAGGTTCTGCCGGAGATCAAGGAATTCGAGCGCTTCTCCACCACCGCGGTGAACGCCTATGTCGGCCCGGTGGTGGCGCGCTACCTGGGCCGGCTGGCCGGGCGCCTGGCCGAGGCCGGCTACCAGGGCGCGGTCTTCGTCATCCTCTCGCATGGCGGCGTGGCCCCGCTGGCGGATGCGGCGCGCCTCGCCGTGGGCACGGCGCTCTCCGGCCCGGCGGGCGGGGTGGCGGCGGCGGTGGCGCTTTCGGCCATGGGGATCGGGGGCGAGCTGGTCACCTTCGACATGGGCGGCACCTCCACCGACATCGCCTCCATCACGCAAGGCCGCGCCACGCTGGGCCGCGGGCGGGAGGTCGGCGGCGAGGTGATCGCGCTGGAAAGCCTGGATATCGTGACGCTGGGCGCCGGCGGCGGGTCCATCGCGGCGCTGGGTCCGGATGGCCGGCTGCAGGTCGGCCCGCGCAGCGCCGGCGCCAGGCCGGGGCCGGCCTGCTACGGCCGGGGTGGCGTGGAGCCGGCGGTGACCGACGCCAATCTGGTGCTGGGTTTCCTCAGCGCCGGCAATTTTCTCGGCGGCGCGCAGGCGCTGGACCTGCCGGCGGCCGAGGCCGCCATGGCCGCACTGGCCGGCCGGCTGGGCATCGCGCCGCTCGACCTTGCCGCCGGCATTTTCCGCCTGGTGAATGCCCGCATGGCCGATGGTGTGCGCGTCGCCACCGTGCGGCGCGGCATCGACCCGCGGGCGGCCACGCTGCTGGCTTTTGGCGGCGCCGCCGGGCTGCATGCCAGCGCCGTGGCGCGCGATCTGGGCATGAAGCGCTATGCCGTGCCGCTGCTGGCCGCCGGCCTCTCCGCCTGGGGCATGCTGCGCACCGATCTACGCTATGAGGTGACCCGCAGCGTGAGCGTGGCCGAGGGCGTGCCGCCCGCCGCGACGCTCGCCGCGCTCTACGCGCGGCTGGAAGACGAGGCGCGGCAAAAAATGGCCGAATGGTTCCACGGTCCGATCGACACCACCCGCTCCGCCTCCATGCGCTATGGCGAGCAGGTCTTCGAGATCAAGGTCGGGCTGGATGGGCTGGACTGGACGCGCGGCGACGCGGACGAGCAGGCCCGCCAGGCCTTCCACGCCGAACACCAGCGCCTCTTCACCTACCAACTCCCGGAGGATGAGGTGGTGCTGGTCAGCGCCCGTGTCGCGGCGCTCGGCCGGCTGGGCGGGGCGGCGGGGTATTTCTCGCGGCCCGCGATGACCGCGCCGGGCGCGCGCCGGGTCTTTCTCGGCGGCGCCTGGCGCGAGGTGGCGGTGCATGGCTTCTTCGATTTCCAGCCCGGCCGCCGCCTGGAGGCCCCGGCCATCGTGGAAAGCAGCACCACAACCGTCCTGCTCGCCGCCGGCGAATTCGTGGAGTTCGACCCGCGCGGCTGGCTGATGGTGACCATCGCCGATGGCTGAGAACATCCTCTCCATCCAGTCCTGGGTCAGCTATGGCCATGTCGGCAATGCCTCGGCCATGTTTCCGTTGCAGCGGCTCGGCGCCGAGGTCTGGGCGGTCAACACCGTGCAGTTCAGCAACCACACCGGCTATGGCGCCTGGCGCGGGCAGGTGTTTTCCGGCGATCTGGTGCGGGAATGCGTGGCGGGCATCGCCGATCGCGGCGTGCTCGGGCGCTGTGACGCCGTGCTGTCCGGCTATGTCGGTGGGGCCGATATCGGCGATGCGATCCTGGACGCCGTGGCCCGGGTGAAGGCGGCCAACCCCGCCGCGCTGTATTGCTGCGACCCGGTGATCGGCGATGATGGCCGCGGCGTCTATGTCCGGCCGGGCATTGCCGAATTCTTCCGCGACAGTGCCCTGGCGCTGGCCGATATCGCCACCCCCAACCGCTTCGAGCTGGAATGGCTGACCGGCCGCACCATCGCCTCCCTGGCCGATGCCAAGGCGGCCATCACGGCCCTGCAGGCGATGGGCCCGCGCTGCGTGCTGCTGACCAGTTTCGAGAGCCAGCCCGGCCACATCGGCATGGTGGCGGCCGAGGGCGGCGGGTTCTGGCATCTGGAAACGCCGCTGCTGCCGCTGTCGATCAACGGCGCGGGGGATGCGATCTGCGCGCTCTACCTGCTGCACCGGATGCGGACCGGGAGTGCCGCGGCGGCACTCTCGGCCGCCGCCTCCTCGGTCTTCGGCCTGCTCGCGCGCACCGCCGAGGCAGGTTCGCGCGAGATCCTGACGGTGGCGGCGCAGGAGGAATTCGTGGCGCCCAGCCGCGTCTTCACCGCCCGGCCGGTGTGACGCCCTACCAGCTGCGATAGCCGCCGAACTGTTCGCGCTGGGCGCGGCGCCATTCGCGCCGCTGTTCGCGCTCCTGCTCGATGCGCCAGGCTTCCTGCCGCGCGGCCTCGGCGATGCGGGCCTCGTCACGTTCGCGGCGCCATTCGCGGCGCTGCTGCCAGTCCGGCTGGCCATAGCCTTGCCCGGCATAGCCGTACTGGCTCGGCTGATAGGGCTGCCAGGCCTGGGCCGGGCCCATCAGACCAATTCCCACAACGGCCGCGGCGATGAATGAACGGATCATCTGACACCTCCTTGGTGATGCGGAAGGTGTAGCGGTGCGGGGTGGCTTTTCGCGGGTGGAATCGTGGTGGCGGCGTGGCAATCAGCCGATCAGCTTCACGCCCACCAGCGCCAGCAGCGTGATCCACAGCGTGCTGGCCACGCCGAGGAAGAGTGGCGCCAAGCCGCGCGCCTTCAGCGCCTTCAGGTCGGTGGAAAAACCCAGCGCCGCCACGCTGGCCGCCAGCATCAGCGGCACCAGGAAGCGGCTGGCTTGCACCGCCTCACCCGGCACCAGCCCGGTGCTGCCCAGCAACACCAGCCCCAGGAAGCCGAAGGCGAACCAGGGCACCGGCGCCTTCACCGAAGCGGCCTCCCCGCCCGCCTGCCTGGCCACCCACCAGCCCAGCGCCAGCACCGCCGGCGCCAGCAGGAAGACCCGCGCCAGCTTCATCACCGTGCCGCTTTGCGACGCCTCCGGCCCGCCCGCCGCGGCGGCACCCACCGCCTGCACCACCTCATGGATGGCGGCACCCGACCACAACCCGTATTCGCGCGCCGACAGCCCCAGCGGCCCGGCCAGCGCCGGGAAGATCAGCAAGGCGGCCGTGCCGCAAAGCGTGATCACCGCCAGCGCATAGGTCACATCCTCATCCCGCCCCCGCGCCACCTGGTTGGCGGCGACGATGGCGGAGGCGCCGCAAATGGCGGTGCCGGTGCCCAAAAGCTGCGACAGCGCCCGGTCCACCCCCATCACACCCCCGAGCCAGATGGTGAAGGGCAGGGTCGTTCCCACCACGACCACCGCCAGAACCAGCGCGCCCGGCCCGAGCGCCCACAGCATCCCCAGCGTCACCTGCAACCCCAGCAGCACGATGGCCGCCCGCAGCACCGGCCGCACGGCATAGGCGACGCCGGCCTTCATGCTGGGCGTGGGCCCCATCGCCGCGCGCCAGCCGATGCCGATGACCAGCGCCACCACCACCGGGTTCAGCGCCGCGAGCCCGGTGGCGTTGCGCACCATGATGGCAACTCCCGCCACAGCGAAACAAAAGACCAGCCCCGGCGCCAGCCCGCGCATGCGCTGCATCAATGGCTGCGTGGTGGTGTTGGCGACGGGGACTGCCATGCTCAATCCAGCTGAAATCTCTGCCCATCACACTTCGCCGAAGCACGGCCGGCGTCAAGTTGCGCCCGGGCCACGTCGCGTCCATGCTCGGCTGCAACCCGATCCGGAGCGCCGCATGTTCAAGCCCGCCCTTGCCTTCCTGGCCCTTCTCCTGCCCGGCCTGGCCGCGGCGCAGATGGCCAGTCCCGGCCCCACCCTCGCCCAGGTCCGCGCGCGCGACCTGCTGGTCTGCGGCACCTCCACCGGTGCCGCCGGCTTCTCGATGCCCGACAGCCGGGGCGAGTATCGCGGCATCGACAATGACATCTGCCGCGCCTTCGCCGCCGCCGCTTTGGGCGACGCGGCAAAAATCCGCTGGGTGCCGCTGACCACCAACACCCGGCTGACCGCGCTGCAATCGGGCCAGATCGATGTTCTGGCGCGCACTGTGACCTGGACCCAGTCGCGCGACACGGCCAATGGGCTGAACTTCACCGCCATCAGCTTCTTCGACGGGCAGGGCTTCATGCTGCGCCGCTCGGCCGGCATCACCCGCGCGGCGCAACTTGTCGGCGCCTCGATCTGCGTCGTCGCGGGATCGACCAACGAGCTGAACCTGTCGGACTGGGCGCGCACCAACAACATCGCCTATTCCCCCGTGGTGTTCGAGCAGAATGACGAGGCGCGGCGCAGCTACCTCGCCGGCCGCTGCGACGCCTATTCGACGGATGCCAGCCAACTCGCAGGGCTGCGCGCCAGCTTTCCCACCCCCGACGACCACGTGATCCTGGCCGACATCATCAGCAAGGAGCCGCACAGCCCGGTGGTGCGGCATGGCGACGACCAGTGGTTCGACATCATCCGCTGGACCTTCTTCGCCCTGTTGACGGCCGAGGAGCTGGGCATCACCCAGGCCAATGTGGATAGTTTCCTGACCAGCCCGAACCCGGAAATCCGCCGCCTGCTCGGCATGGCGGGCGATCATGGCCCGATGATGGGGCTGGACCGGCGCTGGGCCTACAATGCCATTCGCGCCGTGGGGAATTACGGCGAGATCTTCGAGCGCCATCTCGGCGCGGGCAGCCCCATCGGCCTGCGGCGTGGCCTGAACGCGCTCTATACCAATGGCGGCCTGATGTACGCGCCGCCGATCCGCTGAGCGACTACGACCCGTCCGGGCGCTTCTGCACCCAGCCCGCGACGATGAGCAGGCCCACGCCGGTGAGCATGGGAACCACCCAGGAAGGCCGGATCAGCACCAGATAGGCAAGGCTGCCGGCCTCGTCAGCCCGGCCGAAGGCCGGCACGGCCTCGGCCAGCGGAACGCCGAAGCCCAACGCGAAGCCCAGCGCGAAGCCGATGATGACCAGAAGCCAACCTGCCAATCTCATGCAAACAATCGTTCACCTTGCAGGCCCTCATAAAGACCCGCGACGAATTCGCCATAGCCGTTCCACATCTGGGTGGGAACCCGCTCATTCGTGCCGATCAGGCGCTCGGTCGCCTGGCTCCAGCGCGGATGCGCGACGGCCGGGTTCACATTGGCCCAGAACCCGTATTCGGCGGGCTGGATGGTGCCCCAGAAGGTGGGGGGACGGGCTTCCTGCACCACGATGCGCACCAGCGACTTGCCGGATTTGAAGCCGTATTTCCAGGGGAACAGCACCCGCAACGGTCCGCCGTTCTGCGGCGGCAGCGGCTGGCCGAACAGGCCGATGGGCATGAAGCTCAGCTCATTCTGCGCCTCGGCGATGGTGCAGGCCTCCATGTGCGGCCAGGGGTACCAGCTCTGCCGCAGGCCGGGCATCACCGCGGGCAGCTGCGCGGTCTGGAAGGACACGTAGCGCGCGCTGCCCAGCGGCCGGGCCATGTTCAGCAGGGCGGCCAGGGGGAAGCCGGTCCAGGGCACGGTCATCGCCCAGGCCTCGACGCAGCGCAGGCGATAGACCCGCTCCTCGATCGGCATGGCGCGGATCAGCGCGTCGATATCCAGCTCGAGCGGCCGCTCGACCATGCCCTCCACCTTCAGGGTCCAGGGCCGGCGCGGCATCCGCTGCGCTTCGCGCGAGATCGTCTTGCTGGTGCCGAACTCGTAGAAGTTGTTGTAGGTCGTCGCCTCGCGCTCCGACGTCAAGGCGCGGCCGGGTTGATAGCGGAGGTTGATTTCATGCGGCGGCAGAGGCGGCACGGCGCCGGATTGTGCCAGCGCCGGGGCGGTGATGGCGGCCGAGCCGGCCATCATGCCGGCGGAGCCGGCCATCAGCGCGCGGCGGTTGAGCACGGCCTCGCGGGGGGTGACGGCGGATTCGGGGATTTCCCAGCCGCGGCGACGATGAATGAACATGCTTCGGTTGTCCTTCAGAGGGCTATGATGTGGGTGCGCCGCGGCGGCGCGGAAGGCATGGCACGGCGATTTTCGATCATTCTGGCAAAACGCCACAAGGCAAGCGAGCCCAGGCCCAGGAGCAGCGGCTCGCTCCACCCCTGTGCGCCAGGCCAGAGCCGGAACGCGGTGGCGGCGAGAAAGGAGAAGAACAGCCCCAGGCTGAACACCTGCAGGCTGTTGCGCCCGAGCACGGCGAGCGCGCCGGCGGCGGCGCTGCGCGCCCAGGCAACATCGCGCGGGATCAGCACCGCGACGAGATAGGCGCAAGCCAGCGCGTGCAGCAGCCGCAGCGGTGCCAGTTGCTCCTTGCCCATCAGGGCGTTGGGCAGCCAGCCGGCGTGGTGGCACACCGCGCCGAACACCAGCAGAGCCAGGGCCATCACGACCAGGACGCGGTTGCGGGCGATGGCGCGGCCATGCAGCAGCGCCTGCCGGCCGAACCAGGCGCCGAGCATGAACAGCGGCACCCAGGCCAAAGGATTGAAGGCGAAGGTGGTGCCGAACAGCGCCGGCAGGTCCGGCCCCGCGATCTGCGCCGCGGCATAGAGCGTGGCCGGCAACAGCAATGCCCGGGCTCCGAAGCGCTCCACCGCCCAGGCGAAAACCGGCAGTGAGGCCATCGCGAACAGAAACAGTGGCAGGATGCCCATGAAGGGGGGCTGGTAGAGCATGACCGCCGCACCCAGCGCCGCCAGCACCGGCGCCTCGAAAGCGAAGGCCCAACCCGGCTCGCTAACCCAGGGGGAAAGCGCCGTGACCATCAAGGCGAAGCCCAGGAAGACCAGCAGGTGCATCCGCCACAGCTTGACGATGCGCAGCCAGAGGTCCCTGCAGGCGTTGCCGAAACTTCCCCTGGCCTGCTTGAGCGCGAAGACCGAACCCAGGCCGAAGCCGGAGAGAAAGACGAACTGCTCGGAGCTGTCGGAAAGCCCCCAGCCGGCATGAATCAGCCAGGCCCCGGTGAAGCTGCCGAAGGCATGGCTGTAGAAGATGGAAAGCTGCATCCAGCCCCGGAAGGCATCCAGCCGCTGGTCCCTGGGCGGTGCTTGCATCACTGCCAGGCTCATGCATGGGCCGGGGCGCGAAGGCGGGTGGCCATGGCCCAGGCCTCACCGCGGTGCAGGAGGAACAGCAGCGAGGCCACCAGAAAGGTAAAGCATGCTTCCTTGAACAGCATGGCGCCATCATTGTACGGGTCGATCCCGATCGGCCCCAGCGTGTGCAGGAAGATCGCGCCACCCATCAAACCCATGGTCATCAGCGCGCCGAACCAGCGCGTGGGCTGGTTGATCACCAGCGTCGCCGCGGCAATTTCCAGCAGCGCCACACCCCAGCGGAAAAGCGGTTCATGCCCGGGGAAGCCGAACCAGGTGGCCAGGGGCAGGAACACGCCCTCGACGCTGCCCTCGGCCGCATTGAGCTTGAATTGCTCATAATAGAATATTTCCCACGCTATCCAGCCGGCGAGAAGCCAGCTGAAAGCGGACAACATATGCGGCCGGTAGCGCCAACCCTGATTCATCGCCTGGTCCATCGAAGCACCTTTCGTCTGATAACAGGGCTTCGACCCACCAACGCTTTCGGTTAGCGCAAGTGCGGCGAAATTTCTGTGAACCCCACCGCCTATGGGGCAGCCCGCATGTCGAGTTGACGCCGTGCCGCTGCCGCTGCCATCCTAGTCCAAGGGAAAAACGCAGTCGCCGGGTTCTGAACACCCCCAGCGCCGAAAGGCGAACCAATGTGCGCCCGTAGCATGCCACCCCGCCATAGTCACCGCCCGCATCGCGGCCAGGTAGGAACGCGATGAACGGCCTGACCCATGATCTGGCCCATGTCCGCGCGCCCAAGCCGGCGGCGATGATGCACCTCGCCGGGCGTTCCGACGCGCAGGGGCTGAAGCGGCTGGCCATCCATCTCGGGCTGCTGCTGGCCGCGGGCACGCTCGTGGCCATCCTGCCGGGCTGGTGGAAGGCACCCGCCGTGGTCGCGCTGGGAATCGTGCAAGCCGCGCTCTTCGCGCCCTTCCACGAGACGATGCACCAGACCGCCTTCGCCAGCCGCCGTCTCAACGCCCTGGTGGGCTGGGTGTGCGGCGCGCTGGCGCTGTATTCCTGGCACTTCTACCAATCCTACCACCTCGCGCATCACCGCCACACGCAGGATCCGGACAACGATCCCGAGCTGCTGCAGCAACCGGTGCCGATGGTTCTGCGAGGATATCTGCTGCGCATGCTGGGCGTGCCGTATTGGCGCAGCCGCATCCGCTATATCTCGGAGGGGCTGCGCGGAGATCTCTCCGCCTATCCCTTCATCCACCCCGACGCGGCGCCGCGCATCATCCGCAGCATCCGCTGGATGGTGGCCTTCATCCTGGCGCTCGCGATGTTCATCTTGATGGCGTTCGGCTGGCAGGCCCTGTTGCTCTTCTGGGTGCTGCCGCAGTTGATCGGCCAGCCCTTCCTGCGCGTCTACCTGCTGACCGAGCACACGCTGTGCAGCCAGGAGCGCGACGGGCTGACCAACACGCGGACCATCCTGACCACCCCCCTGGTGCGGCTGCTGATGTGGAACATGCCCTATCACGCCGAGCATCACCTCTACCCCTTCGTGCCTTTCCACCGTCTGGCCGAGGTGCATGCGCAGCTGCGCGGCAAGCTGGCCCATGTGCATCCGGGCTATGGCAGCTGGCATCGGCAATTCCTGGCGCGCATCCGGCCGGGTGCGGCGTGATCGACGGCGATCTCACCGCCCGCCAGCTTTTCGCCACCCTGCGCGCCGGGCCGCCACGGGCGCGCTTCGGCTTCGGCCGGCGCGCGGCACTGGTGAATGTGGACCCGCAACGCGCCTATACCGAGCCCGCGACCTTCCCCGCCACGGCCTATGAGACCGATCCGCGGCAATGCGAGCATATCAACACGCTGGCCACGCTATGCCGCGACAAGGGTTTTCCGGTCATCTGGACCTATGTTGCCTATGTGGAATCGGGCGAGGATTGCGGCGTCTGGGGCACCCGCAGCAACACGCCGGATTCCTTGCAAAACATCCGCGACGGTTCGCCCCGGGCGCAGCTTGACCCGCGGCTCACCATCGCACCAACGGACATCATCATCCGCAAGCGCATGGCCTCAGCGTTTTTCGAGACCCATCTGCGCAGCCTCATGACCTTCCACGGCGTGGACACGGTGGTCGTCACCGGCGGCTCCACCTCCGGCTGCGTGCGCGCCACGGTGGTGGATGGCCTGTCCTGCGGCTTCCGCATGATCGTGCCGGAGGAATGCGTGGCGGACCGGCATGAGAGCCCGCATTTCGCCAATCTCTACGACATGGCGGTGAAGTACGCCGATGTGCTGTCGGTCGGCGATGTGGTGCAGGGCCTGTCCGGCATGCCTTGACCGGCCGAAACCCCCTGTTCAGCCTTCGTGCATAACGATCCGGGGAAACCAGCCATCCATGTCATCCGCCGCGCCCGCCTGCTGGACGGACCATTTCCCGGGCAATTTCATGTGGTCCAACGCCATGCTGGTTTGCAAGGGGATGGCCCCCTATGGCGCGGTGGCGATGCGCGAGATCGACCGCATCGGCGCCCGCCTCGCCGCGCGCCAGAGCGAGCCCGCCGCCCGAGACGCCGGCATGCGCCGATCCGTCACGGCGCTGTCGGGAAACTGCAACAATGATTGGTTAAAGCGGCGTCTCAAATCCGGAGGGACTTCCATGCGAAACCTGCTTCTGGCCGGCATCGCCGCCATCGCCCTGACAACCGCGGCACACGCCGATGAGCGTTTCGAGGCGCGTGTGGTCGGCCACGCCATGCTACCCGCCGCCACGCTGATCGCGCCGCCGGCTAATGCGCCCCCGGGCTTCGCCACCTCCGGCCGCTTCACCGGCCCCGGCAACATCCGCGTCGAGGCCCGCGGCACCATCCCCGCCGACACCGGCGCTATGCATGGCAGCCGCCGCACCGGCGTGATGCTGCCGCTGGAAGGCCAGCCCGTGCAGGGCTTTTCCGGCATCCGCCCGATCGGTGACGGCTCCTACTGGGTGACCACCGACAATGGCTTCGGCACGCGCCGCAACAGCCCCGACGCGCTGCTGATGTTCCACCGCATCCGCCCCAACTTCCAGACCGGCGTGACCACGGTGGAACGTACCATCTTCCTCTCCGACCCCAATCGTGTGCTGCCCTTCCACATTGTCACCGACCCCTCGCCCACCCGCTACCTGACCGGCGCCGATCTCGACATCGAGAGCATCCAGAACGCGCCCGACGGCACCTTCTGGTTCGGCGAGGAATTCGGCCCCTATATCTTCCAGACCGATGCCGAAGGCCGGGTGCTGCGCTTCTTCGAGACCATGCTGGACGGCCAGCCGCTGCGCAGCCCGGACAATCACGGCTTCCAACTGCCGGCGACGCCGACCGCGACCGTGCCCTTCCGCGCCCGCCGCTCGGGCGGCTATGAGGGCATGGCGATGACGCCGGACGGCCAGACGCTCTGGGCGATGCTCGAACAGCCGATCTTCGCCCCCAATTCCGACCAGCCCGAGGGCCAGTTCCTGCGCCTGATCGAGTTCAGCGCCGCGCGCGGCGCCTGGACCGGCCGCAGCCTGCGCTACCGGCTGGAGCCCGGCGCCACCGCCATCGGCGACTTCAACATGATCGATGAGCGCCGCGCCCTGGTGATTGAGCGCGACAATGGCGAGGGCGACCCTGGCCTGGCCTGCGCCCAGGGTGTGGCGCCCACCGCTGCCGCACCCTGCTTCCCGTTGCCCGCGCGCTTCAAGCGGGTCTACCTGATCGACCTCGGCGCCCCCGATGCCGAGGGCTTCGTCCGTAAAATCGGCCATATCGACCTGATGGCCATGCAGGACCCTCAGGGCCTGGCGCGTGACCGCGGCGCGCTGCCGGCCGGTGCCCCCGCCGGCCGCTTCACCTTCCCCTTCTTCACCATCGAGAATGTCGCGATGGTCGATGCCGACCACATCATCGTCGGCAATGACAACAACTACCCCTTCTCGGCCGGCCGCTTCCCGAACCGGCCGGACAACAACGAGCAGGTGCTGCTGCGGGTGCCGGAGCTGCTCCGCGCCCGCTGATCGCCTGCGCGATGTTCGAGACGGCGCCGCCTCTCATTTCATCACCATGACGCTTGAATCAAACCTTCCCCTGGGCCACATGCGGATGAACGGGAGTTAACAATTCCCGTGCGTCCGCATCCCGCTCACGCAACATCAGAGGAAGACCGAGGTCCCATGACCGACGACGAGCGCCGCATCATCACCGAATACATCCAGCGCGTGGCCGGCGCCGCCCAGCCCGCTGCCTCAGCCAGCCCCTGGGGCGGCCGCGCGCCCTCCGTGGCGTCCGCGCCGCAACTGCCGCCGGTCGACCGCGAGGCCGACGCGATGATCTCCCAGCTCTTCCAGCAATATCCCGAGGCGCGCTACCGCATCACGCAGACCGCCTTCGTGCAGGAGCATGCGCTGGTGCAGGCGCAGAACCGCATCCAGGAGCTGGAATGGGAGCTGGAGAACAGCTCCCGCCAGGCGCAGGCCGCGCAGAATCGCGGTTTCCTGGGCTTTGGCGGCAGCCGCCCGGCGGCTATGCCGCCCCGCCCGATGCCGCAATATCCGCCCGGCTACAATGCGCAGGCCCTGCAGGGCCGGCAGGGTCCGGGCTTCCTGGGCACCGCCCTGATGACCGCGGCAGGCGTCGCCGGCGGCATGGTGCTGGGCAACATGCTGATGAACTCCCTCTCCGGCGGTTCCGGTGCGGCGGCCGCCGCCACCGGCGCGGGCGCCTTTGGCTCCGAGGCGGTGCCGACCTCTTCCGCCTGGACCGATCCCGGCGCGGCTTCCGGTTGGGGGGGCGGCGGGGCTGACTCCGGCTCTGGCCAGCAGGATGCCAGCGGCTCCTACGACACGGGCAGGGATAGCGGTTCCTCCGGCTATGACGACGCGGGTGGCGGCTACGAGGAGGAGTGAGCCCGGCACGGGGCTTTCATGGCGGGGCGATATCGCGCCCCGCCCCTCACCGGCCAGCGATGCGCGGGATGGCCCATGAGCATTCCGCCCCTTCGGCTTTACGCGCGTGACAGTTCTGTGGATTGACTGTTTGCCTCGTTCATCCCTGAGATCGGATGAGGTAGAAGGGTCCCATGTCAGACGCGCCAATCCAGCCCGACCTCGCCGCCGTAGCCGTGGCTCCACGCTTCATCAATCGTGAGATTTCCTGGCTGGATTTCAACACCAGGGTGTTGGAGGAGGCGGCAAATCCGCGGCATCCCCTGCTGGAGCGGGTGCGGTTCGTGGCGATTTCCGGCTCGAACCTGGATGAATTCTATTCCGTTCGGGTGGCGGGACTTGTCGGGCAGGAAAGGGCGGGGGTCACGACGTTAAGTCATGACGGAAAACTGCCGGCCCAGCAGCTGGTTTCCATCCATGCCCGGGCGCAACAGCTGATCGAAGCCCAGCAAACTACATGGCGCGCGCTGCGGGAGCAGCTGAGCACTGAGAATTTCCACGTCTGCGAAACCGAGGAACTGAGCGACAGCGATCTGCAATGGCTGGAAACCTGGTTTCTGGAGAGGGCATTCCCGGTCCTGACGCCGCTCGCGGTCGACCCGGCGCATCCTTTCCCCTTCCTGCCCAATCTTTCGCTCTCCATGTGCCTGCAACTCGTGCGCGAGGAGGATGGCGGCGTGATGCGCGCCCTGCTGCCCCTGCCGCCGCAGATCGAGCGCTTCATTCGCCTGCCGGCGCCGGCGGGCACCACGCAACTGCGCTTCCTCGTGCTGGAGGATGCCATCGGGCTGTTCCTGCATCGCCTGTTCCCCGGCTTCATCCCGGTGGAGCGCGGCATGTTCCGCCTGATCCGCGACACCGATGTCGAGTTCGAGGAGGAAGCGGAGGACCTCGTCCGCTCCTACGAAAGCGCGCTCAAGCGCCGCCGCCGCGGCCGCGCCATCCGCCTCTCCGTCAACAGCCGCATGCCCGCCGACATGATCGCCTTCGTCGCCGAGGAGCTGGAGGCCGACCCCAATGCGATCTTCCAGGTCGATGGCCTTTTGGGCGTGGCCGACCTCTCGGCGCTGATCGTCGATGACCGGCCGGACCTGCAATTCACCCCCTACAGCGCGCGCTTTCCCGAGCGGATTCTCGATTTCGGTGGCGATTGCTTCGCCGCGATCAGGGCGAAGGACATCGTCGTCCACCACCCGTACGAATCCTTCGACGTGGTCGTGCAGTTCCTGCGCCAGGCGGCGCGCGACCCGAGCGTCATCGCCATCAAGCAGACGCTCTACCGCACCAGCCGCGACAGCCCCATCGCCCGCGCCCTGATCGAAGCGTCGGAGGCCGGCAAGTCGGTCACCGCGATGGTCGAGCTCAAGGCCCGCTTCGACGAGGAGCGCAACATCGCCCTGTCGCGCGAACTGGAGGCCGCCGGCGTCCAGGTCGTCTATGGCTTCGTCGAGCTGAAGACCCACGCCAAATGCTCGCTGGTGGTGCGCCGCGAGGGTACCTCGCTGCGCTCCTACGCGCATTTCGGCACCGGCAACTACCACCCGATCACGGCCCGCATCTACACCGACCTCAGCTTCTTCACCACCGACCCGGCCCTGACCAGGGACGCTCAAAAACTGTTCAACTACATGACGGGCTATGCGCGGCCGGAAGCGATGGAAAGCCTGGGCTTCGCGCCGCTGACCATCCGCCCCACCCTGATGGCGCTGATCAACGACGAGATCGTCCATGCCCAGGCCGGCCGCCCGGCGACCATCTGGCTCAAGATGAACTCGCTGGTGGATGAGACGCTGATCGATGAACTCTACCGCGCCAGCGCGGCCGGGGTGAAGATCGAGTGCGTGGTGCGCGGCATCTGCTGCCTGCGCCCCGGCGTGCCCGGCCTGAGCGAGAACATCCGCGTCAAGTCCATCGTCGGCCGCTTCCTCGAACACAGCCGGATCGCCGCCTTCGGCAATGGCTTCGCCATGCCCAGCCGCCGCGCCAGGCTCTACATCTCCAGCGCGGACTGGATGGCGCGCAACATGGACTGGCGGGTCGAGACCCTGGTGCCGGTCGAGAACGCCACAGTCCACGCGCAAATCCTCGACCAGATCATGGCCGTCAACCTGCGCGACAACCTGCAAAGCTGGGATCTGGGCAGCGACGCGCTGTGGATGCGGCGCGAACCGGGCAATGCGCCGTTCTCCGCGCATGACTACTTCATGACCAATCCCTCGCTTTCCGGTCGCGGATCGGCGCTCAACGCCCCGGTCCAGGCTGCCAACCGCCGCGCCCGGCAAGATCGCATTCACCAGGATTGAACCTTGGCCCTCCTCACTGACAATGCCGTCGAAACACTGACAACAAAGACGAAAACAACGAGATCACGCTTCGCCATTGTCGATTTGGGGTCGAATTCGATCCGCCTGGTGATCTTCGAAGGCCTGTTGCGCAACCCGCGGACGATCTTCAATGAAAAGGCGGTTGTGGGGCTGGGCCGGGGGCTGGTCGCCACCGGCCGGTTGAATGACGAATCCATCCATCGCGCCATCACCATCCTGCGCCGATACAAGGCGGTGGCGGAGGGGATGGGCACCGAAATCTTCCAGATCCTGGCCACCGCCGCGGTGCGCGACGCGCTCAATGGCGAGGAATTCGTCGACGCCCTGATGGCGGCCATCCCTGGTGTGTCCATCGAGGTGCTGACCGGCGAGGAAGAGGCGCGGCTGTCGGCCGAGGGCCTGATCCTGGGCTTTACCTCGGCCGATGGCGTGCTGGCCGATCTCGGTGGCGGTTCCCTGGAACTGGTCAGTCTCGATCACGGACGCATCGGCCAGGCCGCTTCGCTGCCGCTCGGCACCATCCGTCTGAACGAGCGGGCCGAGGATGATGTCGGCCGGGCGCGCGCCATTGTCGAGGGCGAACTCGACAAGCTGCCCTGGCTTCGGCAGGCGGAAGGCCGCGACCTCTTCCTGGTCGGCGGCACATTCCGCGCCCTGGCCCGCATGCACATGGCGCAGACCCGCTATCCGCTGAACATCGTCCACCATTACGCGGTTCGGCGCGAGGAGGCGCGCGATCTCGCCGGCGTGGTGATGAGCGCGCCGCGGCGCTCGCTCGAACGCATGCAGGCGGCGCCGACCAAGCGGCTGGCCGATCTGCCCTTCGCCGCGGTCATCCTGCGCCGGCTGTTGCGTGCCACCGGCGCGGCGCGGGTGATATTCTCCGCCAATGGGCTGCGCGAGGGCTGGTATGGCAGGCTGCTGCCCGCTGCCGAGAGGGGCCGCGACGCCTTGCTCTCCGCCGCCGACGAACTCAGCCGGTCCTGGCTCCGGAACGAGAAATTCCCCGCGGCCCTCGCGGTCTGGCTCGCACCCCTGCGGCTGGCGCAGACCCCGCTCGACCAGGTTCTGCTGTCGGCGGCGGTCCAACTCAGCGACATCGGCCATCGCGACCACCCCGATTATCGGGCCGAGCAGAGCTTTCTGCGGGTGTTGCGCCAGAGCGGCGTTGGCCTCGATCATTTCTCCCGCGCTTTCCTGGCGCTGACGGTGGCGCTGCGTTACGAGGCGGAGCCGGGTTCGGGCTTCCTGTCGCAGGCGCGCGCGCTGCTCGACTCCGCTTCCCTCGCCAAGGCCGAGACCCTGGGTGCCGCGTTGCGGCTGGCCTTCACCCTGTCCGGCGGCGTCGCGGCGCTGCTGGAGGAAACCACGCTCGACCGTGGTCCCACAGGGTTGACCTTGCGGCTGCGGCCAGGCCGCGGCGTCTTTGCCGGCGAGGCCGTCTCCCGCCGGCTTGATGCCCTTGCCGGCGAACTCGGGCTGGCTGGTCAGATCATCGAGGCGTGATCGGAGCCCTGCCGGCGCGGCGTTGCACTTTGCGGTCTGGCTTTCGATGGCATGGCAAGCTAGATTTATGGGTGGAACAGAAACCATTCTGTTGCAAAATGACGGTTGCCTTGCCGTGACCGCTTGCCACATGTGATCTGGCTGCTTTTTGATCCCTGCTCGAGGAACACTCTATGCCCATCAAGGCCAAGCTTGGTACCACCGCCCTCGTCGCAGGCGCCTTCGCGGCTGGTATCGTGGCGGGCCCCATCGTGGCGGCTTGGGCGCAGGAAGGCGGGCGGGCGGAAACCTATCGGCTGCTCAATCTGTTCGGCGACGTGTTCGAGCGCGTGCGGGCCGAATATGTCGAGCCGGTGAGCGACCGGGATCTGGTCGAGAACGCGATCAACGGCATGCTGACCGGCCTCGACCCGCATTCCTCCTACCTCAATCCGCGCAATTTCCGCGACATGCAGGTGCAGACCCGCGGCGAATTCGGTGGCCTTGGCATCGAGGTCACGCAGGAAGGCGGCTATATCAAGGTCATCTCGCCCATCGACGAAACGCCTGCCGCCCGCGCCGGAGTCCGTCCGGGTGACCTGATCACACACATCAACGGCACTTCCACCCAGGGGCTGACCCTGCAGGAAGCGGTGGACCAGATGCGGGGCGAGCGCGGCAGCGCGATTCGCATCACCATCCGCCGTGAGGGCACGGACCGGCCGATCGAGCAATCCATCACCCGCGATGTGATCCGCCCGCAGGTCGTGCGCTTCCGCATGGAGGGCACGGATATCGGCTATATCCGCCTCTCCTCCTTCAACGAGCAGACCGAGACGGCGCTGCGCCGTGCCGTGCAGTCCCTGCGCAGCCAGGGCGGCACCGCGCTGCGCGGCATCGTGCTCGACCTGCGCAACAATCCGGGCGGACTGCTCGACCAGGCGGTGCAGGTCACCGATGATTTCCTGGAGCAGGGCGAAATCGTCTCCACCCGCGCCCGCCGCAGCGAGGATGCGCAGCGCTGGAATGCCCGCTCCGGCGACATCACCGGTGGCCTGCCGATCGTGGTGCTGATCAACTCCGGCAGCGCCTCGGCCAGCGAGATCGTCGCGGGTGCCCTTCAGGACCACCGGCGGGCGGTTGTTCTGGGAACCCGCAGCTTCGGCAAGGGCTCGGTCCAGACGGTGATGCCGCTCGGACCGAATGGCGCCATCAGGCTGACGACCGCGCGCTACTACACCCCCTCCGGCCGCTCGATCCAGAACACCGGGATAGAGCCGGATATCGAGGTTCGCGCCGTGCGCCAGGAAGCCAACGCCGTGGCGCGGGACCGTGAGGCGGATCTGCGGCGGTCGCTGCGCAATGAGGGCGGCGTGACCCAGCCGGCCGCGATCGCGCCGCCGCCGCTCAACCTCCCGGCAGGTCTGGTGGACCGCGTGCAGCGCGAGCCCGTGGAAGGTGCAGCCGCCTTCGATCCGACCAAGCCCGAGACGGATTTCCAGCTGCAACAGGCACTCACCCTTTTGCGCGGCATGCCGGCTGGCACCAACCTGCAAAGGCGGGCGCAACGCTAGCGCAGGCGGCCATTCAGATGGCGTCGGAACGGCCTGTGTCGCCCAACGGGTGGCGGCGGCTGCGGCAGTTCTGGGCCGCGGTCTTCTCCACGCTCCTCGGGGTCGTGATCGTCCTGGCGATACTCGGCCCGCCGCCACCGGCCGAAGTCGCCGGCCCCGCGCCGGAGGCGGCGCAGGCACCTGCGCCGGAGCCCACGCCCATCGCCGAGCCTGCGGCGGAAACGCCGGCGCGGCCGTCCCTCGCCACCCCCGCCCAACCCTCGCTCGACGAGGCCCTGCTGGAAGCCGGCCCCCATGGCCCCGTGCCACGCATCGGCATCGATGGCCGCACGCCGATGCGGGTCTATAGCCGTGCCGGCGAGCAGCGCGCCGATACCCGGCCCCGGGTGTCGATCATCATCGGCGGCATGGGCCTCAATGCCGTGGTCAGCGAGCAGGCGATCACCCAGCTGCCCACCGCCGTCACGATCGCCGTCAACCCGTATGCCCCGCAGCTGCGGCCGCTTATCGACATGGCCCGCGGCCGCGGGATGGAGCTGCTGGTCGCGCTTCCGCTCGAACCCAATGGGCACCCGGCAAATGACGCGGGTGACCGCGCGCTGCTGACCAGCCTGACGCCGGCGGCGAACGAGGATCGCCTGTTATGGAATCTGAGCCGGTTCCAGGGCTATGTCGGTGCCGTCGGCGCCATCGGCTCACTGCGCGGCGAACGCTTCGCCGCCCTCAGCGACCCCTTCCTGACGCTGCAGGACCATCTGCGTCGGCGCGGGCTGCTCTACATCGATCCGCGCCCTGGGGCGCGAAGCCCCGAGCGTGCCTGGGGCCGCTCGGTCGATGTCGTGGTCGATGAACCGGCGACCCGCCGGGAGATCGACCTGAAGCTCACGATCCTGGAGCGCCTGGCGCGCGAACGCGGCGCAGCCCTTGGCCTGGTCGGCGACGCCACGCCCGTGGTTCTCGACCGGATTTCCGCCTGGCATCAAGGGCTGGAGGCGCGCGGGGTGATCCTGACGCCGGTGTCCTCGAACATCCGGCGTCCGGAATCACCGCCATGAACCTGCCCTACCGCCCCAATGTCGGCGCTGTGGTGTTCAGCCGGGCCGGCAAGGTCTTGGTTGCGCGACGCACCGACCTGCCCGCGGATTCCGCCCTCGATGCCGGCTGGCAACTCCCTCAGGGGGGGCTGGAGCCCAATGAGCGGCCGAGCATTGCCGTGCTGCGCGAACTCGAGGAGGAGATCGGCACCGGCCGCCTCGCCCTTCTCGGCGAATGCCCGGGCTGGCTGGGTTATGACATCCCGCAGGAGATCGTGGGCTTCGCCTACAGGGGCGACTGGCGCGGGCAGAAACAGAAGTGGTTCGCCTTCCTCCTGCTCGGCGAGGACAGCGACATCCGGCTCGACCTTGAGGCGAAACCGGAGTTCAGCGCCTGGAAATGGGTGGATCTGGCGTCGCTGCCGCAATGGGCGGTGGGGTTCAAGCGCGATGTCTACGTGCAACTCGCTTGCCAATTCCAGGAATTTGCCTGAGCGCACGCCATCGCCCCCAGGCACTGAAACGTCACCATCCCGCCCGTCGTTCTGCAACAGGGCTGCCGCATGGTGTCGGCCTCGACCGCAACCGCAGCAGGGATGACCAGCATGAAGATCGAAATCGAAGGTGCCAGCGACGCGGCGGTGGCCTTTGCCCTGTTGCAGATGATCGCCAAGGGCGAGGACAAGGAAGAAGGCGCCAGCCGGGAATGGGTGCTCTCCACCTTCCGCCAATGCATGGCCGCTGTGCGCGACGACATGTTCACCCTCGAGATCGACGAGGATGAGGAAGGCGACGAGGACGAGGAAGAGGGCGCCGAGGAGGCCGACCTCGCCGCGCCGGTCGGCCAGAAGACCGCCTGAACTACCCCGCCAGGGCGCCCGCCGCGCGCAGCTTCGCGCAGGCCTCGGCGCCCAGTATGGCCTCATTGTGCTCGCCCAGCCTCGGTGCCGGGCGGGCCAGGATGGTGGGGGTGGCCGAGAGCCTGGGCACCGCGCCACCCATCGGCATCCAGCCGCCGGGCATATCCGCATCCGGCAATTCCACCAGCGCCTCGCGCGCGACGACGTAATGGTCGGTCTCCAGCGAGGCGGCGTCCTGGATCGGGCCTATCGTCACCCCCGTCCGGTCGAAATGCGCGAGGTTCTCCGCCATGTCCCGCGCCGCCACGAAACCACCGATGATCTCATCGAGCAGCGCCGCATGCTTGACCCGCTCCGGGTTACGGGCGAAGCGCGCATCGGTGATCAGATCCTCCCGCCCGATGCTGCGGAACAGTTTTTCCGTCATGCCCTGGGTGGAGGCGGAGAGGCACACCCAGCCGCCATCCGCCGTCCGATAGACATTGCGCGGCGCGGTGTTGGTGGAGCGTGACCCCGTGCGTGGCTTGCGCTTGCCGGAGATGCGCCAATTCGCCATCTGCGGCTCCATCACCTGGAAGATCGGCTCGAACAGGCTGAGGTCGATGACCTGACCCTGGCCCGTCGCCTCGGCATGGCGCAGCGCGATCATGGCACTCGCCGCGCCATGCAGCCCGGCATAGGCATCGCCCATGAACATCGGCGGCAGCACCGGTTCGCGGTCACCGAAGCCGTTCACCGCGGCGAAGCCGGAATAGCCCTCCACCAGCGTGCCGAAGCCGGGCTTATGGGCAAAGGGGCCGGTCTGCCCCCAGCCGGAGATACGCACGATCACCAGGCGCGGGTTGCGCGCCAGCAGGGTTTCGGGGGCCAGGCCCATCGCCTCCAGCACCCCGGGGCGAAAGCTTTCCACGAAGATGCCGGCGGTCTCGCACAGGCCCAGCACCGCTTCGATCGCCAGGGCGTGGCGCAGGTTCAGCGCGACCGAAAACTTGTTGCGGCAGATCGCCTTCCAGCTCGTCTCCACCCCGCCCACCTTCCAGGCGCGCAGCGTGTCGCCCTCCGGCGGCTCGATCTTGATCACCTCCGCGCCATGCTCAGCCAGAACCTTGGTGAGTGTGTTGCCGGCGACGAGGCGGGAGAGGTCCACCACCCTGAGCCCCGACAGGGCGGAGGTGGCGGCGGCGTCATAGGCCTTGCGGGGGATGCTCATTCGGCGCGGATATTTGCGCGGGCGGCGACGTCGCGGAAGCGGGCAATCTCGGCCGCCAGTTCGGCCTGGAAATCGGCGGCGCCAGCGAAGGACGGGCGCGCGCCCTCGGCCTCATAAACTCGGGCGATGTCAGGCTCGCCCAGCGCATCGCGGATGGCGGCCTGCAGGTTGGCCGAGACCGCCGGCGGCAGACCGCGCGGTGCCAGAAGGCCCCACCAGATGCTCGCCTCGTAATCCACCCCGAAGCTGCGCACCAAGGGAGCTGTGGGGTTTGAATCCGGCGCGCCCGGCGCGGTATAGGCCAGCAGCCGCACCCGGCCGTCGCGAATGGCGCCGCTGGCACTCGCCATGGTGGTGATCAGCAGCTGGATATGGCCGGCGATGAGGTCCGTCACCGCTGGCGGCATGCCGCGATAGGGCACGTGGCTCAGCCGCAGCCCGGCGCGGAGGGCGAAATACTCGGTGACGAAATGGTTGATCCCGCCCGGGCCAGAGCTGCCGAAATCCACGGCGCCCGGCCGGGCACGGGCATAGGCGATGAGCGAGGGGATGTCGCGCGGCGGGAAATCCAGATGGGTCAGCACCAGGAAGGGCGCGCGGGCCAGGGTGGCCACCGCCTCGAAACTGGTTTGCGCGTCATAGGGCGTGCGCTGGATGACGGCGGAGGCGGCGAAGCTGGAGGAGGTGACCATCAGCGTGGTGCCATCGGCGGCGGATTGCGCCACCTGGCCCGCGCCAATCGAGCCGCCCGCGCCCGGCCTGTTCTCCACCACCACCGCCTGGCCCAGCCGTGCGGCCAGCTTGTCCGCCAAAGGCCGGGCAATGACGTCGTTCGAGCCACCGGGCGGGAATGGCACCACCAGCCGGATGGGCCGGGCCGGTTGGGCCCGGGCTATGGCTGGCAGGCCCAGAAGGGCCAGGGTGGCGCGGCGTTGCATGGGCGTTTCTCCTGCCCGGCAACATGCCCCGCCGGGGGCAGGGTCGCAACGCGTCAGGCGATGATGTCGGGCACCAGCTTGCGTTCGATCCAGGCGATTTCGTCGCGCAGCTTCAGCTTGCGCTTCTTCAGACGCTGCACCTGCAATTGATCGACGATGGAATCGCCCAGACGCAGGATCACGGTGTCCAGATCGCGGTGCTCGCTGCGCAACTCATGCAGGCGGCGCAGCAAATTCTCATGGTCTTCCAACATGATTCCCCGACGAAGCCAGCCAACCCGCTCCTGGGACGCCGGTTACAACGAAAAGCCTTGAAATGCGAGGCATAAGCGGGTCAGGCGGCCTCGCTCGCGGCGGCCTCGCTCTGGGCAAGCTTTTCCTCCACCAGCCGCACCAGATGCTCCACCATCTCGTCGGTGGAGGTGGTGTGGCTTTGCTTGCCGGCGGCATAGACCATGTGGCGGCCGGCGCCGCCGCCGGTCAGGCCGATATCGGTCATCAGCGCCTCGCCCGGGCCATTGACCACGCAGCCGATGATGGAGAGCGTAAGAGGCGCGGTGATATGCGCCAGCCGGTCCTCAAGCTTCTGCACGGTGCGGATCACGTCGAAACCCTGCCGGGCGCAGGAGGGGCAGGAGATCACTTTCACGCCCCGGTTGCGCAGGTTCAGCGACTTCAGCAGCTCCCAAGCCACCTTCACCTCTTCCTCGGGTTCGGCCGAGAGCGACACGCGGATGGTGTCGCCAATGCCGGCCCAAAGCAGATTGCCCAGGCCGATGGCGGATTTCACCGTGCCGGTGCGCAACCCCCCCGCTTCTGTGATGCCGATATGCAGCGGGTGGTCGCACTGGTCAGCCAGCTGCTGATAGGCGGCCACCGCCAGGAAGACGTCCGAGGCCTTCACGCTGATCTTGAACTCATGAAAATCGTTCTGCAGCAGATGGTCGGCGTGCCACAGCGCGCTTTCCACCAGCGCGTCTGGGTTGGGTTCGCCGTATTTCTCCAGCAGGTGTTTTTCCAGCGAGCCAGCATTGACGCCGATGCGGATGGAGCAGCCATGGTCGCGCGCCGCCTGGATGACTTCCTTCACCCGCTCGGCGCTACCGATATTGCCGGGGTTGATGCGCAGGCAGGCCGCACCCGCCTTCGCGGCCTCGATGGCGCGTTTGTAGTGGAAATGGATGTCGGCGACGATGGGGACATTCACCTCCCGCACGATCTCGGCCAGGGCGGCGGTGCTTTCCTCATCCGGGCAGCTCACCCGCACGATGTCCACGCCCGCCAATTCGGAGAGCCGGATCTGCGCGATGGTCGCGGCGGCGTCCGAGGTCAGGGTGTTGGTCATGGTCTGCACCGAGATCGGCGCATCACCCCCCACGGCCACTTTGCCCACGTGGATCTGGCGCGATTTGCGGCGCTCGATGTGCTGATAAGGCCGGTAGCTCGTCATTCTGGCACTCCTGAAAGGCCCGCCATGCAGAAGCGGGCCAGGAAAACTCGGTTCAGGCCAGCATACAGGTTCAGGCCGGCCCCAGGCTAGCGGTTCACGGCGGGCGGGTTGGCCGCCGCGGGAGCCGGTTGCGCCGGGCGCGTGGCTGGGTTGGGAGCCCCGGGCGCCGCAACGGGTGCTGCGCCCGGCGATGCGCCCGGTGATGCGGGGGCAGGACCGGGAGCAGGTGCCGCCGCGCCCGCTGGCCGCGGCGCGGTTCCCTGCGGGGTGGACGCGCCCTGTCGGGCCGCGTTCTGCGCCTGCACGAAACGGGCCAGCAACGGATCGAGCTGAACGTCACGCCGTATCGGCGTGGTCGGCAGCGCATTGGCCTGCACCTGGCCGTCGATCAGGAGCTCCGCGGCATTGGCGAGCGCCAGGCTGAGCACGAGGCCGGGCTGGTTGGGAGCCGTGAAGCTCTCGCCCGCCCGGAAGATGCGCTGCACCACTGGTGTCTGCCCCGGCGCGCGCAGTTGCATCCAGCTATCGGCCTTGAAGCGCACGGTGATGCGGCTGACATCGGTGGGCGAGGGCGGCGGTGCCGGTGGGGGGGGCGGCGGCGGCACCACCACCGGCACCTGCACGGGCGTCGGCAAGGTCACGTTCGAACCAGGCAGGGCGCTGCCACCGCCCGAGAGCCCGGGCACGGCCAGGGGGGGCGGCGAAACGGGCTCGGGCGCCGTGCCCTCACGCGCCGCGCGTTCCAGCCGCGGCGGGACGGCGGGTATGGCATCGACGGTGCGGTTGGGCGAGCCGGTCCAATTGTACCAGCCCACATAGGCCGCCACCGCCAGCACCGCACCCAGCACCACGATGATGCCGGCCGGCACCCCGCGCTCGGTCACAGGCTCGGGGAAGATCAGGTCTTGGCGCTTCTGCGCCGTCTGGCCGGCACTTTCGCGGAAGCGGCGGACCATCTCGTCGGCGTCCAGCCCCAGCGCGTTGGAGTAGTTGCGCACGAAGCCCCAGGCATAGGCCGGGCTGGGCAGGTCGCGCATGCGGCCCTCTTCCAGAGCGATGAGGTAGACGCGGCGGATGCGAAGTGCTGCCGACATGTCCTCGATCGACAGGCCGGAGGATTCGCGCGCGTCGCGCAGTTCCTCGCCGACGCGTGCAGCGTCACCGCTGGGTGCGGCCTCGGCCCTGGAGAAGCGTTTCATGGTGAAGGACACGGCCGGTTCTAGCCTATGCGGCGGTGCGGAAGAAAGGGGGGCATCGCGTTATGCTGCGCGCGCGGCCAGCGCCGCCTCGGCCTGGGTCAGGATTTCCGCGATGATCTCGGCCACCGGCTGTTCGCGGGTGACCATGCCGACGGATTGGCCGGCCATCAGGCTGCCACTCTGGACATCGCCGTCCAGCACCGCGCGCCGCAACGCGCCGGCCCAGAAATGCTCGATATCCAGCTGCGCGGCCTCTTTCGTGAGTTCGCCGGACTGAAAACGGGCCAGCGTCTCCGCCTGGTGGCGGATGAAGCGCTGGCTGCCCTCGTTCTTCAGCGCGCGGACGGGAATGACCGGAAAATTGTCATCCAGCTGCACGGTGGGCACCGCGTCGCGCGCGGAGGCCCGGAAAAAGGCCTTCTTGAAGTTTTCGTGTGCGATGCTTTCGGCCGCGCAGGCGAAGCGGGTGCCCATCTGCACCCCGGCCGCGCCCATTTCCAGATAGGCCAGCACCGCCTCGCCTCGGCCGATGCCGCCGGCGACGAAGACCGGCACCTCGCGGATCACCGGCAGGATCTCCTGCGCCAGCACGTTCAGCGAGACCGGGCCGATATGGCCGCCGGCCTCGCTGCCCTCGATCACCAGCGCGTCCACATCCATCCGCACCAGCTTCTTGGCCAGCGCCACGGCGGGGGCGAAGCAGATCACCTTCATGCCCCCTGCCTTGGCGGCGGCGATCGCCTCGCGCGGCGGGATGCCGCCGGCGAAGACCAGCACGGGCACCTTCTGGCCGATGCAGACATTGACCAGCTCCATCAGCTGCGGATGCATGGTGATGAGGTTCACGCCGAAGGGCGCATGCGCCAGCGCCTTCGTGGCGGTGATTTCCTCCTCCAGCCGTGCCGGCTGCATGGCGCCGCAGGCGATCACCCCGAAGGCGCCGGCATTGGAAAGCGCCGAGACCAGGTTGCGCTCGGAAATCCAGCTCATCGCGCCGCCCAGAATGCCGTAACGGGCGCCCAGAACCGCCGCGCCCCGGGCCATCAGGGCATCAAGGGTGCTCACTTGCCGTCACCGGCCGCGGGCGGTTCCTCGCCATCCAGGCCGAAGCAGCTGTGCAGCGCGCGCACCGCCAGTTCCTTGTATTCGGCGGCAACCAGGACGCTCACCTTGATCTCGCTGGTGGAGATGACCTGGATGTTGATGTTGCGCTCGCTCAGCGCCTTGAACATCCGCGCCGCCACGCCGGCATGGCTGCGCATGCCGATGCCGACGACGGAAATCTTGGCCACCGCGGTATCGGTCAGGACCTCCTGATAGCCCAGGGCGACGCGCACATCCTCCAGCGCCACCTTGGTCTGCGCCAGATCGCCACGGCCCACCGTGAAGGTCATGTCCGTGGTGCCATCCGCGCCCAGATTCTGCACGATCATGTCGACATTCACATGCGCCTCGGCCAGGCGGCCGAAGAGGATGGCGGCAACACCTGGCCGGTCGGCCACGCGCCGCAGCGTCACCTTCGCATCATCCACCGAATAGGCCACGCCCGAAACGACCAGCTTTTCCACGATCTCGTCCTCTCCCACGACAAGCGAACCGGGCTTGTCCGCGAAACTGCTCAATACCTGAATGCGCACGCCATGCTTCATCGCCATTTCGACGCTGCGGGTCTGCAACACCTTGGCGCCGACCGAGGCGAGTTCCAGCATTTCCTCGAAGGAAATCTTTGCGAGTTTTCTGGCGCGCGGCACCACGCGCGGGTCGGTGGTGTAGATGCCGTCCACGTCGGTGTAGATGTCGCAGCGGTCGGCCTTGATGGCGGCCGCGATGGCCACCGCCGAGAGATCGCTGCCGCCGCGGCCCAGCGTGGTGACGCGGCCATCGGCGGTGACACCCTGGAAGCCGGCGATGATCGGCGTCTCGCCCCGCGCCATGGCGGCCAGCAGCTTCTGGCCGTCGATCTGGTCCACCCGCGCCTTGCCATGCGCGTCGTCGCTCAGGATGGGGATCTGCCAACCCTGCCAGCTGCGCGCGGGGGTGCCCAGGGTTTGCAGCGCAATCGCCAGCAGCCCGGTCGTCACCTGCTCGCCGGTCGCCACGACCGCGTCGTATTCGGCGGTGTCGTGCAGCGGGTTGAGGTCGTTGCACAGCTTCACCAGATAATTGGTGGTGCCGGACATGGCGGAGACCACCACGGCGACCTCATTGCCGGCATCGCGTTCTTTTTTGACCAGCCTGGCCACATTGCGGATGCGGTCGAGGTCTGCGACGGATGTTCCGCCGAATTTCATCACGATCTTTGGCATGATCTCAGGAGTGGTCCAGGGTGGGCCGCTCCCTTAAAGGCAGCACAGGGCGCATGCAAGGCACGGTCATTCCTTCGGAAATCGCCAAATTCGACGGCCTGGCCGCGGCGTGGTGGGACCCGCGCGGCCCGATGGGGCCGCTGCACGCGATGAATCCGGCGCGTGTCGGCTGGATTTTGGAACGCATGGAAGGTTCCCGCGTGCTGGATATCGGCTGCGGCGCCGGTCTTGCCAGCGAGGGTTTGGCCCGCGCCGGCAAGCAGGTGGTGGGGCTGGACCGGGCGCCGGCAGCGCTCGCCGCCGCCCGTGCCCATGCCGAAGCGGCGGGCCTGCCCATCGACTATCGCCTCGGCGGCGTGGAGCAGGTCGCGGAGCTGCCGCCCTTCGACGCAGTGGTGGCGCTGGAGGTGGTGGAACATGTGGCCGATGTGCAGGAATTCCTGGCCGATGCGCTCAGCGTGTTGCGGCCGGGCGGGCGGCTGTTTCTCTCCACCCTGAACCGCACCGCCAAAAGCCTGCTGATCGCGAAATTCGGCGCCGAATACGTGGCCCGGCTGCTGCCGGTCGGCACACATGACTGGAGGCGCTTCCTCAAGCCCGCGGAGCTGGCGGCGCATGCCCGCGCGGCGGGCGCGCTGGTGACGGATATCGCGGGCATGGCGCCCGCCAGCGGGGTGGGCGACTGGGTGATCACCCGCGATGTCGGGCAGAACTACATCGCCATGGCGATCAAGGGTTAGGCGTCGATCGGAAACACCGGCCGCGGCAGCCGCTTCCAGGCGAAGCGGCTGAGCACCGGGCTGGTCAGCCCCGGCGCATCCACCTCGAATATCCGCTCATCGGGGGCGAATTCGCGGAACCCCGCGCGGAAATGCCCGCGGCTCTTAAGCACCACCACCCGTGCCGCCGCGATGTCGATGCCATGCATTTCCAGGGTGCGCGGCTCATGGCATTGCCGGCGCAGGCTGATCACCACCACCTCCATGCCGCTGTCCAGCAGCGTGAGCCGCGCCGAGGGGCCGAGATTGAACTGCCGCCCCGCCATGTTGCCGCGCCGCCCCACCCCCTTGCCATCGCTCAACAGCACCACCCGTGCCTGGGCGGTGAAGGGCAGGCTGAACTGGCTGGGTTCGCGGTTGAACCGGGCCTCGAAGACGGCGCCCTCGCCCAGGGCATGGGCTTCCTCGGCCAGGGCCGGGTCGACGAAGAGTCCGAGCACCACGCCCGGCACGCGGGCCTCATGCAGCGCCTGAAGGAGCCAGGCGGTGTTGCCGCGGCCGCCACCGCCGGGGTTGTCGGCCACATCGGCCAGGATGATCGTCTGCGTCGCTTCGCCGGCCCGCGCCACTGCATCCTCCAGGCTGGTCAGCCGGGCGACATAGCGCTCGCGTTCATTCCAGGCGCGGGTGGCGATCCTCTCCACCGCCGCATCGGCCGCGCTCTGGGTCAGGGCCGTGGCGTTCACCGTCATCCCGCATTTCGGCAGGTCGCTGAAGACGAAGCCGCCCGTGACCGAGACGTTCAACACCTCGCCCCGCATCATCGCCTCGGCGTCGTGGATCAGGTCGGCATAGGGGCCTTGCGCCGTCAGCAATGTCACCGAGGGCGGCGTGATGGCGAGACGGCGAAACGCCTTGAACACCCGGGTCCCGCCCAGCAACAGGCGCAGCATCTCCGCCGCCTCGGCCGCGCGCTCGGCCATGTCGACATGCGGGTTGGTGCGATAGGCGATCAGGCTGTCACAGGCCGCCAGCATGCGCTCGCTGACATTGCAGTGCAGGTCATGCGTCACCACGATGGGCACGCGCGGGCCGACAATCTCCCGCACCAGCGCCACCAGCGTGCCGTCGCTGTCCTCATCGCCGGTGGCGCTGCTGGCGCCGTGGCTGGCGATGTAGACGGCATCCAGCGGCAGGGCGGCGGCCAGTCCCCGGCGTGCATCATCGAGCATGCGCAGGAACAGCGCCTGCTCGATCGGCCCGCCGGGCGGCGCCGCCCAGATCGCGATGGGGCAGGGCACCCAGCCGCCGGTCTCGTCCATCCGGCGGTAGAAGCCGGCCATCTCGGCCGGCAGGTGCGAACTCGGCGCGCGGGCGAGGAGCGAGATGGCCGCGCCCTCGGCAAAACACTGGGCACGAAAATCCTGCTCAACCGTGGGCGGGGCGAAGGCGTTCGCCTCGAGATGCAAACCCAGAATTCCAACCCTTGGCGCCATCGCTCAACCCCCGATTGCGCGGCACGCTGTCACGTCTAGACTGATCCTGGAAGAGACCTTGGATGGATGTCCTGGACCAGTCCGACGCAGCGCCGGCACAACGCCGCGCCCCACCGGGCGGGGCTTTGACTTGAGCGCCGGAGACCTCAGTGATGCGCTGGCGGCCCTGGCCAGCGGCGCTTCCGCACGGCTGCCGGTGCATCTCGCGGCACCCGATATCCGGCGCTGGATGGAAGGCAATGCGCTGCGCGGGGCCTGGAGCTTTGTGGCCGACGCGCCCGGCCCGCATGTCTGCGTGGTGGCGCTGACCCATGGCAATGAGATCGGCGGCGCCATCGTGCTGGATCGCTGGCTGCGCCAGGGGTTGCGCCCGGTCGCCGGGACGCTCTCGCTGGTCTTCGCCAATCTCGACGCCTATGCCCGCTTCAACCCCGAGGATCCGACCGCCAGCCGCTTCCTGGAACAGGATCTCAACCGGGTGTGGGACCCGGCGATGCTCGACGGCCCCGGCCGCTCATCGGAGCTGCGCCGCGCGCGGGCGATCCGCCCGCTGCTGGACAGCGCCGATGTGGTGCTGGACCTGCATTCCATGCTCTGGCCCTCGGACCCGCTGCTGCTGGTGGGCGGCCCCGCCGCCGAGGGGCTGGCGCTGGAGATCGGTACGCCGCCCCTGGTGGTGAGCGACCCCGGGCATGAGGCCGGGCGTCGGCTGATCGACTACGCGGCCGATGCCGGCCAGCGCGGCGTGCTGCTGGAGGCCGGCAGCCATTGGGAACCCGATACCGTGACGCTGATGCAGCATGTGGCGCGGCGGCTGCTGGTTATCTGTGGGCTGCTTCCCGGGCCCCTCGCCCCGCTCGCCCCGCCCCGGCTGGCCCGGGTGACCCGCGCCATCACCGCGCGGGGCCCCAGCTTCGCCTTCGCCAAGACCTTCCGCGGCGGCGAGATCATCCCCCGTGCCGGCACCCTGATCGCCAGGGATGGCGAGGCGGAGATCACCACGCCGCATGATGACTGCCTGCTGGTCATGCCCAGCCTGCGCACCGCCCCGGGCCTGACCGCGGTGCGCCTGGCCGCCTTCGTGGGCTAAAGCCGCACGCCGGTGGTCTGGAATCGATCGCCCGATTCCTGCTGCAGCTTCGTGTCCAGCACGAATGCCGCGGCGGCGGCGAGGAGGGTGGCGGCGACAACGCCGGTGATGATGGCTTTCACTGGCCTGTTCCTTCAGTTTCTTGTGGCCCGCTTATGCAGCAGAGCCTCGGCCAGTGCCAGATCCTCCGGGGCATTGGCGTTGAAGAAGGGATCCAGGGGCTGCGTTTCCCAGGCCGCATGGGCAATTCCGTGCCGGGCGGTCCAGCGATCGATCTTGCGTTCGCCTGCGCGCAGCGCCTTTTCAAGGTCACCGCGCAGGCTGGTGGGCCACAACCCGCAGGGCGGGTGGGTCTGGCCATCGCTCATGGCGCAGGCGAGAGGGGTGCCCGCGGCGTCACGCGCCGCATGCAGGCGGGCCACGTAATCCGCCGGCAGCAGCGGCGAATCGCCGGGGGCCGAAACCAGCCAGGCCGCGCCGCGCGCCGCCGCCCATTCCAGCCCGGCCAGGATGCCGGCCAGTGGCCCGGGATGATCCGGCAGCGTATCGGGCAGCACGGGCAGGCCCCAGGCGGCGAAGCGCCCAGGGTCGCCATTGGCGTTGATGGCGATCTCCGCCACCTCGCCCCGCAGCGCGTCCAGCACATGGTCCAGCATCGGCCGCCCGGCAATCTCGCGCAGCGGCTTGTCGCCGCCGCCCATGCGCCGGGCCAGGCCGCCGGCCAGCACGACCGCGACCGTGTCAGCCCTCACGGCTGTTCTTCCGCCAATGCTTGGCACTCTCTTCCTCGACGTAGTCGAGATTGGCGTCGAAGATGATCCGCCCCTCGCCGGCCAGGGCCACGAAGCGCTTGCCCTTGCAGCGGCCGATCAGCGTGAGGTTGGCCTCCCGCGCCAGCTCCACCCCCCAGGCGGTGAAGCCCGAGCGTGAGACCAGGATGGGCACGCCCATCCGCACCGTCTTGATCACCATCTCCGAGGTCAGCCGGCCGGTGGTGTAGAACACCTTGTCCCCGGCTGGCACGCCATGGCGGAACATCCAGCCCGCGATCTTGTCCACCGCATTGTGCCGGCCGACATCCTCCATGTAGCAGAACGGGTCATCATCAAGCGCCAGCGCGCAGCCATGGATGGCGCCGGCCTCCAGGTAGAGCGTCGGCAGGGCGTTGATGTTGTGCAGCAGGCGATAGAGCTGGCTGGTGCGCAGCCGCGCCTCGGGGTTCAGCCGCACGGCGGAAAACCCCTCCATCAAATCGCCGAAGGCGGTGCCCTGAGCGCAGCCGCTGGTCAGCGTCTTCTTGCGCAGCTTCTGCTCGAAATCGGTGGTTTCGGGGGTTCGTACCACCACCACGCCGAGGTCCTCGTCGTAGTCGACGCCCTCCACCACGGCATCAGGCGCGAGCATGCCCTGGTTGAGCAGGTAGCCCAGCGCCAGCTCCTCGGGGTGGTCGAGAATGGTCATCATCGTCACGATCTCGGCGCCGTTCAGGTAGAGCGTGAGCGGGCGTTCGACGGTGACCGAAGTCTCCAGCGCGGCGCCGGTCTGGTCGATGCCGGTGACGCGCCGGGTCAGCCTGGGGTCGGCGGGGTCGGGTTGGATGCGAGCCATGCCAGGCAGGTGCGCCCGCGCATGTCCGCGTGCAAGGGCCGCCAAGTTCGCGCAAAGGTTGCGTTTCTTCCGCGATTTCGCTCAACTCGCATGCATGCCGCTCGAAAACCTTCTGCGCAGCGTCTGGAACTGGCGTGGCCGCGTGTTTCTCGCGGTGCTGCTGCTCTATGCCGCGCTCGGCGGCCTGGTCTGGCTTTGGCCCCGCAGCTATGTGGCGCAGATGGTGGTGGCGCCGGCCGAGACCACCGCGATGGCCACATCCACCCTGCTTACCCCCATGCCACTGCTGCAGCCCGCGCTGCTGGACAGCCGCCCCGGCGGCAATTTCGGCGTCTATCTCGGCGCGCTTCGGTCCATGGAGGCGGCGCGGCTGCTGGCGGCGGAGACGCCAATTCTGGCGCGGATGACGGAGCGCCGGGCCTTGGGTGCCCTGGGCTGGCTGCGCCGGAGCTTCGACTGGCGGATCGAGGCCGACGCGGATGACGTGCTGGGCTTTCTCGACCGCGCCCTCTCCCCCACCCAGGATGGCGCCACGGTGACCTGGACGGTGGAACTGCCCTGGTTTGACCGCGCCCTGGCACTCGACATGCTCACCCGCCTGCATGCCTATGCCGAGACCAAGGTGCGGGCGGACCTCATGCAGATGGCTGCCCGCCGCGTCGCCAGCCTGGAGACCCGCATCGGCGCCGAGCGCGACGCCTTCAGCCGCAACGCGATGTACGACCTGCTGGCGCAGCACCAGCGCGCGGTGATGGTGATGGCCTCGGATGAGGCGGTGGCCGCGCGGGTCGTCTCCCATCCCATGGTCGAGCAGCGGCCCAGCCTGCCGAACCGGCCGCTGTTGCTGGCCTTGCTGGCGGTCGCCGTGCCCCTCTTCTGCGTCATGGCGGCCTTCTGCGCCGCCCTGCTGCGCGCACCACCCGAGCCCGAGATGACGGCCAATGAGTGGCTGCGTGGCCTGACCCCGGCGAACACCAACCCCGCCAGGCGGCGTGCCCGGGCCGACCCCAGGCGCAACACCGCCGATGCCGGCGACACCTGATGCGCAGCCGGCCGTTCTTCGCCGCGCTGGCGGGAGGCTGCGCGGCGCTGCTGCAATTCGCCGGCGCGCTGAAGACCACCCCGCCATTGGCGGCCCTGCCCTTCGACCTGAGCCTGGCGGCGGCGGCCGGGCTTTGCGGGTTGCTGCCGCTGCTGCTGGCCGGGGGCGGCTGGCGCATCGGCCGGGTGGTAGCGCTGCCGCTGCTGGGCGCCGCGGGGCTATGGCTGTGGTGGGTCGTGGCGGCCGCATGGGCGATGCACGGCGACCTGGCGCAGGGCAAGCTGCTGCCCATGGTGCTGCTGGGGCCGGTGATGCTGCTTTCGGGCATGCTGCTGGGCGCCGATGATGCGGCCCGGCAGGCGTTGGGTGCCTGGGTGGTGGGCATCGGCATTTTCGTGGGCGTAGCGGTGGCCTGGGGCCTGGCCACCGATGGCGTGGTGCTGGGCGGCCGGGTGGGGGCGGACCCCGCCCGCACCCGCGTGCAATACCAGCTGGCCGGGCTGGCGGTGGCCACCGCCGCGGGGCTGGTGGCGATTTGGCTGGTGGAACAGCGCCGGCCTGGTCTGATCCTGCTGGCTTGGGTGATGTTGCTGGGGCTGATGGCGGCGGTGTTCATCCCCGGCGGCCGCGCCGCCCTGCTGGCGATGGGGGTGGTTGTGGTGCTGATGCCCGGCGTCTCGCTGTGGCTGCGCGGCCGGCGCCGGGCGGCGCTGCTGTGGCTGCTGGCCAGTTTGCTGGCCGGGCTGGGCGGGCTTGCCTGGCTGCTGGGCGACCCCGATCGGGCCGATGGCATCCGCACCATCGAGCGTGTCTTCGGCGACCCCTCGGATGGGCCGGAGGAGCGCGTGGCGATGTGGCGCGCGGCGCTGGGCATGGTGGATGGCCTGGGCATCGGCCCCGGCAGCTACCCGCAGGCGGCGGGCTTCGGCGCCGATGCCGGCAAGCACCCGCACAACCACGCGCTGGAGGCGCTGACGGAAGGCGGGCTGCCCGGGCTGCTGCTCTGGCTGCTGGCCTTTGGCGGCGCGGTGCTGGTGGCACTTGTCCGCCTGCCACGCGTGGCGCCGGGGCGAGCCGCGGCGATCGGCGCGCTGGTGCTGCCGGTGGCGATCACGGTGATGGTCTCGACCGACCTGTCCAACCGCATGGCCTGGTTCGCGCTGGGGCTGGCGCTGTCGCTGGCGGTGGAGCGGCGGGGTGTATAGGCGCTGGGGCAAGCGGGGCTTCGACCTGGCGGGGGCGGCGCTGCTGCTGCTGGCGGCGGCGCCCTTGCTGGCGCTGGCGGCACTCGGCGTGCTGTTGGCGCTGGGCCGGCCGGTGCTGTTCAGGCAGGAGCGGGCGGGGTGTGACGGAAAACCATTCCAGGTGTTGAAGCTGCGCAGCATGGCGCCGGGGCCGGGCGATGACGCGGCCCGGCTGGGCCGCTTCGGCCGGGCGCTGCGGGCCTGCGCGCTGGATGAGCTGCCGCAGCTGTGGAACGTGCTGCGCGGCGAGATGAGCCTGGTCGGGCCGCGCCCGCTGCCCATGGCCTATCTGCCGCTCTATTCCCGGCGTGAGCGGGCGCGGCTGAAGGTCCGGCCCGGGCTGTGCGGCCTGGCCCAGGCAGCGGGGCGCAACGCCGTGCCCTGGCCTTTGCGGTTGCGATTGGATGCCGCCTATCCGCGCCGCGTTTCCCTGGCGCTGGACGTTCGGATCATGCTGGCCTGCGGGCTGCTGCTGGTCTCGGGCCGGGGAGTGACGGCGCCGGGGCATGCTTCCATGCCGGCATTTTCCGGTGCGCGCAGCGGGCCGATGCGGTAGGATATCCCCATGCCCGACGATCTCTATCAACGCGACATCCTGGCCTGGTCCGAGCAGCAATCCGCCCGCCTGCGCCGCGTGGCGGCTGGCGAGCGCGTGAACGACGTGGACTGGGAGAATGTGATCGAGGAAATCGAGAGCTTGGGCGCCAGCGAATTGCGGGCCGTGCAGTCCATGCTGCGCCTGGCCATGCTGCACGCTTTGAAGGTGCTGGCCTGGCCAGGCCATTCCGCCCGCAACCACTGGATGCAGGAGATCACCAACTTCCTGGCCCAGGCAAAGGATGGCTTCCAGCCCGGCATGGCGCAGCGGCTGGAGGCGCCGAAGTTCTACGCCCGCGCATTGAACGACCTGCGCAAGATGCGGATGGATGGAGCCCCCCCCGGCACGGTGCCCGACACCTGCGCAATCACGCCCGAAGACCTGCTGGACGATGATTTCACCGCCGATGGCCTGATCGCCCGGATCAGCCGGCCAGAAGCGCCGCCAGCGCCGGGCTGAGGCCGGTGCTGGGCGCGTGCCCCGGCACGGGTGCCGCCACCGCCTCGGCCACCGCCAGCAGCGAGCAATCCAGGCTGTCCAGCACCGCGATGCCGCTGGCCTTCGCCACCGCCGGCGCCAGCCCGGCCAAGCCCGCACCGCCCAGCACCACGGCGCCCGCACCCTCCGCCGCCGCGTCACGCGCCGCCTGGGCCAGCAGCGCGATGGCGCCTTCGGGGTCGGCCGCGATCATTCCGCCATCGGGCGCCACGGCCCGCACCAGGACCTGTTCGCGCGAATAGCCGCGAACCAGACAAAACTCTTCCAGCATCGGCACCCAGGCGGCGCCGCCGGTGATAAAGGCGACTCGCGTCGCGCTGCGGAAGCCGATGGTCAGCGAGGCCTCGGCCATGCCCATCACCGGCACCGCCGAGAGCTCTTTCGCCGCCTCCAGCCCCGGGTCGCCGAAGCAGGCGATGATGATGCCGTCATGGCCCGGCCCATGCTCGGCCAGCGCGTCCAGCACGGCGTGCTGCGCGATGGCGCTGGCGGCGCGGCTGGCGATGTAATGCGCGCCGAAGCGCGCGGTCACCCCCGTCACCTCGCCGGAAAGCCCCAGGCGGGGCAGGCTGGCGCGGGCATGCGCCACGGCGCGGTCGGTGATGGCGGCATTGGTGTTGCCGTTGATGAGAAGCAGCTTCATGGGCGTGCACTCCATGCCCGAGTGCTGGGCAAAGGCAAGCCCATCCCTGCCGAAGGGCAGCGCATTCAGGTTGCCGGCCGACAAGGGGCAGGGCATGTATCCTGCGCCAGTCATAAGAAATCCAAGGAAATCGCATGCTTCGACGCCTGCTCATGGCCGCTTGCGCGGCCGCCCTGCCAGCCATCAGCGCCGCCCCCGCGGCCGCGCAAGGCACGCTGCGCATCGGCATGACCGCGGCCGACATTCCCCTGACCCATGGCCAGCCCGACCAGGGCTTCGAGGGCAACCGGTTTACCGGTATCCCTCTCTATGACGGGCTGACGGCCTGGGATCTTTCCGCGGCCGACCGGCCATCGGTGGTGATCCCCGCCCTGGCCACCGCATGGGCGGTCGATGCTAATGACCGCACCCGCTGGACCTTTTCGCTCCGCCGCGACGTGCGGTTCCATGATGGCAGCCCTTTCAATGCCGAGGCCGTGGTCTGGAACGTGCGAAAAGTGCTGGACCGTGAGGCGCCGCATTTCGATCCCCGCCAGGTCGGCCTGACCGCGTCCCGCATGCCCACGCTGCGCCGGGCCGAGGTGATCGACGAATTCACCGTCGCACTCATCACCGCCGAACCCGACAGCCTGCTGCCGATCAACCTGACCAACCTGTTCATGGCCAGCCCGACGCATTGGGCCGCCAAGCGCGCCGCCGCCGCCAGTGCGGAAGCCGCCTGGAACGCCTTCGCCGCCGACCCCTCGGGCACCGGCCCCTTCCGCGTCACCCGCTTCGTGCCGCGTGAGCGCTTGGAAATGGCGCGAAACGACAATTACTGGGGCACCCGCGCGCGGCTCGACCGGGTGATCCTGCTGCCCATCCCCGAGGCCACCGCCCGCACCGCCGCCCTGCTGTCGAACGCGGTGGACTGGATCGAGGCCCCAGCGCCGGACAGCGTGCCGCAGATGCGCGCCCGCAACATGGTCATCACCCAGAATTTGCAGCCGCATGTCTGGCCCTGGCAGCCCTGCTTCGCCGCCGGCAGCCCGATGACCGATGTGCGCATCCGCCGCGCTCTCAACTTGGCCATCGACCGCGAGGGCCTGCGCACGCTGCTCAGCGGCTTCATGGTGCCGGCGCAGGGCACTGTCGCACCGGGCCATCCTTGGTGGGGCAACCCCAGCTTCGCCATCCGCACCGACCGCGCCGAGGCCCGTCGCCTGCTGGCCGAAGCGGGTTATGGCCCGAACCGACCGCTGACCCTGAAAGTGCAGATCAGCGCCTCCGGCTCCGGCCAGATGCAGCCTTTGGCGATGAACGAGTTCCTGCAGCAGGATCTTCGCCAGGTCGGCATCAACATCGAGTTCGATGTGGTGGAGTGGAACACCCTCTTCGCCAATTGGCGCAATGGCTGCGCCCATGCCTCGGCGCGCGGCGCGCATATGACAAATGTCTCCTTCGCCGCCATGGACCCGTTCTTCGCCATGGTCCGCTTCTGGGACAGCAAGATGGCCGCCCCCGTCTCCAACAACTGGGGCGGCTTCAACGACCCGCGCTTCG
Organism: Acetobacteraceae bacterium; assembly: GCA_021732665.1. GTDB lineage: Bacteria > Pseudomonadota > Alphaproteobacteria > Acetobacterales > Acetobacteraceae > Rhodovarius. The sequence continues at coordinate 89,096 of JAKFUL010000012.1, forward strand.
ACGCGATGGTGGCCGAGGCGCGCAATGCGTTCGAACCGGCCGCGCGTGACGCAGCCCTGGCCCGCCTGCACGCCGCGGGCGTGGACGAGGCGCTGTTCATCTGGATCGCGCACGACGTGGCGCCGCGGGCGATGAACCCGCGGGTGCGCGGCTATGTCCAGCCGCAGAGCTGGTTCGTCGACCTGCGACTGCCGTTCATTCAGTAAGGATAGCGCATGTTCTTCTACCTCATCCGGCGGCTGATCTATGCGATCCCCATCGCGCTCGCGGTGGGCTTCGTGTGCTTCATGCTGGTGCAGATCGCCCCTGGCGACCCGATCAACGCGATCGTGCCGCCGGATGCGCCGCAGGATGTGGTGGACCAGGTGCGGCGCGACTATGGGCTGGACAAGCCGCTGCCGGTGCAGTTCGGCATCTGGCTGCTGAAGGTGGTGCAGGGCGATCTCGGCCGCTCGCTCGCCACCGGCCGGCCGGTCTGGAGCGACCTGCAATCGGCCATCGGCAATACGCTGACGCTGGCCGCCACCGCCTCGCTGCTGGGCTTTATTCTCGGCTGCGTGCTGGGCGGGCTGGCGGGCACGTTTCGCGGCTCGATCCTCGACCGCGCGGCGGTGACCATCGCGGTGGCCGGCGTCTCGGTGCCGCATTACTGGCTGGGCATGGTATTGGTGGTGATATTCTCGGTGCAATACAACTGGTTGCCGGCGATGGGGGCGGGGCCGGGTGGTAGCGCCGATTGGGCCTGGGATTGGGAGCATATGCAGCACCTCGTGCTGCCCTCGATCACGCTGGCGGTCATTCCCATGGGTATCGTCACCCGTACGGTGCGCGGCATTGTCGCCGAAATCATGAACCAGGAATTCGTCGTCGCCCTGCGCGGCAAGGGCCTCACGGGCTGGGGCGTCTTCCTGCATGTCGTGAAAAACGCGGCGCCCAACGTGCTCGCGGTGCTCGGGCTGCAGCTGGGTTACCTGATGGGCGGGTCGATCCTGGTCGAGACCGTGTTCTCCTGGCCCGGCACCGGGCTGCTGCTGAACAGCGCCATCTTCCAGCGTGACCTGCCGGTGTTGCAGGGCACCATCCTGGTGCTGAGCCTGTTCTTCGTGGCGCTGAACCTGCTGGTGGACATCGTCCAAACCGCCCTCGACCCTCGGATCAAACGCGCATGAGCACGACAACCGCCGCCGAGGCCGAACTCGCGGTACAGGCCCGCCAAGCCGCGCAAACTTCCGATGGCTACTGGAAGGGCGTGTTCAAGCGCGTTCGGCGCGACAAGGTAACGATGTTCTGCGCCTTCATCCTGTTCTGCATGCTGCTGGCCATCATCTTCGCCCCCGTGATCGCGCCGCATGACCCTTTCCAGGGCAGCATGATCCGCCGCCTCCGCCCGATCGGCACCCCCAACCATCTGTTGGGCACCGATGAGCTGGGGCGCGATATCCTGACGCGGTTGCTCTACGGCGGGCGGCTTTCCTGGTTCATGGGCATCGTGCCGGTGGCGATGGCCTTCGTCATCGGCACCTTCCTGGGCGTGCTGGCGGGCTTTGCCGGCGGCAAGGTCAACATGCTGATCATGCGCGTCACAGACGTGTTCTACGCATTCCCCTCGGTGCTGCTGGCCGTGGCCATCTCGGGCGCGCTGGGGGCTGGCATCCTCAACGCCATCCTGGCGCTGACTCTGGTCTTCGTGCCACCCATTATCCGTGTGGCCGAGAGCGTGACGCAGGGCGTGCGCAACCTCGATTTCGTGGACGCCGCACGCGCCTCCGGCGCTGGTGCATTTACGGTGGTGCGGGTGCATGTGCTGGGCAATGTGCTGGGGCCGATCTTCATCTACGCCACCTCGCTGATCTCGGTCTGCATGATCCTGGCTTCCGGCCTGTCCTTCCTCGGCCTGGGCACCCGCCCGCCCGAGGCCGAATGGGGACTGATGCTGAACACGTTGCGCACGGCCATCTATGTGCAGCCCTGGGTGGCGGTGCTGCCGGGTGCGTGCATTTTCGTCACCTCCATCTGCTTCAACCTGGTCAGCGACGGGCTGCGGCAGGCGATGGACGTAAAGGGGTAGCCCAGGCCCCCGGGCGGGGGCCGCGGCCTCGCGCAACCGTTCAGCCGCCGCTCAGCCGCTGCTCGATCATCCGGCCCTGGAAGCGGGTGATGCCCCGCTCCCACCCCCAGCCGACCATGATCGGCTCATCCGCGCCGGACAAAACCACGCGCTCGCGCTCGGCCGGCAGGCTGGCCTCCAGCGCGGCCCGGCCAGGCCCGTCCAGCTCCAGAAGTGCGGGCGTGAAGTGCAGCTTCAGCACATCCAGGCCAAAGAGGTCGGGCGGCAGCAGCGGCAGCAGCGAGGCGTCCACATCATCCACCGCCGTGCGGTAGCCGCGCAGCCGGGCGAAGCGGCGGGCGATGTCGAAGGCATCCGGGTCGGCCAGGATATCGGGCAGGCCGAAGCCCAGGGTGAGCTGTAGCCGCATCCCCGCCGGCAGCATGGCGTCGAGGCGCATGAACTCCTCCTCCGCCACCGAGGCCGGCAGCAAAGGGATGGCGCGGGGCGTGAAGCCGCGCAGCTCCTCAGGCCTCGCCCATTGCGCCAGCGCCCGCTTGTCCAGCCGCGCCCGCAGGCGCCGCCGCAGCCAGGGCGTGGGGTCGAGCGATTGGTGCGGCAGCAGGGCTGCTTCCAGATCGGCCTCGGCCAGCCGCAGCTCGCGCCACAGCACCTGCGGGCCGGGGCCGCGGTCGACCAGCGCGCACACCGTCTGCCAGCGGTGATGCACCGAGAGGTCGGCGCGTGCCAGGGCAGCCTCGGCGGCCAGAATATCGCCGGCGGTGGCTGGCTTGCCGGCGCGGGGATTGGCCGCCGGTGCCTGCATCCAGGCCCGCATCTGGCTGGCGGGCCGGCCCTCGCCGCCCAGCCCAAGCGCCGCTTCCACCACCGCCAGCAGGGCGGCGGCCTGGGTGGGCAGGCGCAGCTCCTGCGCCATGGCGGCGGTCTCCTCCTCCTCGCCCAACAGCTTCAGCATGGTGGCGCGTACCAGCTCCAGATGCTCGCCCGGCGGGGGTGAGACGGCGACGAGGTCGCCGGAAGGCAGGTCGAACAGCCTGGCGCGGGTGGGGCGCAGCAGCGGCAGCAGCGCCTCGCGCAACAGGCGCTGGTGGTGCAGCCGGTTGCGCCCGGCGGGCATGGTGGAGAGCCGCAGATGCAGCACCCGCCGCTCTACCCCGGTCGCCGCACTTTCCCGCGCCAGCGTGGCCAGCGCCAGCGCGTCGCGATTTGCGGCCGCCGTTTCACGCGGCGGGGAGAGCGCGTTCATGCCTCCATCCTGCTGCACATCGCCACGCCGTGGCCCAGGGCGAAGGCCAGCGCCGCCCGGTCGCCGGTGGGGCAAAAGGCCAGCCGTTCGGGCCTGGGCCAGGCGGCCTCCGTTGCGGCGGGGCTGAAGCGGGCGAAGAACCATTCCCCCGGCAGCCTCTCGGGCGTTGCCAGCCAGGCGAGGCTGGCGGTCAGCCCGTTCCAGGCCAGGCCCCAGCCGGCGGCGCCGGCCAGCGCCAGCCAGGCCTGCGCATCGGCCGCCGCCGCCAGGGGCAGCACCAGGGCATGGCCCGGCCGGCTGTCGGGCGGCGGCGGCAGCTGTTCAGGTGGCGGCATCCAGGGCATGTCCAGCAGCAATGGCAGCGTGGGTTTGCGCTCCGCCGGCCATTGCCCGACATGGGCGCGGGCGAGCAGCCGAGCCCCAAGCAGCCCCTGGGCATGGCCGCGCCAATTCTGTTCCACCGCGCCGTGCAGCAATGCCTCGGGCTCGACCATCCAGCGCTGGCCCAGCAGGCGGGGTGCCGCGCCCTCCATCCGCCACAAGGTGGTCAGGCCGTGCCCGGCCTCCGGCCCCATGCGCGCCGCACGCTCCTCCATCCCGGCCAGCGGCGCGGCGGCGGCCGGCGGGCTTGGCCCGGCCGCCTCGCCCTCCGCCGCCAGCGCGGCTTCGAGCAGCGCCATATCGTTGGGGAAGGCCAGCGGCGTGGCTGCCCAGCCCATGCCCTCGATCAACGCACGGGCGCGTTGGGTCGCGCCCTGGGTGGCGCCCAGCAACCAGAAGCCACCCCGGCGCGGGCGCCAGACCAACCCGCCGCTGCTGTTCGCGGCCTCCTCCAGAGCGGCGGCGGCGATGACCGGCACGCCGGGGGCGGGCACCTCCAGCCCCGCGCATTCCGCAGCCTGGCAACGCCGCACCATCTCGGTCAAACCCGCCGAGAGCGTCGCGGCGGGTGGGGACGGGCTGGGGTGTGACGGCTGCATTTGGCGCATGGAGGGTCCGGATCCGACGGGTGAAATTGCGCGTCGAATGGTTAACCGAGCCTTCGCATTGCCGTGCGAAGAACGTGGCCGCGACACACCGCTCTGGCCTTCTTCGCTTTGTCATGTTCTGATGCGGACATGGCGGTGACAGGGCCGCGAAGAAGAAAGACCTGATGCCCAAGCCCAGCAAACCCACCTCCCGCATCCCCGCCAGCCTGGTGGCAGCGGTGCGCCAGCTTCGTCGAGGGTCGGTTCTGGTCGTGGGCGACGTGATGCTCGACCGCTATGTCTATGGCCGGGTGACGCGGGTGAGCCCCGAGGCACCCGTGCCCGTGCTGGCGGTGGAGCGTGAACTGGCCCTCCCCGGCGGCGCCGGCAATGTGGTGCGCAACCTCACCGCGCTGGGCGCCGCGGTCGCCTTCGTCTCCGTGGTGGGCGATGACCAGCCGGGCAGCGACCTCACCGGCCTGATCGGTGGACAGCCCCGCGTCGAGCCCTGGCTGCTGGTGCAGGGCGGCCGCGCCACCACCACCAAGACCCGCTTCGTCGCCGCCGGCCAGCATCTGATGCGGGCCGACCATGAACAGGCCGCCCCCATCCATCCCCGTTTGGCCGACCGCCTGGTGCGCATCGCCGGCGACGCCGTCGCCGCCACCTCGGTGGTGGTGCTGAGCGATTATCAGAAGGGCGTGCTCTCCGGCGATGTGGCGCCGCGGATCATCGCCGCCGCCCGCGCCGGCGGCCGGAAGGTGGTGGTCGAACCCAAGGGTGGCGATTTCACGCGCTATGCCGGGGCGGACCTGATCGTTCCCGAGCCTGAGGAGCTCGCCCTGGCCACCGGCCTGCCTGTGGGGACAGATGCCGAGCTGATCGCCGCGGCCACGGCCTTGCGGCGTGACCTGCAACTGGGCGCCGTGCTGGTGCCGCGCGGCACCGACGGCCTGACCCTGGTGCATGGCCGCAACGAAGTGTTGCAGCTGCGCGCCGAGGCCTCCGACCAGCACGACCCGGCCGGCGCCGGCGATGCCGTGGTGGCGGTGCTCGCGGCCAGCCTGGCCGCGGGGCTTGAGCTGGTCACGGCGGCCGAGCTGGCGGCGGTGGCCATCGGCATCGTCACCCGCAAGGCCGGTATCGCGGTGGTGCGCGATGACGAACTGATCGAGGCCTTGACCCCGGGGTTGAACGCCAAGCGCAAGCTGGTCTCCGTCCCCCTCGCCTCGGAGATGGTGGAGCGCTGGCGCCATCGCGGCTGGCGCATCGGTTTGCTGCATCTGGGCGAGGCAGGAGGCGAGGCCTGGACCCCGCAGCTGATGGAACAGGCGCGCGGCTGGTGCGACCGACTGCTGGTGGCCGTGACCGGCGAGGGCGCGCACCACATGGCCGATTGGCCGGCGGTGGACCTGCTGGCGGAATGCCACGGCCAGACCAATGATGCGCTGCTGCGTCTCTTCCGCCCCGATATCCTGGTGCATGGCCCCGATGCCGTCCCGCTGGGCATGGATGACGAAAACCTGCTGGCGGAATGGGGCGGCACGCTGCGCCGGGCGGAGCATGCGCAGGCCGCCGAATGAGCGGGGCTGAAACAATTGAAACACAACGGGCGGCCGCGGCAAGGCGGAACTGAAACATCCCAGCGTCATCCTGCTGCACTCACCAGCCAGGAACCCCGTCATGGAACCCGCCCAGATCCAGCTCATCCGCGACAGCTTCCCCAAGGTCGCGGCCATCGCCCGGCCGGCCGCATCGCTGTTCTATGCCAGGCTTTTCCTGATCGACCCCTCGGTCCGCGCGCTCTTCACCCACACCGACATGGAGCAGCAGGGCGACAAGCTGATGGCCGCGCTGGGCTTCGTGGTCGCCAGTCTCGACCGGCTGGACGAACTCGTCCCCATGGCCGAGGCCATGGCGCGGCGCCATGTCGGCTATGGCGTGCAGCCCGCGCATTACGCCAGCGTGGGTTCCGCCCTGCTCTGGACGCTGGAGCAGGGGTTGGGCGAGGCCTATACCCCCGCGCTGCGCGCCGCCTGGACCCAGGCCTACAACACCCTGGCCGGGGTGATGATCGCGGCCAGCGCCGAGCGCGACGCGGCCTGAGCTTTACGCCACCGCCCCCGCGCTGTTAACGGCAGGGAATGGCCGAACCAAAGCCGCTCTGGCGCGACCGCCGCTTCCTTGTGCTGCTGCTGCTCGGCTTCTCCGCCGGGGTGCCGCTGCCGCTGACCGGCTTTGTGCTTCGGCAATGGTTCGCGGAGAGCGGCATCTCGCTGATGGCGATCGGCTTCACCGCCTGGATCGGGCTGTCCTATTCCTTCAAATTCGTCTGGGCGCCGCTGCTGGACCAGCTTTCGCCGCCGATCCTGGCGCGGCTTGGGCATCGGCGGGGCTGGCTGGCCTGTATCATTCCGGCGCTGATGCTGGCGATCTTCGCGCTCGGCCAGAACAACCCGGCCAGCGCGCCCGAACTGGTCGTGGCCATTGCCGTGCTGGTGGCCTTCCTCTCCGCCAGCCAGGACATCGTGGTGGATGCCTGGCGCATCGAGATGCTGGAGGAGGCCGAGCAGGGGTTCGGCCTGGCCGCCTATGTCTGGGGCTATCGCGGCGCGCTGCTGGCGGCCAATGCCGGCGGGCTGTCGCTGGTCGGCTTCATCGGCTGGGACGGGATGTTCGCCTATTGCGCCGCGTTGCTGGGCCTTGGGGTTCTGGCGGTCGCGCTGGGGCGGGAGGTGCCGCGCCTGCCGCGCCCTGGCATGAGCTGGGGCGGGCGGCTGCGGGAAGGCGTGATCGAACCCTTCGCCGACCTGATGCGCCGGCCGCATTGGGCCACCATCCTGGCCTTCATCGCCCTGTTCAAGCTGGGCGAGGCGCTGGCCGGCATCATGACCGCGCCCTTCTACCGCGAAATGGGTTTTTCGCGTGAGGTGGTGGGCGGCATTTCCGGCGGCTTCGGGCTCTTCGCCGTGCTGGTCGGCGCGCTGGCCGGGGGTTTCCTGGTGGCGCGGATCGGGACCGGGCGCGCCCTGGTGCTGACCGGGCTTACCCAGATGCTCTCCAACCTGATGTACCTGCTGCTGCTGCAATTCCCGGGCTCCGTGCCCATGCTGACCTTGCAGGTGGGGGTGGAGAATTTCACCGACGGGTTGGCCGATGCCGCCTTCCTGACCTACCTCTCCAGCCTGACCGCTAGAAGCTTCACCGCAACCCAATACGCGCTGCTCTCCTCCCTGGCCTCGGTGCCGCTGCGCACGCTGGGTGGCGGTTCGGGCGTCCTGGCGCAGGCGTTGGGTTGGCATTCCTTTTTCATGCTGACCACGGCGGCGGCTTTGCCGGCGCTGGGGCTAATGCTGTGGCTGTTGTGGCGGATGCCGCCGGCAAGGTCCGGGCAGTGAGCCTGGGCGGAAGGCGTTTCAAACCTGCCGCCGCGCCCTGAGCGCCGCGGCAAGCGTGCCGTCATCCAGCACATCCAGCGCACCGCCCATCGGCACGCCCTGCGCCAGCCTGGTGGTCTTGACCCCTGTCACGGCCAGGCGTTCGGCCAGCAAATGCCCGGTGGCGGCGGCATCCACCGTGGCGGGCAGGGCCAGGATCACCTCGCTGACGCCCCCGGCGGCGACGCGGGCGATGAGCGGCTGGATCGCCAGATCCTCCGGCCGCACGCCGCCCAGCGCCGAAAGCGTGCCGCCGAGCACATGATACAGCCCGTGATGGGCATGCGCGCGTTCCAGCGCCCAGAGCTCCGCCACGCCCTCCACCACGCAGATGCTGGACTGGTCGCGCGCGGGGTCGGTGCAGATGCGGCAGGGGGATTGGCTGTCGAGATTGCCGCAGCGCGCGCATGGGCGCACCGCCTCGGCCGCGGCCCGCAGGGCGTCGGCCAGCGGCAGCATGCGGCTGGCGGGGTCGCCCAGCATGCGCAGCACGGCGCGCCGCGCGCTGCGCCGGCCCAGGCCCGGCAGTTTCGCCAAAATGCCGATCAACCGTTCGACCGGGTCGGCCGTCATTGCGTCCAGGGGCTGCCGGTTGCCTGCGGTGCGCTGGCGCGCAGCTTCACCGCGGTGCCGGTGGCGGTGACCATCAGCATGCCGTTATTTGCGCCCATCGCCTGCACATCGATATCGATCCCGATGATCGCATCGGCGCCCAATTGTCGCGCCTGCTCGGTCAGCCCGGCCATCGCCGCGTCGCGCGCCGCGCCCAGTTCGCGCTCATAGGTGGCGGATCGGCCGCCGAAGATGTCGCGCAAACCGCCGAGCAGGTCCTTCACGACGTTGATGCCAGAAACCGCATCGCCGAAGACGATGCCCAGATAGGCGTCGATCTCCTGGCCCTGGATGAAGTCGGTGGTGGCGTAGAGCATGAGAATGGGTCTCCTGGTCCGCGGTTGGTTGCCGAAAAAAATCCACTAAAACGGCAGCTTGAACCCGCCGGGCAGGCCACCTGGGATGTTCAGCCCGGCCGTCGCCTTCTGCATTTCCTCCGCCGCCATCGCCTCCACCTTCTGCTTGGCATCGGCATGGGCGGCGACGATGAGGTCTTCGAGCACCTCGCGATCCTCGGCCACCATCAACGCCGGATCGATGTTGATCCGCTTGAGGTCGCCCTTGCCCGAAAGCATGACCTTCACCATTCCCGCGCCGGCCTGGCCCTCGACCTCGAGCGCCTCCATGCGGGCCTGCATCTCCGCCATCTTCGTCTGCATCTGCTGGGCCGATTTCAGCATGTTGCCGAGATTCTTCATCAATCCTCCAAGGGTGCTTCGTCGTCATAGGACACAGGTTCGGCGTCGGGCGGCGCGAATTCGGGCAACGCCTCGGGCGCCGCCGAGAGCATGGCGGGGCGCGACAGGCCGTAATCATCGGCATTGGCGTCGCGCACCTCCTGCAGCTTCGCGCCGGGGAAGGCCGCGAGGATGGCCTGGACCAGCGGGTGCTCGCGCGCCTCGGAAAGCCGGTCGGCCGCCGCGGCGCGGCCCTGCTCGGACAGGGTGGGCGCACCGACCTCGCGCGAGATGCCGACCATCCAGCGCATGCCGGTGGCGCGTTCCATCAGGCGGGAGAGATTGGCCGCGAGGTCGCGCGGAGCCGCCGGGCTGGGGCGGATTTCCAGCCGGCCGGGGGCCAGGCTGACGGGGTGAACCTCATGCCGAAGCTGGGCGTGCAGTTTTGGATCGCTGTTCGCGGCCAGCGCTACCACCTCCTGCCAGGTTGTGGGGGAGGCGAGGAGGGTGGGCGAGGGGGCAGCGGCCAGCGCGGCACCGCCACCGGCCATGGCGCGCAGCCCGGGGCCGCCGCCGCCGGGGGCAGGGCGGGGTGCGGGGGCCGCGCCGCCCTCGCTCAGCCGCCGCACCAGCTCGCCCGGCGGCGGCAGGTCGGACAGATGCGCCAGGCGGATCATGATCATGTCCAGCGCCGCGCGGCGGTCCGGCGCATCGGCCAGCTCCGGCACGCCCCTCAGCAGGATCTGCCAGGCCCGGCCGAGGATGGGGATGGTGAGTTTCTTCGCCAGTTCCGCGCCGCGGCCGCGCTCATGCTCGGGGAGCGAGGGGTTTTTCGCCAGGTCGGGCACGGAATGCAGCCGCGTCAGCGTGTGCACCAGGTCGAGCATGTCCGACAGGATCACCCCGGGTTCGGCGCCACGCTCATGCGCCCGGTCGAGATGGCCCAGCAGGGCAGCCGCATCGCCCTCCAGCGCCGCCTCCAGCGCATCCAGCACCAGGGTGCGGTCGGCCAGGCCCAGCATCTCCTGCACCGTGGCGGCGGCGACATGGTCGCCGCTCAGCGCGATGGCCTGGTCGAGCAGCGAGAGGCCGTCTCGCACCGAGCCATCGGCGGCGCGGGCGATGGCGGCCAGCGCTTCCTCCTCGGCGGTGACACCCTCCAGCCCGCAGATTTTTTCGTAGTGCGCGCGCAACGTCGCCTGGGGCACGCGGGACAGATGAAAGGTCTGGCAGCGGGAGAGAATTGTGGCCGGCACTTTTCGGAGTTCGGTGGTGGCCATCATGAACTTCACGGATGCCGGCGGTTCCTCCAGCGTCTTCAGCAGCGCATTGAAGGCCGGGTCGGTCAGCATATGGACTTCGTCCAGGATGATAACCTTGAAGCGCCCCAGGGCCGGACGATAGCGCACCGATTCGCGCAATTCGCGAACATCGTCGATACCACGGTTGCTGGCGGCGTCGAGCTCCATCACATCCGGGTGCCGGTCGGCCAGAATGGCGACGCAGTTGTGGCAGACGCCGCAGGGCTCCGCGGTCGGTCCGCCCTGGCCGTCGACGCCGATGCAGTTCAGCGCGCGCGCGATGATCCGCGCCGTTGTCGTCTTGCCCACTCCGCGCACCCCGGTGAGCATGAAGGCATGCGCCACACGGTTGATGGCGAATGCGTTGCGCAGCGTGCGCACCAGCGCATCCTGGCCGATCAACTCGTTGAAATTGCTCGGGCGATATTTGCGCGCCAGGACGCGGTAGGCCGGCTTTTCGGCCGGTGGCGGCGGCGCGGCGGGCTTCGGCGGCGGCGGCGCGTCCATCCCGAACAGCCCCGGCCCATCGGGCGCCGGCGGCTCGGGGATGGTGTCCTCAGCCCCCTGATCGGCGCCGAACATGTCGCTCGTCATGCCCAGCCCCCAAAAACAATCCGGTGGAAGGCCAGCAAAATGACCCGGACAAGAACCCGTTGCGGCTGCTTCCTTCCGGACCTGACCGGGTTGGCGAGGAGCCCGTCCACCGCCGACCTTCCGCCCTCCATATCGCGTGGCGCCGGCCCGGGGGCAAGAGCGTAACCGAAAGCCGCGCGCCAGCGTAGCACGGGAAGGAGGGCCCCGACCCATGCAGCGACGTTCCATTCTTCTGGCGATGACAGCCATTCTCGCCCCGCTTCCGGCCCTTGCGCAGGCGATCAACACGGCAGGCGGCGCTGCCATCCAGGGCTTCGACCCGGTGGCCTATTTCACCCGCGGCGCACCCACCCGCGGCAACCCCGCCATCACCACCCAATGGCGCGGCGCGGAATGGCGCTTCGCCTCGGAGGCCAATCGCGCGGCCTTCCTCGCCGAGCCCGAGCGCTACGCCCCGGCCTTTGGCGGCTTCTGCGCCTATGCCGTCTCCGAGGGCTATACCGCATCCATCGACCCGCGCGCCTGGCGCATTGTCGACGGCCGGCTTTACCTGAACTACAGCGTCGGCATCCAGCGGACATGGGAGCAGGACATTCCCGGCCGAATCAGCCGGGGCAACGGGAATTGGGAGCGGCTCAGCCAGGCGCCCAGGGGGTAGGGATTGGGGTAGGGATTGGGGTAGGGATTGGGGTAGGGATTGGGGGTAGCCGGCGGGCCTGCCCCATGGCAGCTTCCGGCGCGATGACACTCTCCTTCCCCGCCAGCCGCACCAATGCCTACACAGGCAGCCCGCTCGACCGCGCCGGCCACCATCGCGAGGACGCGGAGTGGATCGCCGCCGCGCTTGCCTCGCCCGACACCCTCTTCGCTCCCGTCTGGCGCGCGCGCAGCCTGATGCGCGGGGTGGAGCAGGGCGCGCCCGAGGGCGTGCTGCTCGGCGGCGAGGCGTCGCTGGGCTTGCGTGAGGCCGGCGGACCCTGGGCCTTTCTCGGCCTTTGGGATCAGAAGCCGGTCTTCGCGATCGATGTCAGCCATGAGGACAGGCCCCCGGTTTCCGAGGATGCCGGTAGCTTCACCGACCTGCGCGCGGTGGCCGGATTGCTGCCGCCGGGTGAGGCCAGCGTGTTGGCCCATGCCCGGGGCATGATGCATTGGCGGGTGAAGCACAAATTCTGCGGCATCTGCGGCACCGTCATGGAGGCCCGCAGCGCCGGCCATGCCATGTCCTGCCCCGGCTGCGGCGCGCAGCATTTCCCGCGCACCGACCCCGCCGTGATCATGCTGGTGGTGCGGGGCGACCATTGCCTGCTCGGCCACTCCGTCCGCTTCCCACAGAAGATGTATTCCACCCTGGCCGGCTTCGTCGAACCCGGCGAGAGCCTGGAGGAAGCCGTGCGGCGCGAGGTGATGGAGGAGGCGGGGATTGCCGTCGGCCTCGTCGCCTATCATTCCAGCCAGCCCTGGCCCTTCCCCTCCTCGATCATGCTGGGGTTTTATGGCGAGGGCCTCACCGAGGACATCACCATCGACCACGACGAGTTGCAGGATGCACGCTGGTTCTCCCGCGCCGAGTTGCGCGACCCCCAGGGCTTCGGCCTGCCGCGCGCCGACAGCATCGCGCGGCGCCTGATCGAGGATTGGATGAACGCATGAGGCATTGGGTCCTGCTGTTCTGCGCCACCCTGGCCCTGACCGGCTGCGGTCTCGGCCGCCCAGCCGGCCCCCCCGACACGCCCGAGCAGGCCGAATGCCGGCGTGAGGCGCGCAACAGCCAGGCGGTGCGCGATCTGCGCCGCACCGTCACCATCGGCTCCAATGACCGCATCGTGGCCATCGACATCGCCGCGACCGAGGAGCGTGCCTTCCGCAATTGCCTGCGCGAACGCCGCCTGCCCGGCGCGGGTGGGGTGGAAATCCCGCGGGGCTGAGCCTTGCTAAATTGTGCATCGCGGCGAAAACCTTGCCGGCCACGTTGACCTATCCCCGCCCCGGTTCCATAAAATTCCCTGAGGAGCCGGGCCATCCGGCACAAAGCCGGAGCGTCATCGCCCATGTCCCATCCGCCCGATCCGCGGCAGGCTGCGTTTGCGGGCCGCCGCACGGATGGCAGCCCCGTCCAGCGGCCGCTTTCACCGCATCTGCAGGCCTATGACATGCTGCAGATGACCTCCGCCATGTCGATCATGCACCGCGCCTCGGGCATTGCCTGGTCGCTCGCCACGGTCTTGCTGGTGTGGTGGCTGGTCGCCCTGGCGTCGGGCCCCGGGCCCTTCGCCACGGTGCAGTGGTTCATGTCGTCCTTCATCGGGCTGCTGGTGCTGTTCGGGATGACGGTGGTGGCCTGGTTCCACACCCTGGCGGGCATTCGCCACATGGCCTGGGATTTGGGCTATGGCTTCTCCCTGCCGGCGATGATGCGCTCGGGCCAGGCGGTGCTGGTGGGAACGGCGGCATTGACGGTGCTGACCTGGGTGATCGCCCTGGTGGTGTGGCTGTGAGCGCGGTGGAAAAGAGCGCCTCGATGCGCACGCCGCTGGGCCGCGTGCGCGGCCTGGGCTCGGCCAAATCCGGCACGCATCACTGGTGGATGCAACGCGTCACCTCGCTGGCGCTGCTGCCGCTGACCCTTTGGTTCGTCTATGCGGTGATCTCGCTTTCCGGCGCCTCCTTCGCGCAGACCCGCAACTTCATCGGCCACCCGGTCAATGCGGTGCTGATGCTGGCGTTGATCGGCCTGACCTTCCACCACATCAATGCCGGGCTGCAGGTGGTGGTCGAGGATTACGTGCGGGCGGAACGGTCGCGCATCGGCATTCTGCTGCTGATCCGTGGCGCTTGCTGGCTGGCGGCGCTGATTTCTGGCTTCGCGGTGCTGCGCGTGGCCTTTACGTGAGCCTGGTCGACACAAGCTACTGTGGAAAGGCCGGCTCCCCCGGCCATCGGAGCGGTTGAGATGAACGCCATCAGCAAGCCCAGCGCGGGCGCCTATCGGATTGTCGACCACACCTATGATGTGGTGGTGGTGGGTGCCGGCGGTGCGGGGCTCCGCGCCACCTTCGGCATGGGGGCCTCGGGCCTCAAGACCGCCTGCATCACCAAGGTCTTCCCGACGCGCAGCCACACCGTGGCGGCCCAGGGCGGCGTCGGCGCCGCGCTCGGCAATATGGGCGAGGATGACTGGCGCTGGCACATGTACGACACCGTCAAGGGGTCGGACTGGCTGGGCGACCAGGACGCCATCGAATACATGTGCCGCGAGGCCATTCCGGCGATCATCGAGCTCGAGCATTACGGCGTGCCGTTCAGCCGCACCGAGGATGGTCGGATCTACCAGCGCCCCTTCGGCGGCCACATGCAGGATTATGGCAAGACCCCGGCGATGCGCGCCTGCGCCGCCGCCGACCGCACCGGCCATGCCATCCTGCACACGCTCTACCAGCAGTCGCTGAAGGCGAATTGCGAGTTCTTCGTCGAGTATTTCGCGCTTGATCTGATCATGGACGACGAAGGCGTTTGCCGCGGGGTGATGGCCTGGAACCTGGAAGACGGTTCCATGCATCGCTTCCGCGCCCAGACCGTGGTGCTGGCCACCGGCGGCTATGGCCGGGCCTGGTTCTCCTGCACCTCCGCCCACACCTGCACCGGCGATGGCGGCGGCATGGTGCTACGCGCCGGCCTGCCGATGCAGGACCAGGAATTCGTCCAGTTCCACCCCACCGGCATCTACGGCGCTGGCTGCCTGGTGACCGAGGGTGCCCGCGGCGAAGGCGGCTACCTGACCAATTCCGAGGGCGAACGCTTCATGGAGCGCTATGCGCCGACGGCGAAGGACCTCGCCTCGCGCGACGTCGTCTCCCGCGCCATGTCGATGGAAATCCGCGAAGGACGCGGCGTGGGGCCGAAGAAGGACCACATCCACCTCCATCTGGAGCACCTTGGCGCCGATCTGCTGCATGAGCGCCTGCCCGGCATTTCCGAAACCGCGAAGATTTTTGCGGGTGTGGATGTGACGAAGGAGCCCATCCCGATGCTGCCGACCGTGCACTACAACATGGGCGGCATCCCCACCAACATCCACACCGAGGTGCTGCGCCCGACGCGCGACAACGAGGACGCCATCGTCCCTGGCCTGATGGCGGTGGGCGAGGCGGCCTGCGTGTCGGTGCACGGCGCCAACCGTCTGGGCACCAATTCGCTGCTCGACCTCGTGGTCTTCGGCCGCGCGGCCGCGCATCGCGCCGCCGAGGTGATCAAGCCCGGCGCCGCCCAGCCGCCGCTGCCGCCGCGCGCGGGCGAGCACTCGCTCGACCGCTTCGACCGCGTCCGCCACGCCAAGGGCGGCACCAAGGTGGCCGAGCTGCGCGAGACCATGCAGCGCGCAATGCAGGAGCACGCCGCCGTCTTCCGCACCTCCGAGCTGCTGACCGAGGGCGTTTCCAAGATCAAGGCGGTGCACACCCGCTACAGCGACATCCAGATCGCCGATCGCTCGCTGATCTGGAACAGCGACCTGGTCGAGGCGCTGGAGCTGGACAACCTCGTCGGCAACGCGATGACCACCATCGTCGGTGCCGAAGCGCGCAAGGAAAGCCGCGGCGCCCACGCCCAGGAGGATTATCCGGACCGTGACGACGTGAATTGGATGAAGCACACCCTGGCCTGGATGAACGACAAGGGCGAGGTAAAGCTGGATTATCGCGATGTTAAAATGCGGACGCTGACCAATGAGGTCCAGGTGTTTCCGCCCAAGGCGCGGGTGTACTAATGGCCACTTTTACGCTTCCCAAGAACTCCACCATCGGCCAGGGCCAGATCTTCAAGGCCGAGCCAGGCGCGAAGGATGTGCGGGCGTTCAAGATCTACCGCTGGGACCCAGATACAGGGGACAACCCGCGCACCGATACCTATGAGCTGGACCTTGCCCAGACCGGACCCATGGTCTTGGACGCGCTCATAAAAATCAAGAACGAGGTGGACAGCACGCTCACCTTCCGCCGCTCCTGCCGCGAGGGCATTTGCGGGTCGTGTGCCATGAACATCGACGGGCTGAACACGCTGGCCTGCCTGAAGCCCATCGAGGATGTGAAGGGCGATGTGCGCATCACGCCGCTGCCGCACATGCCGGTGATGAAGGACCTGGTGCCCGACCTCAGCCAGATCTACGCGCAGTATCGCAGCATCGAGCCCTGGCTGAAGGCCGATACCCCCGCGCCGCCGGATGAGGAGCGCCGCCAGTCCAAGGAGGAGCGCGCCAAGCTGGACGGGATGTGGGAATGCATCCTGTGCTTCTGCTGCTCCACCTCCTGCCCATCCTATTGGTGGAATGGCGACCGCTACCTGGGCCCGGCCGTGCTGCTGGCGGCCTATCGCTGGATCGCCGACAGCCGCGACGAATACACCGGTGACCGGCTGGACAATCTGGAAGACCCGTTCCGGCTCTACCGCTGCCACACCATCATGAACTGCACACGGGCCTGCCCGAAGGGGCTGAACCCGGCGGAAGCGATCGGCAAGATCAAGACGCTGATGGTGGAGCGCCAGGGGTGATCGCCCGGCCCCGCGCATCGCGCGGGGCATGCCCGGCCGGAATGGCCCCCGGCCACCCCCGATTCATGCGATCCGCCGCAACTCCCGCTATCCACACCCATGCACAGGGGACGCGACTCAGGCGGCGGCACTAAGGTGGGTCCATGAACAGCATCAACCCGCCCGAAAACGGCGGCCTTTTCGGCCAGTCGCTCCGCCTGCCGCCGCAGAATCTTGAGGCGGAACAGGCCCTTCTCGGCGCCCTGTTGTCCAACAACAAGGCCTATGAACGGGTCTCGGAATTCCTCGCCGCCGATCACTTCGCCGACCCCATCCATGCCCGCATCTTCGCCGCCATCGCGCGCCGGGTGGAGAACAACGCGCTGGCCGATGTCGTCACCCTCAAGGGCGAATTCGAACATTCCGGCGTGCTGGAGGAGGTGGGCGGCACCACCTATCTGGTGCAGCTCGTCTCGGCCACGGTCGGTATCATCAACGCCGGCGAATATGGCCGCCTGGTGCATGATTGCTGGGTGCGCCGGCAACTCGTGGATGTCGGCGAGACGGTGGTGAACCGCGCCTTCGGCTCGGAACCAGAATTGCTGGAAGGCCGCGACCAGATCGAGGCCGCGGAACAGGCGCTGTTCCAGCTCGCCACCGGCGGCGGCAATGATGGCGGCGCCATTACCTTCGAAAAGGCGCTGGCCCAGGCCGTCGAATCCGCCGACCGCGCGATGAAACATGGCGGTGGCGTCTCCGGCCTGCCCAGCGGGCTGCGTGACCTCGATGCCCGCCTCGGCGGGCTGCACGGCTCGGATTTGCTGATTCTGGCGGGCCGTCCCGGCATGGGAAAAACCGCACTCGCCACCAAGATCGCCTTCGGCGCGGCGCAATCCCTGGTGCGGGACCTGGAGCCGGGCGAAAAACCGCAGGGGTCCGTCGCCATCTTCTCGCTGGAAATGAGCGCCGAACAGCTCGCCAACCGGTTGCTGTCGGAGGGCAGCCGCATCTCCGGTGACCGGATCCGCCGCGGCGAAATCAGCCAGCAGGAATTCGACAAATTCTACTCGGCCAGCCGCGAACTCGGCCAATTGCCGATCATGATCGACGACACGCCCGCCATCACCCTCTCCGCACTCCGCACCCGCTGCCGCCGCCTCAAACGCACCCGTGGGCTGGAATTGGTGGTGGTGGACTACCTGCAACTCATGCGCCCCGCCGCCGGCACCAAGCCCGACAACCGCGTGCTCGAAATCTCGATGATCACCCAGGGGCTGAAAGCCATCGCGAAGGAGCTCTCCGTCCCCGTCATCGCCCTCTCCCAGCTCTCCCGCGCCGTCGAACAACGTGAGGACAAACGCCCACAACTCTCCGACCTTCGCGAATCAGGCTCCATCGAGCAGGACGCCGACGTGGTGATGTTCGTCTACCGCGACGACTACTACCTGAAACAACGCGAACCGAAGGAATCCGCCTTCGACCAATCCGACAAATACCAGGCCGCCATGGACCGCTGGAAACAGGACATGGAACGCGCCCACAACAAAGCCGACCTGATCATCGCCAAACAACGCCACGGCCCCACCGGCAACATCCCACTCTTCTTCGAAGCCGAATTCACCCGCTTCGGCGACCTGGACGTGGCGCATGGGGGTGGAGGGTATGATTAGGGGCGGCGCGCGTGACCCTGGGGAAGGGCTTTGCCCTCCCCCAGACCCCCACCCACCAGGGGTCAGGGACCCCTGGACCGCCGGGGAAAAAAGCTGGGGTG
>JAKFUL010000019.1 GCA_021732665.1 Acetobacteraceae bacterium
GTGCTGGAGGGGTTGCGGGCGGCCGGGCATGTCGTGGCAAGGCGGGGGATCACGCGCCCGGCGGAGGCGGGGGGCGAAGAGCACATCGCGATGACCGAGGCGGAATTCGCCGCCGGCGACTTCGCGCTGCAATGGCGGGCGCATGGCCTGCGATATGGAATTTTCCGCGACATCGAGGCGGAGCTGGGCGCCGGGCGCATCGTGCTGGCCAATCTCTCGCGCACCGTGCTGGCGGAGGCGGCGGCGCGCTACCCCTTCGCGGTGCTGGAGATCACCGCGCCGCCAGACATTCTGGCCGCGCGGCTGGCGGCGCGGGGGCGCGAATCGGCGGGCGACATCGCCGGGCGGCTGGCGCGCGAGGCGCCGCTGCCGCCGGGCTTGCGGGTTTTGCGGGTGGTGAATGACGCCACGCCGCAGGCCGCCATCGCCCGGGCCGCGGCACTTCTCGCAACCCTGACACCGCCCCCCATCCTTGCCTGAGCCGCCGCCCCGGCGCAGTTTGCGTTGGCATGAACCCGAAAATCCTCGCCGGTCTCGCCCTCGGTATCGGCGCCTCCATCATCTGGGGCGGGCATGCCGTGGTGGCGCGGCTGGCGCTGGCGGGCCAAGGGTTTCATCCGCTCGATCTCGCCGCCTGCCGCTTCATCCCCGGCGGGTTGCTGCTGGGGCATCTGGCCTGGGGTGCCAGGGCCAGGCTGCGTGAGGTCGGTCTGCTCAAGCTGCTGGTGCTGACCGCGGTGGGGGGCCTGGGCAATTTCCTGATCTTCGTGGGCGCCCTGGTCTGGGCGCCGGCCAGCCATGGCGGGACCATAGCCCCCATGACGGCGCCGGTGGCCGGCGCCATCGCCGGCTGGCTGCTGCTGGCGGAGAAGCCCACGAACGGCCGGCTGGCGGCGCTGGCGGTGATGCTGGTGGGGGTGCTGTGCATCGGCTGGGACGGCCTCGCCTCGAACCAGCCCGGCGTCTGGAAGGGCGACCTGCTGCTGCTGGCCGCCGGCGGCTCCTGGGGGTTTTTCGGCGCACTTCTGCGGCGCTGGCAGGTGCCGGCCTTTCCGGCGGCGGGCGCCATCGCCGTCATTTCCGGCATATTGGTGGCGCCGGTCTGGGCGGTGACATCGGCCGCCAGCTTCTTTGCGCTGCCCTGGGAATCGCAGCTTTGGATGCTCTTCGCCCAGGGCATATTGCTGGGGGTTGCGGCCATGCTGCTGTTCACCCGCAGCGTGGAGTTGCTGGGGCCGACACGGGCCTCGACGCTGGCGGTGGTGGTGCCGATCACGGCCCTCCTGCTCGCCGCCATGGTGCTGGGGGAGCCGCTGACGCCGCTCAAGCTGCTGGGTGCCGGGCTGGCGCTGGCGGGGATGCTGGGGGCGGTGACGCTCACCGGCCGAAGGTGACTTGCCCGGCGCGGGCTGGCACGCCTAGTTTGCGCGCCATGCGTCATCTGCTCCTGATCCCGCTTGTCTTGCTTGTCCTGGCCAGCTGCGCGCCGCGCACCGAGACGGTGTATGAGCCGCCACCGCTGGCCTTTGGCGGCTCGGGCAGCTGTGTGGAACAGTGCGAGATCCAGGCCATCCAGTGCCGCCAGGGCGCGGCCGCCTCGGTCGGCGCCTGCCGCGCGGCGGACGCGCCCATCGCCTCGGGCTTCAATGGCTGCCGCGCGGGTTCGCCGGGCTGCGTCGCCCTGCCGATCTGCCTGGCCGATACCCAGACCTGCACCGAGCAGTACAACAGCTGCTTCAACACCTGCGGCGGCCTGGTCCGGGTGATCCGCACCCCTTATTACAAATTCGACGCCATGCCGACGACGCCCTTCGTGGTGCCGCCGCTGCCCAGCGCGGCGCCGCCGGCACCGGTGCGGCCTGCCCGTCGCCGCGCGGTGCCTTTCGTAGAACCATCCTAGACGGGCGCGGGCAGGCACCGCTAACCTGCCGGCATGGACATCCAGCCAGCACCCACGCATCACGACCTTGGCGGCAACCCGAAATACCGCTGCACGGCGGTGGAGCCGGAAAACCCGGCACTCAATGATTTCGACAAGCGGGTGGACGCGCTGCGCGTCGTGCTGCGCGAGAAGGGCCTGATCACCACCGACGAGCAGCGCCTCAAGATCGAAAGCCTGCCGCCGGAGGAGTATTTCGGCCTGAGTTATTACGAGAAATGGCTGAAGGCCATGGCCGCCGTGCTGGTCAGCCGCGGCATCGTCACCTGGGATGAAGTCTCGTGAGCCCGCGTTACGCCGCAGGCAGCAAGGTGGTTGTGAAGAACAACCGGCCGGAGACCCTGATGCGCCTGCACCTGCGCACGCCGCATTACGTGCGCGGGCGGCAGGGCACGGTGCTGCGCGCGCTCGGCAGCTTCCCCAACCCCGAGGACCTGGCCTTCAACCGCCCGGCGCCAGAAAAAATGCTCTACCACGTGCTGTTCGAGCAGCAGCCGGTGTGGAACGAGGGTGAAGCGGGCGACACCTTGCTGGTGGAACTCTTCGAACATTGGCTTGAACCGGTGGAGGGCTGAGACATGGCCGCACGCGAACCCGCGCCCGAGCATGTGGCGCTGCTGGAAAAGCTGATCGGGGCGCTGAAGACCCGGGGCATCCTCACCGAGGAGCAGCTGGCGGCGAAGAAGGCGGCGACCGAAAAGGCCAGCCCGGAGACCGGCGCCCGCATGGTCGCCCGCGCCTGGACCGACCCGGCCTTCCGACAGCGCCTGATCACCGACGGCACGGCGGCGGCGGAGGAATTCGGGATTTCCTTGGCCGGCAACCCGCCGCTGGGCGTGCTGGAGGATACGGCCGAACTGCACCACCTCGTCGTCTGCACCCTGTGCAGCTGCTACCCCCGCGTGGTGCTGGGCTTCCCGCCGCATTGGTACAAATCCGCGGCCTATCGCGCGCGTGCGGTGCGTGACCCGCGTGGCGTGCTGGCGGAATGGGGCACGATGATCCCCGCCGGCACGCAGATTCGCGTGGTGGACAGCACCGCCGATTACCGCTGGATGGTGCTGCCGGTGCGGCCCGAGGGGACGGAGGGCTGGAGCGAGGAGCGGCTCGCCACCCTGTTGGGCGCCGAGGAGCTGGTGGGCGTGGCGCTGCCGAAACTGGCGCAGGCGAAGGCGGCGTAGCTACTCGCCCAGGCGATGCACCTCCAGCGCCTCGGCGTTGGGGCCGAATTGCGCCATGGTCTGGTTCAGGCGATGCAGGGCCAGCCGCGTCATCGGCGTGGCTGTGCCGGTGGTCCCCGCCAGTTCCAGCACGGCCTGCAAATCCTTCGCCATCGAGGCGGCGCTGCCGATCGGCGGTTCGTGGTTGCCCGACGCCATGCGGGGCGTGAACAGGCGCAGCGGCAGGCTGTCGGCGAAGCCGCCGGCCAGCGCCTCGGGCAGGCGGTGGGCCTCGATGCCGGCATTCTTCGCCAGGTTCACCGCCTCGGCGATCACCGACATCAGGCTGCCGGAGATGATCTGGTTGCACAGCTTCGTGGTCTGCCCGGCACCCAGCGGGCCCATATGGGTGAGGTTGCGGGCATAGGCCATGATGAAGGGACGGGCGGTCTCGATATCCGCCGCCTCGCCGCCCGCCATCACCGCCAGCGTGCCATCCATGGCGCCCCTGGTGCCGCCGGAGACGGGGGCGTCCACCCAGCGCGTGCCATTGGCGGCGTGCAGCCGTGCCGCGATGGCGCGGGTCGCCTCGGGCGAGAGCGAGGAATGATCGACCAGGATGCGTGGGCCAGCGGGCGCCTCGGCCAGCCCGCCTGGGCCGAAGCACACCGCCTCGGCCGCGGCGGCATCCATCAGGTTGAGGAAAATGATATCGGCCGCCGCCTCGGCCGGCGTGGCGGCGAGGCGCGCGCCGGCGGCGAGATGCGGCGCGGATTTTTCCGCGCTGCGGTTCCACACAATCAGCCCATGCCCGGCGCCGAGCAGCCGCAGCGCCATCGGCCCGCCCATCAGGCCAAGGCCCAGAAAGCTCACAGAGGCCATTCGGCCGGCCCCTCATGCGTCACCGCGCCGCCCGGCGCCTGGCCGACCAGCCTGGCGTATTTCGCCAGCACCCCGGCGCGGTGCTTGGGCGGGCGCGGCGCCCAGGCGGCGCGGCGGGCCGCCCATTCGGCCGGGTCCAGAGCCGCGTCCATGGTATGGGCGGCGCAATCGATCCGCACCGGGTCGCCATCGCGCAGCAGCCCGATGGGGCCGCCGATCGCGGCCTCGGGCGCGACATAGCCGATGCACATGCCGCGCGTGGCGCCGGAGAAGCGGCCATCGGTGACAAGCGCCACCTTTTCGCCCATCCCCTGGCCATAGATCAGCGCGGTGACCCCCAGCATTTCCTGCATGCCCGGACCGCCGACCGGGCCTTCATTGCGGATGATCAGCACATCGCCGGCCGCATAGCCCCGGGCCCGCACGCAGGCCACGCATTCCGCCTCGCTCTCGAACACCCGCGCCCGGCCCTCGAACACCAGCGATTTCAGCCCGGCCACCTTGATCACCGCGCCATCGGGGCAGAGGTTTCCCCGCAAAATCGCCACCCCGCCATCCGGTGCGATGGGTGTTGCCGGCTCGCGCACCACCTGCCCATCGGGCGCCGGGGCCGCGCCATATTCCTCGGCCATGCTCCGGCCGGTGACGGTCAGGCAGGAGCCATCCATGTGGCCGGAGCGGATCAGCGCGCCGATGATCACCGCCGTGCCGCCGGCCTCATAGACATCCTTGGCCGTGAACCGCCCGCCGGGGCGCAGATCGCCGATCAGCGGGGTGCGGGAAAAAACCTTCGCCACGTCATCCATGGTGAAGGCGATGCCGGCCTCATTGGCGATGGCCGGCAGGTGCATGGCGGCATTGGTGGAACCGCCGGTGGCCGCCACGATGGCCGCGCCGTTTTCCAGCGCCGCGCGGGTGACGATCTCGCGCGGCAGGGGGCCGCCCGCCTCCAGCATGGCCATCAGGCGTTTGCCGGCCTGCTGCGCGATGGCCGCGCGCACCGAATACACCCCCGGCACCATGGAGCAATTCGGCATGGTCAGCCCCAGCGCCTCGCTCACCATCCCCATGGTGTTGGCGGTGAATTGCCCGCCGCAGGCGCCGATGGTGGGCAGGCAGGCGCGCTCGATCGCCGCCAGCTCCGCATCATCGATCAGCCCGGCCATGTGGGCGCCCGATGCCTCATAGGCATCCAGCACCGTCAGGCTGCGCCCCTTGTGCTGGCCGGGCAGGGCCGAGCCGCCATAGATGAAGATACTGGGCAGGTTGATCCGGACCATGCCCATGATCACGCCGGGCAGCGTCTTGTCGCAGCCGCCAAAGCCCAGCAGCGCGTCATAGGCCAGGCCATGCATGGTGGCCTCGATGGTGTCCGCCACCAGCTCGCGCGTGACCAGCGACATCTTCATGCCCTCATGGTTCATCGAGGTGCCGTCGCTGACCGAGGGGCCGGTGAATTCCCGCGGCACCCCGCCACCGGCGGCGATGCCCAGCCGCGCCGCATCGACCTGGAAGCCATGCGTCATGTTGCAGGGCGTCTGCTCGCCCTTGAAGGAGATGATGCCGACCAGCGGCTTGGTCAGATCCTCATCCGACAGCCCCATCGCCCGGTAGAAGGCGCGGTGCGAGGCGCGGTCCACACCGGCGATGGAGATCTGGGAGCGGGGCGTTTTCATGCGGCCCAGGCTAGCCTGCGTTCACGCCCTGAGGAATGCCAGCAAATCGGCGTTCAACGCGTCCGCGCTCGTCGTCGCCAGCCCATGGCTGCCGCCGGGATAGACCTTCAACGACCCCTTCGGCAGCAGCGCCGCCGAACGGCGCGAGGTCAGGTCGATCGGCACGATCTGGTCGTCATCGCCATGGATGCACAGCACGGGGATGTCGATGCGCTTCAGATCCTCGGTGAAATCGGTCTCGGAGAAGGCCTTGATGCAGTCCAGCAGGTTCTTCTGCCCGCCCATCATGCCCATGAACCAGAAGGCGTCGCGCATCCCCTGGCTGACCTTGTGGCCATCCCGGTTGGCGCCGAAGAAGGGGGTGGCGAGGTCCTGGAAGAACTGGCTGCGGTCCGCCGCCACACCGGCGCGGATGCCATCGAACACCGCCAGCGGCACGCCCGCCGGGTTGGCCTCGCTCTGCGCCATCAGCGGCGGCACGGCGCCCA
Source organism: Acetobacteraceae bacterium (assembly GCA_021732665.1). Taxonomy (GTDB): domain Bacteria; phylum Pseudomonadota; class Alphaproteobacteria; order Acetobacterales; family Acetobacteraceae; genus Rhodovarius. The sequence continues at coordinate 6,146 of JAKFUL010000019.1, forward strand.
CCAGCACGGCGCGGCCGGCGCGCGCGGTGCCGTGCCGGCCCAGGTAATGCGCCACCTCGCCACCGCCGGTGGAATGGCCCACCAGCATGGCACCCCGGATGTCCAGCGCCGTCAGCAAGGCCGCCAGATCATCGGCATAGGTATCCATCTCATTGCCGTCATAGGGCTGGCTGGAGCGGCCATGGCCGCGCCGGTCATGCGCGATGCAGCGCAGGCCCTGCGCCGCCAGGAACACCATCTGGCTGTCCCAGGCATCGGCGTTGAGCGGCCAGCCATGGCTGAACACCACGGCCGGGCCATCGCCCCAATCCTTGTAGTGCAGCTCGGTGCCGTCCTGGGTGGTGATGAAGGGCATGGGGTCTTGCCTCGCCGGGGGTTGCGGGCGCGAAGAATAATGCGGGCGCAGCGGGGCGGGATGACATTGCCGTGACCGCCCGCCCCTTGGAAGCCGGCCCCGGCTTCGCCATGCTGTGGGCCGAATGCATGGAGCGCCGCAGATGATCCCCCGCCGCAGCCTGGCCCTTCTCCCGCTCGCGCCCGCCGCCGCCGTCGCGCAGAACTGGACACCGGAGCGCCCGGCGCGCTGGGTGGTCAGCTACGGCGCCGGCGGCCCGGCCGACAGCTTTGCCCGGTTGATCGCGCGGCAGATGCAGCCGCGCCTGGGCCAGAATGTGGTGGTGGACAACCGCCCCGGCGGCGGCGGCGTGCTGGCGACCGAGACGGTGGCCCGCAGCGCTGGTGATGGGCTGACCTGGCTGATGGTGGATAACGGCCTGGTGGTCTATGCCCCCGCCCTCTACGCAAGGCTGCCCTATGATGCCGATGCCGACCTGACCGGTGTCGGCTTCATCGGCCGTTTCCCGCTGTTCCTGGTCGTGCGCGCGGCCAGCCCGATCACCAGCTTCGCCGAATATGTCGCCGCCGCCCGCACCCGCCCGCCCAGCTACGGCACCGGCGGCGTCGCCAGCCCGCAGCATCTGGCCATGGAGGTGCTGCGTCGCGCGGCGGGGTTCGAGGCGCAGCACGTGCCCTACCGCAACTCGCCCTCCGCCCTGCAGGACATGCTGGCGGGTGCGGTGGACAGCATGCTGACCGACAGCGCTTCGGCCATGCCCGCGGTGCGCGGCGGCCAGGCGCGGCTGCTGGCGGTGCTCAGCCCCGAGCGCGTGCCGGTGGCGCCCGAGGTGCCGACGACGCGTGAGCTCGGCCTGCCCGATGTCGTGGCCTTCGCCTGGCTGGGCATGAGCGTGCCGGCGGCCACGCCCGCCCCCATCGTGGCGCGGCTCAACACCTGGCTGAACGAGGCGATCGCCGAGCCCGAGGTCGCCTCCGTCATGGCCCGCATCTCGGCCGAGCCGGTGCCGGGCGACGCGGCCGCCTTCAACGCCCAGATCAGGGCGGAGGCGGCGCGCTGGCGGCCACTGATCCGCGACCTCGGCATACGATTGGACTGAAGCACCCGACCCGGGCAAGATCGCACGAACCCCAACCGGAGGACCCCCCATGTCAGTGACCCTGCACGGCCCCGCCTACAGCACCTATGCCCGCACCGCCCGCCTCGCGCTGGAGGAAAAGGGCGTGGAGTACACATTGGCCGAGGTCGATATCCTCACCGGCGCGAGCCACGCGGCCGAGCACCTCGCCCGCCACCCCTTCGGCAAGGTGCCGGCCTTCGATCATGACGGCTTCGCGCTGTTCGAAACCTTCGCCATCATCCGCTACGTGGACGAGGCCTTTGCCGGCCCCGCCCTGCAACCGGCCGACACGCAAGGCCGCGCCCGCATGACCCAGATCTGCGCGATCATCGACAGCTATGGCTACAAGGCGATCATCGGCCAGCTGTTCTGGCAGCTCGCCATCGTGCCGATGCAGGGCGGCTCGCCCGACATGGACGTGGTCGAGGCCGGGCTGAAGACGACGGAGCAGGTGCTGGACGTGATCGAGGGGCTGGCGGCGGGCGGCGACACGCTGTGCGCAGGCGGCGTCAGCCTGGCCGACCTGTTCCTGGCGCCGGTGGTGGAATACCTCTCGATGACGCCGCCGGGCGCGACCGCCCTGGCCGGCCGGCCGAAGCTGAACGCCTGGTGGGCCGCCATCCAGACGCGGCCGAGCATCGTGAAGACCCGCCCGAAGCTGGGCTGAGAGGAGCACACCATGAGCGAGAACTTCTTCTCCCTGAACGACCTCAGCCAGGGCCTGTTCCGCGAGCTGGCGCCGGGCGTCGAGACCCGCATCTTCGCCGGCGAGCAGGCGATGCTCTCGGTGGTGACTTTGGCGCCGAACGCCGCCGGCTCCATCCACTCCCACCCCGAGGAGCAATGGGGCTTGCTGCTGGAAGGCACCGCGAACCGCATCCAGGGTGGCGTGGATCACCCGGTGAAGGCCGGCGATTTCTGGCGCAGCCCGGGCGGCGTCGAGCACGGGCTGGTGGCGGGGCCGGAAGGCTGCCGGGTGCTCGACATCTTCGCGCCCCCGCGCGAGGCCTATCGGCGCGCCGGCAGCGGCTTCGGCAATGGCTGATGGACTGACGCCCGGGGTTTGACGATCGTGCGGACACCCGGGGGTGGCCGCATGTCACGCAGCACCGCGCGCGTGCTCGTCGTGGACGACGTGGCCGACAACCGGGACCTGCCGCCGGCGCGCCGCCTGGCCGGCGCCTGTATCGGGTGGCTTGGGCGGCGCTGGCGCGGTGGCTATCGCGGCAGCTGGCTCATCAGGCGGAACCGCTGTGCCCGCTTGCCGGTGTCCACCTCGGTGGTGAAGACATTGCCGCGGCTGTCCACCGCCATGTTGTGCACCCAGTGGAATTCGCCGGCATTGCGGCCGGAGCGGCCGAAACGGCCGATGATCTCCCCGGCCTGCCGCGCCAGCAGCCACACCGTGTTGTTGCTGCCATCCGCCGTCAGCATCACGGATTGCGCGGCATCGGGCAGGAAATCGATATCCCAGACCGAGCCGCTGCCCAGCGTGTTGGGCGCGATGATGATCTCGCGCACGAAGCTCCCGTCGCGCCGGAACACCTGGATGCGGTCATTGCCGCGGTCGCAGACATAGACCAGGCCGTCGCGCGCCAGGCGCACGCAATGCACGGGGTTGGCGAAGAGCGGCGAGGGCGCCTGTCCGGGCTGATAGGCCGGCAGGGGCGCATCGGCCGGCGGCGGCCGGCCATAGGCGCCCCAATGCCGGATATAGGCGCCGGTGGTGGCGTTGAAGACGATGACGCGCCGGTTGAGGTAGCCATCGGCGACGAAGGCCTCGTTGGTGGCGGTGTCCACCTCGACATCGGCGGGCCGGCCGAGCCTGGTCTGGTCATTGCTGCCCGCGGTCTGGCCGGTGACGCCGATCTGCATGATGAAGCGCCCGTCGCGGCTGAATTTCAGCAGCACGTGGTCGTTCGCGCCATTGCCGCCGATCCACACATTGTCCTCGGCATCGACATAAATGCCGTGCTCATTGGCCGGCCAGGAGGGGTGGTGGCCGGGGCCGCCCCAGGCCTGCACCAGATTGCCATCGGGGTCGAACTCGATCACCGCCGGCGCGGGGATGCAGCATTCGGAACGCGGCGGGGTGAGGGTGGCGCCGCGCTCATCCTCGGTCATGGTGCGGGCGCGATGGAGGACCCAGACATGGTCGCGGCGGTCCACCGCCACCCCCGCGGCCTGGCCGATGCGCCAATTGTTGGGCAGCGGCTTGGGCCAGAAGGGGTCGACCTGATAGACCGGCGCGGTGACGGCGGGCGCCGGCTGCGCCATGGCCACAAGCGGGGAGACAAGCCACGCCGCCGCCAAAGCGATGATGATGCGCATCATGGCCGAAATGCTCCGCATGGTTGTTCGCCGGGTTTCCTCGGCCCGATGCTCCCGCTTTGTGCGTGGCGGCGTCAAGCAACAAACCCGCGGCTCTGCGGAGCGTTGACAATCCCGCGGCGATGATCGGGCATGCGCGGGGCCGCGATGGTGGAGCGAGATGGATCTGTACGGGGTATTCGGCGTCGGTGGCTTCGGCCGCGAGGTGATGCCGCTGGTGCGATGGCAGCTGCGCGGCGCGGATGCCCGGGCGGTGTTCATCGTCGACGGAGTGCAGGCGCCGGCCGAGGTCCACGGCCTGCCCGTGCTCACCCTGGCCGAATTCCTGGCCCAGCCCGAGGCGGCCAAATATTTCACCGTGGCTGTCGGCGATGGCGCGGCGCGGCGAATGATCGCCGGCAAGCTGCTCTCCGGCGGGGCGCGCCCGTTCAGCGTCACAGCGCCCAGCCATCGCGCCCTCGGCGGGAATGCCTGCGGCCCCGGCGCGATCTGGTGCGACCACAGCGTGGTCACCGCCGATGCGCGGATCGGCGCTTTCTTCCATGCCAACCTCTTCGCCTATGTCGCGCATGATTGCGTCATCGGCGATTTCGTGACCTTTGCGCCCCGGGTCTCCTGCAATGGCTGGGTGACGGTGGAGGATGGTGTCACGATCGGCACCGGCGCCTTGATCCGCAATGGCTCACAGTCGAAACGGCTGGTGATCGGCCGCGATGCCGTCATCGGCATGGGTGCGGTGGTGACGAAAAGCGTGCCCGCCGGTGTCACGGTGGTGGGCAACCCGGCCCGTGTCTTGCAGCGGGTGGAGACGATGCCATAGTTCGACTTTCATTATTGTTCATACGAAACATCTTGTCGTGACGAGGACTGCTGGAATGGCGACGGACGATGGCCTCAATGCCGATGCGGCGGAGATGCCCCTGCTCATCACCGATGACCTGGAAGACCCCGCGGTGCTGGCGCAATGGGCGGAGCGTTTCGCCGCGGCGCGGCTGACCGCCGAATACCAGGCGGTCTTCGACAAGCCCGAGCCGCTGGTCAGCGTCTGCATCACCACCGCCGACCGCGCCGATGTGCTGGCCGACAAGGCGCTGCGCTCGATGACCGAGCAGACCTATCGCCACCTCGACGTCATCATCGTGGGCGATGCCTGCGACGACCACACCGCCGAGACCGTGGCCGGCTTCCGCGATCCGCGCTTCCGCTTCGAGAATCTGGCCGAGCGCGGGCCCTATCCGCCGCCGGGCTATAATCGCTGGCTGGTCGCCGGCACCAACCCTGCCAACCGGGCGCTGGAACTGGCGCGGGGCGATTTCGTCACCCATCTCGACGAGGACGACACCTTTCACCCCGAGCGCATCGCGATCATGGTCGACGCCGTGCGGCGGGCGCGCGCGGATCTGGGCTATCACCCCTTCTGGTGGGAGCATGAGGATCGCAGCCTGGAGGTCTGGGGCGATGGCCGGTTCGAGATCGGCCAGACCGGAACCTCCATGGTGCTGTACCATCGCTGGCTGCGCCGGGTGCCCTGGAACCTGCATGCCTATGTGATGGGCGAGCCTGGTGACTGGAACCGGTTCAAGAAATTCAAGGCGATGGGCGTGAACCTCGCCCTGGTCGACCAGCCGCTGACCTGGCACTGGAAATACCCCTTGCGCGGCGAATTCGAGGCCAAGCCGGGCGAGCGGTATCTGCCGGAGCCTTCGTGACGCCGCCCATCCCCTTCCTGCGGCCCAACCCGCCCAGGCTGAGCGATGCGCTGGACCAGTTGCGGGCGCTGGAGGATTCCGGCGTGTTCAGCAATTTCGGCCCGGTGAACACGAATTTCGAGCGAAGGATCGTCGAGACCTGCTTCGGCGGCGTCGGCGCCGCGCTGACGGTGTGCAACGCCACCATCGGCCTCATGCTGGCGATCCGCGCCTGCATGCGGGAGGGCCCGGGGCGGCGCTACGCGCTGATGCCTTCCTTCACCTTCGCCGCCACCGCCCATGCCGCGATCTGGGCCGGGCTGGAGCCGCTGTTCTGCGACATCGACCCGCAGACCTGGCTGCCCTGCGCCGCCTCCGAGGATGAGCTGATCCGCCGCCATCGCGACGGGATCGCGGTGATCGTCCCCTACGCCACCTTCGGCGCGGTGCTCGACCTCGACCGCTACCGCGCCCTGGCTGAGGCGGGCCTGCCGGTCGTGGTCGATGCCGCGGCGTCGCTCGGCACCGTCACGCGCGACGGCCAGGGCTTCGGCGCCGGCTGCCCACTGCCCGTCATCTTCTCCATGCACGTGACCAAGACCTTCGCCGCCACCGAGGGCGGGCTGATCTACTCCGCCGACCCCGCGCTGATCGAGCGGCTGCGGGTGATGTCGAATTTCGGCTTCGGCGAGCCGCGCTCGGCCACCATGCCCGGGCTGAACGGCAAGCTGAGCGAGATCGGCGCGTTGTACGCCTTGCTCAAGCTCGACGGGCTGGAGGCGGTGGTGGCGCGCCGTGCGGCGCTGCATGCGGAATACATCCGGCAATGCCCGGGGCTCGATTTCCAACACCCCACCGCGGCCCGGCAGGCGCATCAATTCGTCCCCGCGCTGTTCCGCCCCGGCGATGGCGAGCGGGCCGGGGAGGTGCGGGCGGCGATGCGCGCGGCTGGGATCGGCGTCGCCAATTATTTCATGCCGCATCTGGCCGAGCAGCCCTATTTCGCCGGCTTCGCGGCGCGGGCCGAGCTGCCGGTCACGCGGGATGTGTCGCGGCGCTGCCTGTCGCTGCCGCTTTTCGACGGGATGAGCGAGGCGGAGCTGGGCCGGGTCTGCGAGATGCTGGACAGCGCCCTGCGGCATCACCGGGGCTGAGCCTGGCCTTCCAGGCAGGCGCGGTGCAGCGCCCCCACCACCCCCGGCCCCATGGGGGCGATGGCGGCGACATGGTCGTCGGGGCGGATGAGCAGTACCGTTCCTTCCTCGACGCCGAGCATGGCGCGGGCCGCATCGCCGACATCAAGCAACGCGCGGTCGCGCAGCCCACTATCCAGCGGCGCGTCCCAGCGCGAGAGGATGGCATGGCGCAGCCCGGGCGCATCCGGCGGCAGGCTGGGCCGCCGCCGCGCATCGGCCACATGCAGCGCGAGAAAACCATGGTCGAGCAACCGGTGCAGCCGCACCGGCCGACCATCCGGCCCATGCAACAGCGCGTCGGGGATGCGGTCACCCACCCGGATAGGCTCGCGCCGGGTCTTGACCATGGACCAGCCGCCCTCGCCCGAGGGATCGAGCCGCACGCCCAGCAGGCAGCGGGTCATCACATTGCCCCAGTCATCGCCGGTCATCGCATCAGCGTCGCGCGCGTCTTCCTTGCCCATGGCGCGGCGCGCGGCCTCGGCCATCTCGGCCGAGCCATGGACGGCGATGGGGCGCTGCTCGCGCGCATAGCCATCGAGGAGCGAGTCCGGCGCCCAGCCGCGCTCCACCCAGGCCAGCCGCCAGGGCAGGGCATTGGCGTCCAGCACGCCGGTGTTCAGCCCCAGCGCCCACATCGGCGTGATGAGATGCGCGGCGTCACCCATCAGAAAGGCGCGGCCCTGCCGCCAATGCGCGGCGACACGGTGATGCACGGTGTAGGTCAGCCGTTGCAGCACTTCCATCCGATCGGTCTCGCCGACGAAATGCAGGATTTTGTCGCGCACGGCGTCGAGCGAAGGCTCCTCCACCCCGGCCGCCAGCGGGAAGAGAAAGCGCCAGCAATGCGGATGGCGGATGAGGATCATCCACTCCTGCGCATCGGCGAAATAGGCGAGGTAGGGGTAGTCGCGCGGGTTCTTCACATCGAGGTCGAGATCGACATCGATCAGCATGTAGCGGGTGTCGAGCGAGAAGCCCTCGGTCTGCGCGCCGATCAGGCGGCGGATTGTGCTGCGGCCGCCATCGCAGCCGAGGATGTAGCGGCCGGCGATGGTTTGCGGGCCTTCGCGCGTGTCCACCTCCACCACGACATGGTCGGGGTGCTGGGTCAGGCCGGTCAAGCGGTGGTTGAGGCGCAGCGCGCCTGGGGCGGCTTCGTCCAGCGCCTGGGCCAGCAGCGGCTCCAGATGGTGCTGCGGCATGTTGATCATGAAGGGGTAGGCGGTGTCGTCGCGGATCACGCCGGTGCGCAGCGTGCGCATGGACAGGCCGGAGGCGCGGTCGAGGTCGCCGACCTCCTCCACGCGGAGCGCCTGGGCCAGCACCCGGTCGGCGGTGCCGGTGCGGGCCAGGATCTCCAGCGTGCGGGTCAGGATGGTGCCGGCCTTGGTGTCGCGGGAGAGCTGCGCGTCCTCCTCCAGCACGATCACGGGCAGGCCGTGATGGCGCAGGTTGAGTGCCGTGATCAGCCCGACCGGGCCGGCACCGGCGACGATGATCGGCAGGTCACTCATGCGCCGCGAAGGCGTAGTCGCGGCTGAGCAGCGAGGCGGTCATGGTTGCGGCGTCGCTGAGCAGGAACAGCAGCGGCCCCACGGCGTCCTCTGGCTGGCCCACGCCGGTGGTGCGCGCCCAATGGGCTGCGTCGGCGCCGGGGTTGGCGGCCTTGTATTGCCGGGTTTCCAGCACGCCGGGCGCGATGAGGTTGATCCGCACCCGATGCTGCGCCACCTCCTTGGCCGCGCTGCGCACGAAAGCCTGCAACCCGGCCTTGGACGCTGCATAGGCCGAGGCGCCGGGATAGCCGCTGGCCGCCAGGCCGGAGGTGAAGGCGATGACCGAGCCACGCCGGCGCGCGATCATCCCCGGCGCCACCGCCTGCCAGCACCAGACGACGCCATCGAGATTGACCGCCATGACGCGGGACCAGTCCTCGGCCATCTCATGCGCGGGGATGCGCGGCTGGATGGCGGCGGCGCAGACCAGGCCGTCGATTTTCTGGTACCGCGCCTCGATGCCGGCCATGGTGGTGAGGACGGCGGCGCGGTTGGCCACGTCCAGGGGCAAGAACTCGATGCCGGCGGGCAGCGCCTCGCCCGCCTCGGCATCCGCATCGCAGACCACCACCGTGGCACCCGCCGCCCGTGCCGCCAGCGCCAGGGCCAGCCCTATGCCATTGGCACCGCCGGTGATGACGATGACATCATCGGTCGCATCGAACCGCGCGCGCATCAGCCCAGGATCGGCGTGCGGGGCAGGAAATCCGTGCTCGCCACATCGGTGGCGGTGATCCGCCCGCCGGCCTCCGCCACCCGGGCCACAAAAGCCACGCTGCGGGCCATGGCCGCCATGTCGATCGAGCCCAGGCCCGCGGTGGCGGTTTGCGGTGTCGCGATCAGCCGCTTCACGATGTCGATCTCGGCCATCACCACCGGCTTGTCCAACCCGCGGTTCGTCCGCAGGAACAGGTCCGCCCCGGCGGAGGGGTCGGCGAAGCATGCCTGCCAGCCGCGCAGCGAGGCCTCGACGAAGCGTCTGACCAGGTCGCCATTGGCGGCCAGGAAATCCTCCTTCACCAGGATGCCGTTGGAGTAAAGCTCCAGGCCGTGATCGGCGAAGAAGAAGGTCGTGGCCGCCTCGTTCGACGCCGCGGCGGCGCGCCGGATACCCGGCTCGGCCATCAGGAACAAATCGATCGACGGCACGCGCCGGCTGACCAGCAGCGCCACCCTGGCCGAGGGGTCGATGTTCACAAAGCGCAGCGTGCGATGGTCGAGCCCGCGATCGAGCATGTAGGCCTCGAACACCTTGCTGGTCAGCGACCCCGCGCCGGTGCCGATGGTCAGCCCCACCATCTGCTCGGGGCGGGTGACATTGGCGCCGCTCTCCAGGCTGAACAGGCAATAGGGCGCCTTCTGGTAGATGACGGACACCATCTTCGTCGTCGCATTGGCATTCAGCCGCGCGGTGACCAACGCCGCCACATCGGAAAATCCGATCTGCGCCGAGCCCGCCTCCACCGCCTGCACCGCCTGTCCGGTGCCCTGGCCCGGCACGATGCGCAGGTTCATCCCGGCCTCGCGGTAGAAGCCGCGCTCCAGCGCCACGAACCAGCCGGCATGGCGGCCGAGGGCGGTGAAATCGAGGTTGAAGACGATGTCGCGCGGCGCCTGGGCCAAGGCCGGGGCAGCGAGGCCGGCTGCGAGTACGACGCGGCGGGGGATGGCGGGGGTCATGCGGTCGGCGCTCCTGTGCTGGGGTTCATTCGGCACGAATGCCGGCGCGGGTGATGGTCTCGCGCCAGGCCTCGGTTTCGATGGGGATCAGGCGGGTGAGGCTGGCCGCGCCCTCGGCGGTGATGCTGACACCGGCGGCGGTGAGGCGCGAGATGGTGTCGGGCCGGGACAGCGCCGCCAGCACATCGCGCTCGATGCGCGGCAGCAGCGCGGGGGGCATGCCGGCCGGCCCCAGCAACGCGAACCAGGCCGAGCTGTCGAAGCCGGGCAGGCCGGATTGCGCCAGGCTGGGCAGCTCCGGCAGCGCCGCATCGCGCCCCAGCGTTGTCACCGCCAGGGCCCGCAGCCGTCCCTCGCGGATATGCGGCAGGGCGGAGGGCAGATTGTCGAACATCGCCTGCACCTGGCCGCCCAGAAGGTCGGTCAGCGCAGGCGCGCTGCCGCGATAGGGCGCGTGCAGCAGCGACACGCCGGCGGCCTGCGCAAAGCGTTCCCCGGTGACATGGCCGTTGGAGCCGATGCCCTGCGAGGCATAGGCGATGGCCCCGGGCCGGGCGCGGGCGAGGGCGATGAACTCGGCTACATTCGTGGCCGGCACGGCGGGGTTCACCACCAGCACATTCGCCACCGTGCCCGTGCGGGTGATGGGTGTCAGGTCGCGCAGCGGCACGTAGGGCAGGTTGGGGTAGAGCACCGGATTGAGCGTCAGCGCCGAATTGGCCACGGCCAGCAGCGTGTGGCCATCGGCGGGCGCGCGGGTCACCGCCTGCACGCCCAGCGCGCCATTGGCGCCGGGCCGGTTCTCCACCACCACGGGGCGGGACCAGATCTCTGCCAGCGCCGCGGCCAGCGCGCGGGCGATGACATCGGAGGTGCCGCCGGCCTGGTAGGGCGAGACGATGGTCACCACGCGCGCCGGAAAATCCTGCGCCAGGGCCGCGCCCGGCAGCAGGGCCAGCAGCGCGCGGCGCCTCATGCCAGGATATCCCCACGCGCCATGACCCGGTCGCGCAGCGCCGAGGCCGGGAGTTGCCGGAACGGCTCCGGCAACCCCATGGGGAAGGGCCAGTCGGTGCCGAAGACGAGGTGGTCGGCGCCGAAAATCTCCGCCGCCAGGGCCAGCCCGGTGGGGTGATGCGCCATGATGTCGGCCCAGAGGCGGCGGGCAGCGATGAGCGGCGGCTCCAGCGCCAGATCCATCCCCGCCCGGCCGGCGTCGAAGCCATGCTGCAGCCGCCCCGCGATCATCGGCAGGGTGCCGCCGGCATGGGCCAGGATGATGCGCAGCGTCGGGTGCCGCGCCAGCACCCCGCCCAGGATGAGATGGGCGCCGGCGATCCCCGTCTCCTGCGGATTGCCCAGCAGATTTTCCAGGTAGAAGGGGGCGAGGCGGGGATCGGGCGTCTCGGCCGGGTGCAGCAGCAGGGCGCAATCGGCCAGCGCGGTCCAGAGCGGTCCATAGGCGGCGTCCGAGAGCATGTGTGTGCCATCGCCCGCGGCCATGGCGAAGCGGCGCAGCCCCTGGGCGCGGCCCGCCTGGGCGATTTCCACCGCCAGAACAGGGTGCTCCACCGGCAGATGCGGCAGGGCGGTCAGTGCGGCGTGTTCGGCGCAGATGGCGGCGAGACCGGCATTCACGGCACCCCACCATTCCCGCGCCTCGCCCTCCGACAGATGCTGCCGGTAGGTCGGCGGGGGCGCGGAGACCCAGGCGCTGGTCACCCCCTGGACTGCCATCCAGCCCAGCAGCGCCGCGGGCTGGAACAGCGCCGCCACGCCGATGCGATGGCCATCGATGGTCAGCCGCCCATCCCATTCCACCCCGGCAAACCGCTCCAGCCCCGGCGGGATGAGATGGGCATGGGTGTCGAGCATCAATCCAGGACCGCGATGGCGTTGATCTCGATCAGGTAGTCCGGCGAGGTGAACTTGTTCACCTCCACCATGGTCGAGGCCGGCGGCACGCCGGTGAAATACTCGCGGCGGATTTCATGGATGCGGTCGAAATGTTCCATGTTGCGGATATAGACGTCGACCCGGCAGATATCCTCCAGCGTGCCGCCGGCGACTTCCACCGCCGCCTTGAGGTTGTCGCAGACCTGGCGGGTCTGGGCCTCGATATCGCCAATGCCGGTGATCGAGCCATCGGGGTGGCGGGCCGTCATGCCGGAAATGAACAGCAACCGGCCGCGCGCCTCGGTGATGGTGGCCTGCGAGAAATGGCCGTTGGGGGCGCGCAAACTGTCGGTGGAGATTTGTTTCTTCGGCATGGCGGGTTCAATCCTCGGGGAAGGGCAGGGCGACGGCGGCGGCGGCCTCCGCCAGGGCTTTCTGCGTGGCGGGGGCGAGGCTGATCCGCCCCCCGGCGGCGGCGATATTGGCCCGCGCGCGGTCGCCCGGCACCCGCACCGGGGCCGCGCCGGGTGCCGGCTGGCTGGCGCGGATGCGCGCGGCCAGGCCAGCGGCGGTGGCGCCGAAGACCTCCGGCGGGCCGAAGGCCGAAATATCGATGGCGAGGAAGAAATGCGCGCAGCCATAGGGCACGGCCGGGTCGCCATAGAGCCCGGCCACCGCATCGCCGACATTGCCTTGGCTCAGCCCGCCGCAGAGCAGCTCCATCATCAGCGCCAGGCCGAAGCCCTTTGGCCCGCCGGCCGGCAGCAGCATGCCGCGCACCGCGGCCGCGGCATCGGTGGTGGGGGTGCCGGCGGCGTCTGCGGCCCAGCCTTCGGGGATGGGCTTTCCGGCGGCCTCGGCCATGCGGATGCGGCCCATGGCGCCGGCGGAGAGCGCCATGTCGACCAGGATCGGCTCGCCCGCTGTCGGGCAGGCGATGGCGATGGGGTTGTTGCCGACCACGCGTTCGGCCCCGCCCGGCGCGGGCATCAGGGGCCGGGTGTTGGAGGAGACGAGGCCGATGCAGCCCTCCTGCGCGATCTGCAGCGCGAAGCGCCCGGCGGCGGCGATGTGGAAGCCGTTGCGCACCGAGACGGCGCCCAGCCCATGCGCGCGGGCCTTCTCCACCGCCAGCGCCGCGGCGCGCCGGGCGCTGACCTGGCCCAGCGCATTGCCGGCATCCATCACCACCGCGCCGCGATCCTCACGCACCACCACCCCCTCGGCGGTGGGCGAGACGGAGCCGGCGGCCAGCCTCGCCAGCATCATCGGCAGCAGCATCACGCCATGGCTGGGCAGGCCCTCCAGATCGGCCGCGACCAGCGCCTCGGCGGTTTCGCGCGCATGGGCCCCGGGCACGCCATGGGCGGCGAGAAGGGCTTCGACCAGCGCCTGGAGGGAGGCTGCCTTCACCTCGCGTCCTCGGGGTTGGTGTACCAGTCGGGCACCTGCGGGTAGTGCGGGCCGTCATAGATCTCCAGCACCACCGTGTCCTCATGGGCCACGGCCGGGCCATGCACCAGGCCCATCGGGTTGCAGTAGAAGCTGCCGGGCTCCAGCACCGTGGCGGTGGCGGTGTATTCGTAGCGGCCGGACAGGCAGAACATGAACTGGTTGGAGGCGTGGCTGTGCGGCTTGGGAATGCCGGCACCCTTGGCGAAGCGGATCAGCGCGATCGACGCCCCCGTCTCCTCATTGCGCCAGAGCATCTTCTCGGAAATCCCGGCCAGCGACTTTTCCCGCCACGGCAGGGAGGCGCTCTGGATCAGGATCTCGGTCAGCCCGGGGGCGCCTGCTGGCAGGCTGGGGGCGGTGGACATGGGGCGCGCGCTCCTGACGTGATTGGTGATATGTCACCTGATATGCGCGGCCCGCGCAAGCGTCATCGCCGCGCGGTTTCGGCTGCCGCCAGCAGCCGCAGCCGCGCGCGCAGATCATCCAGATGCGCGCGCATGGCCTGGCAGGCGGCCGCGCCGTCACCGGCCGCGAGTGCGGCCACTACCGCGCGATGCTGCCGCCCCGTGCGGCTATGGTCGATGGTCTGCCACAGCGTGGGATACCATTGCCGGGTCGAGCGCTCATGCAGCCCGCGCACCACCTCCTCCAGCACCGCATTGCCCGACAGCGCCGCGATCCGGGCATGGAAGGCGCGGTCGGCCTCGATGAAGGCATCGATCACCGCGCCGCCATGCCCGGTGCCGGGGCGCGCGCCGTCGGAGGCCAGCATCCGCTCCAGCCCCGCGATATCGGCGGCGGTGGCCCGGCCGGCGGCCTGGCGGGCGATCTCCCCCTCCACCACCCAGCGCGCATCCAGCACCTCGATGATCCGGGCGATGGGGTTGGCCTGGATGATCACGCCGCGCCGCGGCACGATCCCGACCAGCCCATCCTGCTCCAGCCGTTTCAGCGCCTGGTGCACCGGCGTGCGCCCCAGCCCCAGCCCGGCCGAGATCGCGGCCTGGTTGAGATACTGCCCGGGCAGATAGAACAGCGTGTTGATGCGCTGCTTGATCTCGGCATAGGCGCGGTCGGCCAGCAGCGGGGCAGGTTTGGCCGTCATGCCGCGACGACCGGCGCCTTCAACTCCACCAGGATGTTGCGGTAGCGGGCACCCGTGGTGTTGCGCAGCGAATGCGGCTCGCCCGGCTCGCGCCACAGCGCCATGCCCGGCGCCTCCTTGGTGTGGACCAGGCGGCCCGAGGGGTAGCGCATCTCGTTGCGCCCCTCGGTCAGCGGGATGACGAGGTAGCTGTGCTCGTGGCGGTGCAGCGCCTGCTCCTCGCCCTCGGCCAGGTCGATTTCCCAAACGCGCACCGTGTCGTTCTCGAACACCACGCGCGTGCCGACGGGGCCATAGCTTGGTTCTTCGCCCATGTTGTTCTCCCTTGTGGGATGTCTGGTGATATTTCACTATGGCTCCCACAGGCCGCCGCCGCAACGGGCATGGCGGGACCGGACAAGGGGCGCATGGCCGAACAACCCTTCGGGCGGATCGAGGCCGTCACCAAGACCTATCCCGGCGGCATCGTGGCGCTGGAGCGGGTGGATTACGACCTCAGGGCGGGCGAGCTGGTGGCGCTGCTTGGCCCGTCGGGCTGCGGCAAGACCACGCTGCTGCGGATGATGGCCGGCCTCACCCGGCCCAGCGCCGGCCGCATCAGCATCCGCGGCAAGATCATCGACGGCCCGCAGCCCGATTTCGGCTTCGCCTTCCAGAGCCCCAATTTGCTGCCCTGGCGCAGCGTGCTCGACAATGTGCTCTTCCCGGTCGAGATCGCCGGGCGGCTCGACACGCGGGCACGCGACCGCGCCATGGAATTGCTGGATGTTGTGGGCCTCAAGGGCTTCTCCCGCCTCCGCCCGCACCAGCTCTCCGGCGGCATGAAGCAGCGGGTGTCGCTCTGCCGCGCCCTGGTGCATGCGCCGTCGCTGTTGCTGATGGACGAGCCCTTTGGCGCGCTCGACGAACTCACCCGCATGGAGATGCATGATCTGCTGCACGCGATCCGCCAGAGCAGCGGCGCCACCATCATGTTCGTCACCCACTCCATCGCCGAGGCCGTCTATCTGGCCGACGAAATCCTGGTGATGGGTCCCAGGCCGGGAAGGGTGGTGGAGCGCATCCGCGTGGAGTTGTCCTATCCCCGCCGTTCCGCCCAGCGCTATTCCGCCGAGGCGCGCGAATATGAACGCCAGGCCGGCGCCGCGCTCGGGGTGGTGCATGCCTAAAGCCCTCGACATCCTGCTGCCGCTGCTCGGGTTCTGCCTGTTGCTGGCGGCCTGGCATTTCGGCGTGGGTTGGGCCGGGCTGCCGCCGGCGGTGCTGCCCAAGCCGCTTGCGGTCTGGGGCGCCATCAACACCCATTGGCTGCTGCTGCTGGAGGAGGGCTGGGTCACGCTGGTGGCGTCGGCCGCGGGCTTTGGCCTGGCCTTCCTCATCGGCGTGCCCATGGCGGTGGCCATCGCCGGCTCGCCTTTGCTCAACCGGATGTTCTACCCCCTGCTCATCGCCACCCAGTCGCTGCCCAAGGTGGCGCTGGCGCCCCTCATGCTGGTCTGGCTGGGGACGGGCATCGAGAGCAAGCTGGCCATCGCCTGGCTGGTCGCCTTCTTCCCGGTGGTGGTGAACACGGCCACGGGGCTGCGCACCACGCCGCGGGAATATCTGGACCTCGCGGCGGTCACCCGCGCCAATGGCTGGCAGATCTTCTGGAAGATCAGGCTGCCGGCGGCCATGCCCTTCGTGCTGTCCGGCGCCAAGGTCGCCATCACCCTGGCGGTGATCGGCGCCGTCATCGGCGAATTCGTGGGCTCATCGGAAGGCCTGGGGCACCTGCTGCTGGTGGCCAACAGCCAGGTGAACACGCCCCTCGCCTTCGCCGCCCTGGTCGGGCTGGCGGTGCTCGGCATCGGTCTCTATGCCGCCGTGGCCGCGGTGGAACTGGCGCTGCGCCCCTGGTTCGGCGAGGCGCCGCCGCAGTAGCGTGTCCTCAGTAGCGGATCACGTCCTTGCCCGATTGCTCGACGATGGTCAGGAACATCCGCTCCAGGGCATGCGCCAGGGTGCCGTCGATCTGGCCCAGCTCCGGCTCGAAATCCTCATGGCCGAGGCCCGCCTCATCCACCACGCGCAGCGCTTCGAAGCCGAACCAGAACATGGTGCCGGCGACGAAATCGCCGAGCCTGGGGCTGCCCATGCCCCAGGCCTCATACAGCGCGCGCATCCGCCTTTCGCTGTGCATGATGGTGGCAGGGTCGTTCAGCGTCATCAGCGACGCGTCCTTGGCCGCCATCCCCGGCTCGGCGTTGGAGAAGAACTTCTCCCGCAAGCCCTCCAGCACCTCGGGCGAGAGCAGATTGTCCACCAGCCGGCGCCGCCACTCCGCGCCATTGGCGAGGTGAAGCGACTTCTTGGAGTGGATCTTGCAGCCATAGGTGTAGCCCATCCCGGTGCCCACGCGCAGCGCCTGCAGGAAGGGGAAGACGTCGCGGCCGCGATTCTCCACCACCAGGATATGCACCGGCTTGAGGCGGGTGATGACCTTCTGCAGATCGGCCATGGCCCAGCCGGCGGGGATGGAGATGATGACATCGAGCGGGCGAGATGCGCGCGCCCGCGCGATGGCGTCGACGAATTCCTCCAGCAGGTCGGCGTAAAAGAGATGCAAACAGACCGCGGTGTCGGAGTTGCGGGTCTGCCTGGCATTGTGCGCCGCCGCTTTCTGGCGCAGCGCCGTGCCATCGACGGTGGAGCGGGTGATGACCTCGGCCACGGCGGCGAGGTTGGCGTAGCCGAAGCGGCGGTCGGGCTCCAGATAGGCGCCCTCGCCCCATTCGTTCCAGGCGTTGATGAAGACCAGCCGCTCATGGGGCGGCAGGTATTCGGTCACGTGCCGGGTCGCGGCCTCGTACCAGCGGTGGAACAGGCTGGGGCGGGCGCCATGGAAGCAATGGCCGCGTCCGGGCTTGCGGGCCTCATTGTCCCAGCCCGGGAAGACGCCGGGGAAGCGCCGCGCCTCGCTCTCGGGCGGCTTGGCCAGCTTGGCCTCGGCGATCTCCACCACCTCCTCATAGCGGTAGACGATCCCGGCATGGTCGGGGTTGAGATAGGCCTGGTCGGTGTTCACCTGCCGCACATTGAGCCCATGCGGCGGGAATTCGGCCAGCGCGTCGAAGCCGAACTCTTCCGGCGCATCGAAGCCGAAGGCGGTGGTGGCGACCATGTAAAGGCCAGGCAGCCCGGCCTGCTCGGCCCGCTCGCGCCAGATCCGCACCATGTCGCGCACATTGGGGATGATGCTGGGCCGGTAGATGGTGATGACCGGCCGTCCATCGATGCGGATATAGCGCGGGTCCTGGAAGTAGCGCAGCAGATCGTCGAAGACCCGGGCATGGTCCTCCAGCGTGTGGGTCTGCTGCATGAGCACCTCGTGCTCGGCCCCGTCCCAGCGCCGGGTCCAGTTCTCATTCGCCCAGCACAGGCAGAAGGGCAGCTCCATGGTCGGGTCGGCCAGGAAGGTCTCGATCGGCTTTTCCAGCAGCCGGTGGCCGGCGAACCAGTAGTAATGGAAGCAGAAGCCATGCACGCCATAGAGCTTGGCCAGCTCGATCTGCCGGCGCAGCACATCGGGGTTGAGCAGGTCGTAGAAGCCCAGTTCGCCGGGCAGGCGCGGCTGGTAATGCCCTTCGAATTGCGGCACGGCCTTGGAGACATTGGTCCATTCGGTGAAGCCGCGGCCCCACCACAGGTCGTTCTCCGGAAAGCGGTGCATCTGCGGCAGGTAGTAGCAGATGGTCTTGAACAACGCCTTGTCCGCCGGCGGCGGGGCGGCGGAGATGGCGGCATATTCCACATCGCGCGCGCCGGTGGCGACCGCGAAGGCGCGGTTGTATTCGAGCTGGTGGAGCCCGCCATCGCCCCCCGCCTGGCCGCGCCCGCCGCGCTGCGGGATGGCCGGCTCGTATGTGAAGCTGGGGCCGAGCACGCCCGGCAGGCTCTCCGCCAGCGCCCGGCGCATGCTGCGCTCCAGCCGCGCCGGATCGGCCGTGCTGCCGGCCAGCACCGAGAGGCCGGAGCGCAGGAAGGCCATGGCGGCGTCATCCACCGCCGCCGCCTCATCCTCGCCGGTCGCGCCGATGCGCATCATGTCGACGCGCAGGATGATGAAACTGGCTTCGCCCTCGGAGGGGTCGAGGCGGATGCGGCGGATCGGCTGAGCCGCGCTGTACTGGGCGAACCAGGCCGAGGGGCTGGCCTGGTCGAAATAGACCGAGGTCTCGTCGGAGAAGCCGCGGCCCTCATCAACATAGATCCGCGGCCGGCCGGAGAGCTGGGCCTCGCTGTTGAGTTCCAGCACGAGGCGCCATTGCCCGGCCGGCAGCGGGAAATTCGTCTCCTCGTTGCGCACGTCCAGCCGCATCTGCGGGTCGTGATGCTGGGTGTGGTAGATCGAGACGCCGTCGATGGTGTCCCAATCCAGGTCGCTGACCGGCACGGCGGCGAGTTGCAGCAATTCCACCTTCTCGCCCATCAAGGCGGCGGTGGGGCTGGCGAGTTGTGGCAGCAGGCGTTGCAGATCGGCGGCCTCCCGCCTGGCGTCGGGATTTGCGGGGTCGAGGGCGGCGCTGAGCAGATAGGCGTCCAGCGCCTCGGCCAGCCGGCCTTGCAGCTTCAGCACATGGCCGAGTTGCAGCGGCAGATCGGCATCGGGGGTGTGGCGCAGCGCCAGCGCCCGACGATAGGCCAACTCGGCCATCTCATGGATGCCGGATTCCTTGATGGCATGGCCATACTGCACCCAGATCGCGTCCAGGCCGGGGTCGATGAGGAGCGCCTGGGCATAGTGCCGCAGCGCATCGGGCCAGCGGCGTTCGCGGTTGGCTGTGTCGCCGGCGGTGATCAGGCGGGTCAACTCGCCCAACTCGCTGAGCGCCGCGCGGGCGGATTGGGCGGAGGGGTCGAGCATCAGGGCCGCGCGATAGGCGGCGATGGCCTCGTCCTGCCGGCCGGTCTCGCGCATGGCCCTTCCCAATGCGAGATGGGCGGCGGCCGAGAGCGGCATGGCATCGACAAAACCGCGGATGATGTCCTCGCGGCTGTCGCCTGGCGGCTCGACGGTCATCTCAAAGCGTGACGCCGGGACCATGCCTGAGGAGTTTGCCGCGCCGTTGACCGCAGGTTCCGCGGCGGGTTGGAGCAGGCCGCGAGCCATTTGGCGAAGGCCTTGCAACTGGGACTTCCATTCCGTCGGCATATCACGCCTTCCTTGTATCGAATTCTCCGCCCGGGAGGGCGGCCCGCCGATTGTTACCAGCATCATCGGACAGCGGCGATGCCGTCTGATGAACGCGCAAGGCCTTCATATTCATGTCACGCCGCCGCAGGTTTGGCAGCGACAGGGAAGCATCGAGCATTTTCCATACCAAAGCATTTAGGCCAGAGAGCTGAATGCTGCCGAAGGCATAAAACTCCAGCGCAATAAAGACCATTGGCGAGTATCTGCTTGAAGGAGGAATTAAGAGTCTGCGAAAATGACGGCGACAATATTATTTCCGCCAATATATTCCATCTCCATCGATCGCGAACATATTATCGGTTATCCCACGTTCTTTTCGGAAGTCAAGAATCGCCCGCCTTGCGTCCAGCACCACGCCGAAATCGTCACAAATCACGAAACCATTGGGCGGAACACTGTCGTAAAGCGCCACAAGCGTGTCCATCGTGCTGGAATAGAGATCGCCGTCGAGCCGCAGGATGGCGAATGTCTGATCACGCAGCGGCGGCAGGGTTTCGGAAAACCAGCCCTCCACGAAACGCACATTGTCGCGCAGCAGGCCGTATTGGCGGAAATTCTCCGCCACCTCGGCACTGCCGATGGCGAGTTCGGGGCGGGTGTGGAAATCATGCAGCGTCGCCAGATCCTTGACATAGCGCGGATCGGGCGGCGGCAGGCCGGCGAAGCTGTCGGCGACGAAGACCTGGCGGTCATGCGCCCCATGCGCCGCCAGCACGCCGGCCATCAGGATGCAGGCGCCGCCGCGCCAGACCCCGGCCTCGATGACATGGCCGGGCACGCCCTCGGCCAGCACCGTCTCCATCGCCCAGCGCAGATGCCGCAGCCGGGTCAGGCCGATCATGCTGTGCGCCTGGGTCGGCAGGTCCCGCCCGGTCTCCCGCCGCGCCGGATCATAGACCGTGTCGCCATAGCTGCTATGCGAGGTGTCGCCGTAGATCACGTTGCACAGCGTGCGTTCCAGCAGGTCGAGATACATCGATCGCGGATCGGCGGCGGGTTCGGGCGGTTGCCAGCGTGGCAGCCGGCGGATGGTCTGCGACATCAGCGCGGCATGCTCCGCGCGCACCGCCGCCGCGGCCGCGGCGTCGCCCATCCTCTCGTGCTGGAAGGCCAGGCATTCGGCGCATTCCGCCACGTCGGGACGCCAATGGAAGCATTGCCGGAAGGCCGCCAGGGCCTCCTCATCGCGCCCCAACCCGCGATACATGTAGCCCAGCATCATGCGGGCACGGATCGGGGCATTGGCCGGCCAGCGATAGGGCGAGGGCCGCGGCGGCGGGACGGCGCCCAGCAATTCCTCGACCGCCTGCACATGCCGCTCTGCCGTCGGGTCCTGCCGCAGCAGGGTTTGCGCCAGCAGCACCCGCATCGCGCTGTCATCGAGGCCGGGGGCGGCCTGCGCGATCAGCAGGCGGGAGAAGGTCAGGAGGTCGCCGGTCTCGCTGGCGGCAAGAAGCTGACTGGCCAGGCCGGAGCCGGCCGGGTCATACCCGGCCTCCCACAACCCCTCCTCCTCGTCGGCCAGCATCGGAGATGCCGCGGCGGCTAAGGCGTCGTCCTGCGGCTCGGGGTCGGGCTCGGTCATGCTCAAACTTGGGTGATCCCGCAAAACGCGCGCAAGCTAGCCGCCGCCCTTCGGCCGGGCAAGCCTGGACCAGGCCGGGTTCGCGTCGCCTGGCCCCGCCATTGCCGGGAGGATGATGGAAGGTTGCGGTGGCGCGAACGCCACGGATCATGCTGCTAGACCAGTTCCCGGCCGCGCTCGCTCAGCACATAGCCGCGGTGCTCCATGAACGGTGCCCGGGTCGGCCATTGCTCGGCGAATTTCAGCCAGAGCCGGAGCATGTGGCGCTGCTGCCGCGGCTCCGTCCCATTGGTGAATTCGGTGCGCGAATGCAGCGTGGTATAGTTGTTGGCGAATTCCATGTCGCCGGGCTCGAGCATGAAATCCAGGCGCAGATCCTCGCGCTGCGTCGTCGCGTCCATGAAATCCAGCGCCTCGGTTTCCATCTCCGTCAGCGGGATGCCCAGCTTCACCGCCCCGGCATTGATCTGGTTGCGCAGGTAGCGGCTGGAGATCACGCCGTCACGGGCGCCGAAGACCGGGATGCGGCTCTCCGACACGCCGCGCCCGGTCAGCGCCTCCTCGCGCCGGATGTAGTGGAAGCCGTTGTAGAGCAGGCCGAGATATTCCGGGTGCGCCGCCAGGATCTCATTATGCACCGTGGTGGAGCTGACCAGGGAGGAGAGCCCGCCGGACAGGCCTTTCCGCAGGCACATCAGCCCGAGCAGGTCGCAGCTGTCGCTGTGAAAGGGCAGGTGGGCATTCGTCTCATAGCCGCGGACATCGAGATTGCCGTAGCTGCGCCCCTGGTCGATGACATGGCCGAGCAGGTCGCCTTTGGTGTTCTGCCCCAGCGGATCGCCGAGATAGAGCCCCATGCCCCAGAACAGCAGGCCGACCTCGTCATCGCTGTAGCCCGAGATGTCCAGGCCGCGCATCACGCTGAAGCCCAGCCCGCCGCGGATTTCGGCGGCAAGGCGGGTCAGGGTTTCGGCCATGCGCGCGAGCGGAAAATCGCGCCTGGTCAGGTGCAACATGGGCACGCCGCAGCTCTGGGCGTGGCGCAGGCCGGAATCCAGCTCCGCCCGGTCGGCGGCGGAGAGGCGGATCAGCCAATGGCCGTCCTCCCCCAGATCGGCGCCGCGCCAGGCGCTGGGATGGTTGACCGGCTGCATATGCACAAGACCCATGGCGGTTCTCCTGTTCAGTGGCGTTTCACATCCAAAGCGTCGCGCAAGCCATCGCCCAGCACGTTGAGCGCGATGACGAGCACGAAGATGACCAGCCCGGGGGCGATGGCCATCCAGGGTGCCGCCACCATGTGGCGCTGCGCCGCATTGAGCATGCTGCCCCAGGAGGGTGCGGGCGGCTGCTGCCCGAGGCCGAGGAAGGACAGCGAGGCCTCGGCGATGATCGCCGTCGCCGCCATGATCGAGGCCTGCACCAGCAGGGGCGGCGCCATGTTCGGCAGCATGTGGCGCAGCGCGATGCGCATCGGCGAGGCGCCGACGGCGCGCGCCGCCTCGACATAATCCTCGGCCCTGACCGCCAGCGCCGCCCCGCGGGCGAGCCGGATGAAGACCGGCAGCGAGGCGAGGCCGATGGCCAGCATGGCGTTGATCATGTCCGGCCCCAGAAACGCCGCCAGCGCGATGGCCACGATCAGGAAGGGGATGGCCAGCATGGCATCGGTGATGCGCATCAGCACAGCATCCACCCAGCCGCCGCGATAGCCCGCGATCAACCCGATGGGCACGCTGAGGCCCACCGCCACCAGCACCGGGATGACGCCGGCCATGAGCGAAATGCGGGTGCCGTGGATGACGCGCGAGAGCACATCGCGCCCGACCTCGTCGGTGCCCAGCCAATGCAGGTCGGAGGGCGGCCGGCGCACCGCCAAAAAATTCGAGCGCAGCGGATCGAAGGGTGCGATCAGCGGCGCGAACACCGCGACCAGCACGAAAGCCAGCACCACCGCCGCCGCCAGCAGGGTGCCGGGCTGCCGGGCGAGCTGCCGCAGCACGCGCCGCAGCCTGGTGTCCGGCGCCATGGCGATGGTCGCGCTCACGCCCGCAGCCTTGGGTTGAGCAGGAAATACAGCATATCCGCGACCAGGCTCGTTGCGATGAACAGCACCGCCGAGACCAGCACCAGCCCCTGCACCACGGCGTAATCGCGATACAGCACGCCATCGACCAGCAGCTTGCCGAAGCCGGGGATGGAGAAAATCTGTTCCGTGAGCACGGCGCCGGAGAGCAATTGCCCGAACTCGATGGCGCCCAGCGTGACCACCGGCATCAGCGCGTTGCGCAGGGCGTGGCGCAGCACCACGCGCTTTTCGCGCAGGCCCTTGGCGCGGGCGGTGCGCACGTAATCCGCGCCCAGCGATTGCAGCATGGCCGAGCGCGTGTGGCGCATCAGCACGCCCGCGATCCCGGTGCCCAGCACGATGCTGGGCAGCACGAAGCCCATGATCGAACGCCAGGGGTCCTCCCGGAACGGCACGTAGCCTGAGGCAGGAAACCAGTTGAGATGCACCGAAAACGCCAGCACGAGCATGATGCCCAGCCAGAAATGCGGCACGGAGATGCCGCTCAGCGCGAAGAAGCTGCCGATGCGATCGGCCCAGGAACCACGCCGCGCCGCCGCCAGCACCCCGAGCGGCACGCCAATCGCTACCGCGATCACCATCGACGCCACGGCAAGCTGCAAGGTGATGCCGAGCTTGCCCATCAGCAATTCCGCCACAGGCACGTCATTGCGCAGCGACATGCCCAGGTCGCCGGAAAGTGCCGCGGTCAGCCAGCGCCAGTATTGCAGGGGTATCGGCAGGTCCAGGCCGTATTTGCGGCGCAGCTCGTCGACCGCCTGCGGGTCCATCTCCTCGCCGGCCATCGCCAGCGCCGGGTCGCCGGGCAGCAGATGCTGCAAGCCGAAGACCAGCACGGAGAGAATCAGCAGCGTGGGCACCACCAATGCCAGCCGCTGGCCGAGGAAGAGCAGGAAGCGGGTCATTGCATCCGCAGGCCGCTGAGACGGATGGTGCTGTCGGGGTGGGCGACGAAGCCCTGCAACCGTGCGGAGAGACCGGTGAAAGTGCGGCGGTGCCACAGCACGATCACCGGCCGGTCATCGGCCACGATGCGGGCGGCGGCGCGGTAGGCCTCGCGCCTTGGGCCATCCTCGGTGGCTTCCTGGCCCTGGATCAGCAGGCGGTCCAAAGCCTCGTTGCAGTAGCGGCTGTCATTCTGCGGGCCCTGGCAGCTGAAATGGGTGAAGGAATTGCCATCGGGGTGGGGCCGGCCGCTCCAGAAGGTGAACAGCGCCTCGAACCTCCCGCGCTGGCCGTTCTGCAGCATGGTCGCGTTGTCCTGGGTTTCCAGATTCATGGTGATGCCGGCCTCGGCCAGCATGGCCTGGATGAATTGCGCGGCTTCCTGCCTTTCCCGCTCCGCGGGCACCAGCAATGTGAAGGTGAGGTTGGCGGCCCCGGCCTCGCGCAGCAGCCGCCTGGCCAGCGCCACGTCGCGTCCCGGCACCGGGCGGCCAGGGTCGTAATACTGGCTTTGCGGGTTCACGAACTGGTTGCCGGGCACGTATTGGTTGTCGAACAGCGCCTGGACCATGACCCGGCGGTCGATCGCCGCCTCGATGGCGCGGCGGATGCGCGGGTCGCGGCCCAGGACCTGGCCGCGCGGGCCATTGCCGGTGTTCAGCCGCAGCGTGTGGAAGCCGAGATCCGGGGCGGCGGCGATGGCGACGCGCGGATCGGCGCGGAGCTGCGGCAGGTCGGTGGGGGTGATGCGCTCGGCGATCTGCAACTCGCCGCTGCGCAGGGCGGCCAGCCGCACCGTGCTGTCGGTGATCGGCAGGTATTCGATGCGGTCGAAATGATAGGCGGCGGCGTTCCAGTGCCCGGGGAAACGCTGCACCACGATGCGGCCCTGCGGCACGCGCTCCACGAAACTGTAGGGGCCGGCGCAGGTCGGGCGGCTGCCGAAGCGCTCGCCCAGCTCGCGCGCCGCTTTCGGCGAGACCATCATCCCCGAACGCTCGGCCAGGATGATGAGGAAGAGATAGGCCTGCGGGCGCCTGAGGCGGATGCGCAAGGTCAGCGGGTCCACCACCTCCATGCTGTCCAGCGCCGAAAGCTCGGAACGCCGCAGGCTGCCGGTGGTGGTGAGATGGCGGTCGAGGTTGAAGCGCACCGCCTCGGCGTCGAAGACCTCGCCGTCATGGAAGCGCACATCGGGCCGCAGCCGCAGCAGCACCGAGAGGCCATCGGGGGCGATCTCATGACCCGTCGCCAGCATGGGCACCAGCTCCAGGCTGGTGCTCACATCGAACAGCTTGTCGCACAGCGCCGTCAGCGGCTGCCGGCCGCTGGCCAGGCGGTTGGTGGTGGGGTCCAGCGCGTCCGGGTCCTCGTTGATGCCGATGCGCAGCGTGCCCTGGGCGAGAACGGGGCCGGCCAGGAGCGCCAGCAGCAGGGCCAGAATACGGATCATGCGGATGTCTCCTCAATCGGACGAAAATGGCCGAGCAGCCGGGCCAGGCGCGGTGCCATGGGTTCGGTCAGGGCCGGGCTGAGGCCGGGCCAGGGCGGCAGCCAGCGCCAGTGGTGGCAGGCCACGGCATGGCCGTCCTCCACCTCCAGCGCCGGCGCCTCGGCGCGGCAACGCTCGGTGGCGAAGGGGCAGCGGGGGTGGAAATGGCAGCCCGGCGGCGGGTCCATGGGGTTGGGCGGGTCGCCCTCCAGCACGATGCGTGGCCGCCGCTCCACCTCCGGCGCCGGCACGGCATCGAGCAGCGCGCGGGCATAGGGGTGGCGCGGGGTGGCGAAAAGCGCGGCGGTCGGCGCGGTTTCCACCAGGCGGCCCAGATACATCACGGCGACACGGCTCGCGACCTGGCGCACCGCCATCAGGTCATGCGAGATGAACAGCATGGCCAGCCCCGCCTCGCGCTGGACATCGCGCAGCAGGTTCAGGATCTGCGCCTGCACCGAGACATCAAGCGCGGAGACGGGTTCGTCGCACACCAGCAGCAGGGGTTCGAGGGCCAGCGCGCGGGCGATGCCGATGCGCTGGCGCTGGCCGCCGGAAAACTCATGCGGGTAGCGCCGCGCATGATCCGGCCGCAGGCCCACGCGGGTGAGCAAGATGGCGACACGCCGGTCGATCCCGGGCGTGGTGTCGATGCGATGCACCTCCAGCGGCTCGGCGATGATGTCGCGCACGGTCATGGCCGGGTTGAGCGAGGCGAAGGGGTCCTGGAAGACCAGCTGCATGTCGCGCCGCTGCGCCACCATGGCGGCGGCGGAGAGCCCGGCCAGCTCCTGCCCGCGGAAGCGCACATTGCCGGCGCTGGGCTCCACGAGGCGCAGGATCAGCCGGCCCAGGGTGGATTTGCCGCAGCCGCTCTCGCCCACCAGCCCCAGCGTTTCGCCGGCCTCGATGGCGAAGGAGACGCCATCCACCGCCCGCACCTCGCCACGGCGGAAAAACCCGCCCAGCGAAAAATGCTTGCGCAGGCCCGTCACCTCCAGCAGCGGGCTCATGCCAGGGCGTCCAGCGGCGCGCGCAGGCAGGCCGAGGCATGGCCGGCCCCCATGCCGCGCAGCGCGGGTTCGGCCGCGCGGCAGGTCGCCACGCAGAATGGGCAGCGTGGGCCGAAGACACAGCCGGGCGGCGGGCTGCGCAGATCGGGCACCATGCCCTCGATGCCCGTCAGCGGCGCGTCGCCCGGAGCCGCGCGCGGCACCGCGCCCAGCAGGCCGACCGTGTAGGGGTGCTCGGGGTGGCCCAGGATGCGCGCCGCCGGGCCCTGTTCCACCAGGCGCCCGGCATACATCACCGCGATCTCATCGGCCAGGCTCGCAACCAGGCCGAGATTGTGGGAAATCAGCAGGATGGCCGTGCCATGCTCGGCCTGAATGGCACGCAGCAGCTCGACGATCTGCGCCTGCACCGTGACATCCAGCGCCGTGGTCGGCTCATCGGCGATCAGCAGCCGGGGGTTGCCGGCCAGCGCCATGGCGATCATCACCCGCTGCCGCATGCCGCCGGAGAGACGGTGCGGGTATTCGTCGAAACGCCGCTCGGCGCCGGGAATGCGGACCTGGCGGAGCAATTCGATGGCCCGCGCCCGGGCCTCGCGCGCGCCCACCCTGGCATGCGCGCGCACCGCCTCGGCGATCTGGTCGCCCACGGTGAAGGCGGGGTTGAGGCTGCTCATCGGCTCCTGGAAGATCATCGCGACCGCGCCGCCGCGCAAAGCCCGCATCTCCTCCGGCGGCAGGGCGAGGAGGTCCACGCCATCGAGCAGGATGCGGCCCGCCGTGATCCGCGCGGCGGGCTTGGCCAGCAGGCCCATGATGGCCAGGGCCGTCACGCTCTTGCCGCTGCCGCTCTCCCCCACCAGCCCCAGGCAGCCGCCGGGGCGCAGCGTGAAGGAGGCGTGGCTGATGGCCGGCACAACGCCGTCGCGGGTGGCGAATTCCACCGCCAGCCCCTCGACCTGCAGCAGGGCGGGGGTCGTGTCCACGCTCAAACCGCCAGCATGGCGCGGCCATCGACGGCGACGGCGCGTTCGGCGCTGACCAGCAGCGGGTTGGCCTCGATGTCGACCAGCCGCTCGCCCAGATCGGCGGCGACGAAGCTGAAGCGGCTGATGGCGTCGCACAGCGCCTCCACCGCCAAAGCCGGGCGGCCACGGGCGCCGTGCAAAAGGGGGGCGAGGCGCAGCGATTCCAGCATGGCGCGGGCGCGGGCCGGCGAGACGGGGGCGGGGGCAAGGGCGAAATCACCCAGCAATTCCACCAGCACGCCGCCGAAGCCCACCAGCACGACGGTGCCGAATTGCGGGTCGCGCCGGGCGCCGAGCACGATCTCGGCCTCGCCCGCTACCATCTCCTGGACCGAAAAGCCTTCGACGAGGTCGCCGAGCTTTCTCGCCATGTCATTGGCGGCGGTCAGCACGGCGGCGGCATCGGGCAGGTTCAGCGCCACGGCTCCAACATCGCTCTTATGGGCGATGCGCCGCGAGACGGCCTTCAGCACGACCGGGAAGCCGAGAAGCTGCGCCGCCCGCGCCGCCGCCTCAGGCGTGGCCGCCAAAACCTCGCGCGCCGTGGCGATGCCATAGGCGGCCAGCGCCTGCTTGACCTCGGTCTCGGTGGCGGCGCCGGCGGGCAGGGCAGGGGCGTCGGGCAGGCCGGGCGGGCGCGCCGCCGGGGCCGAGATTTCGGCCAGCAGCCGGTCATGGGTGGCCACGATCTCCATCGCCCGGAGCGCATCCTCGAAACGGTCGAACCAGGGCAGGCCGAGTTCGCGCAGCGCGGCGCGCGGGCCATCCGCCGCCTGGCCGGGGGTGAGTGCGAGGAACATCGGCTTGCCCGAGGCCAGCGCCACCTCGCCCAATTGCCGCGTGCGCTCGGCGAAAAACGGCATGGAGGTCAGCACCACCAGCCCATAGCCCACGGCCGGGTCGGCCAGCAGCCGGCGCGCGGCCTCGCCGGTGATGTCGTCGGACAGCTCGGGGCGGCGGCCGCCCATGTCGATGGGGTTGTCGGCCTGCGGCGGCAAGAGGAGTTCGCCCAGCGAGGCGCGGGTTTCGGGCGAGAGCACGGCCAATTCCAACCCCATCTCGCTGACCCGGTCGCAGGCGATGCCCGCGCCGCCGCCGGATGTCGAGACGATGCCCACGCCGCGCGCGGCACGCGGCGTCGGATTGCGGATCAGCAAATTGGCCGCGCGCACCATGTCATCGGGGTCACGCGCCTGGATTACGCCGGCGTCGCGGCACACCGCCTCGAATACCGCGAAACTGCCGGCCAGGCTGGCGGTGTGGGATTGGGCGGATTTCACCCCGGCCTCGGTGCGCCCGGTCTTGACCATGATGACGGGTTTTCCCGCCGCCCGCGCCGCCTCGGCCGCGCGGCGAAAACGCGCGCCGTCGCGCAGCCCTTCGACATAGAGGCAGATCGCCTTCGTGCCCGGGTCGTCCACCATGAATTCGAGAAAATCGCAGATCTCCAGATCCACCTGGTTGCCCAGCGACACGCAGTGCCGGAAGCCGATGCCATCGGTGTTGGCCCGATCGAAGACCGAGACCATCAGCGCGCCGGACTGGCTGATCATGCCGATCTGCCCGGTGGGCAGCCTGTCCGTGTCCAGCACCACCGAGGAACACAGCGGCATGCGGTGATGCGGCACGATCAGCCCCATGCAGTTGGGGCCGAGGATGCGCATGCCTGATGCGCGCGCGATGGCGGCGATTTCGGCCTGCATGGCCGCCCCTTCCTCGCCGGCTTCCGCGAAACCGGTGGAGATGACGACGCAGGCGCCCACCCCCGCCAGGGCGGCGGCGCGCAGGCTGGCCACCAGCTCGGCCCCCGGCAGGGCCACGATGGCGACCTGGGGCGCCACCGGCACCGCGGAGATATCGGGAAAGGCGGGCAGGCCGCGCAGCTCCGACCTGCCCCGGTTGATCGGCACCAGCCGCCCCGCATAGCCGTGCCGGATCATGTTGAAGAGAATACGCCCGCCGAATTTCCCCCGGCTTTCCGAGGCGCCGAGGATGGCGACGGATTGAGGCTCCAGGATCTGCCGGATCGAAAGGCGTGGCGTCATGTGAAGGCCGCCATGCCCAGCGTCTCCCGCCCGATGATCAACCGCTGTATCCCTGCCGTGCCGTCAATGGCCGACAGCATGGCGCAATCGCGCCAGCAGCGCTCCACCACCGCCTCCTCGGCCGTGCCCCAGGCGCCCATGCTCTCCATCGCCGCCTGGCAGACGGCCAGCGCGGTATCCACGGCGAAGACCTTGGCCATCGAGACATCGCGCGGCGCGCGCTGCCCCTGGTCCAGCATGCCCAGCGCATTGAGGCAAAGCAGACGCGCCGCCTGCAAGCGCGTCGCCGCATCGGCGAGTGCGACCTGGATGGACTGGAATTTCGCGATCGGGCGGCCGAAGGCGGTGCGCTCGCGGGCATAGTTCTGCGCGCATTCCAGCGCCAGGGAGGCCACGCCCACCGCCTGGATACCGATGAAGGCGCGGCTGCTTTCGATGCCGCGATGGAATTGCTCGCCGCCCGCCCCGGCATCGCCGAGAATGTTTTGCCGCGGGACCTTCACCTCGTCGAAGGCCAGTTCCGCGATGGAGAGGTTCTTCAAGCCGATGGTTGCGATGTCATGGCTCTCCCATGGCGTCTGCGCGCGCTCCACCACCAGCCGGCTGAGGCCGCCGCTGTCCGGGTCCACCACCATCAGGGTCATGATGTCCGCCACGCCGCCCAGCTTGGCCCATCGCTTGCGGCCATTCACCACATATTCTTCGCCCACCAGCCTGGCCGTGCAGGTGAAGCCGCGCATGTCGGAGCCGGCCTGGGGCTCGGTGATGGCGGCGGTGGAGACCCAATCCCCCGAAAACAGCTTTGGCAGCCAGCGCGCCTTCTGCTCCGCCGTGCCGAGATAATTGATCGTTCGCGGCGGCACCACCTCGCTCAGCAGCACCGGCCCACGGGCCAGCGCCTCCAGCAGCATGCCGTATGCGATGTAGCTGAGCCCCGCGCCGCCGAACTCACCGGGGATTGTGCTGCCGAGATAGCCCAGCGGCGCCAGGGCGCGGAAACAGGTGCGGAGCTGTTCGGCGGAAAATTTTTCGCCCGGGGCCAGGCCGGCGGCGATGGGCGCGATCACGCCCGCGACCACATCCGCCACGGCCGCCTGCAATTCCCGCGTCGCATCGGTGTCGAACACGCTCAACTCAGCGGTCCCGGAAGACGGGGGCGCGGCGTTCCCGGAAGGCGGCCATGCCTTCCTTCATGTCCTCGGATTTGCTCACCGTATCCGCCCAATGGGTTTCCAGCCGCTGCGCCGCATCGGGTGTGGCGCGGTATTGCGCATAGACCGTCTCCTTCACCGCGCGGAAAATCGCCGGCGAGCCACCGGCCACCCGCCCGGCGATGCGCGCCACCTCGGCATCGAAATTCTCCTCCGCGATCACCTTGCTGAGCAGGCCGAATTCCATCGCCTGCGCGGCATCCAGATCCTCGCCCAGCACCAGCAGATCCAGGCTGCGGTTGCGGCCGATATAATGGGCGAGGCGCGTCAGGCTCATCCCCCAGCTCGGCACCACGCCGAGATAGGCGTCGCCGGTGCGGAATTTCGCGGTGGTGGAGGCGAGGCGCACATCGCAGACCATGCCCAGCGCGAAGCCGCCGCCGATGCACCAGCCGCGAATGGCCGAGATGACGGGCTTGGGGAACAACTCGATGCGGTCCAGCGTTGCCCGGCCCAGCATGCGGAAGCGGTTGTTGCCCGGGCCGGCCGGCGCCTTGAGGTCGGCGCCGGCGCAAAACGCCCGGTCGCCGGCGCCGGTCAGCACCACGCAGCGCGTCTCCGGCCGGGCCTCGAGCTCATCGAGCGCGGCCAGCACCTCCTCCAGCAGCAGCATCGTCACCGCGTTCACCGGCGGGCGGTCGAGCGTGATGGTGGAGACGCCGCCGTCGTGGCTGACCTGAATAGTCTCGTAGCCCATGGCCCGTCCTGCTCCCATCGCCGGTAAAACTAGACCGCCCGTTGCGTCCTGGCGCCAGTGGCCAATCGGCCGCGCCGGCGCTCTCGATGGCCCCGCTGCCTGCAAACCGGGCAGCAAAGGCGCCCGCTGCACACCGTCTGGCAGCTCAGCACAAACGGTTGCGGTCCGGTCATCACGGCCCCTTGTCGTCACCCGTCAACGCGCCATCATGCTCGCCGAAGCGGTTGGGGGCGAGACATGATTGCGAACGGGATGATGCACATCACCCTCTCCCTTGCCGGCCATGGCGCCCATCCCGCGGCCTGGCGGGTGAGCAGCCTGCCGCGCGGCCCCGGCCTGCTGCCGGACTGGCGCCCCATGGTGGCGATGGCCGAAGCGGCGGCGTTGGACGCCGTGTTCTTCGGCCCCTGGCCGCAGCCTCCCGGCGCCCTGGCCGACCACGCGCTGGAGGTGCTGATGCCCGACCCGCTGCCGATCATCGCCTCGCTCATTCCGCGCAGCAGCCGGATCGGCCTGGGCGGTTCGGTGTATATTGCCCATACCGAGCCCTTCCACACCGCCCGCGCCTTCGCGGTGATGGACAATCTCTCCGATGGCCGCACCGCCTTGCTGGCCGATACCCAGGGCGCGGATCAGCAACCCGGGGACTTCGCCCATGCCCCGCGCCCGGCGGATCAAGCTTATGGCCGTGCGGCGGAATACCTCGAAGTGGTCGCGCGGCTGTGGGAAAGCTGGGAGGCCGATGCGATCCTGGCCGACAAGCCCAGCGGCCATTACGCCGATGGCATGCGCGTGCATCGCATCGACCATGCCGGGCGCTTCTTCACCGTGCGCGGGCCGCTCACCGCCATCCGCCCGCCGCAGGGCCGGCCGGTGCTGGTGATGCGCGATGCCTCCCCCGCCGGGCTGGAGCTGGCCGCCGCCAGCGCCGAGCTGTTCCTGGCCCGCTGCGCCAGCCTGGAGGAGGCGCGCGAATGTCGCACCGCGCTGCTTGCCCGGGCCGCGGCGCTGGGCCGGCCAGCGGGCGCGTTGCGCATCCTGATGGAGTTCATGCCGGTGCTGGCCGCGACGACGCATGCCGCCGCCCGCCGCCTGGAGGAACTCGACGCCCTGGCTGAGCCGCCAGAGGACGCCGCGCCCTGCTTCCTCGGCACCCCCGCCGATCTCGCCCAGCGCATGCTGGCCTGGCAGGCGGCCGGCGCCTGCGACGGCTTCAACCTGCTGCCCGCCCTGCTGCCCAATGACCTCGGCCTGATCTGCCAGGGCGTGGTGCCCGCATTGGTCCGGGAGGGGCGTTTCCGTGCCGGCTACACCGGGAGAACGCTGCGCGACCATCTCGGCCTGCCCGCGCCGCCGCCCCTGCCGCGGCGGAGTGCGGCATGAGCCGCATGCTCAAGCTCGGCCTGTTCATCTATCCCGGCGGGCATCACGTGGCGGGCTGGCGCCATGCCAGCACGCCCGCGCATCGGCTGGGGGGCATGGCGTATTACACCGAGGTCGCGCAGCTCGCCGAACGCGGCAGGTTCGACCTGTTCTTCGTCGGCGACACGCTGTTCACGCGCGAGAAGGATGGCCGCTTCTTCGGCCGCCAGGGCATTTCCAACCCCGATCCGGTGTCGCTGATCTCGGCCTTGTCGGCCGTGACGGAGCATCTCGGCCTCGTCGCCACGCTCTCCACCACCTATCACGAGCCTTACCTGATCGCGCAGAAATTCGCGACGCTGGACCATCTCAGCGGCGGCCGCGCCGGCTGGAACGTGGTGACGACCTGGGAGGACCGCGCGGCGCTGAATTTCTCCCGCGACACGGCGATGGCGAAGGCCGATCGCTATGTTCGCGGAAAGGAGTTCATCGATGCCTGCCGCGCGTTGTGGGATGGCTGGGGGCAGGGGGCGCTGCTGGCCGATGCGGCGGCGGGCCGGCACCACGACCCGGCGCTGATCGCGGCCGCGAACCATGTCAGCCCCAGCTTCCAGGTGCGGGGGCCGTTGCGGATGCCGCGCCCGGTGCAGGGCTGGCCGGTGCTGGTGCAGGCCGGCGGCTCGCCCCCCGGCCGGCATTTCGCGGCGCAAATCGCCGAGGCCATCTTCACGGCACAGACCCGCATCGAGGATGCCCAGGCGTTTCGCGCCTCGACCCATGCGCTGATGGCCGAGTATGGCCGGGCGCCGCATGAGGTCGTGATCATGCCCGGCCTCTCGCCCCTGCTCGGTTCGACCGAAGCCGAGGCGAAGCGGCTGGAAGAAGAGCTGGCCGATCTTGTCCACCCCGAGGTCGGGGTCTGGATGCTCAGCGAGAACCTGAATTTTCCACTCTATGACCGCGACCCGGATGACCTCCTGCCGGTGGCCGAGATCCGCCAGGCGCGGCAGGCCACCGCCAGCGTCGAGACCAACCTGAAATATGCCGAGGCCAACCGGCAGACCATCGCCCAGGCGGCGCGGGTGATCGCGCGCTCGCGCTCGCACAACTCCTTCGTCGGCACGCCGGAGCAGCTGGCGGACATGATGCAGCACTGGTTCGAAAGCGGCGCCTGCGACGGCTTCAACATGATGCCGCCGTATTTTCCGGAGCAGTTGCGGGTCTTCGTCGAGCACGCCGTGCCGGTGCTGCAACGGCGCGGGCTGTTCCGGCGCGAATATGAGGGGCGCAGGTTGCGGGAGAACCTGGGCTTGGCCGTGCCGCCCGCGCGGCGCTAGCCTGCCGGCAAAACACGGAGGACTCGCCATGACCGCCCCCGCCCGCCTGCGCGCCTTGCTGGCGCAACCCGGCTTCGTCACCATGCCCGCGGTGTGGGATGGTCTCAGCGCCAAGCTCACGGCGGCGGCCGGTTTCCCCAGCGCCTTCCTCTCCGGCTCCTGCGTCGCCGCCAGCCGGCTGGGCGGGCCGGACCTGGACCTGATCTCCTTCGCCGAGATGTTCGACAGTTTCCTGATGGCGCAACGCGCGGCGCCCGACCTGCTGATCCTGGCCGATGGCGACCATGGCTACGGCAACGCCATGAACGTGCAGCGCACCGTGCGCGCCTATGGCCAGGCCGGCGCCGCGGCCATCCTGATCGAGGACAAGATCACGCCGCGTGCCCTGACCTCGGCCGGAAAACCCTGCCTGCCGCGGGAGGAGGCGCGGATGAAGCTGCGTGCCGCGGTGCAGGCCGCGCGCGACAGCGGCATCCTCATCCTGGCCCGCACCGATTGCCGCCCGACCCAGGGGCTGGAGGAGGCGCTGGCGCGCATCGCGATCTTCGCCGAGGAAGGCGCCGACATCCTCTTCCTGGACAGCCCGGAAAATCCCGCCGAGATCACCCAGTCCCTGGCCGCGGCCGGCGGCAAGCCCAGCTTCTGCGTCCTGGCCCAGGCGCCCCCGCGCCAGGTCCCCACGCGCGCCGAGGCCGAGGCGCTGGGCCTGAAGATAGGCACCTATCCGCAGGGCATGATCTCGCCGGTGGCGGCGGCCATCCAGGCCGGGCTGGCGGCGGCGGCGGCGGGCGAGGCGGTGACGCCCGGCGCCCTGGCCCCCGCGGCACTGCGCGGCGTGCTCGGCTTTGGCGATTATGACGAGCATGCCCGCCAGTTCATTGTGCAGGGCTGAGCCGGCCATGAAGAGGTTCAGCACGCTTGCTCTGCTCGGCCTTGTCCTGGGCCTGCCTGGCCACGCGCAGGAGGCCTTCCCCAGCCGCCCCATCCAGCTCATCAACCCCTACCAGCCCGGCGGCGCCACCGACCTCATGGCCCGCGCGCTGGCCGCCGCCATGGCGCCCATCCTGGGACAGCCGATGGTGGTGGTGAACCGCGATGGCGCCGCCGGCGGCGTGGGAACTCTTCAGGTGGCGCGGGCGGCGCCTGATGGGCATACGCTGCTTTTCGCGCCCGCTTTGGTCCAATCCGTGCTGCCGGTGACGCAGCCGGGCTCCGGCCTGCGCAGCGATGCCCTGCGCCCGGTCTGCCAGACATTCTCCAATGCCCAGGCCATCGCGGTGCGCCATGACAGCCGGTTCCGCAACCTGGCCGATGTGGTGGCGGCCGCCCGCGCGGCGCCGGCCGGCATCACCTATGGCACGCTGGGCATCGCTTCCATCCCGCATCTGGCGATGGTGCAGTGGCTCCAGGCGGCGGGGGTGGAACTGGCCCATGTGCCCTATCGCGGCGATGGGCCGGTGATGGCCGATACGCTGGCGGGGCGGATCGATCTCGCCGCCATCGTGCTGGCCTCGGCCGCCGGGCGCTCCGACATGCGGCTGCTCGCGGTGTTCGACCTGGAACGCAACCCGGCCTTCCCCGACGTGCCGACGGCCATCGAGCAGGGTTTCGAGGTGGCGCCGACCAGTTTTGGCGGCGTCTTCGCCCCCGGGGCCACCCCGCCCGAGCGCCTGGCGGTGCTGGAAGCCGCCTGCGCCCAGGCAGCCCTTGGCGAGACCTATGCCGCCGCCGCCCGCCGCGCCATGCAGCCCGCGGCCTATCACCTGACCGCCGAGGGCTTCGCCCGCCGCCTCGTCGCGGATATCGCGCAGAAGGCCAGGCTGCTCGCCGGCATCAACCTCTCGCAGTGAGCGATTCCGCTTGACCTGACCCCGGAGCCTGCCCGTTGATGGGCACGGCACCGGGCGGAAATGCCCCGGGCCAGGGAGAGACGATGCGCACACCCATCACCCGCCGCGGCGCGCTGGCGCTGCTGGCCACACCCGCCTTGGCCCAGGGGCTTTGGCCCGCGGGCCCGGTGCGCTTCATCGGGATCTTCCCGCCCGGTGGCGGCACGGACATCATGAGCCGGCTGTGGTGCGCGAAAATGGCCGAGATCACCGGGCAGCAATTCCTGGTCGAGAACCGCGCCGGCGCCGGCGGCAATGTCGGCACCGAGGCGATCGCCCGCGCCACGCCCGATGGGCTGAATATCGGCCTGGCCAGCGTCAGCTCGCTGGCCATTTCGCCCACCCTCTATGCCCGGCTGGCCTTCGATCCCACGCGGGATTTTTCCTATATTTCAGGGATGTACCAGCTGCCCAATCTGCTGGTGGTCAACAATGACGTGCCCGCGCGCTCGGTGCCCGAGCTGATCGCGCTGTTGCGCGCCAATCCCGGCCGCTATGCCTATGCCTCCTCGGGCGCCGGCACCACGGTTCACCTCTCGGGCGAGATGTTCAAGGCGATGGCGGGGCTGGATATCCTGCATGTGCCCTATCGCGGCGGCGCGCCGGCGCATATCGATCTGCTGGGCGGGCGGGTGCACATGATCTTCGACAATATCCCCCAGGCGCTGCAGCTGGCGCGCGAGGGCAAAGTGCGCGCACTGGCGGTGACCGGCGCGCGGCGCAGCCCGCAGGCGCCGGAGATCCCGACCATGGCCGAGTTCCTGCCGGGCTTCGAGATCACCTCCTGGGCCGGCGTGATGGGCCCGGCCGGCATCCCGCCCGCCCTGGTGGCGCGGATGAACGATGTCACCCGCCAGGCGCTGGAAAGCCCCGAGCTGCGCCAGCGCTTCGCGGAGAATGGCGGCACGCCCTGGTTCACCAGCCCGGAGGAATTCGCCAGTTTCCGCGCCGCCAACGAAGCCAGCTTCGCGCCGCTGATCCGCGCTTCCGGCGCGCGGGTGGAATAGCCCTCAGGCGCGCATCGCCGGCAGCATGCGCTCGCTGGCGGGGGGGAGGAATTCGGTGCGGATCAGGCGCTGCCAGGGCGGCGGCGTCGCCACGTCGAAGGCGCGGGCGGCGATGGCCATCATGTTGGCCGCCTTGGCCGGATCGACATGGCCGATGCCGTGCTGCGCCACAGTGGGGGTGAGGACCGCGTCGCGGAAGATGAAGCGCATGCGCTCGTCTTCCAGCGCCGGGTCGGCCAGCGCCTCACGCGCGCGGACAGCGGCGATGGCGGCCGCGGGGTCGGCCAGCACGTCCTTCACGCCCTGGATGGTGCAGCGGACGAGGGCGCGCACCAATTCCGGCTCGGCATTCGCCATGGCCTCGGGCACCACCAACCCATTGCCGTAGATGTCCACGCCGTGGTCGTTGTAGCGAAACATCCGGATATCCGCCGGCGCGCTGCCCAGCGTGCGCAGCGCGAAGAATGCACCGGAGGTGAAGGCGGTGATCGCCTCGGCCTCGCCCCGGAACAGCAGGGGTTCGCGCAGTGGCGGCGCCACGTTCACCCAGGTCACGCTGTCCACCGGGATGCCATTGGCCTGGGCGAAGGCGGGGAAGAGGACACGGCCGGAATCGCCCGGCGGTGCCGCGATGCGCTTGCCGCGCAGATCGGCGGGCGTGTTCACGCCGCGGCCGTTGAGCGTGATCACCGCGGCCAGGGTGCGGTCGAAATACTGGAAGACATCGACGACGGCGCGGCCAGGGTTTTCGGCGTTGAACTTCACCGCCGCACCCGGGTCGCCAAAGCCGATCTCGGCGGCGCCCGCGCCCACCTTGGTGATGACATCGGCCGAGCCGAAGCCGCGGATGATCGAGACATTCAGCCCCTCGCGGGCGAAATAGCCGCGCTCGAGCGCGATGAACCAGGCGGAGTGATAGCCCTGCGGCACCCAGTCGATCATCAGGCGCAGCGCGCGGGGTTGCGCGAAGGCGGGGGCGGCGAGGAGGGGCAGTGCGGCCAAAGCGCGGCGGGTGGTGTTCATCGGGCTCTCCTTGGGGTCAGGCGGCGGCGCGGGACTGGTCGAGGATTTCGGCCAGCAGGGTTTGCAGCAATTCGGGCAAAGCGAGTGGCGTGGCATCGCCGCCGCCGCGGCCGAAGGGGCCGGTGGCCTGGCGCGGGGTCACGCCCAGGCGCTCGGCCAGGCGCAGCAGCGCGGCGTCGCATGCGGCGCGCGAGGGCAGGCAGGTGATGGCCGCCTCCCTGGGCAGGAGGTCGTTCACGCCGGTCAGGGCCAGGCGCTCGCTCTCCACCAGGCGGTGGGCGACGATGCCATGCGCCGGGCGTTCCCCGCGCGCGAGGACGAAGCTGCGATGGGTAAGGCCGGGCGCGACCCAGGCGATGCGTTGCGCGTAGAGGTGGCCAATGCGCGTGAGGCAGCGCGCCACGGCGCCGGCCATGGCGTTGTGCATCTCCACATAGGCCCGCTTTTCGTTCGGCCCCCACCGCCATTGCTGCGGGCCGGTGCGCTCTGCCGTACAATCGGCGCGCCAGGGCGAGACGGCGTTGCCGCGATTCTCGAACAGGCCCGGGTCGTCATAGCCCACGGCAGGGGAGACGCCGCCATCATAGTCCAGCATGTGCTCGTAGGGCACGAGGCCCAGCGGCTCGGAGATCACCGCGCGATGGATGACCACGCCGGAGGGGTGGGTGAGGGGTGCGGTGGAGAACAGCAGAGGATCCTCGCCG
Source organism: Acetobacteraceae bacterium (assembly GCA_021732665.1). Classification (GTDB taxonomy): domain Bacteria; phylum Pseudomonadota; class Alphaproteobacteria; order Acetobacterales; family Acetobacteraceae; genus Rhodovarius. The sequence goes on from JAKFUL010000019.1 coordinate 45,194, forward strand.
GGGGAGACCAGGCGCGGGTCGGGCTTGGCCGTCGGCTTGAAGCCGGCATCGAGCAAGGCCTGGTTGATGCGCCTATGCTCGGTGCTGAGGATATAGGGCTTGGTACGGGTGCAGGGCAGCAACAGCAGGATGCGATGGCCCTTGGGGAGTTTGGGCGTGTAACGGGAGTCGGTGAAGGCGAACCAGTCCTTGATGCGCGGATGCTCCAGCGCGTCCACATTATCCTGCGGCGAGTAAAGGCAAAGGCTTTCATCCAGCACGAAGGGCGGGCGGAATTTCTGCTGGGACTCGCGCACGCGCTGGGCGCGGTCATCGGTGGTCACCATGGGTCAGGTCTCCAGGATCTCGGCGGGGAAGAGTTCTTCGGGGGTGAGGTCGCGGGTCAGCAGCCCCTCCTCGCGCATGTAGGCGATGAGGGTGGCCAGCGTGGCGCGGCTTTTGGCGAAGCCGGTGGGCCAGAAGTCGGCGCCCAGCTCGCGCTCGGTCTGCTCCATGTGCTGCACCGCCCAGGGCAGCATGGTGGCGAGTGTCGCGCTGTCATGCAGGCGGCGCTGGGCCATGCGCTGGGCCTCGGCGAAGGCGCGGTAGAGCGCCATGGGGAGCCAGGGGTTCTTCTCCACGATGGCGCGCTTGACGGCGATAAGGTGCATCGGCGGGTGGATGGACGTGCGGCGGAAATAGTCGAGTTCCGCCGCCATGGAGTTCTCGAAGAGACGGCCGACGCGGTCGGGGGCCGCGAAAAAGCTGTCCGGCGCGCGGGCGGTGTAGAGGGCGTCGATCTCGCCGCTCGCGAGCATGTCGGAGAGCGTCTTGTCCGGCGCCGCATGCTCGATGGTGTAGCCGGGCGGGTATTCCTGCGGGTGGTCATCGCCCGCGCGCGGCGCGTTCATCCCGGCATTGACGTAGATCGGCGAGCGGGCGGGGAGGCCGTAATGTTCAGCAAAGATGCCGCGCAGCCAGACGGCCGCGGCCATGTCCCAGACCATCGTCCCGATGCGCTTGCCCACCAGGTCGGCGGGCTTGGTGAAGCCGCGGCCCTTGTGGACGAAGACGCAGGAGAACCGGAAATGGCGCGAGGGGAAGACCGGGATGCCGACGTAATCCTGGCTCGGGCGGTTGAAGTGGCGCAGCCATGTCGCGATGGGGAATTCGCAACAATCGAAGCGGTGGGTGGTGAGCTGGATGTTGAAAAGTGGTTGCAAAGGCAATATTTCGGCGCGCGCGGCGACGCCCTCGATCGTCACCGCCCCCTCGGCGATGGCGCGGGTGCGGTCGGCGTCGGAGAGGCCGATGGTCAGTTCGAGCATGTCACTTCCTGTGTAAGCGCGGCTCCCAGCAGGGCGGCATCCTGCATGGGGCCGGCGATGAGCGAGAGGCCGACAGGCACGCCATCGACCGAGGCCAGGGGCATGGAGATCTGCGGCAGGCGGCAGAGGCTGGCGATGCAGGTCAGCGCCAAAGTACGGTCGCGGAATTCGATCTGTGATTCGACACCGGCCGGGCGTTTCGGCGGCAGGTCATGAACAGTGGGGATCAGCAGCATGGACCCATCGGCGAGCAGCGCGTGCAGCCGCGCCGTCAGCGCCTCGCGCGCCGGCCAGGCGGCGGGGCTGGGGGATGTGGCGCGGGCCAGGGCGATGCGCTCGGCGACCGCGGGGCTGAGGCGCCGGCCCGGCCGCGTCGCCCATTCGCCGTGGGTGGACCAAAGCTCGTTCAACTGCGTGGGCCGGAAGGTGGCCAGCCAGTGCTCCACGCCTTCCTCATAAAGCCGGATGGGTGTGGCCGCGAAGCGCGCGGCGGCGGCCAGTGCTGCGTCGCGGACCGCGGGCGAACACAGGGCGAAGGCGTCCGCGGCCAATAGAATGCGGGGCAGGCGGGGCACCACCGGGCCGAAGAAAACCTCTCCCACCCGCGCCAGCATCGCGGGTTCCCGTGCGAGCCAGCCCACGGTGTCGAAGCTGGGCGCCATGGGCATGACGCCAGCGGTGGCAATCCGCCCATGCGTGGTGCGGATGCCCCACAACCCGCAGAAGCTGGCCGGCACCCGAACGCTGCCGCCGGTATCCGTCCCCATGGCGAAATCCACCGCGCCGGAAGCCACCGCGCTGGCCGAGCCGGAGGAGGAGCCGCCCGGCACCCGGTCGGGCGCGGCGGGGTTGTCGGGCGTGCCGTCATGCGGGTTCTCGCCGAACATGCCGCAGGCGAGTTCGTCGGTGACGGTCTTGCCCACCAGCCGCGCGCCGGCGGCGAAAAGCGGCAGCAACGCCATCGCGTGGGCGGTGGCGATCGGCGCCTCCGCCGCGCGGTCCGGCGTGCCCCAGAGGCTGCGCGTGCCGGCGACGTCGAACAGATCCTTGGCGGCGAAGTCGAGGCCGGAAAGCGCGCCCGCGCCGCCGCCGACCACGTGGCGAAGGACAAAAGGGTCGCTCACTCGGCGGCCTGGGCGTGGCGCGGGCGGGGCGGCAGGCCGTAGCTGTCCATCAGCCCCTCCACCATCGCCTTGGGGCCGGCCCAGTCATGGAAGCGATAGGAATTGCCGCGGGTGACGAAGGGCGCGCCGGAATAGAACATCTCGTATTGCAGATGCCGGCTGCCGAATTCGCTGCCCACCGCGTCCCAGACCAGCTTCATGAGCTTCACCCGGCCCTCGCTGTCGGTGACGGGGGAGCGTTGGGCGGCGGTGATCAGCGCCTCGATCTCGCCGCCATCGAAATCCCGCGCCGAGGAGGGGACCATGATCAGCCCGCCGCCGGACAGGCCGCGAATGGCGTCGATGAATTCCGGATAGGTTGTCTGCGCAACCACCTGGGCGGTGCAGAGCAAAGCGCGGTCGGGCACCCAGTACCCGTGGAAAATCTCGCCTTTCGTCTCCATGGCGATGACCAGCGCCTCGATGGTGCTGGCCTTGGCGGCGAGCAGCCCCAAGGTCTCGCGCGTCTGGGGAAAATTGAGGATGCCGTTCACCTCCGCCACCTTGTGGGCGAGGCCGAGGAGGAAGCGCAGCTTCACCATCAGCCTGATGATGCATTGGTGGTTCTGCATCACATGCGCCCGGGTCTCGTGCCACTGCGCCTGGGCCATCGCCAGGTCGCGCAGCACGAAGACGCGCTCCCAGGGGATCTTCACATCGTCGAAGAAGACCACGGCGTCGGTCTCGTCGAAGCGGGAGCTCAGCGGGTAGTCGAATTCGCTGGTGGCACCCGCCGCGTAGCTGCGGCGGGAATGCAGTTTCACGCCCTTCGTGTTCATCGGTATCGCGCAGGTGAAGGCGTAGTTCTCGTCGCCTGGGGCCAGGGCCTGGAAGCCCGAGACCATCAACTCATCGGCCATGACGCCCGAGGTCGCCAGCATTTTCGCGCCGCGGATGGTGATGCCGTGGCTGTCTTCATCGACGATCTGCGCCACCAGGTCGCGGCCGGGCTGGCCGGAGGCGGATTTCGACTTGTCCGCCTGCGGGTTGACGATGACGTAGGAGAGGTAGAGGTCGCGGTCGCGGATGTGGCGGAAGTAATCGGCCATGGCAGCACCACGCCCGGTCTCCCGAAACACATGCTCGCCCATCATGAAGCCCACGAAGGTGGAGGCGACATGGTCGGGCGAGCGGCCGATCATGCCGCAGCTCTGCTCGGAAAACCGTTCCAGCGCCTCGCGCCGCGCCTTGAATTCGGCGAGCGTCTTCGGAAGCATCCAGGCCCGGCTGACCATGCCGCCGCTGGTCGGGCTTTCGAAGCACATCGTGTCCATGTGTTCGGCCTGATAGGCATAGAGCGCGGCGGCCGAGGCCACCGCACCCGCAAACGCCGGGTCGGTGGTGACGTCGGCTACGCGCTGGCCATCGAGGTAGATGGCGCGTCCGTCGCGCAATCCCTGGACATAGGCGGCGGGGTCGCGGGGCATGGCTGGTCCCTTTCGGAGGCGAGGCTGAGATCGGTCAGCTCGGGTTCGGCATAGGCATGCAGGTCGCGCTCATGCGCCTCGGCCTGATGCAGGAAGAGGTCACGGGTGATCGCCGGCACGATGCGGCGCACCGTCGCTCCCAGGGTGGAAATGCCGCCGGAGGAGCCGGTGCTGACCATGGCGGCGAAGCCCACGCTCCGCAGGCGGGAAAGCCAGGGCGCGGCGCCGGTGAAGGCGAAGCTGCCATCGAGATAGGGGAAGCCGCCGAGCAGCGGGCTTTCCAGCCCGGGCGGCGGCGCGTAGCGGTCACGCCAGAAGGAAAAATGCGGGGCCAGGGCGGCCAGTTCCGGCCGCGCCGCCGGGTCCACGGAAAGCCCGGTGCCGAGGATGACGAAATCCGTCTCCACTGGCCCCTGGTTGGTGAGCAGCCGCACCGCCGCGCCCGCCATGCCGGCCTTCAGCACGCCGCACCCGGTGCGCAGGAAGAAGGCAGGGTTGCGGGCACAGCGGGAAAAACTCTCCTGCGGCGGCGGCTGGTTGACGGCGAAAAGATGGTGCATGACGCGCCACCGGGTGGCATCCGGCAAATCCGGAAAATGCTCGAGATAGCCGGTGAATTCCATCCAGCGATTGGGGTTGGCGCGGGGCAGTTCGGCGCGGCGAACCAGCATGTCCACCCGCGCCGCCCCGGCCTCCAGCGCTGTTGCGGCATTGTCGAAGGCCGAGGCGCCGGCGCCCACCACCACCACGCGGCGGCCGCGCAGGGAAGCGAAATCGATCGCCTCGGCGGTATGCGCCCAGCGCGTCCGGGGCAGATCGCCGACCATGGGCGGCGGCGCCCAGGCGCCCAGCCCGTCCATCCCCGTGGCCAGCACCACATGCCGCGCCCGCCAGGCCCGCGCGCCGGCCGAGACCGTGAACAGCCCATCGGCATCGGGGGTGATGGCGGTGACGCGGGTGTTGTGTTCGGTCGGCAGCGCCAGCATGCCGGCCAGCCAGTCGAGGTAGTCCTGCCAGTCGGCCCGGGGAATCTTTGCCATCGCCTCCCAGGCCGCGTCGCCGTGGCGGGCGCTGTACCAGGCGCGGGCGGAGAGTGCCGGCACGCCCAGCTCCGGCCCCAGAACATGTTTGGGCGTGCGCAGCGTGGCCATGCGCCCAAAACCCTTCCACACCGCCGAGCCACCGGCCGGCAGGGCGTCGAGCAGCAGCACCGGCACGCGCGCGCGGGCGAGGGCGAAGCCGATGGCCAGCCCGGCCTGGCCGGCGCCGATGATCAGCACCGGCGCCGCGTCGCCTGGCAGCGGCTTCACCCAGGGGCGGCGGGGGTAGTCGAGCGTTTCCAGCTCCCAACGCGCGCGGGCTTCGAGTGCGACGAGATCGGGCATGGGCGCGCCGGGCAAGGCAGGGGTCCGATGGGCTGAGCGCAGGGGCGCCGCGGCCCGATTTTCCGGCTCTCCGCGACGGCTGCATTTAATCAGGGCAGGGCGCGGCTTCCAAGCCGCCTGTGGCGCTTCAAGCCAGGAAAAATCCGCATGATTGCCCTGGTATTGGGCAGCTTGCCGCGCGATGCGCGACAAAGCACGCTGCCGCCATGGAAGAGACGATCCTGCTGCGCGCCGCCTGGCTCTGGGAGGGCGGCATGGCCGAGCCCTGTGCCGAGGGGCGGGTGCTGGTGCGCGCGGGCCGGATCGCGGCGCTGGGTGCTGCGGCCGAGCGGCAGGCGCCGGGCGCGCGGGTCATCGAACTCGGCGCCGCGGTGCTGATGCCCGGGCTGGTCTGCGCGCATCAGCATGGCCGGGGCCTGTCGCAGCTCCTGCTGGGTTATCCGGATGATCGGCTGGAGGCCTGGGCCAATCGGCGGCGGGGGCGCGGCATCCTGCCCTCCGCCCCGCTGGTGCGGCTGGCGGCGGCGCGGATGCTGCGCCATGGCATCACCGGCTGCATCCACGCCAACTGGTCCTATGGCCGGCCGCAGGCCGAGGAATTGCCGGAGGTGATGGCAGCCTATGCGCAAAGCGGCATCCGCGCCGCGATCTGCGTGGGTGTTGCCGATCGCGGCGCGCTGGTGCTGCCGGAGGAGGATCTTTCCCGGTTTGTCGCGGGCCTGCCTGCCGGGCTGCGCGGCCTGGCGGGGGAGGTCTCCCGCCATCCCTTCATGGCCGATGCGAGGGAGGCGGCGGCGCTGTTCGATGCGCTGGCGCGCGCGGCCGGGCCGCGCCTGTCCTTCCTGTTCGGCCCGGCGGCGCCGCATTGGGTGTCGGATGGGCTGCTTTCGGAGCTGGCGGCGGCGGCGCGCGACCGCGCGGCAGGGCTGCATTACCACATCCTGGAAAGCCCGGTGCAGCGCGCCGCCTGCGACCGGCTCTACCCCGAGGGCACGCTGCGCCGGCTGGCCGCTTTGGGCGCGCTGGGGCCGCGGCACAGCGCCGCGCATGGGGTCTTCCTCTCGGCCGACGACATGGATTTGCTGGCGCGGACCGGCACCACGCTGGTGCTCAACCCAGGCAGCAACATGCGGCTGGGCAATGGCCCGCCGCCGGTGGCCGCGCTGATGCGCGCCGGGGTGCCGCTGGCCCTGGGCGGCGATGATTGCGAGCTGGCCGATGACCGCGACCCCTGGGGCGAGCTGCGGCTGGTCTCGGCGCTGTCGCGCGGGGGCGATGCCGCCTCGCCGCCCGGTCTTTCGCCCGGCGCGCTGCTGCGCATGGCCACCGCCGGCGGCCGGGCGCTGCTGGGCCAGCCCGGCCGGGCCGTGCTGGCGGTGGGTGAGCCCGCGGACATCATCGCGCTCGACCCCGGCCCGCGTGGCGATCCCTCGCTGCCGCTGGCGGCATTGCTGACCGGCCGGGCGCGCGGTGCCGACACAAGGCTGACCATGGTGGCGGGCGAGGTGCTGTGGCAGGCGGGCGCTGCGCTGGCCGACCTGCCGGGGCTGGAGCAGGCGGCGCTGGAGGCGGCCCGGGCGGCGGCGCGGCATGCGAGCCGCGACGCCGCCGATGTCGAGGCGCTGGGCCGCGAATTGCTGCGCTTCTACGCGCTCAGTTGCTGATCAGCCGCACCCGGTTCGGCCGGTCGCCCAGGTTGCGCAGCAGCACGGTGAACTCGCCCGTCCAGCGCGGCGTCCAGGCGCAGATCTCGCGGTCGGTGGGGCCGACGCGGCGGCAGATCTCGTTGCCCATCTCATCGAGCACGAAGAGGTCCACATCGGTGTCGCCATCGCCCTGGATCGCGACCTCGGCGCGCTCGCCGGCGCGGAAGACCAGGCCCTGCTGCGGTTCGGAGCGCCAGCGGCCCTGCGGCTGCATCACCACGATGCCCGAAAGCGGGCCGGTCATCCGCCCGCGTGAGGCGCCCGCGGCGGCATCGATCATCGCGCGCAGCGTGGCGCTGCCGCCGGCCAGCGCCCGGGCGGTGGCCAGCATCGCCTCGGCGCCCTCGGGGCCATCATCGGCGGGCTTGTCGGCTTCGCGCGCCGCGGTCTGGGTGCCCGGGCGCGCGGTCGGTTGCAGCGGCACGGTCTGGGCGAGGCGGGCGGCGGCCAGGGCCAGCAACGGGTCGCGGGCGCGGATCGCCATGGCATGCAGCTCCCCCGCCAGATAGAGCCTGGCGACCGGGCCGTCGCGCTCCTGGCCCTCGGTCGCGGCCTCGGCATTCGGGCCGCGGGTTTGCGCGGTGAGCGGGCCGGCGGCCAGGAATGGCGTGGCGAGAAGGGCGGCGAGGAGCAGGCGCATCGGCGCAATCCCTGAAGAAGCAGATCTCATCGCGGCCGGACCGTGATGGTCATGTCGGAATTACCGCGCGCCACACCCGGTGTCGCGGGTTCGCGCCGGCCCCGCCCGGGCGGGGCCATGCGCATCAATTCGTGCTCATGCGGAAATTGGCGGGGTTGGCGCCAACATTGACCACCCGCACCCGGAACGTGCCGGTCCAGACCGGCGTCCAGCCGCAGGATTGCCGGTCGCCGGCGCGGCGCGCGGTGCAGAGATGATTGCCGTTCTCGTCGAAGACCTGCAGGTTCAGCAGGCTGCCGCCATCGCCGGCCAGCCAGACCTGGGCGTATTCGCGGCCCTGGAAACTGATGGTGAAGTCGCGCTGGAAGCCCGGCGCCACCCAATTGTCCAGCCAGCCCGGGCCGGCCACCCGGCCGCGCTGGGCCTGGGCGCCCAGGCCATCGACCATCGCCAGAAGCTGGCTGTTGCCCTGCGCCAGCTGGCGCGCGGTGTCGATCGCCACGGCCAGGTCGGGCACCCGGGTGGTGGGCGCGATGGCGCCGGCGGGGGCGTTCGTCGTGCTCTCGCGCGTCACCTCGGAGCTGCCGACGCGCGCCATGATCCGGGCGGCGGCGATGACCAGCAGCGGGTCACGCTCGGCCACGCCGAGCTGGTAGAGCTCCTGCGCCACCAGGAGCTGGTCCTGCGGCTGCTGGCCGGCCTGCGGGCGCTCGGCGGTGGGCGAGCTGTTGGGGCCCTGGCCCGCGGTCTGGGCAGGCGCCGGGGTGGCGGAGATGCCGGCGGCGACAAGGCCGGCGGCGAGGATGTTCTGCAGGACCTTCATGGCAACGATTTCCGATCATGTGTTGGCGCCGCGGATCGGCCGCCGTGAGCGCAGAAAACATCCTGAATCACGCCCTGGCCACTTACAAGCGACGTCATGGCGACGTTTCCATCAGCCCCCGGCGGGGTCGAGCGTGACGTCCAGCCCGGGCCGCGCGTCGCCCAGCCCGATGGCCAGCCCGTGCCGCCCGGCGATCACCCGCACCAGGCTCAGCCCCAGCCCGGTGCCGGCGCGCGGCGAGCCGGGCTCGGCCACGAAGAATTTATCGAAGACCTTCTCACGCAGCGCGGGGGGGATGCCGGGGCCGCGGTCACGCACCCGCAGCAGCGGGCCGCCGGGCTCGGCCAGGATCAGCGCCACCTCGCTGCCCGGCGGGGCGTGCTTGATGGCGTTGTGCACCAGATTGGCCAGCATGGTGCGCAGCAATGCCGCCTGGCCGTGCAGCCGGGCCGGGCGGCTGTCCAGCCGCAGCGTCACGCAGGCCAGCTCGGCCTCGCCCTCCATGGTCTCGGCCACGTCGCGGGCGACCTGTTCGAGGTCGACAGGGCCAAAGCCCTCGGGGCCGCGGGATTCGTGGTTGGCGATCTCCAGCAGGGCGGCGAAGGTTTCCAGCAGCCGGTCCAGCCTGGCCATGGCGTCGCCGATCGCGGCCCGGGTCGCGGGCTCCGCGCAATCGCGCTGGGCGCGTTCCAGCACCAGCCGCAGCCGCGCCATGGGCGTGCGCAGGTCATGCGCCGCGTGTTCGGAGACGTGGCGGACGACACGCAGCAGCTCCACGATGCGGTCCAGCATCTCGTTCACCGCCGCCGCCAGCCGGTCGAACTCGTCGCGCGTGCCCGGCACGGCCATGCGGTGTTCCAGCCGCCCGGCGCGGACCTGCGCCACCAGCTGGTCGAAGGGGGCGAGGCGGGCATGCAGCCAGCGCCCGGCCAGCCAGCCCACCAGTGCCGCGCCCAGCGTGATGCCCAGCGCCACCAGCGCGGCGCCCTGCCAGGCGGCGCTCTTCAGGTCATCGAGCGGCGTCGCATCGCGCGCCACCAGCAGCCATTGGCCGAAGCGCAGGGCGACGACCTGCAGCAGCATGGCGGGTTCGGTCGCGCGGGCCACCGTGGCGTGGCGGCCGGCGGCGAAGGGCAGGTCAGCCGGCCAGCGGGCGAGATTGCCGACCGGGCAAAGCTCCAGCGCGTTGGAGCCGGAGAGCGGGCAGTCGCCATCCTCGCCCTGCATCAGGTAGAAAAACCCCGTCCCCCCCTCGCCGCCGCGTCCGGCCCGGCTGGAGACGGCCAGCGCCAGGTCCTGGATGCCCTTGAACACCTCCAGCGCCGCCGCCTCATCGGCCACGGCGCGGCGGAACTCGCCCTCGACCCGGCCCATCACCCACCATTGCGTCAGCGCGACCGCACCGGCCGAGAGCGCCGCCACCGCCAGCCCCAGCCCGAGGGCGAGGCGCAGCAGCACCGAGCGACCGCGGGCGCTGGCGCCCTCAGTCACCTGTGGCGCTGGCGGCGCGCAGCACATAGCCCCGCCCGGTCACCGTCTCGATCATCGGGGGCGTCGCGAAGGGCGCCTCCAGCTTCTTGCGCAGGCGGGACATGTTGACCTCGACCACATTGGTCTGCGGATCGACGCCGGGGCGATAATGGAAGACGTATTCCAGGAACATCCGCCGCGTCACCAGCACGCCGGCATGGCGCGCCAGCAGCACCAGCATGGCGTATTCCTTCTCGCTCAATTCCAGTTCCCGCCCGGCGCGGACCACGCGCTTCCATTTGAACGAGATCTCCAGGTCGCCGATCAAAGTGAATTCGGGATGTGCCGTCGATTGCGCGCGCCGGCGCAGCGCGGTGATCCGGGCGCACAGCTCCTCCATCGAGAAGGGTTTGCCCAGGTAGTCATCGGCGCCGGCCGAGAAACCCTCGACCTTGCGTTCGGATTCGCTGAGCGCGCTGAGCACGATGACCGGGGTCATCACCTCCATCCGGCGCAGCCGCTCCAGCACCTCGATACCGTCGCCATCGGGCAGCATGCGGTCGAGCACGATGGCACCCCAGGCGCGCGAGGCAGCCATGGCCAGCCCCTCGGCGGCATTGGTCACCAGGCAGGCGCCGCCCAGCGCCTCGGCGATGGCCGGGCCAAGTTCGGGATCGTCTTCCACCACGAGGATGTCGTTCATGGCCGATACCTCACCGCAGCCGGCCCGCGCAGACAAGGGGAGCGACATCAATACACCCCCCCCTGGGCGCCGCCGGCATTGCCCAGGGGCTGGCCGGAATTCTCCCGCAACGGCAGCACCACCCAGCGCGGGTCGTCCTGGCCGCGGCGCAGCAACAGGGCAACGGCGGGGCCGGCCTGGCCGATCGCGGCCTCGGCCGCCGCGGGCGAGGTCACCGGCTGGTGGCCCACGCGCAGCAGCACATCGCCGGGGCGCAGGCCGATCTCGCGCCCCGCGCCATCGGCCACCTCGCGGATCAGCACGCCCTCGGCGCCGCCGCCGCGGGTCAGGGCCGCCTGGCCGAAGCCCAGGCCATGCGGCTGCGGCCGGGCAGGTGGTTCGGCCGCGGCGGCACGGGCGGCCGGGCGCAGGTCGGGCGGCGCCAGCGCCGCGCGCAGCACCTCCTCGCGCGCCATGCCGCCGCGCAGCAGGGTAAGGCGCATGGATTGTCCCGGCCTGCTGCGCAGCAGGCCCGCCGCCAGGTCGCGCACCTGCCGCAGGGGGCGGCCATCCAGGCTCAGCAGCAGGTCGCCCGGGGCCAGGGCGCGGGCCGCGGGGCCGGCGGGGTCCAGGCTGCTCACCACCAGCCCGGGCCGCCTGCCCAGCCCCAGCGCCGCGGCCAGTGCGGGCTCGACGGATTGCACGCCAAGGCCCAGCCAGCCGCGCGCGACCACGCCCGCGCGCTCCAGCTCCGCCGCCACCTCCAGCGCCAGGACAGCGGGGATGGCCAGCCCCACGCCGACATCGCCGCGCTCGCGCTCGGGCACGGCGGCGTTGATGCCGAGCAGCCGCCCCTGCGCGTCGAGCAGCGGGCCGCCGGAGGAGCCGGGGTTGAGTGCGGCGTCATGTTGCAGATACTCCATCGGGTCGGAGGCGCTGTATGGCCGCGCCAGCCCCGAGACGATGCCCGCGGAGAGGCTGCCGGCGAGGCCGAAGGGGCTGCCCACCGCCAGCACCGGCTCGCCAGGCTCGGGCGGCGTGGTGCGGCCCAGGCCCACCGTGGCCAGTGGCTCGGGCATATCGAGGTCGAGCAGGGCGAGGTCGGTCATCACATCGATGCCAAGCAGGCGGACCGGGCAGGTCCGGCCATCGGGCAGCACGGCGATCAGGCTTTGCGCGTCGCGCACCGCATGCGCCGCGGTCAGCACCAGGCCATCGGCGCGCAGCACGGTGCCGGCGGCGATGCGGCCACGCCGGGCACCGGGCGGCTGGGCGGGCTGCAGGGCGTCCGCCAGGGGCAGGTCGCGATCGGTCAGGATGGAGATGGTGGCGGCGCGGCCGCGCGCCGCCACGGCGCGCCAGTCGCGCGGCGACGGCTCGGGCGGTGCCTGGGCGAGGGGCCGGGTGGCGGGAAGCAATCCGGCCAGGCCGAACAGGGCAAGGGAGGCTCTGCGGGTGCCTCTTGGCGTCGGCATCAATCAACGGTCCTTGTTCGGTCGCCGGGGGGCGGGCAGGTGGCGCGGCTGCTCGGGGGCGCCGGGATGGGTTTGCACCATCGCGCGCGCCATGCGGATGACAAATCCCGTCACCGCGCCGCGCCATGCTTCCTGCGGCCCCGTCCCGGTGTAACATCTCCCAACGGCGCATCGGAGGTGCGGTCATGCGGGTGCTGCTGGCGGAATGGCGATGGCGGGGTGTGGCGGCGCTGGCGCTGCTGCTCGCTTTGGCCGCCGGCCGCGCGGAGGCCTTCACCCATGCCCTGCTGGTGGGCGTGAGCTATGCCGACCGGACCGACATCGCCCATCTGCCCGGCCCCGGCAATGACGTGGCGATGCTGCGCGCGGCGCTCATCGCCCGCGGCATGGCGCCGGGCAGCATCCGGGTGCTGGCCGACAGGCTGCCGGCGCAGGCCGGCTTCGCGGCCGATGGCCGGCCGACCCGCGCCGCCATCATGGCCGGCTTCGCCGAGCTGGCGCGGCTGTCGCGCCCCGGCGACCTGGTGCTGATCCACCTCTCCGGCCATGGCTCGCAACAGCCCACCGAGGTGAGCGCCGAGGAGCCGGACGGCCTCGACGAGATCTTCCTGCCCGAGGATGTCGGCCGCTGGGATGGCGGCGTGGGCCGGGTGGAGCGGGCGATCATCGATGACGAGATCGGCGTGGCGCTAGATGCCATCCGCGCCGCCGGCGCCTTCGTGGTGGCGAGCTTCGACAGCTGCCATTCCGGCACGCTGACCCGCGCCGCGCCGGGGCGGGCGGCGACGCGCGCGATTGCGCCGGGGAGCCTGGGCATCCCCTCGCCGCGCGCGACGCGCTCGGCGCTCGGGACCGCACGGGCCAGGGAGACGGCGCCGCCGATCCCCGCCGAGGGTGCCGGGCTGGTGGCGCTGTTCGGCGCCCAGCCCTGGCAACTCGTCACCGAGATCAGCGTCGATCTCAATGGCAGCGGCGAGCGCACCCCGGTCGGGCCGCTGAGCTACGCGCTCGCCCGCAGCCTGCGCGAGGGCGGCGGGCGGAGCTGGCGCGAGCTGACCGCCCGCGTGCTGGCCGAATTCGACCTGGCGGTGCTGAACAATGGCGACAGCCGCCGCTCCGACCCCATGGTGGAGGGTGATCTGGACGCGCCCCTGCCGGCGATGACCGCAGAGCCGCTGCGCGATGTGCAGGCCGAACCGCAATTTCCCGGCCCCCGCGGCGCCATTCGGGTGATGGCCGGGCGGCTGCACGGGCTGGGGCCGGGCGCCATGCTCACCATCCTCGATCCCGTCCGACCGGCGCAGCCGCTGGGGCGCGCCCGGGTGCGCGAGGCCGGGCTGAATGAATCCCTGGCCATGCTGGAGCCGGCGCCGGCCGATTTCCTGCCCCGCCGGTTGCTGGCGCGGCTGCCCGCACCCACGCCGGCGGGCGCGGTGCGGCTCGCATTGCCGCAGGGTGAGCTGGAGGCGGGGCCCATCCTGGGCGAGCTGCGCGCGGCGCTGACCGGCCAGTCCGGCGTCACCCTGGTGGCCCATGACGCGGCGGCCGATCTGCGGCTGCGGGTGGCGCAGGGGCGGCTGTGGCTGCTGCGCGGCGAGGATGCGGCCCCGGCCTCCGGCAGCCTCTCCATGCCGCTGGCCGGCGCGCCGCTGGCCAATTTCGTGGCGGCGCTGCGCCATGCCGCGGCCGGGGTGCGCCTCACCCAGCTGGCGCCGCAAATGGCCTCCGCCCCCTGGGGTGGCCAGCTGCGCATCGACACCCAGCTGATGCGCGCCGCCGACCGTCCCGGTGGGCAGGACCCGCGCGCCGCCTGCCCGCCCTATCCGGCCCAGCCGCAGGCGGGGGTGGAGCCCTTCCGGATGAGCCAGGTGCCCCGCCTCCGGCATTGCGACGTGGTCTATGTCACCCTGCGCAACACCGGCTCGGCGCCGCTCGATGTCGGGCTGTTCTACCAGCACATGAACGGGCTGGCCTATATCGTGCCCGATGTGCAGGGCCGCGGCAGCCTGGCCGGGCTGCGGCTGCCCGGCGGGGCCGCGCTGACCGTGCCGCTGCTGATGACGACCTGGGACGCCCAGCATGGGCGAGAGGCCGAGACCGGCCCGGGCCGCGTCTTCGTGCTGGCGGCCAGGCGGGACACGCCGCTGGCGCTGGCCGAGGTGGTCGACTACGCCGCCCTGTTGGAGCTGCGCGCCCCGGCCGGCCCGGTGCAGACGGCGGCGAGCCGCGGCGGCGCGTCGCTGGGCGGCCTGGTGCAGGTGCTGCGCTGGGAGACGGAACGGCCGCTGGCCGGGCCCTGAGGGCGTCAGCCCGCCGCTCAGCCGCGCTGCGCGTTCACCTGCTCCCAATGCTGCGAGCCCTTGAGGTAGCCATCCAGATACATCGGCGAGGTGTGCTTGGCGTCCAACGCCAGCATCTGGCCGAGATACATGTCCGACATCACCGCCTGGTAGCAGGCGATGACGAACATCGAGCAGAACATCGCCTTCGAACGGCCCTCGGTCATGTTCTTGAGGTCTTGCGGGCCGCCGGCCTTGTCGCGGGCGGCACGGTAGAAGGCGGCGCGCTGCTTGGCGCCGGAGCCGAAGCTGGAACTGCTGAAGGCCGAAAGAATGGCTTTGGAGGTGGCGTAGGGCATGCCGGTGCGCGGCGCTCCCTCCGGCGCCTCGGCCCATTTGGCCCCGACCTGCCCCGCCAGCGTGCCGAAATCATACTGCCCGCGCATGCGGAACAGCTTGCAGGCACCGGTGACGCCCAGCAGGTAGTTGTCGATGTCGACAGCCTGGACTCCGGCATTCGTGGCATGCGCCAGGTTGAAGGACTGCCGCGTGCAGGAGGTGATGATGGCGGCGTGATTGCAGTCCGCCGAGGCCAGCAGGGCGGTGGAGCCGCCCTGGGCGGAGGAGATCAATGCCGGCAGCGCGGTGAGGTATTTCAGCCCCTTCGCCGCCCCCTGAGCCACGCCCACGGCGTTGAACCCATAGAACAGCAGCAGATCGCCCACCTTGCAGCGTGACTGGTCGAGACTGGGCACACGGCACCTCCCCTCGCGCCCGGCGCGAGGCCGGGCAATGGTTCTGATTCAGAACGATAGCGGCGGCGTGATACCGCCCGCAAGGCCCGCCCGCCTAGCCGCCCTTGGCCAAGGCGTCGAAAGCCTTGAGCCGGGCGATCAGCGCCGGCATCTCCCGCAGCGGGATCATGTTCGGCCCGTCGGAGGGCGCGGCGTCCGGGTCCTCATGGCATTCGATGAAGACCGCGGCGACACCCACCGCCACGGCGGCGCGGGCCAGGACGGGCGCGAATTCGCGCTGCCCGCCGCTGCTCGTCCCCTGGCCGCCGGGCTGCTGCACGGAGTGCGTTGCGTCATAGACCACCGGGTAGCCGGTGCGCGCCATGATCGGCAGCGAGCGCATGTCGGAGACGAGGGTGTTGTAGCCGAAGCTCGCCCCGCGCTCGCACAGCATGATGCGGGTGTTGCCCGTGCTGGCGATCTTGGCCGCCACATTGGCCATGTCCCAGGGCGCCAGGAACTGGCCCTTCTTGACGTTGATGGCGGCCCCGGTTTCGCCGGCGGCCAGCAGCAGATCGGTCTGGCGGGAGAGGAAGGCCGGGATTTGCAGCACATCCACGGCTTCGGCCGTGGGGGCGCATTGCTCGGCCGTGTGCACATCGGTCAGCACCGGCATGCCGGTGCGGGCGCGAACCTCGGCCAGAATGTCCAACCCCTGCGCCAGGCCGATGCCGCGCGCGGCGGCCACGCTGGTGCGGTTGGCCTTGTCGAAGCTCGATTTGTAGACCATCGGCACCCCGGCGGCGCGGGCCATCGCGGCCATGGCGTCGGCCGTTTCCAGCGCATGGGCGCGGCTTTCGATCTGGCAGGGGCCGCAGATGAACATCAGCGGCAGGTCGTTGCCGACCATGATGTCGCGAATGGAGATGCTCATACCAGCCGCGCCTGCTTCACCGCGGCGCCGACAAAGCCGGCAAACAGCGGATGCGGCTCAAACGGCTTGGATTTCAGCTCGGGGTGATACTGCACGCCGATGAACCAGGGATGGTCGGGAATCTCCACGATCTCCGGCAGCACACCATCGGGCGACATGCCGGAAAAACGCAGCCCCACACCCTCCAGCCGCTCGCGATAGGCCACGTTGACCTCGTAGCGGTGGCGGTGGCGTTCCTGCACCACGGGCATGCCTTCATAGACGGCGCGGACCAGGGAGTTTTCCGCCAGCGCCGCCGGGTATTGCCCCAGCCGCATGGTGCCGCCCAGATCGGTGTTGGCGTCGCGCTTTTCGAGCTCGTTCCCGCGTGACCATTCGGTCAGCAGCCCGACCACAGGTTCGGCGCAGGGGCCGAATTCGGTGGAGGAGGCGCCGGCGATACCCAGCAGGTTCCTGCTCGCCTCGATCACCGCCATCTGCATGCCGAAGCAGATGCCGAAGAAGGGGATTTTCCGCTCGCGCGCGAAGCGCACGGCCTCGATCTTGCCTTCGGTGCCCCGCTCGCCGAAGCCGCCGGGGACGAGGATGCCATGCACCCCCTCCAGCCTGCGCACCGCCTCGGCGCTGTTCTCGAAGATCGCGCTGTCCACCCAGTCCAGCCTGACGCGCGTGTTGTTGGCGATGCCGCCATGCGCCAGCGCCTCGTTGAGGCTTTTATAGGCATCGAGCAGCCCGGTGTACTTGCCGACCACGGCGATGGTCACCTCGCCCTCGGGTGCGGTGATGCGCTCGACGATCTTCTGCCAGCGGCTGACATCGGGCTCGCCATAGATGCTGAGGTTGAAGTGCCTGAGCACCTCGCGGTCCAGCCCCTCATCGTGATAGGCCAGCGGCACCTCGTAGATGCTGCGCGCGTCCAGCGCCGGGATCACGCTTTCCGGCCGCACATTGCAGAACAGCGCGATCTTGCGGCGTTCATTCTCCGGGATCGGCCGGTCGCAGCGGCAGAGCAGGATCTGCGGCTGGATGCCCACGCTGAGCAGCTCCTTCACCGAGTGCTGGGTGGGCTTGGTCTTCAGCTCGCCGGCGCTGGGGATCCACGGCACCAGCGTGAGGTGCAGGAAGAGGCTGCGGGTGTTGCCCAGCTCATTGGCCAGCTGGCGGATGGCTTCGAGGAAGGGCAGGGATTCAATGTCGCCCACCGTGCCGCCGACTTCGACCAGGACGAAATCATAAGGGTCGGTATCGGCCTGCACGGCCTCCTTGATGGCGTCGGTGATGTGCGGGATGACCTGCACCGTGGCGCCGAGGTAGTCGCCCCGGCGTTCCCTGGCGATCACCTCGGAATACAGCCGCCCGGTCGTCCAGTTATCCGCCTTGTTGGCGGCAACACCGGTGAATCGCTCGTAATGGCCGAGGTCGAGATCGGTCTCCGCCCCGTCATCGGTGACGAAGACCTCGCCATGCTGATAGGGCGACATCGTGCCCGGATCGACATTGAGATAGGGGTCGAGCTTGCGCAGCCGCACCCGATAGCCGCGCGCCTGCAACAGCGCCCCCAGAGACGCCGCCGCGATGCCCTTGCCAAGCGAGGAGACCACGCCACCGGTGATGAATACGAACCGTGCCATGGGAGAGTTTCCTAGCCTGCCGGGCAGGGGGCCGTAACCCCCCAAACGGAGTAGGCAGGCATGCGAATAGGAAGGCGGTGGCGATCAGCCCTTCATGCGGGCGCCATGGCGGGCCAGGTCGGCCTCCACCATCTCGCCGATCATCGCCTCCAGCGAGGTCTCCGGCGCCCAGCCCAGCACCTGGCGGGCCTTGGCGGCATCGCCATGCAGCACATCCACCTCGGCCGGGCGCAGGAAGGCCGGGTCCACCTTCACATATTCCTCGTAATCCAGCCCGACATGGGCGAAGGCGAGGCGGCAGAATTCGCGCACGGAGGTGGTGCGGCCGGTGGCCAGGACATAGTCGTCGGGCACCTCCTGCTGCAGCATCAGCCACATGCCCTTCACATAATCCCGCGCATGGCCCCAGTCGCGGGTCGCATCCAGGTTTCCCATCGAAAGCTCGGTGGCCAGGCCGAGCTTGATGCGCGCCACCCCGTCCGTCACCTTTCGCGTCACGAACTCGATGCCGCGCAGCGGGCTCTCATGGTTGAACAGGATGCCGCTGGAGGCATGCATCGCAAAGCTCTCGCGGTAATTCACCGTCAGCCAATGGGCGTAGAGCTTGGACACGGCATAGGGGCTGCGCGGGTAGAAGGGGGTGCGCTCATTTTGCACCGTCTCCTGGATCATGCCGTACATCTCGGAGGAGGAGGCCTGGTAGAAGCGGGCCTGCGGGCGCACCAGGCGCACCGCCTCCAGCAGATTGGCCGCACCCATGGCGGTGACCTGGCCGGTGAGCAGCGGCTGGTTCCAACTCGCCTTCACGAAGCTCTGGGCGCCGAGATTGTACACCTCATCGGGCGCGCATTCGTTCAGCACGCGGATCAGCGAGGAAATATCGGTCAGGTTGCCGTCCAGCAGCTTCACCTGGTCCTGGATGCCGAGCCAGCGCAGCCGTTCGGCGATCACATCGGCCGAAGCCGAACGCCGGAGCAGGCCATGGACCTCGTAGCCGCGGGCAAGCAGAAGCTGCGAGAGATAGGCGCCGTCCTGCCCGGTGACGCCGGTGATGAGGGCGCGCTTGGTCATGTGTGGCGGGCTGGTGTCATGGCCTGTCCTCTATCTTGGCAGGCTGGGAATGGAAAGCCATCGGTTGCCGGGGGGAGAGGCTTTGTTCTGCTTGCGGAATCATCGATCACGGGTTCGGCATCCCCAATATTGTGCATTGGGTTGTGGGGTGGGAGGGGTTAAGAACGCCTTTCAGGGATTTGGGTGGCAAGGCATGGATCGGCTGGATGGTTTCCGGATACTCGTCGCCGAGGATGAACCGCTGGTGGCCATGCTGCTGGAGGATGTGCTGCTCGATGCCGGCGCCACCATCCTGGGCCCGGCTTCGACCGTGAGCGAGGGGCTGGCGCTGGCCGCGGCCTCGCGCCCCGATGTCGCGGTGCTGGATTTCAACCTCTCGGGCGAGACCTGCCTGCCGCTGGCCGATGCCCTGGCCGCGGCCGGCGTCCCCTTCCTGGTGGCCACCGGCTATGGCGGCGATTCGCCGATGCCGCGCCATGCGGGGGTGGAGGTGTTGCAGAAGCCCTATGATCCGGCGGCACTGCTTGCGGCGCTGGGGAAACTCACCATCCGCGTGTGATGTTGCCCCCCGGGGGCCTTGACGGGCGAACAGGCGAGGTTTCGCATGGCGGGGTAGAGCACAAGGCGCCGCCGCTTGGATCCCATCACCCTCGAAGTCCATTGGTCCCGGCTGATCTCGATCGCCGATGAGGCGGCGACCGCGCTGTTGCGCACCGCCTTCTCCACCATCGTTCGCGAAAGCAATGATTTCGCGACCGTGCTGATGGATGCGAGCGGCAACAGCGTGAGCGAGAACACCGGCGGCATCGCCAGCTTCTCGTGCATTCTGCCGCGCACCACCCGCGCCTTCCTGGAGCGCTTCCCGCCCGGGACCTGGCGGCCGGGCGATTGCGTCATCACCAACGATCCCTGGCTGGCAACCGGGCATCTGCCCGACATCACCGCCGTCTCGCCGATTTTCTACCGGGGGAGGCTGGTCGGCTTCGCCGGCTCCATCGCGCATAGCCCCGATGTGGGCGGGGCACTCTGGGGGGCCGATTGCCAGGAGGTGTTCGAGGAGGGCGTGCGCATCCCGCCGCTGCGCATCATGCGGGAGGGTGTCTGGAACGCCGATGTGCTGGAGATGTTCCTGGCCAATGTGCGGGTGCCGCGCCAGGTGCAGGGCGATCTGGAGGCGCAGATCACCGCCAACACCGTCTGCGCCGCGGGGGTGGTCGAATTTTTGGAGGATAGCGGCCTGGACGACCTCGCGCCCCTGGGCGCCGCACTCGCCGAACGCACCGACCTGGCCATGCGCCGCGCGATAGCGGCCCTGCCCGACGGCGAATACTCGGCGGTGCAGGAGGCCGATGGCTTCGACGCCCAGACCACCCGCATCATGTGCACCGTGCGCATCGCGGGCGAGGAGATGGAGATCGACTTCGCCGGCACCAGCGAACAAATCGCCCGCGGGATCAACTGCGTGATGAACTACACCCATGCCTATTCGGTCTATCCGGTGAAATGCGCGCTCGACCCCTTCACGCCCCGCAACGAGGGCAGCTACCGCGCGATCACCGTCCGCGCGCCGGCGGGGTGCATTCTCAACCCGGCCTATCCGGCGCCGGTTTCCGCCCGGCAGCTCACCGGGCATTTGCTGGCAGGCGCCATCTACCGGGCGCTGGGGCCGATCATGCCGGACAGGATCATCGCGGATTGCGGGGGTGCTCCGACCATGCGGTGTCTCTTCTCCGGTCTCGACCGGCATGGCGACCGGTTCAGCCAGGTGCTCTTCGCCTCGGGCGGCATGGGGGCGGCGCCGATGCGCGACGGGCTGCCCACCACGGCCTTTCCCACCAATGCCGGGGCCGGCTCGATCGAGGCCTTCGAGAGCGTGGCGCCGCTGGTCGTCTGGCAAAAGCAGTTCCGCCCCGACAGCGGCGGCGCAGGGCGGATGCGCGGGGGGCTGGGGCAGGTGGCCGAGATCGAGGTGCGCGCGCCGGGGCCGCTGCGCCTGTCGCTGCTGAGCGACCGGCGGGAGCATCCGGCACTCGGCATGCTGGGTGGCGCCCCCGGTGCATGTTCGGATATCCGGATGAGCGACGGCACGCGGCCGCACCCCAAGTCGCGCACCAGCATCGGCCCGGGCATGCGGCTGACCATGAGCTATGCCGGCGGCGGCGGCTACGGCCCGCCCGGCGAACGTGACCCGCAGGCGCTGGCCGCCGATATCCGCGACGGCGTGGTGAGCGAGGCCGGCGCCCGGGCGTACCGGGCATGAGCGGATATACCGGCCCCGCCCTTGGCGCCCGCATCGGCGTGGATGTCGGCGGCACCTTCACCGACCTCGTGCTGCATGACGCCGCGAAGAACATCACCCGGACCGGAAAACTGCTGACCACGCCCGACGATCCCTCGCGCGCCATCACCGAGGGTGTCGCGCGCATATTGCGTGAGGCCGGGCTGACGCCGGCCGATGTCCATTCCATCGTCCACGGCACCACGCTGGTGACCAACACGGTGATCGAGCGCACCGGCGCGCGCGTGGGCCTGCTGACCACCGCGGGTTTTCGTGACTCGCTCGAGATCGGCCGCGAGATCCGCTACGACCTCTACGACCTGTTCCTGGAGCCGCCGCCCACGCTGGTGCCGCGCCATCTCAGGCGCGAGGTGCCCGAGCGGATGGCTTTCGATGGCGAGGAGCTGTTGCCGCTGGACGAGGCGGCGCTGCTGCGCGAGGCGGCTGAACTGGTGGCCGAGGGGGTGGAGGCGATGGCCATCTCCTTCCTGCACAGCTACCGCAACCCCGCCCATGAGCGCCGGGCGGGCGAGGTGCTGCGCGCCGCCCATCCCGCCATGCCGCTCACGCTCTCCTCGGCCGTTGCGCCGGAAATCCGCGAATACGAGCGGACGAGCACGGCCTGCGCCAACGCCTATGTCCAGCCGCGCATGCAGCGCTACCTGACGAAGCTGGAGGCCGATCTGCGCGCCACCGGTTTCACCGGCGCGCTTTACGTCATGCTCTCGGCCGGCGGCATCGCCTCCTTGCGGGAGGCGAAGGAATTCCCCATCCGCCTGATCGAGAGCGGCCCCGCCGCCGGCGCCATGGCCGCCGCCTTCATCGCCCGCCTCGCCGGTCTCGACGCCGTGGTCAGCTATGACATGGGCGGCACGACGGCAAAAATGTGCCTGGTGGAGAATGGCGCGCCCGACCACAAGTACGATTTCGAGGCCGGGCGGGTGCGCCGCTTCGCCAAGGGCTCGGGCCTGCCGCTCAAGGTCTCGGTGGTGGACATGATCGAGATCGGCGCGGGTGGCGGTTCCATCGCGCGCGTCGACCCCGGTTCGGGGCTGATGAAGGTGGGCCCGCGCAGCGCGGGCGCGGTGCCGGGCCCGGTCTGCTACGGCCGCGGCGGCACCGAGCCCACCGTGACCGATGCCGATCTGCTGCTGGGCCGGCTCGACCCCGCGCATTTCCTGGGCGGCGAGATGGCGCTGGACCAGGGCCTTGTCCAGCGCGCGGTGGAGCAGGGTGTGGCCGCCGCGCTGGGCCTGGGCGTGGCCGAGACGGCGCTTGGCATCAGCCGCATCGTCGATGAGACCATGGCGGCGGCGACGCGCATGCATCTGGCGGAGAAGGGGCGCGACCCCAGGCGCTACACCCTCATCGCCTTCGGGGGCGCGGGGCCGGTGCATGCCTGCAATCTGGCCCGCCTGCTGAAGATGAAGCGCGTGGTGGTGCCGCTGGGTGCCGGGGTGGCCTCGGCGCTGGGGTTTCTGGTGGCGCCGCCGGCCACCGACGCCGTTCGCAGCCTGGTCGGCCGGCTGGAGCGGCTGGATTACGCCGCGATCAACGCGCTCTACGCCGAGATGCGGGCGGAATGCGAGGCGCTGCTGCTGGAGGCCGGCGCCGCGCGTGGCGCCATCCTCTACACCCCGGTGGCGGAGATGCGCCATGTCGGCCAGGGCTTCGAGATTCCGGTGCCGCTGCCGGCACTCGAGCTCGGGCCCCAGCACCTCTCCACCCTGCGGCACAATTTCTTCCATGCCTATCGCGCGCGTTTCTCCCGCGTGGTGGAGGAGGCGCCGATCGAGGCGCTGACCTGGCGGCTTTCCGCCGCGGCACCGGCTGTGCATATCTCGCTGCGCCGCGAGCCCAGCGGCGCCCCCGCCAGCCGCGGACATCGCGCGGTGCGCTTCGAGGGGCATGGCGAGGTGCAGGCCGCCATCCTCGACCGCTATGCGCTGGCCCCGGGCCAGGCCTTCGTCGGCCCGGCGCTGGTCGAGGAGCGCGAGAGCACCTGCGTCGTGCCCCCCGGCGCCGCCTGCCATATCGACGAGAACCTGAACCTGGTCATCGAGCTGCCATGAAGGAGAACAGCATGCGCCTGTCCCGCCGCTTCCTGCCCTTCCTCGCCACCCCCGCACTAGCGCAGGCGGAATGGCCCGCCCGCCCGGTCACCGTCGTGGTGCCCTGGCCGGCGGGCGGCAGCACCGACAGCCTGGTGCGGGTGATCACCCAGTTCATGGCCGCGGCCTCCGGCCAGGGCTTCGTGGTGGAGAACCGCACCGGGGCGACCGGCACGGTGGGCCATGCCTATGTCGCCCGCGCCCGGGGCGATGGCTACACGCTGCTGGCTGGCACCAATTCCACCTTTGCCATCGCGCCGCACCTGATGGGCGGCCTGCCCTATGATGACGCGTCGCTGGCGCCGATCTCGCTGCTGGCGACCACGCCGCAGATGCTGGTATCGCATCCCGGCCAGCCGTTTTCCGATTTTTCCGGTTTTCTGGCCTTCGCCCGGACCAATCCGGGGCGGCTGTCCTTCGCCAGCTCGGGCAATGGCGGCACCAGCCATCTGGCGACCGAATTGCTGATGCAGATGGCGGGGTTGGACATGCTGCACGTGCCCTATCGCGGCGGCGCGCCGGCGGCCCAGGCGCAGCTGGCCGGCGAGGTGCAGGTCACCTTCGTCGATGCGATCACCGCCATCCCGCATCTTCGCGCCGGCACCATGCGGCCGTTGGGCGTCTCCTCCGCCGCGCGCACGCCGCTGGCGCCGGATGTGCCGACATTGGCCGAGGCCGGCTTGCCGGGCTTCGAGAGCAGCACGGATTTCGCTGCCTTCGCGCCCGGTGACACGCCGGCGCCGCTGATCGCGCGCATCTTCGCGGGTTTCGCCGCGGCGCTGGCCGATAGCGAAGTGCGCGAGCGGCTGCTGGGCCAGGGGGTGACGCCCATCATGGGCGCGACGCAGGATTTCCGGGCCTACCAGATGCGCGAAAGCGCCAAATGGGGCGCCCTGATCCGGGCGAGAAACATCCGCGTGGGCTGAACCGGGCGAAGCCGCGTCTGCGGCAATGATCCAACTCTCCGGCGCCTCCGCCTGCGCGGATCATGCCCGGGGCCAATGAGGAAACGACAATGGCATATACCGTCGGCGACCTGGTGGCCGAGCTGCTGCCGGCACTTGGCGTGCGCACCGCCTTCGGCATCGTCTCGGTGCACAACATCCCGATGCTCGACGCGCTCAGCCAGCGCAACGCCGTGCGCTATGTCATGGCGCGCGGCGAGATGGGGGCCGCGCATATGGCCGATGCCTATGCGCGGGTCAGCGGGTCCCTGGGCGTGGTCTTCACCTCGACCGGCCCGGGTGCGGCCAATGCGGTGCCGGGGCTGGTGGAGGCGCGCTTCGCGGGCTCGCCCGTGCTGCATATCACCGGGCAGACGGCGACGCGCCACATCGACCGCGACATGGGCACGGTGCATGACGTGCCGGGGCAGACCGCGATGCTGGCCGCGGTGTGCAAACATGCCTTGCGGGTGCGCTCGGCGCAGGAGGCGCTGGGGGTGCTGAGCGCGGCCTGCGCGGCGGCGCTGACGCCGCCGATGGGGCCGGTCAGCGTGGAAATCCCGATCGACATCCAGCGCGCCGAGGTGGCGCGGCCGGATTGGTCCGCCTTCGCGCTCAGCCTGCCGCCGCCCCTGCCGCCCGAGCCCGCGGCGCTGGCCGCCGCCATCGCGATGCTGCAAGGTGCGAGGCGGCCCATGCTGTGGCTGGGCAATGGCGCCAAGGGAGCGGGGCGGGCGGCGCTGCGGCTGCTCGATCTCGGCTTCGGTGCCGTCACGAGCTGGAATGGCCGCGGCATCATCGCCGAGGATGATCCGCGCACCTTGGGCGGGCTGCACGGCAATGGCGCGCCCGAGGTGCAGGCTTTCCATGCCGGCTGCGATGCGATGATCGTCGTGGGCAGCCGGCTGCGCGGGCATGAGACGCAGGATTTCTCGATCAGGCTCCCCACGCCGCTGATCCATGTCGATGTCGATGCCGCCGCCAATGGGCGGACCTATGCCGGCGCGCTGTTCATCCAGGGCGATGCCGCACTCACCCTCGATGCCCTGGCCGATGCGCTGGGGCCGGTGCCGGCGGGTTTCCATGCCGAGCTGGCCTCCCTGAAGACCCGCGCCACAGCGGCCTACGCCGCCACTCTCGGCCCCTATGAAAGCTTCCCCGCCACGCTGCGCGCGGTGATGCCCGCCGATGCGCTGTGGGTGCGCGACGTCACCATCTCCAACTCCTCCTGGGGCAACCGGATCATGCCGGTGCTGGGGCCGCGCGACGCGGTGCATCCGGTGGGGGCGGCGATCGGGCCGGGGCTGCCGCTGGGCATCGGCGCGGCGCTGGGCGCGCCGGGGCGCAAGGCGATCGCCATGGTCGGCGATGGCGGCTTCGCGCTGAACATGTCCGAGATCTTCACCGCGGTGCAGGAGCAGGCGGAGCTGGTCATCATGGTGATGAACGATGCCGGCTATGGCGTGATCCGCCACATCCAGGACTATGCCGCCGGGCGGCGCTTCTACCATGATCTGCGCGGGCCGGACCTGATGGAGCTCGCGAAGCTGGCCGGGTTGCCGGGGATGCGGGTCTCGAATGTCGAGGATTTCGGGCCGGTTCTGGCGCGCGCCTTTGCCACCCCGGGGCCGGTGCTGGTGGAAATCGACATGGTGAGCATCGGCGAGCATCCGCCCTATGCGCCCTATGACAAGGCGCGGGCCTGAGGCCGGCCGCGGCGGCCCGGGCGCCCGGCATGGGGCGGCCGCCCGGGCAGGTTGGGCTACTTCGAGGGCGGGCGCGGCGGCGGCGGGGCACCGACGGGGGGCGCATTCGGCCCCTTCACCGGCGGGCGGGCGCCGCCACGGCCTTGTCCCGGCGGGTCGTTCGGGTCGCTGTCGGAGGGGCCGGAAGGCGGCCGCTGGCCACCGCGGCCACCACCTGGCGGGTCGTTCGGATCGGCGTCCGAAGGCCCGGCGGGCGGGCGCTGGCCGCCACGGCCCTGGCCCGGCGGATCATTCGGGTCGCTGTCCGAAGGGCCACCCTGGGGCGGGCGCTGGCCGCCACGGCCCTGGCCCGGCGGGTCATTCGGGTCGCTGTCGGAAGGGCCGCCCTGGGGCGGGCGCTGGCCACCACGGCCCTGGCCCGGCGGGTCATTCGGGTCGCTGTCGGAAGGGCCGCCCTGGGGCGGGCGCTGGCCACCACGGCCCTGGCCCGGCGGATCATTCGGGTCGCTGTCCGAAGGGCCGGTGGGGCGCGCGGGCGGCGGGCCGCCGCGGCCATTATTCGGCTGGTCATTGGGGTCGCTGTCGGTGATGCCGCTTTGCGGCCGGCCGGACTTCACACCCTGGGCGAAGGCGGGCGCCATGGCTGCGGCGGCGGCCACGCCTGCCACGCGCAAGCTGGCCACGCGCAGGGCCAGCAGGCGCCGGCCAAGCTTGTTGTCTTCATTCATCGCGTCGCTGGCCTTCCTCAGGATATAAAGTAATCATCGCAAGCCCGGCTCAACCGGCGCAAGCGTCAATGGCATGACGTTCATGTCACCCACGGAAAGATTTTCGCCCTGCAGCCGCAGCAGGGCGGCGGTGATCATGCCGCGCGCGACCAGCCTTTCCGCCACCCGCGCGCCGCGTTCGAGCGCGAGTTGCGCCAGCATGCGGGGCAGGGCGCGGACCTCCACCGTCACCTCCAGCGCGCCCAGGTCGCTGTCGGGGTCGAGCGTATTGGCGGGGCGGCGGAAGATGGCGGGGTGCTGCGCATCCACCGCATTGGGGATGATGGTGGCGGCGGCATCGGCATCGGCGGCGCGCGGTGCCAGCACGGTGACGGCGTCGGCTATGCCGCGCGAAAAACTGCGGCCGGGCCAGCCGGAGGTGGCGATGCCGCCCACCCCATCCCCGGCGCGCAGCAGGGCCAGGCCATCGGGCCTGCCATCGGCCAGATTGCCGCACAGGCCGACGCGCAAGGACGCGCGGCCGGTCAGGTGCACCGCGATGTCGCCGCCATTGTTGACATGCGCCGCCTGGACCCCGGGCTGTTCGATGATGCCCGCCAGCACATGCTCGGCCACCGCGCCGGCGACCGCGGCCATGGGGGTGATGTGCTCCAGGCGGTGCGGCCAGCAGGCCTCGGCCATGCGGCGGGCCACGGGGTGGCGGAAGCTCGGCATGGCGTCGGCCAGGGGGCGGCGCAGCGCGGGCAGTTCCTCGCACAGCGCGGCCAGCAGGCCGTGCATGCGCAGGCCCGCGGCGTTCTGGCCGGCGCGCACGGCATGCGGCGGGCCCTCGATGCCGATGAGCAGGCTGATCGGGCCGTCCTCCAGGCACAGCCGGCCATCGGGCAGGCTGTGTGGGTTCAGGGCGCCGCGCCAGGCCATGGCATGCCCTCCGGCAGGCGGTCGTGGCGGGCATTGGCCGCGTATTCGGCCAGCAGCGCCTCGATCGACACGACATGCCCCATATGGCCGCCCAGCGCTGCGTAGAGTGCGGCCGGCATGGTGAATTCCAGCGGCGCCACCAAGGCCGGGGTCGGCACGGAACCAAAACTGCCATCGGGCATGGCCAGCACATCGGCCATGATGGTGATGCCGCCGCCGGGCCAGAGCGTGCAGGGCGCGCCACCCATGGTGATCCGCACCCGCCCATCCTGCACTGCCGTTGTCAGCAGGATGGGGTTGTCGGTGACGCCGGCGCGCAAGGAGCCGCCGGCGCCGGCCATGAACAGGATGGAGGTCAGCGCCGGTTCGCAATTTTCGCCGATGCGCGCGACGGTGGCGGCGATGTCCGGCGGCATGGCGGCGGGGACGGGGCGCAGGGCTTCGTCGAGCACGAACCAGGCCGCGTCCTCGCCCGTGGTGCTGGTCATCAGCAGGCGCAGGCCGGGCCAGGCGAGTTTCGGGTCGACGCTCTCGATGATCGACAGCGGCTCGCTGATATCCGTGCCGCCCCAGCCCGTGCCGGGATGGGCGACCTGGAAATAGCGCCCGGGGGTGGAGCGGCGGCCGCGCACCCGGATGCCGGCGGGGCGCATGTCCAGGCACTTGCCGGCCTGGTGCTCGGTCAGCACGCCGGTGATGTGGTCGTCGACCACGATCACCTCATCGGCATGGCCCTGCCATTGCTGGGCGAAGATGCCGATGGCGGCCGAGCCGCAGCCGACCCGCATGCGGGCTTCCGGCACGCCGTTGACGATGGGGGCCTGGCCGGCCTGCAGTATGAGGGTGGCGCCGCCATCGATGCTGACCTCGATCGCCTGCTTGCCGGCGAGTGCGAGCATGGCGGCGCAGGTCGTCATGCCCTCGCGCTTGGAGCCCCCGGTGAGATGCCGCACGCCGCCGATGGAGAGCATCTGCGAGCCGTATTCGGCGGTGGTGACATGGCCGATCTGCTCGCCCTGATGGCGGATGGGCGCGGCCTCGGGGCCGAGATGGCGGTCGGTGTCGATCTTCGCCTTGAGGCCGCAATAGGAGAAGATGCCCTCGGTGACGACGGTGATGGTGTCGATGCCGGCGTGGCGGGATTGGACGATGAAGGGGGCGGGCTTGTAGTCGGGGTAGGTGGTGCCGGCGCCGATGGCGGTGACGAAGGTTTCCCGGTTCTCCCCGCCATCGAGGAAGGGCACGACCTGCTCGGCGCTTTGCAACAGGACCAGCGGGTCGGTGCGGATGAGGCGGCCATCCTCATTGGCGTAGCGGTGGCAGGCGCCGGCGCGGCCGGGGCGGATGCGGCAGAGGACGGGGCAGGCGTCGCAGCGGACGATGCCGTCGGCCTCGGCGGCGCCGAAGATTGCGGTGCGATCAGACACGGGCGATCGCTTCCAGCACCCGATACGGCAGCGCCGGCACCCGCGTGATCACCGCCCCCGTCGCATCGCGTATCGCCGAAAAAATCGCCGGCGCGGTCGCCACCAGCGCCGGCTCCCCCACCCCCTTCGCGCCATAGGGGCCGAGCGGCTCCGGATCCTCGATCAGAAACGTCTCGATCTCCGGCACATCGCCCATCGAGGGGATGAGGTAGTCGTGCAAATTCTCGGTGCGCCCGGGGATGTATTCCTCCATCAGGGCCAGGCCCAGGCCCTGGGCGATGCCGCCATGGATCTGACCCTCCACCAGCGTGGGATTGATGGCGCGGCCGACATCATGCGCCGCCACGATGCGCTGCATGTGGATGGTCCCCAGGCGCGTGTCCACCGCCAGCGCGGCGATCTGCGCGGCGAAGCCGTAGCAGGCATAGGGGATGCCCTGGCCGTTCGCGTCGAGCGGGATGGTCGGCGGGTCGAAGCTGCCCTCGCCATGCAGCGTCTCCGACAGCGCCAGTGCCGCGCCATCGACCAGCAGCACGCCCTGCCGCAGTTCCAGCGCGGCATCCGGCCCGGCATTGGCCCGGCGCAGAATGGCCGCGCGGAGCGCCAGCCCGGCCTCCATCGCCGCGCGCCCGCTCACAAAACTCTGGCGCGAGGCGGAGGTTTTGCCGGCATCGGGCGTGAGAAACGTGTCGCCGTTGATGTGGTGGAGGTCGGCCACCCGCAGCCCCAGCGCCTGCGCCGCGATCTGTGCCAGCACGGTGCTGCTGCCCTGGCCGATATCCACCGCGCCGTTGCGGAATTCGAGCCGGCCATCGGGGGCCAGCGACAGCCGCATGGTGGAAGGGTTGGACATGCCGGTATTGCCGATGCCGTACCACATGCAGGCCACGCCCACGCCATGCCGCAGCGCCCCACCGCCCGCGGCATTGGCGGCGGCGGCGGCCGCGCGCAATTCCCGCCAGCGCGGCCGCAGCGCGTCCAGGCAGGCCAGCAGCCCCACGCTGTGTTCCAGCCGCTGCCCGGTGGCCGAGGTGTCACCGGCGCGCAGCGCGTTCAGCGCGCGGAACTCCAGCCGGTCGAGCCCGGCCTTGTCGGCCAGCATGTCCCACAGCGCCTCCTGCGCGATGGCCGCCTGCGGCACGCCGAAGCCGCGGAAGGCGCCGCTGGGCGGGTTGTGGCTGTGGATCGCCCGGGCCTGCGCCCGCACCGCCGGCACGCGATAGGGGCCGGAGGCATGCACCGGCACCCGCCCGGCCACCGTCGGCCCCCAACTGGCATAGGCGCCGGTGTCGTAATCGCCCTCGAAATCGAAATGGGTCAGGCGCCCCTGCGCATCGCAGCCGGCCCGGGCCTGAATGCGGGCGGGGTGGCGCTTGGTGCTCGCCGCCATGCTTTCGGGCCGGCCATACACGGCGCGGACGGGGCGGCCCAGCTTCCAGGCCGCCACCGCCAGCATGGGCTGCAAGGAGACATCGAGCTTGCCGCCGAAACCGCCGCCGCAGGCCGAGGGGATGATCCGCACATCCTCCTGCGGGATGCCGAGCACGCCTGCGACCTCCTCGCGATCCATATAGGGCGCCTGGGTGGAGGCGAAGATTTTGATCTGATCGCCGATACGTTCGGCGTAGCCGGCCTCGGGCTCGATATAGGCGTGTTCGACGAAGCCGGTCCGGATGGCGATGTCGGCGCTATGGGTCGCGGTGGCGGGGGTGCCCGAGATCACCCGCCCCGTGGTCAGCACATTGCCCGGCAAATGCGCGTGCACCAGGGGCGCGCCGGGGGCGCGGGCCGCCGCCATGTCCAGCGCGGGCAGCGGTTCCCATTCGATCGGCAACTCCGCCGCCAGCACCGCCTCGCGCGCGCCGACCAGCGCCGCCACGCAATCGCCGCGATACAGCGCGGTGTGCGCGCAGAACACCGGCTGGTCCTTGATGTGCGGGTAGATGCCGAAGCCGTTGCGCCCCGGGACATCGGCCGCGGTCAGCAGCGTGACGCCGGGCGGCGCGGCGCCGAGGCGGAAGCGGGCATGGGCGTGCGGGCTGCGGATGGGGCGCAGCCAGAGCGCGTCGGCGGGTGCGGTATCGGCGCCATAGAGCGCGCTGCCATCGAGCTTTTCCGGGCCATCGATTCGGGCCAGGCGGGCGCCCACCGCGTCATCCTCCGGCGCCGGCGCCGGCGGCGCGTCGAGAAAGCGATGCGCCGCCAGCACCGCCTCGGTGATCGCGCGATAGCCGGTGCAGCGGCACAGCACGCCGCCCAGTGCCGCCTCCACCGCCGCCTCGTCGGGGGCGGGGGTTTCGGCCAGCAATTCCGCCGCGGCCATCACCATGCCCGGCGTGCAGATGCCGCATTGCGCCGCGCCATGGGCGAGAAAACTGGCGCCGAGCGCGCGGCCCCAGCGCGTTGCCGAAAACCCCTCGATGGTGGTGACGGCGCGGCCCTCGGCCTGGGCCAGGGGCACCATGCAGGCGCAGACCTGGGCGCCATCCAGCAGCACGGTGCAGGCGCCGCAATCGCCGGCGTCGCAGCCGGTCTTGGTGCCGGTCAGGCCGAGGCTGTCGCGCAGCGCGGCGGAGAGGCGGGTGGCGGGCGGGGCCATGATGCTCGTCGCCTCGCCATTGATGCTCAGCGCGATGCCCGCCGGCGGCTGCGCGTTCATGCGCCAAGGCTTCGGGCGACAAGCGTGCGGGCGGCGCTCAGGCGGTACTCGGCGGTGCCGCGGATGTCGGCGATGGGCGTGAGCGGGTCGAGTGTCGCGCCGCCGATGATGCCCGCGACATCGCCCGGCGCCGCGCCGCGCAAGGCGGCTTCCAGCCCCGGCAGGCGCCGCGCCACGGCGGAACAGGCGCCGACCGCGATCCGCGCCTCCGCCACCCGCCCCGCCTCCAGCCGCAGCAGCCCGGCGACCATCACGATGGAAATGACGAGCTGGCGCCTTGTACCCAGCTTCTCGAAGCGGCTTTCGGCCTCAGGTGGGGGTGGGATATGGAGTGCCACCGCCAGCTCGTCGGGCCGCCGCGCCGTGGCCCGGTTGCCTCGGAGAAAATCCCCCAGCCTCAGGCGGCGGGTGCCCGCGGCGCTGGCCAGCTCGATCTCGGCGTCGAGGATCAGCAGCGGCGGCACACCATCGGCGGCCGGCGAGGCGTTGCAGAGATTGCCCAGCAGGGTTCCGCGATTCTGCACCTGCCGCCCGCCGACCTGGCGCGCCGCCTGTTGCAGCGCGGCCAGGGCGGGCGGCAGGGCGGCCGTCGCGATCTGCGTCCAGCTGACCAGCGCGCCGATGCGCAAGCCGCCCTCCGCGGCTTCGATGCCGTGCAGCGCGGACAGGCCCGAGATGTCCATCCAGTCCAGCGCCGGGCGCGGCCCCCAGGCCTCGGCCCCGGTCAGCGCCGGATAGAGGTCGGTGCCGCCGGCCAGGGGCCGTGGGGTATGCTCGGCGAGGATGTCCAGCGCCTCGGCCAGCGAGCGCGGCCTGAAATATCGGTCCATCCCCGCAGTATCGGCGGGTTTGCGCGGCACTCAACCCGTAAGTAGGGTGAAGGCGGGTTTTTCGGGGGCGGCGGATGCTGATCGTCAATATCGGGCAGGTCTATACGGGCTGGATGGAGCGGCCGACATCTCCGGCCGATTCGATCCGCATCGAGGATGGGATGATCGCGGCGGTCGGCCAGGGGCTGACCGGGCCGGGGCCGGTGATCGACGCAGGGGGCTGCGCGGTGATGCCCGGGCTGATCGACAATCACGTCCACCCCGCCTTCGGCGACTGGACGCCACGGCAGAGCCAGCTCGGCTGGATCGAGAGCGGCGTGCATGGTGGCGTGACCAGCATGGTCTCGGCCGGCGAGGTCCATGTGCCGGGACGGCCGCGCGACGCGGTGGGGGTGCGCGCCCTGTCCATCGCGGCACAGCGCTGCTTCGAGAATTTCCGCCCGCTGGGCGCCAAGGTCTTGGCCGGCGCGCCGGTGCCCGAACGCGGCATGGGCCGCGACGATTACCTGGAGATGAGCCGCGCCGGGGTGCGCTGGCTGGGCGAGATCGGCCTGGGCACGGTGCGCGACGAGGATGAGGTCATCCGCCACGCCGGCTGGGCGCGCGAGATGGGGCTGAACAGCATGATCCATTGCGGCGGCCCGTCCATCGCCGGCTCCAACCTGATGGGCGCGGCGGTGGTCTGCGCGGCGGATGCCGACATCGTGGCCCATATCAATGGCGGCCCGACCTGCCTGCCGGCGGAGCAGCTGATCAAGGTCATCGAGGGCACAAGCCGGGCCATCGAAATCGTGCACAACGGCAACATGAATGCCGCGCGCTATGTCGTCTTGCAGCTGATCGAGAGGGGTCTGCTCGACCGGCTGGTGGTCGGCACCGACAGCCCGGCGGGTTCGGGCGTGCAGCCGCTGGGCATGCTGCGGATGGTCGTCTTCCTGTGCGGGTTGATGGAGACCGGACGCGCCATCGCCGCCGCCACCGGCAATGTGGCGAAGTGGCGCGGGCTGCAGGGCGGCATGGTTGAGGCCGGATTGGCCGCCGACCTCGTCTTCATCGACGCGCCGATGGGCGGCGGCGGCACCACCGCCGAACAGGCGATGGCCTGGGGCAATCTGCCGGGCATCGGCATGGTGATCATCGACGGCCAGATCCGCGTGTCCGGGCGCAGCCGCAACACCCCACCCGCGATCCGCGCGCCGCAAATCATCGAAACCGGGGGCGCCGAATGAAAATCCGCAAGCTCGTCACCTGGGTCGAGGAATGCCTGGTCGAGATGGACCAGGAGATCCATCCGCCGATCCGCCGCGCCGTGGCCTGCGCGGTGCTGAAGAACCCGCTGGCGGGGCATTACAACCCCGACCTGACGCTGTTGATCGAGACCGGCGAGGCGCTGGGCGCGCTGCTGGTGGAGCGCGCGCTGGCCGCGCTGGGCGCGCCGGCGCAGGGCTATGGCAAGGCCGCCATCGTCGGCGAGGCGGGGGAGCTGGAGCATGCCGCCGCACTCCTCCACCCGAAAATGGGGGCGCCGGTGCGCGCGGCCCTGGGTGGGGGGGCGGCGCTCATCCCCTCGGCCAAGAAACGCGCGGGGATGGGGGCGACCATCGACATCCCCCTGGGCCACAAGGACGCGGCCTTCGTGCGCAGCCATTTCGATGCCATCGAGGCGCGGGTGACCGATGCGCCGATGGCCGATGAGATTCTCGTCTGCCTGGCGCTGGCCGCGGGCGGGCGACCGCTGCCGCGCATCGGCGGGCTGACGGTGGATGGGATCGAAGGCCGCGACGGCCTGCGTTGAATTCGCCCATGTTGCGGTGCACATTGCCGCGATGACAGAAACCCGCATCGCCTTCACCCTGAACGGCGCTGATGTGACGCTGCCCGAGGGCACGCGCCCCACGACCACGCTGCTGGACTGGCTTCGCGGTGACGCCGGCCTGCCCGGCACCAAGGAAGGCTGCGCCGAGGGCGATTGCGGTGCCTGCACCGTGGTGCTGGAGGACGGCGCCGAACGCGCGCCGATCAATGCCTGCCTGGCGGTGCTGGGGCAGTTGCATGGCCGCGGCATCCGCACCGTGGAGGGCCTGGGCGCCGACCACCCTTTGCCCGCGCTGCTGGCCGAGGCCGATGGCACGCAATGCGGCTTCTGCACCCCCGGCATCGTCATGGCGGCCTGGGCGCATACCCGGGCGGGTGGTGATGGGCATGCGGCGCTGGCCGGCAATCTCTGCCGCTGCACCGGCTACCGGCCGATCATGGAAGCGGTGGAGCGGATGGCGGATGATGGCGCGACCGCCGCGCCCTTCGCCGCCCGGGCCGCCGCCTTCGCCGCCCCCGGCCAGGCGTTTTTCGCCCCCACCGGGCTGGCCGAGGCGCTGGCGTTGCGGGCCGCCCACCCGCGGGCCTGGCTGCTGGCCGGCGGCACCGATCTGGGGCTGCGGTTCTCCGAGCATCGCGAACATCCCGCCGAGGTGATTTTCCTCGGCAATGTCGTGGAACTGCGCGGGGCCGAGGCCGGACCGCGCGGCCTGCGGATCGGCGCGGCCGAGCCTTATTCCTCGCTGCTGGCGCTGTGCGAGGGCGATTTCGCGCCGCTGGCGGGGTATTTCGCCCGGCTCGGGTCGCGCCAGATCCGTGCGCTGGGCACGTTGGGCGGCAATCTCGGCACCGCCTCGCCCATCGGCGATGCCTTGCCTGTGCTGCTGGCGCTGGGGGCGGTGGTGGAGACCTCGGCGCGGCGGCTGCCGGTGGGTGATTTCCTGCTGGGCTATCGGCGCAACGCCCTGGCCGCCGATGAGATCATCGTGGCGGTGGACATTCCCCGGCCGCCGCCGGGCGCGCTGCTGGCGGCGGAAAAACTCTCGCGCCGGCACGACCAGGATATTTCCGCGGTCTCGCTGGTGGCGGTGATCGAGCGCGCGGGCGAGACCATCACCGCGGCACGGCTGGCGCTGGGCGGCATGGGGCCGACAGCGGCGCGCGCGCCGGCGGCCGAGGCGGCGCTGGCCGGAAAACCCTTCACCCGCGACGTTCTGCGCGCTGCGGCCGAAAAGCTCGCGGAGGATTTTCGCCCCATGGATGACTGGCGCGGCAGTGCCGCCTGGCGGATGCGCGCGGCGCGCGGGCTGCTTGAACGGCTGTGGCTGCGCCATGCCCATCCCGAGCTGGCGGCCGAGCCCTTCGCGGTGCCGGCATGAGGGACAGCATCGGCGCCGCGCTGCGCCATGACAGCGCGCTGCGCCATGCCACCGGGCGCGCACGCTTCCTCGATGACATGGCGGAGCCGGCGGGCATGCTGCATGCCGCGCTGGCCAGCGCCGCGCCGGCGCATGGCCGCGTCCTGGCCCTGCATCTCGATGCGGCGCGGGCCATGCCCGGCGTGATCAGGGTGATCGGGCCGGCCGATATCCCGGGCGAGAACGACATCGCCCCCATCGGCAGCGGCGAGCCGATGCTGGCCGACCCGCTGGTCGAGCATGCCGGCCAGTCGCTGGCCATCGTGGTGGCGCGCACCCGTGACCAGGCGCTGGCCGCGGCCGCCGCGATCACCGCCGAGATCGAGGAATTGCCGCCGGTGCTCGACATCGCGACGGCCTGGGAGCGGCACTCCTGGCTGGTCGGCCCCTTCACCATGGCGCAGGGCGATGCCGTGGCCGCGCTGGAAGCCTCGCCGATGACCGCGCGGGGCGAGATGCATCTGGGCGGGCAGGAGCATTTCTATCTCGAAGGCCAGATCGCCCTCGCCATTCCCGGCGAGGATGGCGACATGCTGATCCATTCCTCCACCCAGCACCCGACCGAGGGCCAGCATGTCGTCGCCCGGGTGCTGGGTGAGCCCTACCATCGCGTGCAGGTACAATGCCGCCGCATGGGCGGGGCCTTCGGCGGCAAGGAGAGCAATGCGAGCTGGGTGGCCGCCGCCGCCGCCATCGCCGCGCGGCTGACCGGCAAGCCGGTAAAGCTGCGGCTGCCGCGCAAGCTCGACATGGCGGCGACGGGCAAGCGTCACCCCTTCCTGTATCGCTGGCAGGTGGGGTTCGATGCGAGCGGGCGGGTGCTGGCGCTGGACGCCGCGCTGATCGCCGATGGCGGGCATTCGCTGGACATGTCGGCCGGCGTGATCATGCGCGCCACCACGCATTCGCTGAACGCCTATTCGGTGCCGGCTTTGCGCGTGCTGTGTGGCGCGGTGAAGACCAATCATGTCAGCAACACCGCCTTTCGCGGCTTTGGCGGGCCGCAGGGTGCGATGCTGATGGATGACGTGCTGGGCCATGTCGCCGCCGCCGCTGGGCTGGATGTGGAGACGGTGCGGGCGAGGAATTTCGCCGGTGGGGAGAACCCGGCCCAGACGCCCTATGGCCAGGCGCTGGAGGGCGATCTGATCCGGCGCGTCTACGCCGAGGCGCGGGCGGATGCGGGGTGGGCCGAGCGCATGGCGAGCATCGAGACATTCAACGCCACCCACCCCACGCTGCGGCGGGGCCTGGGGTGTTTCGTCTCGGCCTTCGGCGTCTCCTTCGGCATCCCGCATCTCAACCAGGCCGGCGCGCTGGTGCATGTCTATACCGATGGCTCCATCCGGCTGAACCATGGCGGCACCGAGATGGGGCAGGGGCTGTTCATCAAGGTGGCGCAGGTGGTGGCGCAGGTGTTTTCCGTGCCCATCGAGAGCATCGGCATCACCGCCACCTCCACCGAGCAGGTGCCCAATACCAGCGCCACGGCGGCGAGCACGGGCAGCGACCTCAATGGCTGGGCGGCGTATCACGCGGCCGAGACCATCCGGGGGCGGATGGCGGAGGTGGCGGGGCTGCATTTCGGCTGCGCCGCCGGCGATGTGCGCTTCGAGGATGGCGAGGTGTTGGGGGCCAGCGGCAATCAGCGGCTGGTGTTTTCCGAACTCGCAAAACTGTGCTGGAAATCGCGCGTGTCGCTGTCGGCGACCGGCTTCTACGCCACGCCCGACCTGGAATGGGACATGCAGGAGGTGCGGGGCAAACCCTTCTTCTATTTCAGCTATGGCGCCGCGGTGGCCGAGGTGGTGATCGACACCCTGACCGGCGAGCACCGCGTGCTGCGCGCCCATCTCGTGCAGGATTGCGGCCAGAGCCTGAACCCGGCGATCGACCGGGGGCAGATCGAGGGCGCCTTCATCCAGGGCATGGGCTGGCTGACCAGCGAGGAGCTGTGGTGGGACCGCGCGGGGCGGCTGCGCACGCTGGGGCCTTCGACCTACAAGATCCCAGGCTCACGCGATGTGCCGCCGGTGTTCACGACGCGGCTGCTGGAGGCGGCGCCCAATCCGGCGCGGACGATTTTTCGTTCCAAGGCGGTGGGGGAGCCGCCTCTCCTGCTGGCGGCCGCGGTGTGGAATGCGTTGAAGCATGCCGCCGGCACGCCGCATCTGGATTGCCCGGTCTCTCCCGAGCGGCTGCTGGCGGCGCGGGGGTAGGGCTGGCCGCCCGGTTCCGCCGCCTTACTCCGCCCGCACCCCCGCCCGCCGTATCAGCGCCCCCCAGCGCGTCTGCTCGGCCGTGATGAACGCACCAAACGCCTCGGGCGTGCCCGGCGCCGGGTCGGCCGCCTCGGGCTCCAGCCTGGCCCGCGTCTCCGGCTCGGCCAGCAGGGCGTGGATGGCCTGGTTGATCCGCGCGACCGCCGCCGCCGGCATGCCGGCGGGGCCGACCACCCCGTACCATTGCACCGCCTCGAAGCCCGGCACGGTGGCGGCGATGGGCGGGATTTCGGGCGCCGCGGCCACCGGCGCCAGGGCGGAGACGCCCAGCGCCCTGATTTGTCCCGCGCGGATCGGCGGCAGGGCGGGCGGGCCGCCGGTCATGGTCATCTGGATCTGGCCGGCGATCAGGTCGGTCATCATCGGCCCGGTGCCGCGATAGGGCACATGGGTGAAGCGCACCCCCGCTGCCTCCTGCAAGGCGGAGACCGCGATATGCGTGGCCGAGCCATTGCCGCCCGAGCCATAGGTGATGCCGCCGGGGTCGCGCCGCGCCAGGGCCAGAAACTCCGCCACATCGCGCACGGGCAGGCCGTTGGTCACCGCCAAAAAATTCGCCACCGTCGCCACCAGGCAGATCGGCGCGAAGGCGCGCTGGAAGTCGTAGGGCAGGCGGGGATAGAGGCCGGGATTGACCGCCAGCGTGCCGATATGGCCCATCAGCAGGGTGTGGCCATCGGGCGCCGCCTTGGCCACCTGGTCGGCGCCGATGGTGCCGCCGGCGCCCGGACGGTTCTCCACCACCACGCTCTGGCCCAGCAGCACGGAGAGACGCTGCGCCACGACACGGCCGATGATGTCGGTGGAGCCGCCGGGGGTGAAGGGGATGATGAGCCGCATGGGCCGCTCGGGCGCCCAGGTTTGCGCGAAGGCCGGGGTCGCCAGCAGCGGCAGGAGACGGCGCGCGATCATGGCACCACCGCAGCACCCGAGGCGATCATGGCCTCGATCTGCTCCGCGGTGCAGCCCGCCTCGGCCAGCAATTCGCGGGTGTGCTCGCCGATGCGCGGGGCGGGCAGCGTGGCCTCCCGCATGCCGCCGGAGAAGCGGTTGGCCACGCGGGTGCGGCGCAGCCTGCCTTCCGTGGGGTGCTCCTCGGTGAAGACGAAACCTGTGGCTTTCAAATGCGGGTCCTCCAGCAAGCCGTCGATGGTGTTGTAGGGGCCGGCCGGAACGTCGGCCTTGCGAAAGATCTCCAGCCACTCGGCGGAGGTTTTCTGCGCGATGGCCTCGATGCGGATGGCGAAATACTCCGGCGTGTTCTGGGTGCGGGCGAAGGCGGTGGCGAAGCGCGGGTCGTCGCACAGCTCCGGCCGGCCGATGGCACGGAAGAAGGCGAAGGCCTGGGCATTGGTGTTCGCCGAGAGCGAGATATAGCCATCCAGCGTCTTGATCGGCTTGCCATCGGGCGAGAGCAGCCGCGCATCGCCGGAGGGGCCGATGGGCGGGTCGAAACTGGCGGAACCGAGATGCTCGGTCAGCACGAAGCCGGCCATGTTCTCCAGCATCGGCACCTCGATCATCTCGCCCAGCCCCGTCCTCTCGCGGCGGAAGAGGGCGAAGCCGATGCTTTGCGCCGCGATCAGGCCGGTAATGTGGTCGGCCATCACCATCGGCACGTATCTGGGTTCGCCGGTACTTCTCTCGAAGGTCGCGGCGACGCCGCCGGCGGCCTGGATGACGGTGTCGTAGGCGGGTGCTTCGGCATAAGGCCCGTCCGAGCCGAAGCCCAGGATGGAGCATGCGATGAGGCGCGGATTGGCGGCGCAAAGCCCGGCGGCCCCCAGCCCCAGCCGGGCCAGCGAGGCGGGGCGGATGTTGGAGACGAAGACGTCGCAGGTGGCGGCCAGGGCACGGACCGCGTCGCGCGCCGGCGCCTGGCGCAGGTCGAGCGCCAGGCTGCGCTTGTTGCGGTTGAAGTTGATGAACTTGCCGCTCATCGCCGGGTTGCGGCCGATACCGGCCATGTGGCGCAGCAGATCGCCCTCCGGCGCCTCGATCTTGATCACATCGGCGCCCTGGTCGGCCAGGGTACGGGTGCAGATCGGGCCGACGACGACCGAGGTCATGTCGAGCACGCGCAGGCCCGCCAACGGGCCATTGTTGCCGGTCATGCCCATTCCAGCGTCACGGCCAGCGCCTGGGCGCCCGTGTCATCCGCCGCCCACGCGGCCTGGCGGCTTCCCTCCGGCGGTGCCGCGGCCAAGGTGAGGGGGCGGTTGACGTAAAGCGGGCGCATGGTGCGGGCCTCATAGCCGGCCAGCCTGCCGGTCGGGTTCGCGCGCAAGGCCGCGCGCAGCAGCAGAAGAATGGTCAGCCCACCATTCACCACCAGGGCCGGGTAGCCTTCCGCATCGCGGGTGTAGTCCGCGTCGTAATGGATGCGGTGGCCGTTGAAGGTGATGGCGGAATAGCGGAACAGCATGGTCGGGTCGGGCGTCAGGCTTTCGCGCCACAGCGCGATCGCGGGCGCCGGGGTGAGGGCGGAGGGGGCAGAGGCGGCCTCACGATAGACCACATCCTGCTCCTCGATGGCCGCGATCTCGCCGGCGCATTCGACCCGGTGGGTGATGGTGACGAACACCATCTTTCCGCTGCGGCCCTGCTTGGGGGTGATGGCGGTGATCTCGCTGCGTTTGCTGGCGGGCGCACCCAGCCGCAGCGCGCCGCCGGGGAAGCGCAGGCGTCGCCCCGCCAGCATGCGCCTTGGCAGGGCCACGGGGGGCAGAAAATCCCCGGTTTTCGGGTGGCCATCGGGGCCCAGCGCGGCCTGCGGCGCCACGTCCCAGAAATACAGCGCGACGAAATGCGGCGGCAGGATCGCCGGCGGCTCCCCTGGCAAATCCAGCAAGGCCCAGGCGCGGCGGGCCAGGCCGGGGGAGATCTCGTCCTGCGTTTCCTGCGCGCGGCCTATCCAGCTCTTCATGCCCGACACCTTGCCGCGCGGCGGCGGCGGCGTGAAGCTGGGGGGATGGAAACGACAGAGAGAGTGGTCATCGTCACCGGCGCCGCGCAGGGCATCGGCTTCGCCATCGCCCAGGGTTTCGCCGGGCAGGGGGCGCGGGTGGTGGTGGCGGATCTCAAAGGCTCGGCCGTGGCCGCGGAAAAACTGGGCGGCACGGGGGTGGATTGCGACGTGGCCGATGCGGCCGGTGTGGAGGCCATGGTGGCGGCGGTGATGGCCCGGCATGGGCGCATCGATGTGCTGGTGAACAATGCCGGCATCTTCACCGCACTGCTGCCGGGGCCGCTGGAGGAGATCACCCCCGAGGCCTGGCGGCGCGTCATGGCGGTGAATGTGGACGGGCTGTTCCTGACCGCTCGCGCCGTGGTGCCGGTGATGAAGGCCC
Source organism: Acetobacteraceae bacterium (assembly GCA_021732665.1). GTDB lineage: Bacteria > Pseudomonadota > Alphaproteobacteria > Acetobacterales > Acetobacteraceae > Rhodovarius. The sequence continues at coordinate 86,390 of JAKFUL010000019.1, forward strand.
AGGGGTCAGGCGCCATCCTGCATATCGGCAGCGCCACGGCCTTCAAGGGCAACCCCTTGATGCTGCATTACGTCACCAGCAAATCCGCGGTGCTCGGCCTGACCCGTTCCATGGCCCGCGAATTGGGGCCGCATGGCATCAGGGTGAACAACCTCGCACCCGGCTATACGCTGAGCGAGGGGATGCTGGGCAATGAGGTGCAGCTCCGGCGCGGCCGGCAGAAGAACATCGATGAGCGGGCGGTGAAGCGCGACATGATGCCGCAGGATCTGGTGGGTGCCGCGCTGTTCCTCTGCGGCGAGGGTGCCGGCTTCATCACCGGGCAGACGCTGGTGGTGGATGGCGGGGTGTTCATGCACTGAGCCACCCCGCCGTCGCATCACTTGATCGGCGAGATCGATGTCGGCTTGAGGATCATCGTGGTTTGGGTCTTCAGCGGTGCCACCTGCGCGGTCGCGCGGCCGAATTCCGCCCAGCCCGGATCGGCTGCCATCGCCGCACGCCGGCGGTCACGGTCGCCCAGGCCGGCATAGGCCCACATGAACACCACCTGGTTGATCGGCCCGCATTCGCCGAAGCCCATGAACAGGAACTGACCGAGATGTTTCTGCTGCACCGGCAGGCCGATCTTCTCGTACATCTCCAGCCAGGCATTCATCTTGCCAGGATGAAAATCATAGGTGCGGTGGTCGATGATCAGCCCCTCGCCGGGGAAGCTGCGCATGAAGGGCTGGCCGGGGGCCTGGATGGGGCTGAAGGGGACGGTCTTCAGCAGCTTGTTTTCCTGCGCCGCCAATGCACCCAGCCTGGCGTTTTCGGCCAGGAAGGCATTCCAGGCCGGGTCGGCGGCGCGGGCGACCATGCCGCGGTCGCGGTCATCGATATCGGCGAAGCCGCGCAGGAAGACCACGCGGTTGAGCGGCCCGACCTCGACGGTGAAATGGCCGATCAGCGGGCCCATATGCTGGTTGGATGGGCCGCTTCCCTGCGTGGCGTAGAGGTTGATCCAGGCCGGCAGCTTGCCGGGGTGGGCGGTGTAGATGCGTTGCTCGACATACATCGGGCGATCCTCCTGTTTGCGGGCGCAGTGCCGCATGCGCGCGGGGCCGGGTCAATCGGGGTGACAGGTCAGGGTTTTGCGGCGTAGCTTGCGTGATCGCTCTGCCGGAGGCCCCGATGTCGCTCACCAACCAGCCCGATCCCGAAGCCCGCGCCCGCGTGGTGAAGCAGGACCTCGACAATGTCATCCACCCGCTGCTGCAGCACCGCGCGCTGGAGCAGAAGCAGATGGTGGTGACCGGCGCGCAGGGCTCCACGATCGTCGATGCCGATGGCACGACCTATCTCGACGCCATGGCCGGGCTGTGGTGCGTCAATATCGGCTATGGCCGCACCGAGCTCGCGCAGGTCGCGGCCGAGCAGATGCAGCAGATGGCCTACTACCCGCACACCGCCATGAACCTGCCCGCCGCCGAGCTGGGGGAGCAGATCAATGGCCTGATGGGCGGCGGCTACCACACCTATTTCGTGAATTCGGGAAGCGAGGCCAACGAGGCCGGCTTCAAGATCGCCCGGCAATACGCCAAGCATGAATTCCCCGGCGATTTCCGCTTCAAGACCATCAGCCGCTACTACGCCTATCACGGCACCACGCTGGCCACGCTGGCGGCCGGCGGCATGGGCGACCGGAAAGGCAAGTTCGAGCCTTATGCCGGCGAGTTCGTACACGTCCCCGCACCCACCTGCTACCGCTGCCCGCTCGGCCTGGAATACCCGAGCTGCGGCGTCGCCTGCGCCAAGGCCATCGAGACCACCATCCTGGGCGAGGGGCCGCAAAGCGTCGCCGAGGTGATCGTGGAGCCGATCATGTCCGGCGTCGGCGTGGCCGTGCCGCCCGATGAATACCTGCCGATGGTCGAGGCGATCTGCCGCAAATACGACCTGCTGCTGCATGTCGACGAGGTGATCAATGGCTTCGGCCGCACCGGAAAGATGTTCGGCCACCAGCATTATGGCGTGAGCCCGGACATCATGGCCGTCGCCAAGGGCATCGTCTCGGCCTACCTGCCGATCGCCGCGACCGTGGTGAAGAACCATGTCTTCGAGAGCTTTCTGGGCGAGGTATCGGAGGCGCGGCAGGTGATGCAGGTCAACACCTATGGCGGCCATCCGGTGGCGGCCGCGGTCGCCGTGCGCAATATCGAGATCATGCTGGAGGAGAAGCTGCCCGAGCGCGCGGCTTCAATGGGCGCCTATCTGATGGACGGGCTGAAGGCGGCTTTGTTCAAGCATCACATCACCGGCGACATCCGCGGCAAGGGGCTGCTGCTGGGCATCGAGCTGGTGACGGACCGGGAAAGCCGGGTGCAGCTCGATGGCGCGCTGGTCGGCGGCGTGGTCGATTTCTGCCGTGCGCATGGCGTGATCGTGGGGCGTTCGGGCGGCGGTGCCCGGCATTCCAACACCATCGTGCTCTCGCCGCCGCTGGTGATCACGCGCAGCGAATGCGACACGCTGATCGAGGTGTTGGACCAGGCGCTGGCGGCCACCGTGGCCAAGCTGGCCGGGGCCTAACCCAGCCGCGTCAACCCGCCCATATAGGGGTGCAACACCTCAGGGAGGGCGATGGAGCCGTCCTCCTGCTGGTGGGTTTCCAGCACCGCGATCAGCGCGCGGCCGACGGCGACGCCGGAGCCGTTCAGGGTGTGGACGAACACCGTGTCCTTGCCGCGCTTGAAGCGGGCATTCATCCGGCGCGCCTGGAAGGCGTGGGTGTTGGAGCAGGAGGAGATTTCCCGCCAAGCCGCCTGCCCCGGCAGCCAGACCTCCAGGTCATAGGTTTTCGCCGCGCCGAAGCCGGTGTCGCCGGCGCACAGTAACTGGCGGCGCCAGGTCAGGCCGAGCGCGGTGAGGATGGCCTCGGCGCAGCTTGTCATGCGCTCGTGCTCGGCCTCGCTGTCTTCGGGGCGGGTGATGGAGACGAGCTCGACCTTGTGGAATTGGTGCTGGCGCAGCATGCCGCGGGTGTCGCGGCCGGCGGAACCGGCCTCCGAGCGGAAGCTGGGGGTGAGCGCGGTGTAGCGGAGCGGTTCGACGGGCTCGGGGATGATTTGTTGGGCCACGAGGTTGGTCAGCGGCACCTCGGCGGTGGGGATGAGGTATTTGTCGCCGGTCTTGAACAGGTCTTCCTCGAATTTCGGCAGTTGCCCGGTGCCGTAGAGGGTGGCGGCGTTGACCAGCAGAGGGGGCGCGACCTCGGTGTAGCCATTCGGGCCGGAATGGGTGTCGAGCATCCATTGGCCGAGCGCCCGCTCCAGCCGGGCGAGCGCGCCCTTCAGCACCACGAAACGGCTGCCGGACAGGCGACCCGCGGTCTCGAAATCCATCAGGCCGAGGGCCTCGCCGAGTTCGAAATGTTGCTTTGCCCCGAAGTTGGGGCGGGCGGGTTCGCCGTGCTGGCGCAGGGTGATGTTGGCGGATTCGTCGGCGCCTTCGGGGATTTCGGGGGCCAGGATGTTGGGGAGGGAGGAGAGCAGGTCGGTCAGCTCGGCTTCACGTTGCGCGAGAACCTCCACCGTGCTCTGCGCAAGATCCTCGACGATCCCGCCCATCAGGCGCTCGACCTCGGCGGTGTCGCCGCGGCCCTTGGCCATGCCGATGGCCTTCGCGCGTTCATTCCTGGCTTTTTGTGCGGCCTCGACCTTCAAAATGGCGTCGCGTCGGAAGGCATCCAGGGTGAGAATTGCGGAGCTTTGTGCGGGCAGCCCACGCCGCGCCATCTCGGCATCGAACGCCTCTGCATTCTGCCTGATCCAGCGAATATCATGCATGTCGCGCTAGCCGAGCCTCTTCAGCGTCCGGGTGAATTCCGCAATCTCGTCGACATCCAAAACAGTCCCATTCGCCCAGAAGTGCAACAGCGCATCCCGATTGATCTCGGCCCATTGCGCAGCAGCCACCGCACCGGTGGCTTCACGCGGATTGACGCCGTGATTGAGGAGACGCGGCGGTTGTTCCAGAGTGATCGTCAGGAATGGGTCACCGCCGCCGGCACGCTGAGGAAACCACTTGATCCTGGGACCGTGCTGCCCCTGGCGGGTCGAGATGTATATGACCCCGGGCACCCCTGTGTGTCGTTCCCGCAGGTTTGTCATCTCAACGGGATCATCCAGAAGTTCCTCGGCCTCAACCTCCGAAATCGCGCGTCCCGGTGCGAAGCTGAAGGCCAGACCGAGTGTTTCTGCCTCAGCCACGGCCGAAACCTCGCACCGCGAACGCCAAGGAAGGCCTGTTCATCACACCTTCGCCCCCTCATCCGGATCAGGCTTCGGTGCCATCCAGGCCGCCGCCAGGATCGAGATCTCGTACAAAAGGATCAGCGGGATCGCCAAACCGATCTGCGAGATAATGTCCGGCGGCGTGATGATCGCCGCCACCACGAACATGGCCACGACAGCGTAGCGGCGCCCCTTGCGCAGGCTCTCGACGTTGAGAATCCCCACCTTGCACAGCAGCGTCAGCAGCACCGGCATCTGGAAGGCGATGCCGAAGGCCAGGATCATGTGCATGACCAGCGCCAGGTATTCGCTGACCTTCGCCTCCAGCTGGATGGCGACACTGTCCGCCCCGGCCGGCGTCTCGAAGGAGATGAAGAATTTCCACGCCAGCGGGAAGATGAAGTAATAGGCCAGCGCCGCGCCCATGACGAACAGGAAGGGCGAGGCGACCAGGAAGGGCATGATCGCCTTTTTCTCGCTGCGATACAGCCCGGGCGCCACGAACAGCCAAAGCTGCGTCGCCCACATCGGGAAGGAGAAGAAGATCGCGCCGAAGAAGGCGACCTTCAGATAGGTGAAGAAGGCCTCATAAAGCTGGGTGAAGATCATTCGCCGGTCGGTGCCCGTGCCACCCGAGGCCAGGCTCTGCTGCATCAGGATGTCGGCCAATGGCTGCGCCAGGAAGCCGTAAATGGCGGAGGAGAAATAATAGCAGATCGCAAAGGCCAGAAAGAACGCGCCGACCGACCAGAGCACGCGGGTGCGCAACTCCAGCAAATGCTCCATGAGCGGCATCGGCTTGTCGTCGATGGTGTCTTCCACAGGGGCGCGTGCCACGGGCGTGAACTCTCAGGCTTGGGTGGTGGCGGGCGTGCCGACGGGGGTGCCCAAGGGGGTACCAGGCGGCAGCATGTCGGGCGCGGCGGCGGCGGGCGCCGCGGGGGCCTCGGGCGCAATCGCGGCGGCGGGCGGCGGCACCATCGCCGGCGCGGGCGTGCTGGGCGGCAGGAAGGCTGGCGCATCCGCCACATCCCCGGCCGTGGGCGGCGGCGGCGGAGCCACATAGGGCGCCATGGTGCCGGGCGGGATCATCGCCGGCGCGCCAGGGGTACTGGCGGCGGTCGCGGGCGGGGTCCAGGCCGGCGTGGTATAGCCGCCGCTGCCGCCATTCATCCCGTTCAGCGAGGATTTCAGCGAGCCGTCGGGGTCCACCGTCTTGTCGACCATGCCCTTGAGGTCGAAATTCTTGATGTCGCTGATGGTGCTGCGCACGTCCTGGATCTGGTTGCGGACCTCCTGCAGGTTCGCCTCCTTCACCAGATCATCGGCCTGGGACTGGAAGTCCCGGATCATCTTCTTGCCCTTCTGGATCCATGCGGCGATGCCCTTGATGGCATTGGGCAAATCCTTGGGGCCGATGACGATGAGCGCCACCACCGCAATCAGCGCAATCTCGGACCAGGCGAGGTCGAACATCAATACCTTCTGACGCAATGGGGTGGCCGGGCGAAGGCCGGCGCAAGCGGCTTCCCTATCACCTGGGGGTGCATCTAGGAAGCCGTGCCGGCCGCGTCATCCCCTCGACGCGATACAGCCGCCGGACAGACCCAACGGAAAGACGAAGGCGCGTTGCGGATCGGCTTGCAGGCTCACCGCCTCGCCCCGGCGCAGCGACACCCCCGGCGGCAGCCGGGCATGGATGTGCAGGATGCCGCCATGGCCGTCGGGCAGGGCCATATGGGCCATGGTGGTGGCGCCGAGCAGGCGGCAGGCCTCGACCTCGGCCGGCGCGGCGCCTGCGTGGCCGGGGGGCAGCACCCGCACCCCCTCGGGCCGCAGCAGCAATTGCGCCGGGCCATCGGGCAGGGCAGCGGGCAGCGGGCCGAGCGGGGTTTGCGCCACCCGCGCGGTCACGGTGGCCGGAATGTCGTTCACCTCGCCCAGGAAGCGGGCGACGAAGGGGGTGGCGGGGCGCAGATATAGCTCCTCGGGCGAGCCGAGCTGCTCTACGCGGCCCTCGCGCATCAGGGCGATCCGGTCGGCCATGAACATCGCCTCCTCGGCGTCATGGGTGACGATCAGCGCCGGGATGCCGGCCTCCTGCAACACGTGCAGCGTGTCGTCGCGGACCTGTTCGCGCAGCCGGGCGTCGAGGCTGGCGAAGGCCTCGTCCAGCAGCAACGCGGCCGGGCGGGGGGCGAGTGCGCGGGCCAGCGCCACGCGTTGTTGTTGGCCGCCGGAGAGCTGGTGCGGCCAGGCGCCGCCGCGCTCGGCCAGGCGCACCCGCTCCAGCGCCTCGGCCACGCGCGATTCGCGCTCGGCGCGCGACAGCCGCGCCAGGCCGAAGCCGACATTCTCGGCCACCGTGAGATGGGGGAAAAGCGCGTAGTCCTGGAAGACGAAGCCCACGCGCCTTGCCTCGGGCAGCATGTCATGGCCGGGGGAGGCCAGCGTCACCCCGTCCAGCGTGATGCGGCCGCGCTGCACCGGCTCCAGCCCCGCCACCAGCCGCAGCAGCGTGGTCTTGCCATCGCCGGAGGGGCCGAGCAGGCAGAGGATTTCCCCCGGCGCCACCTCCAGCGAGACGCCGCGCAGCACCTGCTTGGCGCCGAAACTGTGATGGATGTCCGCGAGGTGAAGGCCCATGCGCGGCTTGTGGCCCCTTTGGTCGGCGCTGAGAAGGCGGGCGGTGGGGCTTGCCCACCGCGTCGGCGCGGCGGGGGCTGGGCCTGAAACATGTGGTGATCCTGCAACCGGTTGAGAGGATCACGTTTTTGTGTTTTAGTAAGGGGAAATTAATGTTTGTTTGAAGCAACCATTCGTCCATCGCCGTACCGAAGCCGCTGACCTGGCCGCCGTGGGGAGGGACCGTAAGCAGGAGCAGTTCATGTCCTTCGCCTCCAGTCTCAGCGTCTCCAGCCTCATTGGCGCCAACGGCTTCCAGCTCAACGGCGCAACCGCCGGTGACAATGCCGGCTTTTCCGTGTCCGGTGCGGGGGATTATAACGGCGATGGCTATGCCGATGTGATCATCGGCGCGCCGAAGTCCGGCGCAACCGATGCTGGCGCCTTCTACGTCGCCTACGGCGGCAGCGCGTTCGGGACCGGCACCTACTCCCTCGCTTTTCTGCCCAATGGCTTCAGCTTAAGCGGCGGTGGTGGACAGCTCGGCACTGCGGTCTCGGGCGGCGGCGACTTCAACGGCGATGGCTACGACGATGTCATCGTCGGCGGCCCAGGGGCCAATTCCGACAGGGGGACTGCAGCAGTTGTGTTCGGCGGAACGGCGGGGTTTACGGCGGCGCCTGGAACTTTTTTCGGCATTAACGGCGGCACAGCTGGCGACAAGATGGGTACCGCTGTGGCCATCGCCGGCGACGTCAATCGCGACGGCTTCGCCGACATCATCCTGGGTGCGCCGGGGGCCGACAATGGCGGTACGAATTCAGGCTCGGCCTATGTCATCTTCGGCCGGCCCGCCGGAACGCCATCCACCTTCGACCCCTCGATACTGAACGGCAAGAACGGCTTCCGTGTCGACGGCGCCGGCAGCAATGCCGGGCTGGGCAGCACCGTGTCCTCGGCCGGCGACGTCAATGGCGACGGCTTCGCCGACATCATCATCGGCGGCGGAAACAAGCAATCCTATGTCGTCTTCGGCAAGGCCGAGGGCTTCGATGCCGTCATCAATGTCTCCGAACTCGATGGCAGCAACGGCTTCCGGCTGTTCAGCCGGGCCAGCCCGGACGATGTCGGCGCCAGCCTGGCCTCGGCCGGGGATGTGAATGGCGACGGCATCACCGATCTGCTGATCGGGCGGGTCTCGACTTTCCTCGACGGCGCTTTCGTGGTGTTCGGCAAGACCACCGGCTGGGCCTCCAGCCTCGAGCTTTGCGCCATGGATGCCGGCACCGGCTTCCGGCTGCTGGGCGATTTCTCCGCCAGCCCGATCGCCGGCGTGGCGGTGGATGGCGTGGGCGACATCAACGCGGATGGCTTCGCCGACCTGATCGTCAGCGAGCTCGCCGGCAGCCCAGGCGCCTATACCGGCGCCGGCTCGGCCTATGTGGTGCTGGGCAAGTCCGGCTGGTCCTCCAGCCAGAACCTCTCGACGCTCGCCGATGGGACCAACGGCTTCAAGATCAACGGCCGCAGCTCCGGCAATGACATCCTGGGCTTCTCCGTCGCCGGGGCGGGCGATGTGGATGGCGATGGCTTCGCCGATCTGGTCCTGGGCGCGCCGGGCTCACCCACCAGCGAGGGCGCCGGCTATGCCGCGGTGGTGCTCTCGCCCATCACGCAGTCGAGCTTCTACAACGGCACCACGCTGGGCGACACCATCACGGGTTCGGCCGGAAATGACACCATCAACGGTCTTGACGGGGATGACGTCCTGAATGGCCAGGCCGGCCGAAACTTCATCAATGGCGGGGATGGTGACGACATCATCTCCAACCTGACCACTTCCTCGGCCGGCGGCACGCTCAATGGCAACGCGGGCATCGACACGCTGGATTATTCCAAGGCGACGCTCGGGATCGCGTCCTTCCTCGGCGATCTGTCGAGTGGCCTCATCGTCAGCGTGGGGGGCGGCACCAGCAATGACAGCATCTCGAGCTTCGAGAACATCATCGGCACGAAATTCGCGGACAACCTGGTCGGCAGCAGCGCCGACAACGTCATCGAAGGCGGCGACGGCAACGACACGCTGAATGGCGGCGGCGGCAATGACACGGCGAGCTATGCCTCCGCAGCATCCGCGGTGATCGTCGATCTGCGGTTCCAGGGATTCGCCCAGTTCCAGAATACGCAAGGCGCCGGCCGTGACGTGCTGAACAGCTTCGAAAGCCTGCGCGGCAGCCGCTTCGACGACTTGCTGGTAGGTACGACGGGCAACAACACCATCGAAGGCGGCGCGGGCAATGACGATTTGGTGGGCGGCGGTGGGCGCGACACGCTGAGCTATGAGCACGCCACGAACAGCGTCTTCCTCGATCTGAACGGTCCGCTGACCCAGAACACCAGCGGCGCCGGCACCGACACCTTCGGCGCGGAGGGCAGCACCAGCTTCGTCAACATCATCGGCTCGGCCTGGGATGACCAGCTTTCAGGCGATGAGGGGATCAACCAGCTCGAGGGCGGCCGCGGCGATGACACGCTGAGCGGCGCCGGCACAGGCGCGCCCGGGGATGACTACGACACCCTGATCGGCGGCATGGGCGATGACACGCTGATCTATGTCGATGGCGAGACCCTGGCCGATGGCGGCAGCGGCTTCGACACGCTGGAGATCTTCGACCCCAACAGCGCCGACGCCACCCTCGACGTCACCGTCGGCATCTTCGGACGCTACAAAGACATTGAACGCGTCCTGTTCACGGGCAGCAACAACAAGCTGGAACTCAACGCGCTCACGGTCCTCACCTTCTCCTCCACCACCGACACGCTGGTGCTGGATGATTCGCCCGACGGGGAACCCAACAGCTTCTCGTTCCTGGACAATGGCTGGACCAAGGGCGATGAGGCGAATGGCTACATCACCTACAACCATACCTCTGGCGCCATAGTCCGCGCCTCCGACTTGCTGACCCAGCCCAGCTTCGACCCGCCGCTGCCGACGATCATCAGCCTCGCCATCTCCGACGACACGGCGCCGGATGGCGTGGTCAATGATGATTTCGCGCAGGACTTCATCACCAGGGTCACGACGCAGACCATCACCGGCGAGCTGTCGGAGGCGCTGGAGGCGGGCGAGAGGGTCGTGGTCGTCGTCACCAATGGCGGCGCCGCCGACGGGGTCGACGCCACCATCGCGGTGGGCGAGACAAAATGGACGGCGGTGATCGATCTGCTGCCGGGCGAGGGCACCATCGGGGCCCGCGTGGTCGACGGGAATGAGGTTGCCGGCGAGATTTATGACCAGGACTACGTGCTGGACCTGACCGCGCCGGGCGTGGGTGGCGGAGCCGATTTCGCCCCGCCCACCGTGACAGCGCTGGATGGCAAGAACGGCTTCACCATCAACGGGCCCACCAACTCGGTACTGGAGGTCGGCTATGTGGTGGCCGGGGCCGGCGACGTGAATGCCGATGGCTTCGCGGATGTGCTGCTCACCAGCCAGTACACCGACTTCGATGGCGAGAATGGCGGCTCGGCCTATGTCGTGTTCGGCAGTTCCGGCGGGAATTCCCAGATCAATCTGTCCGAACTCGATGGCACGAACGGCTTCCGGCTGGACGGGCCGCCGGGCGGTGCCATCGGCAGCGACAGCTTCATCAAGGAGCTGGGCGACATCAACTACGATGGGTTCTCCGACCTGTTGGTGCCGGTCTTCGGTGCCGGTCTCTATGTCGTCTATGGCAGTTCCGGCGCCTGGGATGCCAGCCTGTCGCTCTCGACCATGGATCAGAGCCAGGGCTTCCTGATCACGAACACCAGCGAGGACAGCAGCAATGATTTCGGCCAGGTCGCGACAAGCCTGGGCGATGTGAATGGCGATATGCTGAACGACATCCTGCTGACCGACTACAACCACGGCGATGGGGGCGACGGCATCGCCTATGTGATCTACGGCAACGAGAATGGCTTCGCCGCGACCATCGATGTATCGCTGCTTGGCAGCGACGAGGTCCGTGTGATCTTCGCGCCGCAACCCTCTGCGGGCTTCGGTTATTCGGCGGACATCGTCAGCGATGTGAACAAGGACGGACTGGGCGACATCCTGATCCTCGATCTGGCGGTGGGCGAGGGCGCGGTTGTGCCCACCGCCTATCTGTTCCTGGGGCGCAGCGATGTCGGCGCCGTTTCTGCGGAGCCGACCTTCGCCATCACGCTGCCCCGGGCTGCCCCGGATTTCTTCGCCGATGTCGCGGGCATCGGCGATGTGAATGGCGATGGCTATGGCGATGTCATCATCGGCGTGGGCGGAGCCTATGTGAATGAGAATGACGAGCTCCCCAGCGGTGCCGCCTACGTGATCTTCGGCGGCAGCGACCTCGGTGGAAGCGGCCTGACCGATGTGTCGCAGCTGGATGGCACGAATGGCTTCGTCATCTACGGCGCCAGCGAATTTGATGGGTTGGGCGAGGTCGTCTCCGCCGCCGGCGATGTGAACGGCGATGGCGTGGATGACCTGCTGATCGGCGCGTCCGGTGCCTTCTCCGGGGGAGGTGGCGCCTATGCGCTTTATGGTCGCCGCGAGGGTTTCACCCCGTCGATCGATCTGGCCGCGTTGCAGGAGAGCGAGGGCTTTGCCCTGTTGGGTGCCGGCTTCAACGACATGATCGGCGTCGCCGTCGCCGCGGCCGGAGACTTCAACGGCGATGGCGGTACCGACATCATCGTGGGCGCAAGCGGGGCCAACGGCGCGGACGGCGCGGCTTACGTGATCTACGGCGCCGTGCCCGGCGGCGCGCCGATCACCATCGGCGACCTCGCCTTCGCCGACGACAGCGGCGCGAGCAAGACCGACTTCATCACCAACCAGGACGAGACCGACCTCACCGGCACCCTCTCCGCCGAACTCGGGGAGGGCGAGTTTCTGGTGCTCTCGCTCGATGATGGCGCGACCTGGCGGGACATCACGGATGATGTCCGGGGCACTTCGTTCTCAACCGACCTCGACGATGTCACCTCCAACACTCTCCGGATCAAGGTGACGGACATCGCCGGCAATGACAGCAAGGTTGTCTCGCAGGCCTTTGTGATCGACGAGATCAGTCCGGACGCGCCGGTCATCACCGGCGTCACCGACGACACCGGCACGCCCGACGACAACATCACCGGCGACCGCAACATCTTCATCAACGGCACGGCGGAGGCAGGCGCCACCGTCACCCTGTTCCTCGAGAACCCGGAGGAGGAATCGGAGAAGCTTGGCGAGGTCACCGCCGACCAGGATGGCAAGTGGAGCTACGACTACACCGCGGTCACGCTGGAATCGGGCAAGTACAGCTTCTTCGCCCTCGCAACCGACGTCGCCGGCAATGAGAGCGACGAGTCCGATGTCTTCCAGGTCACCATCAACTCGCTGCCCGAGGGCAACGTCTTCCTGACGCTGCAGGCCCCCGGCACGCTGCTGGCGAGCAACGACATCACCGACGCCGATGGCCTGGGCACGATCACCTACCAGTGGCAGAGGCTGGTGGGCGCCACCTGGACCGACCTGCAAGGTGTCACCGGCGCCACCCTGACCCCGGGCGCCGATCTGGCCAACCAGGAATTGCGTGCGCAGGCGCGCTTCACCGACAATGGCGGCACGAATGAGACGCTGGCCTCCTCGGTCACCGCGCTCTTCGGCACCGCTGGCCGCGACAATCTGGAGGGCAGCCCCGGCACCAACATCATCGTGGGCCTGGCCGGCAGCGACGCGCTGATCGGCGGCGAGGGCAATGACACGCTTTATGGCGGCGCCGGAAACGACACCTATTTCGTGGCCGACACGCTCAGCACCCTGGTTGAGCTGCGCAATGAGGGCATCGACCAGGTCGACACCAAGGTCGATTGGACGCTGGCGGACAACTTCGAAAACCTGTTCTTCAGCGGGGATGTGTTGGCGAGCGGCCGTGACAATCCGGTTGGCGGGGCCGATTTCACCGGCATCGGCAACGCGCTCGCCAACAGGATCTGGGGCGGCAATGGCAATGACCTGCTCCAGGGCCTGGGCGGCCGCGACAGCATCTATGGCGGCGCGGGTGACGACACGATCGATGGCGGCGGCGACAGCAACGTGCTCAATGGCGGCGATGGCTTCGACATGGTCGACTACTCGCTGCTGATCCAGGGCGTGGGCGTCAACCTCGTCGCCGCCACCGCGGTGCTGGGCGGCCGGGTGCTGGATACCTTCTCGGGCTTCGAGGGCGCCTTCGGCGGCAGCGGCAATGACAGCTTCGTCGGCACCGGCGGGGCCAACCTGTTCATCGGCAACAATGGCGCCGACGTGCTGCGCGGCTTCGGCGGCGACGACACGCTGCAGGGCGGCGAGGGCAATGACCAGCTGATGGGCGGCCGCGGGGCGGATTTGCTGACCGGCGGCAATGGCGAGGATTTCTTCATCTTCATCGCCGAGGATTTCGAGCGCGGGATCTACGACGTGGTCACCGACCTCAATGCCGGCGGCGTGCTGGACTGGTTCGCGGTCAGCGGCGTGGTGCGCGAAACCCTGCTGACGGTGGAATGGGAAGGCGGCGTGGTGGTGACCACACCGGAGATCGGCTTCGGGCTGGATGGCGGCGGGTTCTACATCGCCAATGCCACGCTCGATGATTTCTGGGCGCGGGTGTACTCGTTCTGAGGTGGGGGCGGGGCTAGGCCCCCCGCCGTCAGCCCGGCTGGAGGATCCGGCGCAGCCAGGCGCCGGCCAGGGCCACCGCGCTGTCGGCGGCGGCCACGGCGCCGCAGCTGCGCAGGAAGCCATGCGTCACGCCGGGGAAGAGCTTTTCCTCCACCGCCACCCCCGCCGCGCGCAGGCGGGCGATCATGGCGGCACTTTCCGAGGCCAGGACATCGAGCCCGGCGTAATGCAGCAGGCAGGGCGGCAGCCCGGCCAGCTCGGCCCGCAGGGGTGAGGCCAGCGGGCTGAGGCGTGAAGCGGGGTCGGGGCAATAGGCGCGCCAGTAGAAATCCATCTTCTCCCGCGTCAGCCCATAGCCATCGGCGAATTCATTGTAGCTCGGCGTGTCCAGCCGGTGGTCGAAGACGCCGTAATTCAGCAGCAGCCCGCGCAAGGCGGGGCTGCCCGGGGTGTCGCGGAACATCAGGCCCAGGGCGGCTGCCAGGTTGGCGCCGGCGCTGTCGCCGCCCAGCAAGATGCGTCCGCCATCCAGCCCCAGCTCCGCGCCATGCGCGACCAGCCAGCGCGTGACATCGGCGCATTCATGCAGGGCGTGCGGGAAGACCACCTCGGGCGAGAGGGCGTAATCGGCCAGCAGGACGGCACAGCCCGCGCTGGCGGCATATTCGCGCGCCATGCGGTCATGGCTGTCGATGCTGCCCCAGACCCAGCCGCCGCCATGGATATAGACCATGACCGGAAGCACGCCCGGCACCGGCCGGTGCAGCCGGCACAAAAGCCGCCGGCCGCGGATGGGCAGCCAGATTTCGCGGCTCTCGGCCATCACCGGGCCGCCTTCGTGCAGCGGCGCGCTGATCAGGTCGTTGATCCGGCGCGCCTCGTCGAAGGGTGCGGCGCGCGGGTCGGCCGGCAGGTCGAAGACGGGCAGGGTCTTGGCGCGCTCGGCGATGGCTTGGGTATAGGCTGCCATGTCGGCATCCATGCGGCTGTCCATGGCGTTTCTCCTTGTCAGGGGAGGCATGGCAGCGCGATGTGACACTCCGCGCAAGCCCCGCGGCGGCAACCCGCCCGGCCTGGGCTTCGGGCTGCCCCGCGGGGTGGCGGCCTATTCGCCCGCCAACCGCAGGGCCGCCTGCGGCACGCCCAGCCTGGTCAGGCCATGGATATCCGGCGCCAGATGCAGGCTCAGCGCCGCATCGGCCAGCCTGGCCGCCTGCTCGGCGCCCAGGATGGCATCGGCCAGGCCATGGAATTTCTGCCGCAGCTCTTCCTCGGTGAGGAAATTGCCGGGTTCGCCCTTGGGCACCCTGACCATCTTCACGAAATTCTTGCCCCGCGCCTTGATGGTCAGCTTGCCGGCCATGTTGGTGGGGAACTCGGCCTCGACATCGGGGTCGAACTGGCAGGTGATCCTGGGCATCAGCGCACGCAGCACGGGGTCGTTCAGCAGGGCGTAGGAATCCCAGCCGAAATGGCCATAGGCCAGGGCATTGGCCACCACGAAGGGGCCGCTGAACTGGCCATCCACCACATTCTGCGGGTTCTGCTTGTATTCCAGCGGCAGGCCGACGAGCTTCATGCCCTTGTGCGGCAGGCCCATCAGCACCGCCTCGATCTCCTCGGGCTTCAGCTTGTGCTCGGCCCGAAGCGCCAGCGCCGCATCCACCGCGGCATGGCCGTAGCGGCAGGACGGGTAGGGTTTCACCGCCGTCTCCATCAACTCGAAGACGCGGCCCAGATCCTGCACCGCGCGCGCGGGCGTGGGGTTGGGGGCATAGGCCTGCAGGAAGCCCGCCCGACCCTCGAAGGCCTCCGACGCGCCGCGGAAACCCTCGCGCGCCAGCAGCGCGGCGGAGAGCCCGTTCAGCGCCGCCCAGCCGACCTGGAAACGCTTGGTCCAGGCGCCATTGTGCAGGAAGGCCAGGCTGCCGGCGCATTGGCTGAGTGCGATGCCGAAGGCGTCCTCCATCTGCGCGGCATCCAGCCCCAGCACCCGGCCGGCGGCGGCGGCGGCGCCGAAGGCCCCACAGGTGGCGGTGGGGTGGAAGCCGCGGTCGTAATGGTCGCCGCCGGGCAAGGCGAGGCTGAGGCGGTTGGTCACCTCATAGCCCGCCACCACGGCCGCCAGCACATCGGCGCCCGAGGCGCCGCAGAGTTCGGCCGCGGCGATCGCGGCGGGGATGGTCGGCGCGCCGGGATGCAGCGTGGCGGCGGCATGGGTGTCGTCGAAATCCAGGCTATGGGCGAAGGCACCATTGAGCAGGGCGGCCCCGGTGGGCGCCCAGCGGGTCATTTCGCCGAAGACGGCGTGGTTGCCGGCGGAGCCGCCAAGGCCCCCCGCGGCGGAGCCGCCAAGCCCCATGGCTTTCGCGGCGGCCATCAAGGGCAGGCTGCTCTCCGCATCGTGCCGCCCCCGCAGCATGTTGCCGAGCAGGTCGAGCACGAGATGGCGGGTGCGCAGCTGCACCGGCCCCGGCAGCGCTGCGTACTGGATGCCGGCAGCGTATTTCGCGAAAATCCGGGTGACCTCGACCATGGCTTTATCCTCAGCGGTTTTATTGCAGTTTATGCATCGCAGGGGGTTTGTCCAACAGGACGTATAGGCTTTTATTGCATCACCTGGGCTGCCGTGGCAGGCAGGAGGCATGTTGACGCGTCGCTTCCTGGCCGCCCGAGTCGCGTTGCTGAGCGCCCTGCCGGCCGCCCTCCCAACCGTGGCGGCGGCCCAGACAGCGGGCAGTTTTGATGCATTTCTTCAGGGAGTTAGGCGAGAGGCGCAGGCGGCCGGCGTCTCGGCCAATACCCTCAATCGCGCGCTTGCCAATATCCGGGCCAATGACCGGGTGCTGGAGTTGGACCGGCGCCAGGCGGAATTCACATTGTCGTGGGAGGCCTATCGCGACGGGCGGCTGAGCCAGGCGCGGATCGATGCGGGGCGGCGCGCCTATGCCGAGAATCGGGCGCTGCTGCAGCAGGTGCAGGCGCGCTCGCGGGTCTCGGCCCGGGTCGTGATGGGCATCTGGGGGCTGGAGACGAATTACGGCGGCTTTACCGGCAGTTTTGGCGTGGTCGAGGCACTCGCCACCCTGGCCTGGGAGGGCCGCCGCGCCGCCTTCTTCCGCGCCGAATTGCTGGCGGCTTTGCGCATCCTCGACGCCGGGCATATCGGCGTGGAGCGCATGCGCGGCAGCCATGCCGGGGCGATGGGCCAGCCGCAATTCATGCCCAGCAGCTTCGAGCGCTTCGCGGTGGATTTCGACGGCGATGGCAGGCGCGACATCTGGGACAGCCGCGCCGACGCGCTGGGCAGCATTGCCAACTACCTGGCCCGCAGCGGCTGGCGCGAGGGCGAGAGCTGGGGTTTTGAGGTCGTGCTGCCGCCCGGCTTCGATGCCGGCCTGGCCGAGCCCTCCCGCCCCCGCGCGGCGGGGGAATGGCCGAGCCTGGAGCAATGGGCGCGGCTGGGCGTGCGGCGGGCGGATGGTGGGCAGCTTGGCCAGGGTGTCGGCGGCATCATCATTCCGGCCAATCAGGAGCGCGGGTTCCAGGCCTTCATGGCCTTGCCCAACTTCCATGCCATCCGGCGCTACAACCCCTCGAACTTCTACGCGCTGACGGTGGGGCTGCTGGGCGACCGCGTGACGGCATGAGAGAATGCCTGTTGTTGCTGCTGCTGCTCGCGGGCTGCGCCCGCGCGCCCGTTCTGGTGCCGCAGCCGCGCTATGAGACGGGGCAGCCCTATCAGATGGGCGGCTTCTGGTCCTACCCGCGCGAGGAGTTTTCCCGTGTCGAAACCGGCCTGGCTGTGGTGCTGGCCGAGGCCGGGCCGCGGCGCAGCGCCAATGGCGAGGTGTTCGAGGCGGGCGCCATGCTGGCGGCGCACCGCACGCTGCAATTGCCGGCCATCATCACCCTGACCCATCTGGAGAACGGCCGCGCGGTAACGCTCCGGGTGATGGAGCGTGGGCCGGAAGCCGCGGGGCGCATGCTGGGCATCAGCCGCCGCGCCGGGGAATTGCTGGGTGTGGTGCCGGGCGGGGTGTTCCAGGCGCGGCTGGAGGTGGAGGCGGAGCCCAGCCGGGCGCTGGCCGAGGGGCTGCCCCAGGGGACTGCAAGCCAACGGCCGGTGCTGGCGCTGACGGCCGCGCCGGTGGGGCGGGTGGAACGCGAAAGCCTGGCCGCGCCGGCCGGCGCGCGGGAGGCGGCGCCCAGGCCGCAGGTGACCCGTGCGGCGGTGACCGCCCCGGGCGAGGCCGTGGCGCGCGACCTGCCGCCGTTGCGCCTGGCCGAGACGGTGAGCCAGGGCGTGGCGCAGCCGGGGCGGCTGTTTCTCGATGCCGGGAGTTTTTTCACCTTCGCCCTGGCGCAGCGACAGGCCGCGCGGATCGGCGGGCGGGCGGAGGCGGTGGGGCCGCGCTCGCGCCAGCAGGAGTTTCGGGTGCGGGCGGGGCCGTTTGCCAGCGTGGCGGAGGCGGATGCGGCGCTGGCGCGGGCCAGGGCGACGGGGCTGCCGGAGTTGGCGGTTGTGGTGGAGTAGGGGGCCTACTGCGTCAGCAACTGGTTCCAGAACTGCCCTGTGGTGAAATTCTCGATGAACACGCCGCCACCGCTTGGCCCGAAACCCAGTTCGGCGATGGTGACGATGACGCCGCCCTGCCAATCCAGCGCCCAGATACCGAAGCGGTCGACCCCCGAGGTGGTGAACCAATCCGTCACGCCACCCACATTCATGTCCTGGATGACATCCCAGACGCCCACCTCGAAATCCGCCCGGGTGAAGCCGAAGAAATCCAGGTCGGCGCCGCCGACATAGATGTCCCGGCCCTGGTTCCCGATGAGAATATCGATGCCGGCGCCGCCTTGCAGGGTCTGGCTGCCAGCGGCGCCGATCAGTTGATCCGAGAAGTTTGTGCCGATCAGGCCGCTAATGCCAGTATAGCTGTCGCCTGCGGCATCGTTGAGGTTGAGGGTGGGGAAATCGAGGCGGGCGATGACACCGAAGACAGTGGAACTGGCGTAGCTGGCGAAGTCCACGCCGCCGCCGCCGATCAGACTGTCGGCACCTGCGCCGCCCAGGAGCGTGTCATTGCCGGCGCCGCCATCGAGGGTGTCGTTGGCTTCCTCGCCAAAAAGTAGGTCTTGGCCGGCATTGCCAGCGACATAGTCCCAGGTGCCGCCTGCGTAAATGGTGTTGTCGCCGGCGTCGCCGACGAGGAAGTCGAAGAAGTTGGTCCCGATCAGGCCTTCGATGGAGTTGTAGGTATCGCCGGCGGCTTCGCCGGTGTTGAGGAAGGCGTAGTCGAGGCGGGCGGTGAGACCCTCAGCGGATGCCGCGTAGCTGGCGAGGTCGAAGCCGCTTTCGCCCATTAAGCTGTCGGCTCCAGGGCCACCGATGAGTGTGTCGTTGCCGGCGCCACCATCCAGGGTGTCGTTGCCGAGTGCGCCATCGAGTGTGTCGTCGCCTTCACGCGACGAAAGCTGGTCGTCTCCACTCCACCCGTAGAGCAGATTGGCGGCAGCATCGCCGTTAAGGCTGTCACCGTAGTTCGAACCATTGAGCTGTTGGATGGAATTGTGTCGGTCGCCGAACGCATCGCCCGTGTTGTTGCCTGGGGTGGCCAGGTCAACGGACAGGCCTACTATTGAAAAACTATAGTCAGCGATGTTCCAACCGGTGCCGCCATCCAGGCTATCGCCCCCGTCGCTGCCGAACAGCAGATCATTTCCACCACCACCAAACAGCGTGTCATTGCCGAGCGCACCCTCCAGCGTGTCGCTGCCCTCACGCCCATCGAGGACATCATCGCCGGTCCAGCCGTATAGAACATTGGCGTCTGCATCGCCGCGCAAGGTATCGGCGTGGTTCGAGCCATTGAGCCTCTCGATGGAGATGTAGACGTCGCCGGCGGCATCGCCCATGTTGTTACCGATCACTGCCAGGTCAGCAATGAGGCTGGCAGGCGCCGTGCTGTAATCCGCCGTATCCACGCCATCGCCGCCGTCGAGCAGGTCGCCACCAGCTTCGCCAATCAAGATGTCGTTGCCGACACCACCCACAATACTGTCCAGACCTGCCCCACCATAAATGATGTCACCGCCTGCCCCGCCGTCGAGCGTGTCGTTGCCGAGCGCGCCATCTAACGTATCGTTGCCGCCTCTACCATAAAGCTGGTCATCCCCACTCCAGCCATACAGAAAATTGGAACCGTCATCACCAAAAATCCTGTCGCTGAAATTTGTTCCATTCACGCGCTCTATGGAAAAAAACTCATAATCTCCTGCAGCATCGCCTGTATTAGAATTTGGATTTATTAGATCAAATACTATCCCTGCTCCTGCTGTACTATAGTCAACAGCATCAAATCCGCCATATCCTCTGATTTGATCCATGCCTTTGCCGCCAATTAGAATATCATCGCCATCATCCCCACTCAAGTAGTCATTTCCGTCACCTCCATTCAATAGATCATTCCCCTGACCGCCACTGAACGCGTCTACGCCGGCCGAGCCGAATAGTGTATCATCACCACGCAATCCGGACAGCAACAACCGCCCTCCGCCGCCATAATTATCTGTTATAAATACCGAAAAATCTAAGTAATCATTCTCATCGGTACCGTTAATCGGATTGTTACCTCCTGAAAGTAGAACGATTTCTTCAACATTTTTAAAGCTTGTTGACGTATTGCGCAAATTATATGCGCCAGTTAGTAATAATTTATCATATCCACTTCCCCCTTCGACCGAAACATTTCCAAGATTTCCGCCAACAGAAAAGCTATCATTTCCTGCCCCACCGTCGAGTACGTCGCGGCCTTCGCTTGTGATATCAATTAATTGGTCGTCCCCGTCACCTCCAATTAGAGTGTCGTCGCCCTCACCACCGTTTAACTGATCAGATTGATCGGCCCCGATTAGTAAGTCGTTCCCAGCAAAACCCGTTAAAAATCGAAAATAAGTAAATATTGGAGTAACGGGAAAATATCCAACAGTGGTTCCAGTTTGATACCAACCGGCTTGGATTGTGTCCCCATCCTGCGTGCCTTCGATCGCAGATTGACTAGGAAAAAAAATAATGGGCATTTCTTCAACCTCCGTCCTGAAGGCGAAGATTACATTGCAAAAGATCAATTCGCAATGCCGGGATACGGGTTGTCCGCGGTGTCCGGCTAGGTGTATCGAACAAAGTCTGTTAAAAGTATCCATGGTCGATCGACGCGCCTTCCTTGCCGTTTCCGCCTCAATCGTGGAGAGCGCCGCCCAGGCCCAGCAGCCACGCACCACCCAACCC
>JAKFUL010000003.1 GCA_021732665.1 Acetobacteraceae bacterium
CTCCCCCTCCTCGCCCGCCTCTGGCGCGAGGTGCTGCACCCGCTCCGCGCCCGCATAGCCCTTGCCGCCCTCTGCACCCTGGGCCTGGCCGCCATCACCGCGCTCTACCCCATCGTCATCCAGCAGGCGTTCGACCGCTTTACCGCGGGCGATGCCTCGATCGTCTTCCTGCTGCCGCCCATCATCATCGCCGTCACCGCCACCCGCGGCGGCTTCCTCTACGCCCAGCAGCATATCCTGCAGGGCACCGTGCTGCGGGCGCTGGAGACCTTGCAGAACAAGCTCTTCGCGGCACTCACCAGGGCCGACCTCGCCACCGCCACCGAATGGGCGCCAGCCCGCCAGGCCGCGCGCTTCACCACGGATGCCACGGCCATCCAGCTCGCGCTGTTCCGCTCGCTCGGCGGTGTCGGCGATGTGCTGACCATCCTGGGCCTCGTCGGCTCCATGCTGTGGCTGGACTGGCAATTGGCGTTGATGGCGGCGCTGCTCTATCCTGTGGCCGCCGTGCCGATCATCGCCATCGGCAAGCGCGTCCGCCGCGCATCCGCCGGCATGCAGAATCGTGTGGGCGAGACGGCGGCGCTGCTGACCGAGAGTTTGTCCGCCGCCCGCGTGGTCCGCGCCTATCGGTTGGAGGGGAGCGAGGAGGGCCGCGCCGCCCGCGCCTTCCAGGGGCTGCGGGAATCCCTCTTCGCCATCGCCACCACCAAGGCGCGGGTCGACCCGGTGCTGGAGTTGCTGGGCGGCATCACGGTGGCCGTGGTGCTGGGTTTCGTCGGCTGGCGGGTCTCCTCGGGCCAGGGGACGATCGGCGAATTCACCGGCTTTGTGGCAGCCCTGCTCATCGCGTCGC
Source organism: Acetobacteraceae bacterium (assembly GCA_021732665.1). Taxonomy (GTDB): domain Bacteria; phylum Pseudomonadota; class Alphaproteobacteria; order Acetobacterales; family Acetobacteraceae; genus Rhodovarius. The sequence goes on from JAKFUL010000003.1 coordinate 857, forward strand.
GCCCGGTGCGCGCGCTGGGCTCACTGAACGCGGCCTTGCAGGAAGGGCTGGCAGGGCTCACGCGCGTCTTCGCCGTGCTGGACCGGCCGCGGTTGATCGTCGATGCACCCGATGCCCGCGCCCTGCCCGAGGGCCAGGGCCGGGTGGAATTCCGCGCCGTGGGTTTTCGCTACGGCAGCGGCGAGGAGGCGGCGCTGGACGGCCTCTCCTTCAACGCCGAGCCGGGGCAGACGGTGGCGCTGGTCGGCCCCTCGGGCGCCGGCAAATCCACCGCCATCATGCTGCTGCCCCGGCTGTTCGACGTGACGGCGGGCGAGGTGCTGCTGGATGGGGTGGATGTGCGCGGCCTGGGGCTGGCCAGCCTGCGCGACGCCATCGCCTATGTCGGGCAGGAAAGCCTGATCTTCGACGACACCGCCTTCGCCAACATCGCCTGCGGCAAGCCCGGCGCGACGCGCGAGGAGGTGGAGGCCGCGGCCCAGGCCGCCGCCGCGCATCAGTTCATCTCCGCTCTGCCAGCGGGCTATGACACGCCGCTGGGGCCGGGCGGTGGCAGGCTTTCGGGCGGGCAGCGGCAACGCGTCTCCCTTGCCCGCGCGCTGCTGCGCAACCCGCGTGTCTTGCTTTTGGATGAGGCCACCAGCGCGCTCGATGCCGAGAACGAGGTGCTGGTGCAGGAGGCGATCGCCACCCTGCGCCAGGGCCGCACCTCCCTGGTCATCGCGCATCGGCTTTCCACCGTGAAGGATGCCGATCTGATCGTGGTGATGGAGGCCGGCCGCGCGGTGGAACAGGGCAACCATGCCGAACTCATGGCCCGCGACGGCCTCTACGCCCGGCTGGTGCGGGCGCAAGCCTTCGCCGCCTGATCAGGCGCGGATCAGCGTGCCCGCCCCGCCATCGGTGAACAACTCGCGCAGCACGGCGTGCGGGGTCCGGCCATCGAGGATGACAGCGCCCTTCAGGCCTCTCTCGATGGCATAGATGCAGGTCTCCACCTTGGGGATCATGCCGCCCGAGATCATGCCGCTGGCGATGCCGGCGCGGACCTCGGCCACCGACATTTCGGGGATCAGTTCCTTCCGCTCGTTCAGCACGCCCGGCACGTCGGTCAGCATCAGCATGCGCTCGGCGCCCAGCGCGCCGGCCACGGCACCGGCCACCGTGTCGGCGTTGATGTTGTAGGTCTGGCCATCCGGCCCCACGCCCACCGGCGCGATGACAGGCACGATATCGGCGCCGATCAGCAATTCCAGCACGCGGGTATCGACATGCTCGGGCTCGCCCACGAGGCCGAGGTCGAGCACCTGCTCGATGTTGGAGCCCGGATCCTTCACCGTGCGCAGCAGCTTTTTCGCGCGGATCAGGTTGCCGTCCTTGCCGGAAATCCCCACCGCCAGCGCGCCCGCCCGGGTGATGGCATTGGCCACCTGCTTGTTGACGGTGCCGGCCAGCACCATTTCGACGACTTCCACCATCTGCTCATCGGTGACGCGCAGCCCCTGCACGAAGGTGCTCTGCACGTTCAGGCGCTTGAGCATGGCGTTGATCTGCGGCCCGCCGCCATGCACCACGACGGGGTTGATGCCCACCTGCTCCAGCAAGGCGATGTCGCGGCCGAAGCGGTTGGCGGCCTCCTCCTCGCCCATCGCGTGGCCGCCATATTTCACCACCACGATCTTGTCGTCGTAACGCTTGAGATGGACCAGCGCGCCGGACAGGATTTCCATCTGGGCCTGCTTGGCGTCGGACATGGCTGTGGTCTTCCTCGATCTCTTCGCCTGGGGTTTGGCGGGGCGGCCGGCCCTGGTCAAGCTGGGCTTGCAAGACAGGGCTGCCGGCCCGACTTTGCCACCATGCTGTTCCCGTTCGACAATTCCTACGCCCGCCTGCCCGAGCGGTTTTATGCCCGGCTGCCGGCCACGCCGGTGGCGGCGCCGCTGCTGCTCAAGCTCAACATGGCGCTCGTGGCCGAGCTGGGGCTGGATGCCGCGGCCCTGGCCGGGCCGGAGGGCGTGGCGGCGCTGGGCGGCAATGCGGTGCCGGAGGGGGCGGAGCCCATTGCCCAGGCCTATGCGGGCCACCAGTTCGGCGGCTTCACGGCGCAGTTGGGCGATGGCCGGGCCATTTTGCTGGGCGAGATCGTCACCCCCGCCGGCCTGCGGCGGGACATCCAGCTCAAGGGCTCCGGCCCCACGCCCTGGTCGCGCCGGGGCGATGGCCGGGCGGGGCTGGGGCCCGTGCTGCGGGAATACATCGTGGCCGAGGCGATGGCGGGCCTTGGCGTCCCCACCACCCGTTCGCTGGCCGTGGTGGCGACGGGGGAGGCGGTGTATCGGCAGCCCCCCGTCCCCGGCGCGGTGCTGACGCGGGTGGCGGCGAGCCATATCCGCGTCGGCACCTTCCAGTATTTCGCCGCGCGGGGCGATGGCCCGGCGCTGGAGATCCTGGCCGAATACGCCCGCGCCCGGCACCACCCCGGGGCCGAGGGCGTGGCCGGGCTGCTCCGCGCCGTGGTGGCGGCACAGGCCTCGCTGATCTCCAGCTGGATGCTGGTGGGCTTCATCCATGGCGTGATGAACACCGACAACATGACGATCTCCGGCGAGACGATCGACTACGGCCCCTGCGCCTTCATGGATGCCTATGATCCGGCGCAAGTGTTCAGCTCCATCGACTATGGCGGCCGCTACGCCTTCGCCAACCAGCCGCGCATCGCGCATTGGAATCTGGCCCGGCTGGCCGAGGCGCTGCTGCCGCTGCTGCCCGGCGACGAGGACGCCCAGATGGCCGAGGCCCAGGCCGCCCTGGCGGATTTCGCCCCCGCCTTCCACGCCGCCTATCTGGGCGGGCTGGCCGCCAAGCTGGGCCTGCCCGCGCGCGACGACGCCTTCACCCAGGCTTTCCTGACCCTGATGGCCGCGAACCAGGCGGATTTCACCAATACATTCCGCGGGTTGTGCGATGCGGCCGATGGCGATGACGCGGTGCGGGCGGAATTCGCCGATCCCCGCGCTTTCGATGCCTGGGCGGTGGAATGGCGCGCGCGGCTGGCCGGTGCCACGCCGGCGGCGGCCATGCGGGCGGTGAACCCCGCGGTGATCCCGCGCAATCATCTGGTGGAGGAGGCCATCGCGGCGGCGGTGGAGCAGGCCGAGCTCGGCCCCTTCGAGGCGCTGACAGAGGTGCTGGCACGGCCCTTCGGGCCGCCGCCGGCGGAGGGCCGCTACAGCCTGCCGCCACGTGAGAATGAGAGGGTATTGGCGACCTTCTGCGGCACCTAAGCCGCCCGGTGGCAGGCCTCTTCGCGCTCGGACCAGGCTTCGGCCATCCGCCGCGCCCGCATCCGGTTGGCCGCGGTCAGCACCTCGGCCGTCTCGCCCCAGCCCAGGCAATCGCGCGCCAGCAGCAGGGTGTGGGGGAATTCGCGCCGCACCAGATCCATGTCGTGCAGCACGGCGATGATGGTGCGGCCCTGCCCATGCCAGCGCCGCAGCAGCGCCAGCATATCGGCGGCCGTGCGTTCGTCCAGCGCGTTGAACGGCTCATCCAGCAGCAGCACCGGCGCGTCCTGCACCAGCAGGCGAGCGAATAGCAGCCGCTGGAACTGGCCGGCCGAAAGGCTGCCGACAGGGCGGCGCCCGAAGCCCGAGAGACCCACCGCGGCCAGCGCGTCATCGGCCCGGTGGCGCTGGGCGTGGCGCACGGGCGCGAAAGCGCCGGCCTGGTTCCAAAGCCCGAACAGCACGACATCGAGGCAGGCGATGGGGAAGGCGCGGTCCATGCCCGCCTGCTGCGGCAGCAGCGCCACCTGGCCCGGGGCGGTAACGATCTGGCCCTCGATGGGCGCATGCAGCCCGGCAATGGCGCGCAACAGGGTGGATTTTCCCGCGCCATTCGGCCCGACCAGCGCGGTCAGCGAACCCGGGGCGAATTCGCCCGACAGGTGATGCACCGCCGGCCGGCCGGCATGCGCCACCGTCACATTGCGCAGCGAAACCGTCGCGGGCCTCATGCCTCCAGCGCCCAGGCCACGCCAGCCCAAAGCCCGGCCAGCAGCAGGCCGGCGGCCAGCAGGCGCGGCATGATCCCGGCGGAGAGGGAAAGCGGATCGGTCATCATGGTATGATATAACAACGCCTCCGGGTCTTTGCCAGCCCCTGCCCCGCATTCCACCCCCTGGCCGCATGCCAGGACCCACGCCACATAGGGGCGATGGATCACGACGCCGCACTCCGCGCCGCCTTGGCGCGCCACCGGGCTTTTGCCGGGTTTCTTCTGGTGGTCATGGCGGGGCTGATGGTGCTGGGCTACAGCCTGCCACCCAGCCAGGGGGCCGATCTGCTGGCCGCCGCCGCCAAGGCCGGGCTGGTGGGCGGCCTGGCGGACTGGTTCGCGGTGACCGCGCTGTTCCGTCATCCGCTGGGCCTGCCCATACCGCACACCGCCATCATCCCGGCGCAGAAGGAAAGGCTGGGGCACGGGCTGGGGCGCTTTGTCGCCAACCAGGTGTTTACCGAGGCGGAGCTGCGGCGCGTGCTGGCCGGGCTCGACCTCTCCGCGATATTGCGCGGCTTCCTGAACGACCCGGCGGCGACGCGCCCCGCCGCCCAGGCGCTGGCCCGCATGCTGCCGCGGCTGCTGGCCACGCTGGAGGATGGCCGCGCCAGACGCCTGATGGCGCGCCTGCTGCCGCGCATGGCCGGTGGCCCGGGCGGTGCGGCGGTGGCGGCACGCGCGCTGCGCGCCCTGCTGGCCAGCGGCCGTCACCAGGCGGTGTTCGACGCCGCCATCGCCCAGCTCAAGACCATCCTGGTGGCGAAGGAGGACCAGCTCAAGCTCGCCATCGCCAACCGCGTGCGTGACGAGGGCGGCGCCCTGGTGGGCTGGATGGCCGGCGCCTATACCGCGCGGAAAATCCTGGCCGTGATCAATGCCGAGCTGGACAAGGTGGAGCCCGCTGACAGCACCCTGCGCCAGGGTTTCGAGGCCTGGATCGAGGCCGAAATCACCCGGCTGGAAACCGACCCCGAGCGCGCCGCCGCCTTCGGCCGCGCCATCCGCTCCGCGCTCTCGCACCCCGCGGTGGCGGATTGGCTGGGCGATGTGTGGACCCGGCTGCGCGATGCCCTGGCCGCCGATGCCGCCAACCCCGATGGCCGCAGTGTCGCCTTGCTGGAGGCCGCCTTTGCCAATGCCGGCACCCTGCTGTCCGATGACGCCGGCGCCCGGGAGCGACTGAACCAGGGCCTGCAAGGCATCCTCATCGCCCTGCTGCCGACGGCGCAGGCCCGCATCGAAAGCTTCATCGGCGATGTCGTCTCCTCCTGGAACACCGCCGAGATCACCGACAAGATCGAGCTTCGGGTGGGCAAGGATCTGCAATTCGTTCGGGTGAATGGCACGCTGGTGGGTTTCGTGGCCGGTGGCGTGCTGTATCTGCTGCTGCAGGCGGTGTTCGGACGAGTGGTGCATTGAATTGAAGAAACTGGTGATCATCGGCGCCGGCGGCCATGCCCGGGTGCTGATCGAGCTGTTCCGGGCGATGGGGGGGTTCGACCTGGTGGGGGTGGTGGCGCATACCGCGCCAAAAGACCCGCTGGGGCTGCCGCTGCTGGGCGATGAATCCCGCCTCAAGCGCCTGCGGGCCGAGGGGGTGGAGAGCGCATTCGTGGCGGTGGGCGACAATGACACCCGGGCGCGGCTGGGCGCCTGGCTGGAGCATCTCGGCTATGCCCTGCCCGAGGCCATCCATCCCGCTGCCTTCGTCGCGCCCAGCGCGCGGGTGGCGCCGGGTGCTGTGGTGATGGCGCGGGCCGTGCTGGGCACCGATGCGGTCCTGGCGTCGCTGGCCATCCTCAACACCGGCGCCATCGCCGATCATGATGTGGTGCTGGGCGAGGCCAGCCATGCCGGCCCGGGCAGCGTGCTGGCCGGCCATGCCAGCCTGGGTGCCAGGGCGCTGCTGGGCGCGGGTGCGGCGGTGCGCCCCGGTATCGCGGTGGGCGAGGGTGCGGTGGTGGGCGCGGGCTCGGCCGTGATTGAGAATGTGCCCGATGCGGCGGTGGTCGGCGGGGTTCCCGCCCGGCCATTGACCTGAAGCCCCGACGCCGCCGAAGCTGCGCCCATGTTCAGCGATTTCCTTGATGAACGGCGGGTCATCGGCGATGTCTTCGTCGCCAGCCTCACGCCGCAGCAGGCCCGGCCGGCGGCGGATGTCATTCTCATCCCCGGCTCGTGCCACGGCTTCTGGGCCTGGCGCTTCTGGCAGCCGGCGCTGGCGGCGGCGGGCTATGCCACGCATGCGCTCTCCATGCCCAACCACACCGGCGCGCCGTTTTTGCCCGAGGCCGATTACCTGAAGCTTACGCCCAGCGATTATGCCGCGCGCGTGGCCATGGTGGCGGCCGCCCTGCCTGGCCGGCCGCTCGTGCTGGTCGGGCATTCGCTCGGCGGCATCGTGGCGCAGATCGCGGCCAGGATGCTGCGGCCGGCGGCGCTGATCCCGGTGGCCAGCACGGGCGCCGACGAGGTGGGCGGCAGCCGCGTCGAGGTGGATCCGAACCGCGCCATCCTGCCCTCCCCCGAGGACGCGGCACGGATGTGGTTCGCTGACGTCGAGCCTGAGGTTCTGGAGTGGGCACTGTCCCTGCTGACCGGCGAAAGCCCGGCCACCCGCAACGCCCCGCGCGGGCCGGAGGTGATCGCGCGCGGCGACATCACCTGCCCCGTCCTGGTGGTGGGCGCGGGACGCGATGGCTCGACCGTGCCGCCCCAGCCGGCCCTGGCCGAATGGCTGGGCGGGGATTGCGTGATGTTCCCCACCGCCGGCCACGACATCATGCTCGAACGCCAGGCCTGGGCGGCGGTGCGCCGGGTGATCGCCTGGCTTGACGCGAAACTGCCACAGGACTAATCCCGCCGCACGGGCCGTTATGCCCGTTGAAGGCCGCCCCGTGGTGGGGTCGCCCCGTCGCTCCGCGAGGTTTCGCGCAGCGACGCGTTTTCGTTTGGAGCGGATTTGTTCGAAGGGCTGTCCAGCAGGCTCGGTGGGATTTTCGACAAGCTGCGGGGCCGCGGCTCGCTGTCGGAGGCCGATGTGGGCGAGGCGCTGCGCGAAGTGCGCGTGGCGTTGCTGGAGGCTGACGTTGCCCTGCCTGTGGTGCGGGACCTCATCGCCAAGGTGCGCGAGCGTGCTGTCGGGGCTGAGGTCATCCGCTCCGTCGCGCCCGGCCAGCAGGTGGTCAAGATCGTCAATGACGCGCTGGTCGAGGCGCTGGGTGGCGCCGGCGCGGCGACCGGCATCGACCTCAATGCGGCGGCCCCCGTCGCCATCCTGATGGTCGGCCTGCAGGGCTCCGGCAAGACGACAACTTCGGGAAAAATCGCGCTGCGGCTGAAGAGCCGCGACAAGAAGAAGGTGCTGCTGGCGTCCCTGGACGTGCATCGCCCGGCCGCCCAGGCGCAGCTGGCCACGCTGGCGGGCCAGGTCGGCGTCGCCTCGTTGCCGATCATCGCCGGGCAGTCGCCCTTGCAGATCGCGGCACGGGCGATGGACATGGCGCGGCGCGAGTTGTTCGACGTGGTGGTGCTGGACACCGCCGGCCGTCTGGCCATCGACGATGCGCTGATGGACGAGGTGGCGGCGGTCAAGCTCGCCACCAACCCGCATGAAACATTGCTCGTCGTCGATGCGATGACGGGCCAGGATTCGGTGAACACCGCCACCGCCTTCCAGGCCAAGGTGGGCGTCACAGGCATCGTCATGACGCGCGTCGATGGCGATGCGCGCGGCGGTGCGGCGCTGTCCATGCGGGCGGTCACCGGCGCGCCGATCAAGCTGCTGGGTGCGGGCGAAAAGCTGGACGCGCTGGAGGATTTCCACCCCGACCGCATTGCGTCGCGCATCCTGGGCATGGGCGACATCGTCTCGTTGGTGGAACGTGCCGCCGAGAACATCGACCAGGCCGAGGCCGAGAAGATGGCGGCCCGGATGCAGAAGGGCCTGTTCACGCTGGAAGACTACGCGAACCAGCTGAAGCAGATCGGCAAGATGGGGAACCTGCAAGGCATCCTCGGCATGCTGCCGGGGGTGGGCAAGATCAAGAGCCAGCTGGCCGACGCCAATCTGGACACGAAGATCCTGGCGCGTCAGGCGGCGATCATCTCGTCCATGACACCGAAGGAACGCCGGCAGCCCGACATCATCAAGGCCAGCCGCAAGAAGCGGATCGCGGCCGGATCGGGCGTGCAGGTGCAAGACGTCAACCGGCTGCTCAAGCAGTTCGACGACATGTCCGTGATGATGAAACGGATGAGCAAGATGGGCCAGAAGGGCATGATGCGCGGCGGTCTCGCCGGCCTCATGCCAGGCCTTGGCAACAAACGACCATTCTGAAGGAAAGTGTACGACTATGGGACTTAAGATCCGCCTCGCCCGCGCCGGCGCCAAGAAGCGCCCCTATTACCACATCGTGGTGGCCGACAGCCGCTCGCCGCGCGATGGCCGCTTCATCGAGCAGGTGGGCAGCTACAACCCGATGCTGGCCTCCGACCACGCCGACCGCATCCGGCTGAAAGACGAACGCATCACCCATTGGCTGAAGGAAGGCGCCCTGCCGACCGACCGCGTGGCGAAGTTCCTGGGCAAGGCCGGCCTGGCGCCCATGCCGGTGTTCCCCGAACAGCCGAAGCAGTCCGCGCCCAAGAAGAAGGCGCAGGAACGCGCCGCGGCTGCGGCTGGGTAAGGTTGCGAGCGCGGCCCGCAAGGGGGCTTTGCCCCCCTGCACCCCCCAGCAAGGGCCGGGTCGGCCCTGGCGGGGGGTGTCGGGGGGCAAAGCCCCCTGACGGGCCACCCACGCCACCCACCCCATCGCATCCCCGGAGCACTCCTTGGCCTTGGTCCTGATCGCCGAACTGGGACGGCCGCACGGTGTGCGCGGTCTCCTGCGTGTGCGGGCGTTTTCCGAGGCTGCGGTGACCGGGTATAATCCGTTGGTGGATGGGGCTGGCCGGCGGTTCGTGTTGTTGCCCCGCGGCCAGGATGTGGTGGCGGTGGAGGGTGTGACGGACCGTGACGCGGCGGCCCGGCTGACCGGCACCAAGCTCTATGTGGAGCGCGAGCGCCTGCCGCCGGCCGAAGAGGATGAGTTCTACCTGGCCGATCTGGTGGGTTTGCGAGCCGAGGGCGCGGATGGTGCTGCCTTCGGTATCGTGTTGTCGGTGGAGGATCATGGCGGCGGCCCGTTCCTGGTGCTTTCCGGCCCTCCGGAACGGTTGGTGCCCTTCACCCGCGCCGCCGTGCCGGTGGTGGACATAGCCGGCGGCCGGCTGGTGGTGGAGCCGCCGGCCGAGGTGGATGGCGAGGCGCGCGGCTGATGTTCGCAGCTACCATCCTGACCCTCTTTCCCGAGATGTTCCCCGGGCCGCTCGGCCTGTCGCTGGCCGGGCGCGCGCTTTCGGAGGGCAAGTGGTCGCTGGGCACGGTGAATATCCGCGAGCATGGGCTGGGCCGGCACCGGCAGGTGGATGACACGCCCTTTGGTGGTGGCGCGGGCATGGTGATGCGCCCGGACGTCATCGAAGCCGCGATCGCCGCCGCCATTCCCGATGGCCGCCCCCTGCTCTGCCTCACCCCACGCGGCGAGCCGCTGCGCCAGGCCATGGTGCGGGAATGGGCGGCGGGGCCGGGGCTGGTCCTGCTCTGCGGCCGGTATGAGGGCATGGACCAGCGGGTGATCGAGGCGCGGGGGATGCGCGAAATTTCGCTCTGCGATGCCGTGCTCTCGGGCGGTGAATTGGCGGCGCTGGCGGTTCTCGATGCCTGCGTGCGGCTGCTGCCCGGCGTGATGGGCGGGCAGGACAGCGCGGTGGAGGAGAGTTTTTCCGCAGGCCTCCTGGAATACCCGCAATACACCCGCCCCGCGGATTGGAACGGCCTTTCGGTGCCGGCCGAGCTGCTTTCGGGCAACCATGCGCTGATCGGAAAATGGCGCCGCCAGCAGGCGGAGATGGCGACGAAAACCCGCCGGCCGGAACTATGGACTGAATTCCTACAAATCGCGGAGAGGGGCCTTGCGCAAGGCTCACAGCTCGCATATACCCCGCGCACGAAAAGGAACTGACGATGAATCTCCTCCAGCAATTCGACGCGGCGCAGAAGGAAAAGCTGGCCGCCGCCCGCCCCATTCCCGATTTCTCGCCCGGCGACACGCTGCGCGTGATGGTCAAGGTCGTGGAAGGCGAACGCACGCGCACCCAGGCCTATGAGGGCGTGGTGATCGCCCGCTCCAACCGCGGCCTGCACAGCAACTTCACGGTGCGCAAGCTCTCCTATGGCGAGGGTGTGGAGCGGGTGTTTCCGCTGTATTCGCCGGCGATCGCCGAGCTGGTGGTGGTGCGGCGCGGCAAGGTGCGGCGCGCCAAGCTGTATTACCTGCGCGGCCGCACCGGCAAGTCGGCGCGCATCGCCGAGAAGCTGGGCATGAAGCCGGTGAAGGGCGCAGCACCCGTGGCTGCCGCCGCGACGGAAGAGTAACTCCCAAGGGGTCGCTTCGGCGGCCCCTTTCCATATTCTGGCCCCGCGGCGCCGCCCCGGGGCGCACCGCTCCGGGGAAACACATGGCCAATAAGCCACGCACGCTGTTCGACAAGATCTGGGACGCCCATGTGGTGGAAACCCTGCAGGACGGTACGGCGCTTCTCTACATCGACCGCCATCTCGTGCATGAGGTGACTTCGCCGCAGGCTTTCGAAGGGCTTCGGGCGGCCGGCCGCCGCGTGCGCAGCCTGCACGGCACCATCGCCGTGGTGGACCACAACATCGCCACCGACGCCTCGCGCCGCACCGGCATCGAGGACCCGGAGAGCCGGCTGCAGGTCGAGACGCTCGAGCGCAACGTGGCCGAATTCAACGTGCCCTATATCCCCCTGCTGGATGAGCGGCAGGGCATCGTGCATGTCATCGGGCCTGAGCTGGGCCTGTCGCTGCCCGGCATGACCATCGTCTGCGGCGACAGCCACACCTCGACCCATGGCGCGCTGGGGGCGCTGGCCTTCGGCATCGGCACATCGGAAGTCGAGCATGTGCTCGCCACCCAGACCGTGCTGCAAAAGCCGGCGAAGAACATGCGCGTGACCGTCGATGGCGTCCTGCCCCCGGGCTGCACGGCGAAAGACATCACGCTGGCGGTGATAGGAAAAATCGGCACCGCCGGCGGCACCGGTCATGTCATCGAATATGCCGGTGAGGCGATCCGCGCGCTGGACATGGCCGGCCGCATGACGCTGTGCAACATGTCGATCGAAGCCGGCGCCCGCGCCGGCATGGTGGCGCCGGACGAGACCACCATCGCCTATGTCGAGGGCCGCCCGCACGCCCCCAAGGGCGAGGCATGGGAGCGCGCGGTCGCCTGGTGGCGCAGCCTGCCCAGCGACGCCGGCGCGCATTTCGACAAGGAGGTGAGCCTGCGCGCCGAGGAGATCACGCCGCAGGTCACCTGGGGCACCTCGCCCGAGGATGTTCTGCCGATCACCGGCGTCGTGCCCAACCCGGCCGATGCGACGGATGAGACGCGCCGCGCGCAGCTCACCCGCATGGTCGAGTATATGGGCCTGATACCCGGCCAGAAGCTGACCGATCTCAAGGTCGATGTCGTCTTCATTGGCAGCTGCACCAATAGCCGCATCGAGGATATCCGCGCCGCCGCCGCCATCGCCAAGGGACGCCACGTCGCATCCCATGTCCGCGCGCTGGTGGTGCCGGGCTCGGGCCTGGTGAAGAAGCAGGCCGAGGCGGAGGGGCTGGACAAGGTCCTGCTCGAAGCCGGCTTCGAATGGCGTGAGGCCGGCTGCTCGATGTGCCTGGGGATGAACCCGGACAAGCTGACGCCAGGTCAGCGCTCGGCCAGCACGTCGAACCGCAATTTCGAGGGGCGGCAGGGGCCGGGTGGGCGCACCCATCTCTGCTCGCCCGCCATGGCCGCCGCGGCGGCCATCAAGGGCCGGCTTGCCGATGTTCGGGAGTTCGCACAATGAAGTCGTTCACCACCCTGACCGGCGTTGCCGCCCCCCTGCCGATGGCCAATGTCGACACCGACAAGATCATCGCCGCGCGATTCCTGAAGACCATCGCGCGCACGGGGCTGGGCAAAAACCTGTTCCACGCCCTGCGCTTCAATGATGACGGCTCGGAAAAGCCCGACTTCATCCTGAACCAGGAGCCCTATCGCCACGCCGAGATCCTCATCGCCTTCGAGAATTTCGGCTGCGGTTCCTCGCGAGAGCATGCGCCCTGGGCGCTGCTGGATTTCGGCATCCGCTGCGTCATCGCCCCCGATTTCGCCGACATCTTCCACAACAACGCGACCAAGAACGGCATCCTGCCGATCCGCCTGCCGCGCGAGATCTGCGAGGCGCTGATGGAAGACGCGAAGATGGGCGGCAATGCCCGGCTGACGGTGGATTTGGAACGCCAGGTGGTCGTCCGCCCATCGGGCGAGGAGATTCCCTTCGAAGTCGATGCCTTCAGAAAGCATTGCCTGCTGAATGGGCTGGACGATATCGGCCAGACCATGCAGCATGCCCCAGCGATCGATGACTACGAGGCAAAACGCCGCGCCGAAGCCCCCTGGCTGTTTGCCTGAAAGTCTCCACCATGCCCGCGAACAAGAAACTCCTCGTCCTGCCCGGTGACGGCATCGGCCCCGAAGTCATGGGCGAAGTCCGCCGCGTGATGGATTGGATGCAGGTGCGCCGCGCCGTCTCCTTCGATGTGCAGGAGGGCCTGGTCGGCGGTGCCGGCATCGATGCCGATGGCACGCCCTGCTCGGACGCGACCGTGGCCGCGGCCAGGCAGGCCGATGCCGTGCTGTTCGGCAGCGTGGGCGGCCCGAAATGGGACAAGCTGCCCTTCGAGCAACGGCCCGAGCTCGGCATCCTGCGGCTGCGCAAGGAGCTCGGCCTGTTCGCCAATCTCCGCCCCGCCTTGGTGCTGGAGCCTCTGGCCGAGGCATCCTCCCTGCGCGCGGACCTTGTGCGCGGGCTGGACATCATGATCGTGCGGGAAAGCACGGGCGGTATCTATTTCGGCGAGCCGCGCGGCATCTCGATGAACGCCGCCGGCAAGCGGGTGGGCATCGACACCGAGGTCTATACCGAGGACGAGATCGCCCGCGTGGCGCGCGTCGCCTTCGACCTGGCCCGCAATCGCCGCAACAAGGTGACCAGCGTCGAGAAGGCCAATGTCATGCAGTCCGGCCGCCTGTGGCGCGCCGTGGTGGGCGAGGTGCGCGCCGCCGAATACCCCGATGTCGAGCTGGAAAACATGTATGCCGACAATTGCGCCATGCAGCTCGCCAGCCGGCCCAAGCAGTTCGACGTCATCCTGGGCAGCAACCTGTTCGGTGACCTGCTGAGTGACCTCGCGGCGGCGCTGACCGGCAGCCTGGGCATGCTGCCCTCGGCCACGCTTGGGGCGGTGGGAAGCGACGGGCGGCGGCATGCGCTGTATGAGCCGATCCATGGCTCGGCGCCGGACATCGCCGGGCGCGGCATCGCCAATCCTTGTGCGCAGATCCTCAGCTTCGCCATGCTGCTGCGCTACTCCTTCGGCATGGTTGAGGATGCGGCGGCGATCGAGGGCGCGGTGGAGCGCGTGCTCGCCTCCGGCCTGCGCACGGCCGATATCATGCAGCCCGGCCGGGCCCGCGTGGGCACCGCGGTGATGGGCGAAGCGGTTCTGCGCGAATTGGAAAAACACGCGAGCTGATGGCGGTGGAGGGGTTGCGCCCCCTCCCCCCCTCCGCTATCTCGCCGTCTCACCGTTCAACGGTCACGCGCCCGTAGCTCAATGGATAGAGCACCAGACTACGGATCTGGGGGTTGGGAGTTCGAGTCTTCCCGGGCGCGCCATGTTTTCCGCTCAGGTGTCGGCAGGTTGGGCGGCGGCTCGTGAGCGTCGGCTCCCCATTCCCATTTCGCGCCCCTCGCGCGCGCGCATTTCCTGAGGCAATACCATGGCAGCGTTCAAACCCGACAATTTTGGCGACCGCCAGGCCGCCGCGGTGCAGGCCCGCAAGGCGGCCATGGAGCGCTTCAAGGCGCGACCCAAGGCCGATGACCCGGCGGTTCTCGCCCGCGCCGCCGAGCAGAAAGCCGTGGCCGAGGCACGTGAGGCACGGCGTGCCGAGCGCGAGGCGGCACGGCAGGTCGAGGCGGCAAGGCTGGCCGCCGAGGCGGTGCTACAGGCCGCCGAGGCAGCCCGCCTCGCCGCCGCTGAGCGCGAGCGCGCCGCCCGCCTGAAGGCCGAGGAGGCCGAGCTTGCCCGCCAGGCGGTGCTGGACGCACAGGACCGCGACGAGCGCGCGGCGCGCCAGGGCGAGGAGAAGCGCCGCCAGGCGCTGGCGCTGGCCGCCGAACAGCAGGCATTGCGCGATGCGCGCTACGCCGCCCGGAAGTCCCGCCGCAAGTAGTCCCGCGGCCGGCCTGTCCTGGCCGGCCCGCCCTCGGCCATCCCCATCACTGATCGGTCAGCCGGCATTCGCCGCTGCCTTCGCACGCCCATTTTCCGGCCCCCAAATGGAAAAGGGGCGGCCCTTTCAGGCTGCCCCTTCCCAAGAAGCAGGATGCCAGCGGTCAGCCCGGAAAGACATTCCCGAAGATCACGATCTCATTCACCGTGAAGCCGCTGCCGTTGCCGAAGTCACCGAGTTGTGAGCCGGAACCGAAGGTGATGATCCGGAAGTCCACAATACCGTCGCCTTCGGCGTCGAAGAACAGGGCGCCCTGGCTCTGGGGGTCCAGTGCCGTCAGGTTGTTCACCGTGTCGTAGACAAAGGTCGCGAGGCCGGTCGAGCCGGCGTAGTTGCCGGCCGTGCTGATCAGATCGGTCGCGATCAGGCGGTTCGCCGCGATCGTGCCGTTGTTCGGGAAGGCCCCGGCGAAGATCGAGGCATCGAAGAACAGCGTGTCATCGGCCACCACATAGTCGGTGGCGATGTCAGCCGCGCCCACACCAAGGTCGGTGCCGCGGGGGGCGAACTCCAGCAGGCTATCCCAGCGGAGGACATCCGCACCGGCGCCGCCCACATAGATATCGCGGCCCGTGCCACCCACCAGGGTGTCAGCGCCATCACCACCCGAGAGCAGATCGTTGCCAGCCAAACCGAAGAACAGGTTGTTGAGGCTGTTGCCCGTCAGACTGTCGTCGCCCGAGGTAGCGATGATCGTCTCGATAAAGCTCAACGTGTCGATGGCCCCGAACCTGTCCGTTGCCAGACCAGCGGTCAGGTTCACGGCCACAGCGAGGGTACCGCTCTCCTGGCTGTAATCGACGGTGTCGATGCCATCGCCACCGATCAGCGTATCGGCGCCCGCGCCGCCGATCAGCGTATCATTGCCGCCGCCGCCGTCGAGGGTGTCACTGCCGGCGCCGCCGTTGAAGATGTTCGCCGCGCTATTGCCCAGCATCCTGTCGTTGAAGCCTGTGCCGATCCACTGCTCGATGGAGAAGAAGATGTCACCCTCTGCGTCGCCGGTGCTGTTGCTCGCGTTGGTGAGGTCCAGCACGATCGCGCTCGTGGAGGATGCGTAGGTGGCGGTGTCGAAGTCGTCGCCGCCGGAAAGCGTGTCCGCGCCCGCACCGCCGACGAGCAGGTCCTCGCCCTCGCCGCCGAACAGGCGGTTGTCACCGAGATCACCGGTCAGTGTGTCGTTGTAGTCGGAGCCGGTGAGGTTTTCGATGCTCATCAGCACATCGCCTTCGGCATCGCCGCCCAGGCCGAGGCCGGTGGCGAGGCTGACGGTGACGGCTTCGCCGGAGGCCGAGTAATCAGCGGTATCGCTGCCTTCCCCGCCGACCAGGCTGTCCGCGCCGCCCAAGCCGGCCAGCACATTGTTCCCGCGGTTGCCGGTGATGACGTTGTCCAGCGCGTTACCTGTGCCGAAGACGTCTTCGCCGCTGAGGTTGTCGAAGTAGAAGCCCTGGTTCAACCCGCCAGGGCCGTCCACCGGCTGGCCGGCATTGCTGCCGCGGAAGAACAGGCGGTTGCTCTGGCCAATGTCGCGGCTGACAACCGGGTCGAGGTCCGCCCCGAAGTCGTAAAAATTCTCGAAGGTCGTGGTCGAGCCGACAAACTCGCCGTCGACATAAACCTCGATCAGATCGTTGTTCGCCCCGGTTTCGTAGGTGACCTTCAGCGTGATCCGATGGAAGACATCGGGGTCAAGGCCCTGCACCAAGGTGCGGTTGCCGGTGGCGTAGCTGAAGTTCGGCACCAGGAAAGCGCCGTCGGTGCCGGCTTCATTCACAGCAATTCGCAGCCCGTCCACCGGCACCGCTTCCAGCACCATGAAGTTGGAGCGGTCAGTCCCGTTGGCCCTGCCCAGGTCCACCTCGATGCGCGAGCCGTCCAGCCCGTTCACCGGCTTGAAGTCGAAGCTGAGCACCAGCGTCGTATAGGCGGCGGAAGTAGTCGCTTCACCGGTCAGCGCCGTCAGCGGCACCGAATATGTGCCCGAGAAATCGGGGGAGGCGGGGTCGCTCGAAATCTTGAACACATTCCCCATGGCGCCGCCGAGATCGACGATCGAGACGTCGCGGATGGTCGAGCCGACCTGCCAGCCCTCCTCGCCATCGGCCAGCGGGCCGGTGCCATAATCCTCGAAGGTGACCGGAGCGATGCCGTTGGTCAGCGTCAGGTTCTCGACATTGTCGCCCAGGACGTAGGAATTGGGCGTCTCCACCGTGTCGATGCCGCCATCCGCCGCCTCGACCACGAGATCGGCACGGTCGACGTTGCGGTAAGTGTCGTTCTCCGCGCCGCCGACCAGGCTGTCGATGCCCAGCCCGCCATCCAGGATGTCGTCGCCCTCGCCGCCCAGCAGCGTATCCGCGCCGCTGCCGCCATCGAGGGAGTCATTGCCCGCGCCGCCGTCGAAGATGTTCGCGTCGCCATTGCCCAGCATCTTGTCGTCGAAGCCTGTGCCGACCCACTGCTCGATGCTGAAGAAAAGGTTACGGGCCGCGTCGCCGGTGCTGTTGTCCGTGTTGGTCAGGTTCAGCACGATCGCGCTCTTGGAAGAGGCGTAGGTGGCGGTGTCGAACCCGGCGCCGCCAATGAGGGTGTCGACGCCGCCCAAGCTTGCCAGCAGGTCGTCGCCATCACCGCCCAGGAGGAGGTTGTCGCCGGTGTCTCCCGTCAACGTGTCATTGAAGTTACCACCCTCCAGGCCCTCGATGGAGGTGTAGACATCATCCTTGGCCTCGCCGGTGTTGGCAGCCGGGTCGTTCAGGCTGACCGCCAGGCCGCTGGTCGCGAAGCGATAGGAAGCGATATCGGTGCCGTCACCGCCATTGAGGGAGTCGGCACCAGCGCCGCCAACCAGGGTGTCATTCCCAAGGCCGCCAGTGAGCTCGTTGGCATTCCCGTTACCGATGAGCAGGTCGTTGAAGTCGCCGCCCAGGATATTCTCGACATTGGTCAGCACGTCGCCCAGCGCGTAGCCGATATTGTCTGCGGCATTGGCAAGGGAGGCGGTCAGGGTCGACGTGGCGCCGGAGTAATCCGCGGTATCGATGCCATTTGCACCATCCAGGGTGTCAGCGCCGACGCCGCCGTCCAGCAGGTCATTGCCCTCGCCGCCCAGCAGCGAGTCATTGCCGGCGCCGCCGGAGATTGTGTCATCACCGTCGCCACCTTCCAGAACATCTTCATCGGGATAGGCATCGAAGGCGGCGAAGGCGGCGAGGTCCTCGCTGCCGGCGATCACGTCATTGCCGCCACCACCGATCAGCGTGTCATTGCCGCCAGCGCCGAGCATGCTGTCAGCACCCTCGGTGCCTTCACGGTCGATGTCGACGGTGAGGGCCTGATCGGAGTTCAGCTGGTAGTTGTAGAAGGCGATGTTGTCGAAGCTGTTGACATCGCCTTCCGCGCCAAAGGACAGCTCGTTCTCGTCGAACTCGCCCGAGGGCTCCTCCACCACACCGTAGCCGGCGTTGGAGATGTCGTTGTTCTCAATCAGGATATCCGAGCCGTCCACCCAGGGCAGCAGGACAATGCCGGCGAAGCCGGTGGCGGGCGGGGTCAACACGGGTTCAGCATCCGTGACCACCACGGCGCCGCCGGTGATGGTGTTGTCGATGATATCCAGGTTGCTCGCGGCCGTGCCGATCTCATCCACCACGCGAATGCCGGCGGCGACGTTGTCGGAGATCAGTGCGAAGCCGCTGGCCTGCACCTCCTGATCACCGTCGATGGTTTCGGGCAGGAGGTATTCCAGGCCGTTGATGGTGTTGTCCTCGATATCGCCGCTGGAGCCATTGCCCACCAGAATGCCGGTCTGGCGATACGCGCTGGTCGGGCCGCTGCCGGTGATCGTGGAGTCGTCGATGTCGAGGCCACTGACCCCGAGCAGCCACAAGCCGGTCTGGCTGAAGCCGGTAACCGTCCCGTCGTCGAGCTCGAAATACTCTCCGTCGGAGATGCCCTGGTTGTCGGCATAGATGCCGATACCGGCGGGCTGCAGGTCGGTGGCCGTCACCTCCGGCGCTACGAGGGCGATGCCCTGCACCGTGATGTCGTCCAGGCTGATATCGGCAACGCCGGTCACCTGCAGGCCGACGAAGTAGGCGCCGAAGCTCGACGGTGTGACGAGGAGCGCGCCGGCACCATCAATCGTGAGGTCGGTGAGGTCGAGCTGATCATCATCGTCGAAGTTGCTGATCGCGATGATGGCATGCAGGCTCAGCAGGTCGCCCGCTCTGCCGGTCTGCACCAACCCGGTGCCGGGCGCCTTGATGATGACGCCGGACTGGCTTTCACCGCGGATCTCCAGCCCTTCCAGGGTGCCGGTGGAACCATCGATGATCAGCTGTTCGAAGTATTCGCCATCGCGGACCCGGATCAGTTCGTCGGAGCCCGTGTTGTTCTTCGCGGCGGTGAGGGCTTCCGTGATCGTTCCGAAAGTGCCGATCAGATTGCGGCCGCTGTCGAAGAGCTGCACGAGGCTCTCCAGGTTCAGCGTGACATCGCTGAATTGCAGCGCCTCGATGCGGATCAGGGTGTCGGTGCCGTTGGCGGTGGAGGACACCTGGGTGACGGCGGTGACGAAGCCGCCATCCGTCTCAACCGTCAGCGTGGATTCGGACAGCTTGGTGTTGAACACCGCGGTGTCGAAATCATCGCCACCGTCGAGTCTGTCATTGTTCGCAGCACCGGTCAGGGAGTCCTTGCCTGCGCCACCCACCAGGGTTTCGGCCAGGTCGTCACCGATCAACACGTCGCCCTCGGCGGAGCCGATCAGCACGTCGATATCCGAGGTCTGCACCGTAAGGCGGCCAAGGCCAAAGCCGGTGACATAACCATCGCTATGGGCGGTGCCGCCTTCCGCCGCGCCCGAGAAGTCGAGCACGTCGATCTGGCCGTCGAAGCCGGCGATGATCACGCTCTCCATGTTGGAGTACTGGATCGAGGATTCGAACGATTCGAACACCGGCGCATCCAAGGCGGCAGGCTCGATCGGCGGCGGCGGCGGCGGCGGCAGGACCTCCAGGCTGGTCACCAGGTCGATCGCCGTGCTGGTCAGGGTGAAGCTGGCGACGAGCCGCGGCACAGGCGGCAGCTCCGCGCTATTGCCAAGCACCACCTCCGGCACATAGGCCGCGATCAGGGTGTCGAAGCCACCCTTGCCATCGGCGGTATAGTCGCCGTCCTTCGCATCCCAGGCGAAGAAGTCGGTATTCGCGCCGCCCTCGACGGTTTCCACCTCGCTGAAGGTGGCATTGATCTTGAGGGAGGTCAGCGGCGTGCCGTCATAGACGCCACGGAACAGCGTGTTGCTGCCGGTATAGGGCGGCAGGAACAGGCTATCGGCCAGCAGGAAGGTGACCGGGCCGGTGTAACCGGTGCCGACCGTGACGGTGTCATCGCCAGCGCCGCCCTCGATGTCGAGCGAGAAGCCGGAGCCCCGGACATTCTCGACAACGAAGCCGTCATTGCCATCCCCGCCGGTCAGTTCGACGTGTTCGATGGAGAGGAGCGTGTCGTTGAGACCAGCGCCGGTGATGGAACCGCCGCCCAGGGACGCGCCGCGGGTGACGGAGGCCGTGCCGTCCACAGTCTCGAAGGCCAGGTCGTCATTGCCCGACCCACCGTCGAGCGTGTCGCTACCACCGGCGCCGGAGAGCGAGTCATTTCCGATGCCACCCAACAGCCGGTTGGAATTCACATCGCCAGTCAGGCTGTCGTTCAAATCCGAGCCCGTCAGGTCCTCGATGCTGGCCAGCACATCGCCCTCGGCATGGCCGCCCTTGTTCACGGCGCCCACCGCCAGGCTGACCGTCACCCCCGCGTCGGAGGCGGCATAGGTGGAGACGTCGCGCGAGCCGGCGCTGCCGGTCAGCGTATCGGCACCGGCCAGGCCGGCGATGAGGTCATTGCCGCCGCCACCGGTGATCACGTTGTCCGCGAGGCTGCCCGTCAGGGTGTCGGCATTGGCGGAGCCGATGATGTTCTCGATGCTGGTATAGGTGTCGTTATTGGCATGGCCACCGGTGCCGGTGCCGCGCACATCGCCCACCACATTCGAGGTGTTGGAAAGGTTGACCGTCACCGACTTGTTGGAGGCGGAGTAGTCCACCGTGTCATTGCCCGCGCCGCCATCGAAGCTGTCGGTGCCGACGATCTGCGTGATGCCGAGGTTGATGCCGCCGATGAAGGTGTCGTTGCCGCCCTGGCCGAACAGGGTGTTGGTGCCGCCACCGGAGAAGTTCAGCGCATTGAAGCCGGTGATCGTGTCATTGCCGTCACCACCATTAATCGTCTCGTTGCCAGAACCGCCCTGGATGCTGTCCGACAGATAGCCGCCGGTGAAGGCGCGGGTGCCGCTGACATAGACCACATCGGCGCGGATGCCGATATTCGTGGTCGCGGAGTCGCTCGCGTTGAACTTGTCCGTCGCCGTCACGGTAACGACGCGGTCATTCACGTTCAGGCCGAAATCGGACTGGTTGTTGGTGTAGGTCACCGCCTTCACCAGGCTGGTGACGAACTTGCCCGTCATCAGGTTGTCGGCCAGCGCCGTGACCGTGATGCTGGTCGCGGTGGCCGAGTAGGAATAGCCCAGGAAGTCGATGGAGGCGATGCCACCATCCGAGAGCCTGATCGACTCACCCGCATCGAAGGCGGTGTCGCTGGGGATGACATTGTTGCTCACCGCGAGGGTGAAGGTGACCGACTTGTAGTTCGGCACCAGCGCGCTGACATCGAAATCGCTCACCAGCGTGTCGGACTTGCCGGCGAAGGTCGAGGTCGAGCTATCGCCCGTCCAGGCATTGCTGTCGCCACCGGGATTGCCGGAGATGAACACCGACCTGCTGCCGAGGATGCCCGAGGAGGCGGCGGTGATGAAGTCGCCATTGTTGAGGCCGTTGCGGCCATTGCCAATGGTGTCGAGATCGACCTCCGGGGCATGGTTCGTGCCGGTCACGGTGATGTTCAGGAAGCCCGAGGAGATGACGGAGGCGAGGTCGTGATATTCAGTGTCGCCCGGCGTCACGAGGTATTCGAAGGTCTCGATCGCCGTCTCGCCGTCGCGGAGCGCGAGGAAATCCTCGTCCATGCTATTCAGCTCATAGCGGTAGCTGCCATCCTCGGCGATGTCGATCGTGCCGTACTTGCCGGTGACACTCAGTCCGGGCTGCGGCAGGACATAGGACAGGTAGTAGTCGAAGTCGCCGCCATAGCCGATGCCCACCACCGTCGGCGCCAGCTTGTCGCCGGCGTCGAGGATCAGGGTGGAGCCGATGTCATTGGTCACGACATTGCCGGTGGCAACCGTGTCCACGACATCGGTGCTGGCGGTGTCGTCCACCGTGAGCACCTCGAAATTGAAGGTCCGGTCAAAGAAATCGTAGGTCTCAGCGCCGGTCACGATGTCACGGCCCTGGGACGGCGCGAGGGGGAAGCCGTTGACCGAGAGCGCCGCCTTGCCGTCCAGCAGATCATCCGCCCGGGTGATGAAGAAGGCGGCGCGCACGCCCTCGAAATAGGCGAGGTCGGAGCCCTCGCCACCGATGAGGATGTCATTGTCGGCGCCGCCCGCCAGCACATCGTCGCCCATGCCGCCTTCGAGCGTGTCATCGCCCGCGAGGCCGTAGAAGGCATTGTCGATGCCGCCCCGGTTCAGCGCCCGGATGCCCTCGAGATCGCCGATGATGCGGTCGTCGAACATCGAGCCGATCACGGCCTCGACATTGAAGTAGACGTCGCCATCGGCCTCGCCGCCGGCGCCTTCGCCATTGGCGAGGTCCACATTCACGCCGGCCTGGCTGTTGAAGAAGTACAGCGTGTCATAGCCGGCACCACCATCCATGGTGTCGGCGCCGACGCCGCCATAGATGATGTCGTCGCCGTCGCCGGCATCGATGGAGTCGTTGCCCTGGCCACCTTCGATGTAATCGGTGCCGCCGCCGCTCTGGACGAGGTCATCGCCATCCAGGGCGACGAAGTAGTTGGGCTCGTTGCCGCCGATGATGGTGTCGTTGTGGATCGATCCGAAGATCACCTCGATATTGGCGTAGGTGTCGCCCTCGGCGTCGTTCGTGTTGTTCGAGGGGTTGGTGAGGTCCACCACCACCGCCGCGCCGGCATCCCAATAGGCGACGATGTCGAAGCCGTCGCCACCGTCGAAGGCGTCGGCGCCGGAATTGCCCACCATGATGTCGTCGCCATTGCCGCCCAGCAGCGTGTCGTCGCCGCCATAGCCCTGCAGGTAGTCATTGCCGCCGGCGCCGTCGAAGCTGTTGTTGTTCTCGTCGCCGATGAAGGCGTCGCCGAACTTGCTGCCGACGATGTTCTCGATGCTGATGAAGACGTCGTCCTGGGCGTCGCCGGTGTGAATGCCGGTGGTGAGGTTGATCGAGAAGCCGGTCAGCGCGTCGGCATAGCTCGCGGTGTCGGTGCCCTCGTCGCCGAACATCCTGTCGGCGCCCGAGCCGCCCCTGAGGGTGTCGTTGCCCAGGCCGCCATCGAGCTGGTCGTCACCGGCCAGGCCGATGAGCAGGTCTTCGCCAAAATTTCCGTAGAGGATATCGGCAGCCAGCGTGCCGGAGATGGTGTCGGCATGGATGGTGCCGTAATAGGCCTCGATGTCGGTGAAGACATCGCCTTCGGCTTCACCGGTGTTGTTCTTGGAGTCGAGCAGGTCAAGGACGATGCCCTCGGCGGCATCGAAATAGGCCGCGAGGTCGAAGCCGTCGCCGCCATCGAGGCTGTCCGCGCCTTCGCCGCCATTGACGATGTCGCTGCCCGAGCCGCCCAGCAGGCTGTCATTGCCGCCGCGGCCGGCGAGGTAGTCATTGCCATCCCGGCCGTCGAGGACGTTGTCTTCCTTCCCACCCAGCAGAGTGTCGTCGAAATTGCTGCCGGTCAGGTTCTCGATGCTGATCAGGATGTCGGCCGCGGCCTCGCCCTGGGCCGAGAACTCGCCGGTCAGGTCGACGCGCACGCCGGCGGCGGCGGCGAGGTAGCTCGCCGTGTCATTGCCGTTGGCGCCATCGAGCGTGTCGGCGGCAAGGCCACCCTCCAGCGTATCGTCGCCGTTATTGCCGCTGAGGAGGTTGGCGGCGCTGTCGCCGATCAGCATGTCGCTGAGGCCACTGCCCGAGAGGTTCTCGATCCCGATCAGTTCATCACCGAGCGCCTCGCCGGTGTTGAGTTTGTTGTCGCTGAGGCTGACCGTCACACCCGAATCGGCGTTGACATAAGACGCGGTGTCGATGCCGTCACCGCCGAGGATGACGTCCGCACCCTCGCCACCATCGATGGTGTCGTCGCCGCCCTCGCCCTCCAGGAAGTCATTGCCTGCACGGCCGAGGATCAGGTCTGCGCCCAGCGCACCGTTGAAGAAGTCGATGCCCCCGCTACCCAGCAGGATGTCGTCGAAGTTGGAACCGAAGAAGCGCTCGACGCTGACATAGATGTCGCCAACGGCCCAGCCGGTGTTGTTGGCCGTGTTGGCCAGATCGACCGTGACCGAGGCGTCCGAGTCCCAATAGGCGGCGATGTCGAAATCGGCGCCACCATCGAGGCTGTCGGCGCCGGCGCCACCGACCAGAATGTCCTGACCGGCGCCACCCAGCAGGGTGTCATCGCCCGCGCCGGTGTTGATGAGGTCATCGCCGCCGCGGCCGTCCACGAGGGCGCTGACGAAGGTGGAGGTGATGGCGTCGTTGAATTGCGACCCGATCAGGTTGTCGATGCCGACAAAGAGGTCACCGAAGGCGAAGCCGCCCAGGCTGGGGCCGGCGCCGGGGAAGTTCAGCAGGGTCACTGCGGCGTTGGAGTTCTCGTAGGAGACCGTGGTCCGACCATTGATCACCCCGGTGCGGGTGAAGCGCTCGGAGGCCAAGCTGGCGAACACGGTATTTGTGCTTGTGACGTCGACCATCGGTTTGAGACCTCTTAACGGAATTGTGTGGCGTCATCGGTAGCCGCTCTTTTGCGTGATGCGCAAGTTGTGTTGATGCCATTTTGGTATCCGCGAAACGCTTTTTTGATACGATCCGCGACATGCCCATGGATTTTGGCGGTTTAGCAAGGGCTTGGCAAAAACCGCCGCCGATCACTTTTTATGTATGAGGTATTTCTTGGCATGCAATTTTTAAGTGCAATTTCGATCGCTTCGCTCAACCGAACTTGGTCGTGATACTTTCATTCACGAAACATTGCTGTGCAGACGCCAGTAACGCCCGAAGCGGAGATTTGGTGATGCAGGGTGTGTGCAGCAGGGAGGGAGGCCGGAATGGGCGCGACAGGGATCGAACCTGTGGCCCCCGCCATGTCAAGGCGATGCTCTACCGCTGAGCTACGCGCCCGGGCCGTCTGATTGCATTAGCCCTGGCGGCGGCGGCGCACAAGCCCATGCGTGACATGTGACGCGCGCTATGGCCTTATCGCATCGCATCATGGATCTTCACCCCGCATCCCTCGCGCATGCGCCACCTTCCGCGGCGCGACCGGCCTTCCGGCTGCTGCGGCCGGCCCGCGCGCTCAGCCCGGTGATTTTCGCCTCACCGCATTCGGGGCGAGACTACCCCGCGGATTTCGTCGCCGCGGCCAGGCTGGATGCGCATTCGCTGCGGCGCTCGGAAGACAGCTTTGTGGATGAGTTGTTCGGCGCCGCGCCGGAACTGGGCGCACCGCTGCTGGCCGCCACCTTCCCCCGCGCCTATTGCGATGCGAATCGGGAGCCTTGGGAGCTTGACCCCGGCATGTTCGACGCGCCGCTACCGGCCTGGGTGAACAGCGCCAGCCCCCGGGTGGGCGCGGGGCTGGGCACGATCGCGCGGGTGGTGGCCAGCGGCGAGGGAATTTATCGCCGCAAGCTGCCCTTCGCCGAGGCCGAGACCCGGGTGCGGGAATGCTGGCAGCCCTACCACGCCGCGCTGGCCGCGTTGATCGCCGAGACGCGGGAGAGCTTCGGGCATTGCCTGCTGGTCGACTGCCATTCCATGCCCACCCATCCCAATCCGCCGGGGGCGCCTCCGGACATGGTGCTGGGTGACGCGCATGGCACCACCTGTGCCCCGCGCGCGACCCGCCTGGTTGAGGGAACGCTGTCGGGCCTGGGCTACAAGGTGCAGCGCAACGACCCCTATGCGGGTGGCTATATCACCCGCCATTATGGTCGACCGCGCGAGGGCGTGCATGTATTGCAGCTGGAAGTGGCCAGGCCGCTCTATATGGATGAGGCGCGGATCGAGCCGCATATCGGCATGGCGCGGTTGCGCGCGGACCTGGCCCGCCTGGTCTCCGCGCTGGTGACCGCTGATTGGGCCTATCTGGGATAGGTTGCTTGCCGGCACTGGCGGCCGGGCTGTTCAAACCCCACACTCGGCTCGATGGGGTGCGATGGTCACGAAACCGGGAAGGCGGCGCAAATTATGGCGCCGCCCTAGCCAGAATACTGCGGCAATCAGGCCCTACACAGGCTTGAGGTTGATCGCCGCTTCCTTGCCGCGTTCCACCGCGACCTCATACTCGATCTTCTGATTCTCTTGCAGGCCCTGGAGCCCGGCCTTCTGCACGGCAGTGATGTGCACAAAGACGTCCTTGCCACCGCTGGGAGGGGTAATGAACCCGAATCCTTTGGTAGCGTTGAACCACTTAACTGTCCCGACGGGCATTCGCGTTATCCTCTTCGTCACGCGGCTCTACTCCGCGCAGATTGGGGTGGGCATGTCAAACAAAGACGGCGGCTCGCCTCATGAAGTTACCGCAAGACCGTCATGGGAACGTCTCGTGACGGCAAAGGTTGCAATCCACCGTGTTGATTTCGTTCGGCAACATCACGGCCACAAAAAATCCGTCGCCGGCGGCTTGGCGAAAGGGTTTTTTGGCCGCGGGCTACGAATTCGGGCCGCGGCCGAGCCCCACGGGCTGCCAGCGCTGCAGGGCGGTGTTCTGCAGCACGGCCGGATTGACGCAGCTCATCGGCCATTTGCCCGAGAGCACCAGCGCCAGCTCGCTGCCCACGCGGCGCTTGCGCGCCTCATCGAATCGCGCCGAGGCCGAAGCGGTGTGGGCGGAGAGGATGACATTGTCCATGCTGAGGATGGGGTTGTTGTGGCTGGGCGGCTCAACCTCCAGCACGTCGAGGCCGGCATAGGCGATCCAGCCTTCGGTCAATGCCTTGATCAGGGCGCTTTCATCGACGGTGGGGCCGCGGCCGGTGTTGATGAAGATCGCGCTCTTCTTCATCTGCCGGAAATGCTGTTCCTTCAGCAGATGCGTGCATTCCGGCCTGGCCGGGGCGTGCATGCTGACGAAGTCGGACTGGCTCATCACCTCGTTCAGCGTGGCCGGCATCACGCCATGCTCGGCGATCTGCGTCTCGTCCAGGAACGGGTCATACGCGATCATGCGCAGGCCGAAGGGGGCGGCGCGGCGGGCAACGGCGCGGGCGACGCGGCCGAAGCTCACGAAGCCCAGCGTCTGGCCCATCAGCCGGGGGATTTTCAGCAGCGCCGGGCGGCCTTCCTTCCAGCGATGCTCGCGCACCATGCGGTCCTGCTCGATCACCCGGCGAAAGGTGCTGAGCAGCAAGGTCATGGCATGGTCTGCCACCTCCTCGATGAAGGTGTCGGGCACATTGGTCACGGGAATGCCGGCGGCGGTGGCGGCCTTCACATCCACGCTGTCCACGCCGACCGAGCCCAGGGTGATCGCCTTGCAGTTCTTCAGGGCTGCGATGATCTCGGCGGTGATGGGAATGCCCTTGGCGTAGATGGCATCGGCATTGGCCGCGGCGGCGATGAAGCCGGCGGTGTCCATCGGCGCCTCGATGATCTCGGCGTCCATGTTGGCAAGCGCTTCCATCTCCAGCGAGTAGTCGCTGCTGCCGACGGTGAAACTGGCCCCGGCCGGGGTGATGATGCGATGTTTCGCCATGATTTCCTCCAGTGATTTGCTGGCGGAAAGCGAAGCATGCGCCGGCCGGGGCGACAACCCGGCCTCAGTGCAACCGAAACACCCCATTGGCGTAGCGCAGCTCGGCCGGCTGGGTCAGCGCGGCGCAGGCCACGCGCACCGAATGCAGCGGCCCCTCGATCTCGCGCCGCCAGAAATCCAGGAAGCGCGTCAGCTCCGGAAAACCCGGGGCGCGGTCCACCTTCTGCCAGACGAAGGTCTGGAGCACCGCCGGATGGTCGGGCATGTGGTAGAGGATTTCGGCTGTCGTCAGCCGCCAGTCGGGTTGCCTTATCATTGGCGCAAGTACATCCAGCATGGCTTCTCCTTCTGTCAAAGGGCGCCGCGGGCTGGTTGTTCCTCATTCCCGGACGCGCTCGCGGCACCCTGAGAACCGCCAGCATGGCACGGTGTTGCGGTCCCGTGACAAGAGAAATCGTAGCGATTCCAGTCGATTGGCACTCGCACTCCACGAGTGCTGCAAACCGCTTGACGGGTGGGGCGCCAGCCACTACATCGCTGGCACTCCCTGGCGGAGACTGCTAGCGCAACCGGCGCGGGCGGCGCTTCCAGGGATCACGCGCGGTGGGAATTCCCATCGCCGTCCGTCTTTCACCCTTTCAGGAGAGGAACAGCCCTATGAGCTTTCGCCCCCTGCACGACCGCATCCTGGTCGAGCGCATCGAAGCCGAAGCCAAGACTGCCGGCGGCATCATCATCCCCGACACCGCCAAGGAAAAGCCGCAGGAAGGTCTCGTGATCTCCGTCGGCAATGGCGCGATCAACGAGGATGGCGACGTCCGCCCGCTCGACGTCAAGGCCGGTGACCGCATCCTGTTCGGCAAGTGGAGCGGCACGGAAGTGAAGCTCGACGGCAAGGACCTTCTGATCATGAAGGAATCCGACGTGATGGGCATCATCGACACCAAGGCCGCCGCCAAGGCCGCCTGATCCGGGCCGGGCGCGTCTGCACGACGCGCCGCCCGTTTCCGCAACAACCATTTAGAGAGAACTCAGACAATGGCAGCTAAAGACGTCAAGTTCGGCGCCCAGGCGCGCGACCGCATGCTCCGCGGCGTGGATATCCTGGCCGACGCCGTCAAGGTGACGCTCGGCCCCAAGGGCCGCAACGTGGTCATCGACAAGTCCTTCGGCGCGCCCCGCATCACCAAGGACGGTGTGACGGTCGCCAAGGAAATCGAACTGGCCGACAAGTTCGAGAACATGGGCGCCCAGATGGTGCGCGAAGTGGCCTCGAAGACCAACGACACCGCCGGTGACGGCACCACGACCGCGACCGTGCTGGCCCAGGCCATCATCCGCGAGGGTGCCAAGGCCGTGGCCGCCGGGATGAACCCGATGGACCTCAAGCGCGGCATCGACAAGGCCGTGACCCAGATCGTGGGCGAGCTGGAAAGCAAGACCAAGAAGATCACGACCTCGGCCGAAGTCGCCCAGGTCGGCACCCTGTCGGCCAATGGCGAGAGCGAAATCGGCAAGATGATCGCCGAAGCGATGGAGAAGGTCGGCAACGAGGGTGTCATCACCGTCGAGGAAGCCAAGTCCATCCAGACCGAACTCGACGTCGTCGAGGGCATGCAGTTCGACCGCGGCTATGTCTCCCCGTATTTCATCACGAATGCGGAGAAGATGATCGCTGAGATGGATCAGCCCTACATCCTGATCTTCGAGAAGAAGCTCTCCCAGCTCCAGCCGATGCTGCCGCTGCTCGAGGCCGTGGTGCAGAGCGGCCGTCCGCTCGTCATCATCGCCGAGGATGTGGAAGGCGAGGCGCTCGCGACCCTGGTCGTGAACAAGCTGCGTGGCGGCCTGAAGATCGCCGCCGTCAAGGCGCCGGGCTTCGGCGATCGTCGCAAGGCGATGCTGGAAGACATCGCGATCCTGACCGGTGGTCAGCTGATCAGCGAAGACCTGGGCATCAAGCTCGAGACCGTCACCCTCGCCATGCTCGGCAAGGCGAAGATGATCCGGATCGAGAAGGAAAACACCACCATCGTCGATGGCGCCGGTGAGAAGTCCGAGATCCAGGGCCGTTGCGAGCAGATCAAGGCGCAGATCGAGGAGACCACCTCGGACTACGACCGCGAGAAGCTGCAGGAGCGCCTGGCCAAGCTCGCCGGTGGCGTGGCCGTCATCCGCGTCGGTGGCAGCACCGAAGTGGAAGTGAAGGAGCGCAAGGATCGCGTGGACGACGCGCTGCATGCGACGCGCGCCGCCGTGCAGGAAGGCATTGTTCCGGGTGGTGGCACCGCGCTGCTGCGCGCCAGCACCAACCTGCACACGCTCAAGGGCATCAACTCCGACGAGCAGGTCGGCATCGAGATCGTCCGCAAGGCCATCCAGGCCCCGGCGAAGCAGATCGCCGAGAATGCCGGCAAGGATGGCGCCGTGATCTGCGGTGAAGTCCTGCGCAGCGATGTGTGGGAATTCGGCTACGACGCGCAGCTCGACGAGTACAAGAACCTCGTCGACGCCGGCATCATCGACCCGACCAAGGTCGTGCGCACGGCGCTGCAGGATGCGGCCTCGGTCGCCTCGCTGCTGATCACCACGGAAGCGATGGTGGCCGAGCGTCCGGCGAAGGCCTCGGCCCCGGCTGGTGGTGGCGGCGGCGGCATGGGCGGCATGGGCGACATGGACTTCTAAGTCCAGGCCTGCCGAACACACCCGATGACCGAAGCGCCGCAGGGCGCGGAGGTCTGAATCGGGTGGTCAAATAGAGGGGGCGGTCCGCAAGGGCCGCCCTTTTTCTTTGCGGATTGGTCTCAGGCCAGGTGCTTGCCCAGGAACTCCAGCGTCCGCACTTGCGCGGTGGCGGCATCGGCCGGCACGTAGCTGCCCCGCTCTTCACACCCAAAACCATGCCCGGCGCCGGCATACACAAAAATCTCCACCCCCGGCTGGGCGGCGCGGATCGCCTCGACATCGGCGAGCGGGATGGAGGCGTCGGTCTCGCCGAAATGCAGCTGCACCGGGCAGCCGGCGACCTCGTTCTTCGCCGCCGCGATGCCCCCGCCATACCAGCCCACGCTGGCCGAAAACGCGGCCGAACGCGTGGCGCCATGCCAGGCCACGGTACCGCCCCAGCAATAACCGACGATGCCGCGCTTGGCGCCGGCGGGCAGGGCGGCGGCGGCGGCGAGGATATCCAGCAACGTCCGCCCCGCCTCGATGGTGCCGCGCAGGTCGCGCCCGCGGGCCACGTCGGCGGCATCATAGCCCAGCTCCACGCCGCGCTCGGTGCGATCGAACAGCGCGGGCAGGATCACGGCGTAGCCCTCCGCGGCGAAGGCATCGGCGACGCGCCGCATGTGGCGGTTGGCGCCGAAAATCTCCTGAACGACGACCAGCGCGCGGCGGGCATCGGCCGGACCCGCTGTATAGGCGGCCAGTTGATGGCCATCGGCCGCGGTGAGAGTGATGTTGCCCATGGTGGAAGCCCCTGTTGGCCGGTTATGGTGAATCCATGGCCGAGATCATCAATCTGAACAAGGCGCGAAAGCGCCGGGACAAGGCGCAGGCGGAGCGCCGGGCGGAGGAGAACCGCGCAGCCTTCGGCCGCAGCGCGCCTGAACGCGCGGCGGAGGAGCAGCGGCGCGAGGCACTCCGAAAACTGCTGGATGGCGCTCGGAAGGAATGACGATCCAGCGACATGTCCTGCCCGGCTTCCCGCCCAGTGCCTCACCATCGCCGCATGCGGTGGAGGCGGATGGCTGGGTCTATCTGACCGGGCAATTCCCGCGCGACCTGGACGCGCCCGACGCGCCGCTGCCGGAGGGGATCGACGCCCAGACGGCGGCGACTCTGCGCAACATGGAGAGGGTTCTTGGGGTGTTGCGGCTGGGCTGGGGCAATCTTGTCTCGATGCGGGTTTATCTGACCGCGTTCGAACGCGACTATGCGGCGATGAACGCCACCTATGCCTCGATCATCCCCGAGGATTGCCGGCCGGCGCGGACCTGCCTGGGGGTTTCGCATCTGGTGCGCGGCGCGCTGATCGAGATGGAGGCGGTGGCGCGGTCATGTCCGATGACCCTGGCCACCGGAGCCCGCGCATCCGCCTCATAGAGCCGTCCGATCAAGCGCATCCTGGAGAGCCAGATCGCCTTCCGCGACAAGAACTACCGGTATCACCAGGTGGCGAATTTCCACTTCGACGCGATGATGCCGCGGTCGCCGCGGCGGTGGTCAGAGAACGCGCCACCCCTTGGGCGCCACGATATCCGGCGCCAACCAACGCAGGGCGACATAGGCCGGCAGGAGGATGACCGAGCCGGCCAGCAGCCAACCCGTGAGGTTCGTGCGGCGGGCCCAGCGTGCGCCACAGCCCTCGCACACGGTCAAACCCCGGGCCTTGAGTATCCCGCAAAATGGACAGCGCACCCTGCCCATCATGCGAACTGCGCCATGGGGTGCCATCGCCTCAAGCATGCTTCCTCCGCGGGGGTAAAAAAATCGCCCGGAACCACCGTGAATTGCACATCATTCGCATGCAGTCGTATCGTTTGCGATTGACGCAACTCCGAATGGATTTATCTTCCTTTAATGCGACCAGTGATTGCAAGTGAGCACGTCATATCGCGCAGCTGAACGCATTTCAAGCAGTCTGTTGCTTTTTAGGAAAGCTGTGCGGCGATTGCTTCCAGGCCGAGGTCGCGCAGCCCGTAGGCTCGCAATTGTTCCAGGGTGTTCAGCAGATAATCCCTGTTGCTGCCCGCCACGCCATGGCCCCTGGCGATGGTGCGCGCCGCCGTCAGATGGCAAGGCCGGGCATAGGCGGGGTGCGAACGATCGGCCACATAGGTGATTGCCCGCACCACCTGGCCGCAGGCCCGCAGCCGGACCGGCACTTCGCGGCGGTGATACACCCGCTCACCGGCCAGGTTCTCCCGCGCGTCGAGATAGTCCAGCACGGCGGCGGCATGGCCGGGTGCCACCTCGAACGCCACGCCCTGGCAGGCACCACCACGGTCCAGACCCAACACCAGCCCAGGCACCTCCCGCGTGCCGCGATAATGCCGCGACGCGATGCAGAAGCGACGGTGGTAGCCACGCAGCAGGGCCGGATGCGCGCCGAGATGGGCGAAGCCGGGACGCCAGATCAACGAGCCATAGGCGAAGACGAACATCACCGGGCGGTATATCGGCAGCCGGCCGCGCCGCCTATAGCGTCAGCGTGATGAACCGATCGCCGCGCAAACAATCCCGATGGTGGCTGCTGCCGCCTGTGCTGCTCGCCGCGCTGGCGGCGCTGCACACCGGCATCTGGCGCAGCGCCTCGGCCGCGCTGGGCCAGGGCTTCGAGGAATGGGCGGCGCAGCGCCGGGCGCTGGGCTGGACGCTCAGCCACGGCACGCCCGAGCGCGGCGGCTGGCCCTTCGCGGTCACCCTCACGGTGCCGGAGATCGCCATCGCCGGCTCAGACCGCACCAGCCCGGCGGAGTTGCATTGGCAGGCGCAAGGCCTCTCATTGCGCGTCGGCCTGCTGGATTGGGACAAGCTGGTGGTGGCAGCACGCGGCCGCCAGGCTTTCGGATTGCGGGGGCTCGAGATTCCCTACGCGGCCGACAGGATGGAGCTGACCCTGCCGCTCGAAGGCGGCGCCTTCCCGCGGGAGGCGCTGCTGGAGACGGAGCGGTTGCGGCTGAACTCGCCGTTCGGCGGCTTCGAGTTGCGCGGCGGCTCGGTCTCCCTGCGCAGCCGCCTCAGCGCCACCGAGGACGAGCCCGCGCTGACCATCGAGCTTTCGGCGCAGGAACTCGCCCTGCCCGGCCCCGGGCCCGGTACGCTGGGCAGCCAGATGCGGCTTCTGACCCTGGCCGGCGCCATCAGCGGCCCGCTGCCCACGCCGCGCCACCCCACCCAGCGGGCGGAGGCCTGGCGCGATGCCGGCGGCACCATCGAGATCACCCGCGCCGAACTGCAATGGGGCCCGGTGGCGGCCGAACTCTCGGCCACCGGCACGCTGGACGAGGCGCTGCAACCGATGGGGGCCGGGACCCTGCGGGTCACCGGGGCGCAGGAGGCGGTGAACGCGCTGATCGCCGCCGGCTGGCTGGCGCGCGGCGCGGCGGGTCCGGCGCGGACCATGGTGGCGTTGCTCAGCCGTCCGGGCGCCGATGGCGGGCCGCCGGTGCTGGAGGTGCCGGTGACGTTGGCGGAGCGGCGCATCGGCCTCTACCGCCTGCCGCTGGCGCGGTTGCCGGCGCTGGAATGGCCGGCGCCGCCGGAAATGCCCGATGCCGCGCGCGATCCTTCCTTGCCTGGCACGGACTGAGACGGTAGAACAGTGATCGTGACCTATTTTGCCGCCAACACGCGAATTACCGGCCCGGCCGTCTGAGCCAGGCCGCGTCCGCGGCCATGCGCCGCCGGCCGGGGTTTCCCCAAACCTGACATCCAACGCCGCGGATCATCCCATGTTCGAACCTGTCGTCTTCCACGTGCTGGCCGAGGCCGGCCCCGGCCTGCTGAGCCGGCTTTTGCAACCCTTCGCCAAGCGCGACCTGGTGCCCGACGAGGTGCTTGCGCGGCGGGAGAGCGACATGATGCACACCCGCCTGGCGATGACCTCCATGCCGGCCGAGATGGTGCATCTCGTGGAAGGCAATCTGCGCCAGGTCATCGGCGTGCTGGCGGTGGAGCGTGAGGAGGCGCGGCGCGCAGCGGCCTGAGAGGGTTTGGCCGCGCCGGGCAGCCATGCCACCCTGCCCGCGCATAGCAGGAGAGACCCATGCCGCTCGTCACCATCAAATGGTTCCCCGGCCGCACCGACGCGCAGAAGCAGGACGTGGCCACCCGCATCACCCAGGCCTTCGTCGAGGCGGTGGGCAGCGCGCCGGACCATGTCAGCATCATCTTCGAGGAGGTGGCGCGACAGGATTGGTTCGAGGCCGGGCGCCCCGCCGGCGCGCCGCCGCCGCGGGACTGAGCCTATCGCCGGCGCCAGATCATGGCGAGGACGGCCAGCACGGCCATGACGCAGATCACCGCGAAGAACGCCTGCAGCAGCATGTAGTTCGGCGTCTCCGGCGGCACCAGAAGCGCGGCCAGGCCGCCGGCGATGGCAAGGAGCAGGCGCATCAGCAGGGCCATGAGGGGCGCCTTGGAAGGTGAACCCCCATGCTAGCCGATCCCGCCGGGAATGGGCAGGCTCAGGCCGGCGTGCTGTCGAGTGCGGCGATCTCGCGGATCAGCTTGCGTCGCACGGCGGTGCCGAAGGCGTCGAAATCCTCCGCCACCACCATGAAGGCGCCAAAACCGCCGATCACGCTTTGCTGGAAATACTGGTCGAGCGGGACGGGCGGCGCGCGGCCGAAGGTCGGGCGGTCATTGATGATCGGCAAGCCGTTGATGATGACGCCATCGGCCACCGCCTCGTCGCGCGCCCGCTCCACGCTGCGGCCGGAATTGTTCACCCCATCGCCCGAGACATCGATGACGCGGCGCGTGCCCTCGAAGGGCGCCTCGGCCAGGACGCGGCGGGAGAAGTCGATGCCGCCCGAGATCGAGGTCCAGGACAGGCTGGCGCGCGGCGCCTCGGCCAGTTTGTCGGCCCAGAGCGTGGCATCGGCCTGGGAGGCGATGCGCATCCAGGGCAGCACCTGACGCTGGTATTCGAAGCCGGCCCATTCGACATAGGCCACACCGATGGCCCCGATCATGCCCCGGGTGATGGCCTCGACCACCCGGGCGTCGGAAATGCCGGCGCGATAGCCCTCGCGCTGGAGCCGGGCCTCGTCCTCATCGATCGAGCGGCTGACATCGACTGCGAGCACCAGCAGCACATCCACCGGATCGGCGGGTTGCGCGGCGGCGTGGCCCGCCAGCCCGGCGGCCACGGCCAGAACATCGCGACGGCGCATCGGACAAGCTCCCATCTGCCTGCGTCATGCAAGCGCAACAGGCGGGGTGTATGCAATGAAAGACTGCGCGTGGCGCGCTCAGCGCGACAGCGCCGCCCGTGCCGCCTCGGCGCGCTGGGTGAGCGCGCCGCCTTCCTCGCTGTTGAGGAAATTGTCGGCACGTTCGACATCCACCCGCTTCTGGCCGCAGAAGGCCGAACGGTCGCGCCCACGCTGGCTGGGGTTGAAGCTGGGCGGCTGGACGGAGGCGAGGTACTGGTTGCGCGCCGCCTCGCCGCCTTGCTGGGCAAAGGCCAGCAGGGCCGCATTCTCGATCCGCGCGGCGCGGTCCTGCGCCGTCAGGCTCACGGGCACGCCGCAGACGGCGGCAGCGCGGATGATTTCGCCGAAGACCGGCGCGCTGACCGTCAGTTCCGACAGGTCATAGGCCCCGCCGCCGGAGCGCCCCGAAAAAATTCGCGAGCAACCCGCCAGGGCGGGAAGCAGCAGGAGAAAGGCCAGGAGCCCCAGGGTCGGCTTGCGCATGCCGCAGGTGTAGCGGCGCGGCGGGCCTGCCACCAGGGGGTTGCGGCCCCCGGGCGGCCGGATTGGTCAACGCAGCAGCGAATCGGCGCGGGCTTCAGCCTGACGGGCGGTGTGCTGCGCCTCGGCCGCATCCAGCGCCACGGCGTCCAGCGTGCCGCGATAGCCCTCCAGGCTGCGCTCAAGACCGCCCACCGCGGTGCCGAGCAAGGCCATGTTCAGGCGGAATTCCTGGAAAGCCAGGGATTGGTCGGCCAGCGCCAGTTCCAATTCCCGCAGCGCCACGCGCAGGCGGTCCTCTGGCTTGTTGGGAAAGGCGATCACGTCGGAGGTCTGGGTCATGGCGTCACTCATTGGGGGTCGGAGTTGCGCCCCATCGCGCAACCGTCATCCCTTGATGAAGCTTTAACGCGTCTCAAAAAAACAAACAAGTCACTTTTTCTTAAGACAGTGCCAATCCGACAAAAAGTGACACAGTCGCGAGAAGGGTCAGCACCCAGCGCAGGCGGAGGTAGTCGCGGGGTACCAGACCGCGTTGCGCGGCCAGGGTTTCCACAACCGCCAGCAGCAGCAGCCCCAGCGCCAGGGTTGCCAGCCCGGCCGGCAGCGGCGCCAACAACGCAAGCCAGGCCACCAGCGAGGGGACGACACCGCCCAGCAGCCGCCACCACGCCGCCACCCCGGGCTGTGCCAGGGCCAGGCCCCAATGCACCGCGCCGAGAAAGGAGAGAATCACCGCGCCGTAGGCGACCAGGGCGAAGCCGGCCCAGGCCAGGCCCAGCCACATGCCGGCCGCGCCGCCCAGGAAGGGGAGCAATCCGGCCAGCCCCAGCACCCAGGCGCCCTCGGGCAATTCGCGTATCGGCGGCGTTTTCATGGCCCAGCAGATGGCATGGGTGGCGCCGCCGACAAAGGGGGTGCCTCCCGGCCCCCCAAGGCCCTACATAGCCGCCATGGGCATCAGCTTCGAAATCCTCACAATCCTGCTGCTGGTGGCGCTGAACGGCGTCTTCGCCATGAGCGAGCTGGCCATTGTCTCGTCGCGCAAGATCCGGCTGCAGGCCATGGCGCGACGCGGCAGCCCGGGCGCCACGGCGGCGCTGGCGCTGCAGGATGACCCGCAGCGCTTCCTGCCCACGGTGCAGGTGGGCATCACCATGGTCGGCATCGTCGCCGGCGTCTTCGGCGGCAGCGCCATCGCAGGGCCCCTGGGCAATGCGCTGGATGGCCTGCCGCTGCTCGGCCGCTTCGCGCATGAGATCGCCTTCACACTCGTCGTCATGCTCATCACGGCGCTGAACCTGGTGCTGGGCGAGCTGGTGCCCAAGCAGATCGCGCTGCGCGACCCCGAGGCCATCGCCGTGATGGTGGCGCGCCCCATCGCCTGGCTGGCGCGCGCGACCTCGCCCTTCGTCTGGGTGCTGTCCTCGCTCACCTCCGTCATTTTGTTGAGCCTGCGGCTGAGCAAGCCCGCCGACCAGGGCGTGACCGAGGAGGAGGTGAAGGCCGTCGTCGCCGAAAGTGTCGAGACCGGCGCGCTGGATTCCGAGGAGCGGCACATGATCGAGCGCGTGCTGCGGCTGGCCGACAAGCCGGTACGGGCCTTGATGACGCCACGCACCGAAGTCGCCTGGCTCGACCGCAATGCGGAACCGCAGGATATCTCGGCGGCGCTGCGGGCGCGCGAGGTGACGCGCTTCATCGTCGCCGATGGCGGCGTGGACCACGTGGTGGGCGTGGTGATGGCCAAGGATCTGCTGGACCAGATGCTGGAGGGTACGCCGATGGCGCTCGCCCCCCTGCTGCGCCAGCCCATCGTGCTGCCCGACAGCCTGACGGCGCTGGACGCGCTGGAGCGGCTGCGCACCGACCGGATAGGCCTGGCCCTGGTTCTGGACGAGTATGGCAGCTTCGAGGGGGTGGTCACCGCCTCCGACCTGCTGGAGGCGATCGTGGGCGAGTTGGGTCCGGCGCCGGAGAGCCCCAAGCCCGGCACCACCGTGCGCCATGATGGCTCGCTGCTGCTGGATGGGATGATGGCGTCGGATGAGCTGCGGGCACGCCTCGACCTGCCCGAATTGCCGCATGCCGGCACCTACCACACCGTGGGCGGGCTGATGCTGGCGCTGCTGGGGCGGCTGCCCAAGGAGGGCGACCGGATCGTCTGGGCCGGCTGGCGCTTCGAGGTGCTGGACCTCGATGGCCGGCGCGTCGACAAGGTGCTGGCGCTGCGGGAGGAGGAGCCGGCGTGAAGCTCACCCTGAGCTTCGACAATGGGCCGGAGCCCGGGGCCACCCCCGAAGTGCTGGACGTCCTGGCGCGCCGCGGTATCCGCTCCACTTTCTTCGTCATCGGCGAAAAACTGCGGGCGAACCGGGCGCCGGCAGAACGTGCGGTGGCCGAGGGGCACTGGGTGGGCAACCACACCCTGACCCATGGCGCGGCCCTGGGCCGCCGGCCGGCCGCCGAGGCGCGGGCAGAAATCGCCGAAACCGACGCCCTGCTGGGCGAGCTCAACCCGCATCGCCTGTTCCGCCCCAATGGCGGCGGCGGCGCTCTGGGGCCGCATCTGCTGCATCGCGAGACCCTGCCCTGGCTGGAGGCCGAACGCCGCACCGTGGTGCTGTGGAACGCCATCCCGCGTGACTGGGACGACCCGGATGGCTGGCCGCCGCGCGCGCTGGCGCAATACGCCGCCGCCCGCGAACCACTGGTGATGGTGCTGCATGATCTCGACAATGGCGCCTGGAAGCACCTGGACCGCGTGCTGGGCCAGCTGGCCGATGCGGGTGCGGAATTCACCCAGGACTTCCCCGAAAGCTGCCTGCCGTTGCGCGACGGGCGATGGACATGCGAGCCTGCAACGCTTTCCTCGGGAGGATAACGCGCCATGAAGCGCCGCTTGCTGCTCGCCACCGCGCTGGCCGTGCCCGCGCTGGCGCAATCGCCCTGGCCGGAGCGGCCTGTCCGCCTGGTCGTGCCCTTCGCCGGCGGCACCAGCACCGACATCATCGGCCGGCTGATCGCCCAGCAGCTTTCCGCCGGCCTGGGCGGGCACACGGTGGTGGTGGACAACCGGGCGGGGGCCGGCGGCACCATCGGCGCGCAGCATGTCGCGACCTCGGCGCCCGATGGCCATACCCTGCTGCTTGGCGTCATCGGCACGCATGCGGTGAACCCGCATCTCATGCCCAATCTGGGTTATGACCCGGCGCGCGACTTCACCCCGGTGATCGCCCATTCCAAGACCAAGATCCTGCTGGTGGTCAGGCCGCAGCTCGGGCCGCGCAGCATGGCGGAATTCGTGGCGCTGGCGCGGGGCCGCACGCTCTCCATCGGCTCGCCCGGCACCGGCACCACCGGCCATCTGGCGCATGCGCTGCTGGGCGAGGCGGCGGGAATCGCCACCACCCATGTGCCCTATCGCGATGGTGGCCGGGCGCTGACCGACCTGTTGAGCGGCACGCTGGATGCCATGTTCTACCACACCCAGTTCGTCCGCCCGCATCTCGAGGCCGGCACCATCCTGGGCCTGGGCATCACCGGGCAGGAGCGCAGCATGCTGCTGCCGGCGATCGCGAGCTTCGCCGAACAGGGCCTGCCCGCGATCAATGTCGAGGGCTGGTGGGCGGTGTTCGGCCCGGCTGCCATGCCCGCGCCGATCGTGGCGCGGATGAACGGCGTGCTGAACGCGGCGCTTGTGCAGCCCGCCACCATCGCGGCGCTGGACCGGAGCGGAGTGGAGCCGATGGGCGGCAGCCCGGAGGATCTGGCGAATTTCCAAAGGGCCGAATTCGCCCGCTGGCGCGAGGTGGTGCGCCGCGCCAACATCACCGCCGACAGCTGAGCTTGCGCGGGGGCCGCGCGGGCGACAAGCTCCACCCATGCGCACCCTGATCCGAAACGCCGCCTGGTCCGTCCTCTGGGATGGCCAGACCCATGCCTATGCCCATGGCCGTGACCTTCTGCTGGAGGATGGCCTGATCACCTCGATCACGCCGCATGCCGCGGCACCCTTCGATGGCGAGGTGATCGATGCCTCCGGCATGCTGGTGCTGCCGGGCCTCGTCAACATCCACGCCCATCCCACCACCGAGCCTGGCATGCGCGGCGTGCGCGAGGATCATGGCGTGCCCGAGCAGCAGATGACCGGGCTGTTCGAGCGCAGCCAGGCCTATGCGCTGGACGAGGCGGGGCGGGAGGCGGCGATGCGCCTCGCCTATGCCGAGCTGATGGCGGCGGGGGTGACCTCGCTGGTCGATCTCACCGCCCCGTTTCCGGCCTGGATGCGGGTGATGCGCGACAGCGGCTTGCGGGTCTGGGCCGGCCCGGGCTTCGCCTCGGCGCGTTGGGGCATGACATCGCCGCAGAATGTGACCTGGACATGGGATTCCCAGGCCGGCCGGCGTGGCTTCACCGCCGCCCAGGCGCTGATGGATGAGGCGGAGGCCGATCCCAGCGGAAAACTCTCGGCCATCGTCTTCCCGGCGCAGATCGACACGGTGGAGGAGGAACTGCTTCGCGAGGCGGCGGCGCTGGCGAAGGATACCGGCCGGCCCTTCACCATCCACATCGCCCAGGCGGTGGTGGAGGTGCGGGAAATCATCCGCCGGCACAATCGCACGCCCATCCAGTGGGCGGCCGATATCGGGTTGCTGTCCCCCACCACCGTGCTGGGGCATTGCATCTTTCTCGATGAACACCCCTCCATCGCCTGGCATTCGCGCAGCGATCTGGGGCTGCTGGCCGAACACGGCGTGGCCGTGGCGCATTGCCCGACGCCTTTCGCCCGCTATGGCGAACATCTGAAGGATTTCGGCGCCTATCGCGCGCGCGGCGTGCGGATGGGCATGGGCACGGATTGCGCGCCGCACAACATCATCGAGGAGATGCGTCTCGCCATCATCCTGGCCCGCAACAGCCGGCGTGACCTGGCGGCGGCGAACACCGCCATGGTCTTCCATGCCGCGACGGCCGGTGGCGCCGATGCGCTGGGGCGGCCCGATCTCGGGCGCCTCGCACCCGGCATGGCGGCCGACCTCGTTCTGGTGGATTGCGCCCACCCCATGATGATGCCGGCGCGCGACCCGCTGCGCAGCCTGGTCCACCACGCCGCCGAGCGCGCGGTGAAGCGGGTCATCGTGGGGGGTGACACGGTGTTCTCCAACGGCCGGCCGACGCGGCTTGATGTGGGCTCGGCCGCCGGGATTCTCATGGAATCCCAGGCCCGCGCGCTGCGCGATGCCAAGGGGCGCGATTATCTCGGGCGCGATGGCGACACCATCACGCCGCTCAGCCTGGGGTGGATGGCGTGACGTTTTCGGTCCTCGGCCATTGCCCGGTGACCGGGCAGTTCGGCGTGGCGACCACGACCTCGGGCTTTGGCGTGGGGGCGCGGGTGCCCTGGGCGCGGGCGGGCCTCGGCGCGGTGGCCACGCAACACCGCACCGATCCGCGGCTGGGGCCCAGGGGGATGGCGCTGCTGGCGTCGGGCTGCCCGGCGGCCGAGACGGTGGCGGCGCTGGCGGCGTCCACGCCGGACCACAAGTGGCGGCAGTTCGGTGTGATGGACCGGCGGGGGGAGACGGCGTTCTTCCATGGCGCGCTGGTCAAGCCGCGTTCGGGCGCGGTGCAGGGGCCGGGCGTGCTGGCGCTGGGCAATATCCTGGCCAATGACGATGTGCTGCCGGCCATCGCCGCCGCATTTTCCGCACGCCCCGATGACGCGCTGGCCGAACGCCTGATCGCGGCGCTGGAGGCAGGCGAGGCGGCGGGGGGCGAGCATGGCGCCATCGCCTCGGCCGCGCTGTTGGTGGTGGAGCGGGAGGATTTTCCCCTCGTCGATATCCGGGTGGACCGGCATGCGGCGCCGCTGGCCGAGCTGCGCGCGCTCTGGGCCGAATACGCGCCGCAAAGCGCCTTGTACGTGGCGCGGGCCGTCGATCCGGACAGCTGCGGGCCCTGAGGCCGGGCTATAGCAGGCTGGGTTGCGCGCTGGCGGGCTTTGGTTTGTCCGCGCGGGCCGCCACTTCGCCATCGGCGAAGACCAGCGTCAGCGCGGCGCCCGGCTTGACCTGCGCCGCCCTTCCCAGCGCCTTCCCCCCCGGCCCCTGCACCAGGGCGAAGCCGCGTTCCAGCACGGCGCGGTAGGAGACACTTTCCAGCCGTGCGGAGAGCCCCGCCAGGGCGCCCCGCCGCTCCCGCAACAACCCCAGCACGGGCACCGCGGAAAAGCGCGGCATTTCGGCCTGGGCGCGGCGGCGGGCCTGGCTGGCGGCCCAGGCGGAATCCAGCCTGGTGCGGAGCAGCACCAGCGCGGC
The DNA here is from genome assembly GCA_021732665.1 of Acetobacteraceae bacterium. Taxonomy (GTDB): domain Bacteria; phylum Pseudomonadota; class Alphaproteobacteria; order Acetobacterales; family Acetobacteraceae; genus Rhodovarius. The sequence continues at coordinate 43,055 of JAKFUL010000003.1, forward strand.
GCGGCGGGCGGCAAGGCCCTCGCGCGGATGCGGCAGATGCAGGCGCAGAAGCGCCGTGCGGCGCTGCGCCACCACCCCCGGCAGGGCCTGGCGCAGCCGCAATGCGCGGTCCTCCAGCCGCTGGCGCAGGGCGCCCAGAAGCTCGGGCATGGCGGGCAGGCCGCGTTCAGCGCGGGCAAGGCTCCCGTGCGCGCGCTCCAGGATCGCGCGCATGGATTGGTGCAGCCGGCCCTGGCGTTGCGCCAGATCGGCCAGCAGGTCGACCCGCGCCGGCACCGCCATCTCGGCCGCCGCGGTGGGCGTGGGGGCGCGGCGGTCGGAGGCGAAATCGATCAGTGTCGTGTCCGTCTCATGCCCCACGGCCGAGATCAGCGGGATGGGCGAGGCCGCGGCGGCGCGCACCACCGCCTCGTCATTGAAGGCCATCAGATCTTCCAGGCTGCCGCCGCCGCGCGCCACGATCAGCACATCGGGGCGCAGATGGCTGGGAAGCGCGCCCATCGCGGTGATGGCATCGGCGATTTTCTGCGCGGCACCCTGGCCCTGGACAGGCACGGGCCAGAGCAGGATGGGGCGGGGAAATCGGCGTGCGATGGTGGTGCGGATATCCTGCAACACCGCGCCCTGTTCGGAGGTGATGACGCCGATCCGCACGGGGATGAGGGGGAAGGCGCGTTTGCGTTCGGGCGCGAATAGCCCCTCGCCCAGCAGTTTCAGGCGGAGTTTCTCGATCGCCGCCAGCAGCGCACCTTCGCCGGCGAATTCCAGCTTTTCGATCACCATCTGGTATTTGCTGCGGTCGGCATAGGTGTCGATCCGGCCGGTGGCGATCACCTCCAGCCCGTTTTCCGGGGCGAGGCCCAGCCCGCGCACGGCCATCTTCCACACAACCGCCTCCAGCTTGGCGTCGGCATCCTTCAGCGAGAGGTAGATGTGGCCGGAGGGGTAGCGCTTGCATTCCGTGATCTCGCCGCGCACGCGGATCTGGCCGAAGGCCTCGCGCAGCACGCCGCGGATGGCGCCGGACAGCTCGCCCACCTTGTATTCCGGCACGTTGGTCACGGTGTCCATGGCCTGAGTGTATGCTAAGCGGCGGCGCTCTGCATGGGGGCAAGGGCTATGAAGGTGCTGGTGGTGGGCGGCGGCGGGCGCGAGCATGCGCTGTGCTGGAAACTGGCGCAGTCGCCGCTGCTGGAAAAGCTGTGGTGCGCGCCGGGCAATGCCGGCATCGCGTCGGTCGCCGAATGCGTGGGCGTGGCGGCCGAGGATGTTTCCGGTGTTGTCGCCTTCGCCCGTGAGCAGGCGGTGGATCTGGTGGTGGTGGGGCCGGAAGCGCCGCTGACCCTGGGCCTGGCCGATGCCTGCCGGGCGGCGGGGATCGCCTGTTTCGGCCCCTCGGCCGAGGCAGCGAGGCTGGAAGGCAGCAAGAGCTTTTGCAAGCAGGTGGCCGATGCGGTGGGCGCCCCAACGGCGGCCTGGGCCGAATTCGACGAGCCCGCCGCCGCGCGGGAATATCTGCGTCGCGTCGGCGCGCCCATCGTGCTGAAGGCCGATGGTCTCGCCGCCGGCAAGGGCGTGGTCGTGGCCGCCACGATGGCCGAGGCCGAGCAGGCGCTCACGGACATCATGGAACAGCGCGTCCATGGCGCCGCCGGCGCGCGGCTGGTGATCGAGGAATGCCTGATGGGGGAGGAGGTGAGCCTCTTCGCGCTGTGCGACGGGCGGACCGCCCTGCCGCTGGCCGCCGCGCGCGACCACAAGCGCGCCTTCGATGGCGACCAGGGGCCGAACACCGGCGGCATGGGCGCCTATTCCCCCACCGCCGCCCTTACCCCCGGGCTACAGGCCGAGGTGATGAACAGCATCATCCAGCCCTGCCTGAATGAAATGGCGCGCCGCGGCACGCCCTTCACCGGGGTGCTCTTCGCCGGGTTGATGCTGACCGCTTCGGGGCCGAAGCTGATCGAGTTCAACGTCCGCTTCGGCGATCCGGAATGCCAGGCGCTGATGCTGCGGCTGGAATCGGACCTGCTGCCGCTGCTGCGCGATGCCGCGCTGGGCCAGCTGGCCAGCCACACGCCGCGCTGGCGCGATGACGCGGCCATCGTGGTGGTGATGGCCACAACAGGCTATCCCGGCGCCTATGCCAACGGCTCCGAAATTCGCGGGATGGATGGCTTGCGCGACGTCACCGTCTTTCACGCCGGCACCCGCATGGTGGAAGGCCGGCTGACGGCGCAGGGCGGCCGGGTGCTGGGCATAGGCGCCACCGGCGCGACCCTGGCCGAGGCTCGCGCCAAGGCCCGCACGGCCATCGCGCGCATCGACTGGCCGGAGGGCTTTTGCCGCTCCGATATCGGCGCTGCGGGTTAGTCGCGCCGCGCCCCCCCGGCCACCCAGGCCAGAAGCTGGGCACGCTCCGCGGCCGTGATGCCGGTGGAGTTGTTCGGCGGCATCGCCTCGGTGCGGACCTGCGCCGCCCAGGACTGGGCCTGGCGCTGGATGCGCGCCGGGGTATGCAGTTGCACACCCTTGGGGGCCGCGGCGAAGGCCGGGTTGGTGGGGCGGGGCTGATGGCATTCCACGCAGCGCGCCTGCATGATGGCGTCCACCGCAGCGAAACGCGGCGCCTCGCCATGCACGGCCGGCGGCTTGGGCGGCGCGATGCCCACCGCCACCACCGCCACCACCACGGCACCGGCCAGCCACATGTCCCACAACGTGATGCCCTGGTGCCGCAGATTGAAGAATTGCCGCACCAGCGCCCCGGCCAGCGCCATGGCCACCAGCAGCAGCCAGGCCTTCGGGTGCTGCCAGAACATCGGGTAGTGCGGGCTGATCATCAGGAAGATGATGGGCAGGGTGACGTAGTTGTTGTGCACGCTGCGCTGCTTGCCCCAGCCGCCCCATTTCGGGTCGATGGGCGTGCCGGCGGCCACGGCGGCCACCATCTTCTTCTGGCCGGGGATGATCACCATCAGCACATTGGCGGCCATGATGGTGCCGATCATGGCGCCGACCTGAAGATAGGCGCCGCGGCCGGAAAACACCGAGGTGGCGATGTAGGACGACACCGCCAGAAAGATGATTCCGATGATCGCCATGGCCTGGCCGTCATCGCCGATCCGGCTCCGGCAGAGCAGATCATACATCACCCAGGCCGCGACCAGCATGGCGGTGGAAATGCCGATCGCCTCCCAGGGCGTGAGGTCGGCGACCTCCGGGTCGATCAGATAGGTGCTGGCCTGGAACCAATACATCAGGACGAAGAGCGCGAAGCCGCTCATCCAGGTCCAATATGCCTCCCATTTCGACCAGTGCAGCTTTTCGGGCAGCTTCTCCGGGCCGGCGATGAATTTCTGCTTGTGGTAGAAGCCGCCGCCATGCACGGCCCATTGCTCGCCACGGATCAGCGGGTTGCCATCCTTGGCCGGCTTGAGCGACTGATCGAGGCCCATGAAGTAGAAACTGGCGCCAATCCACGCCATGCCGGAAATCAAATGCAGCCAGCGCAGCAGCAGATTGGCCCATTCGGCCAGATAAGTCGTGTCCATCAACTGCCCCTGTAGGTGGTATAGCCATAGGGCGAAACCAGCAGCGGCACGTGGTAATGCGCCGTCACATCCGAAATACTGAAACGCAGGCAGACTTCGTCGATGAAGGCCGGGTCGGCCAGCTTGAAACCGGCGGCACGAAAGTAATCGCCGATGCCGTAGAGCATTTCGTAACGCCCGACACGCAATTCATCCTGCGCCAACAACCAATCCTCGGTGCGGCCATCCGCATTGGTCACACCCCGGCGCAATTCCTCCCGCCGACCATCCGCATGCAGCCGGAACAACGCAAAAGCGATACCCTGCCCGGGCCGCCCCTGCGCCGTGTCCAGAATATGCATCGACAAACCCATCAGCCCCGCCCCCATCTCGCACCGCACAATCCCAGCAATCGCCATGCCATCGCAAGCCTTGATCCGGCAAGTGCGGGGGCTTACAGGCTGGTGGGAGCGGTGGCGCAAGCTGCCCGCCAGGGGCTCTGCCCCCGGCACCCCCGCAAAGGGCCGAAAGGCCCTTTGATCCCGGGAGTTTATCGGGGGGTGAGGAGGGGGCCGGTCGCACCCGTAACGCAGGCCCTCGCGCGAGGCCCCCTCCTCACCCCCCGATCTACTGGGTTGCAAGGGCCTTTCGGCCTTTGCTGGGGGGTGTCGGGGGGCAAAGCCCCCTGACGGGCAGCGCGCACCACCCCTCCACCGGCCCGCAAGGCCGTCGCACTGGCAGGAGCAAGGACTGAGATGGCTGACGTGGTGGCGCCCAACCTGGTGGCGGCGGTGAGTGAGCTCCGGCAGTGGGAGCGTCTGATGGAGATGGCCAAGCTGGGTGCCATTCCGGGCGACGGCGTGAACCGCGCCTGCCTGACGCCGTTGGACCGCCAGGCGCGCCGCATGTTCATTGCCTGGGGCGAGGCGCTGGGGCTGACTGCCAGCGTGGACCGCCTGGGCAATCTGTTTCTGCGACATGAGGGCAGTGAGGCTGGTCTGGCGCCTGTCCTGACCGGCAGCCACATGGACAGCCAGCCCAAGGGTGGCCGTTTCGACGGCATTTACGGCGTGATCGCCGGGCTGGAGGCGGTGCAGGCGCTGCGCGAGGCCGGGGTGGCCACGCGGCGCCCGATCGAGGTCGTGGCCTGGACGAATGAGGAAGGCGGCCGTTTCGCCCCGGGCTGCATGGGTTCCATGGCCTATGCCGGCTTTGCCCCGCCCGGGACCTGGGATGCCATCGAGGACACCCAGGCCGTGCGTTTCGGCGATGCCCTGGCCGAGCATCTGGCCGAGGAGGCCGACATCGCCCGCCGCCCCTTGGGCGTGGTGGAGGGGCCAGCGCCGCATGCCTATGTCGAGGCGCATATCGAGCAGGGGCCGATCCTGGAGGGCCGCGACCTCGATATCGGCGTGGTCACGGGCATCCAGGGCAGCCGCTGGTTCAGCGTGGAGATCCATGGCCGTTCAGACCATGCCGGCACCACGCCGGTCTCGATGCGCCAGGATGCGATGCAGGACGCGATCCGCGCCATCACCGCGCTGAATGCCCTGATGCGCGACCCCTCGGATGTGCTGCGCTTCACCGTCGCGCGGATGGAGGTCTTCCCCAACAGCTCCAATTCCGTGGCCGATCTGGTGCGGTTCTCGATCGATTTCCGTCACCCCGACCGGGCTGTGGTGCTGGCCCGCGGCAATGCGATCGAGGGCGTGATCCAGTCCGCCCTGCTGCATTGCACGGCGGTGGTGCATGAGCGTTTCACCGCCATGCCCACGCAGTTCCAGCCGCTGGTGCCCGATGCGGTGGAACGCGCGGCCCGCGCCCAGGGGCTGGCCTCGCTGCGCATGCCCTCCGGCGCGTTTCACGACGCGCAGTTCATGGTGCCGCTTTGCCCGACCGGCATGATCTTCGTGCCGTGTCGCGACGGCATCTCGCACAACCCGGCGGAGTATTCGGCGCCGGACCAGCTGGCCGCGGGCACAAGGGTGCTGGCGCAGGTGCTGGCGGAGTTGGCGAACAGCTAGTTCGGCGGCGGCTCCTCGGCCACGGCGGCAGGATTATGCTCGATGGCCAGCGGCGCCACCCCCGGGCCCACCCATTGCTCGCTGGCCTGAACGCCCATGCTCTCGCGGTCCAGCCAGAAGCGGTTGCGGATCCGGCCCAGCCCCTCGCCCCGGCAGGTCTCGGTGATGACGACCAACTCGTTCTCGCCGGGGCGGGAGACCAGGCGGCATTGCAGGGTCACGCCGAAGCGCATGCCGGCGGGGTCGCGGCTGGCGGTCATCAAATCCACCACTCGCCGCGCATCGGCGCCGCGGGCAAGCAGGGAAGCGGGCTCGGCCAGCGGGTCGGGGCCGTCGAAGCGCGTGGCGGTGAGCATCATCGGCAGGCCGGAGGTCGCGACCACGCGCACCCCGTCCGTCGCCACCACCACCCCCGCGCGGGTGCGCCACATGCGGCGTTCGCCCTGCTGCGAGATCAGCCGGGCATCGGCGCCGCGGCGGCCCTGGGCCAGGCGCAGGACGGGGCCATCGGGCTCGCCCTCATCCTCCTCGGCCAAGGGGCCGCCGGCGAACCAGCGGGCGGGGTCCAGGCTGGAATCGGTGCCGCAGGCGGCCAGGGCAAGCAGCAGCAGCAGCGGGGCGGTGAGGCGCATGCCGCAGCCTATCCCTTTCGCGCAGGGGTTTCGACCCGATTCGCGCCCCGGCGCATTTCCGCGCGCCGCGGCTTGCGGTAGGATCAATTCGTGCGCATCCACAGCATTCCGCCGGGCATCCCCTTCCTGCCGGCCCTGGCGGCGGGCATTCGCGCCCGGCTTCCTTCGCCCGAGGCGCTGGCCCGCGCCACCCTACTGCTGCCGACAAGGCGCAGCGCCCGCGCGCTGCGGGCGGAGTTCCTCCCGGCGGGCGAGGGTGCCGGGCTGCTGCCCCGCATGCGCGCGCTCGCCGGCCTTTCCACCGAGGATGCCGATGAGCTGAGCCTGCCCGCGCTGCTGGAACTGCCGCCGGCGGTGGAACCCCTGCGCCGCCAGGGCGTGCTGGCCGACCTCGTGCTGCGCTTCCCGCCCCGCGGCGGCGGCCCGCGCTCACCCGAGCATGCCTGGTCCCTGGCCGGCGACCTGGCCGCGCTGCTCGACGAAATCGCGCTGGAGGAGCCGGACATGGCGCTGCTGCGCCGGCCCGGCGATCTGGCCGAGGCCTGGATGGCCCGGCTTGAGGCGCTGGTGGAGGGCGAACTGGCCCAGCATTGGCAGATCACCACCCTGTTCCTGCGCGGCGTGGTGCGGGAATGGCAGGGCTGGCTGGAGGCGCAGGAGCTGCTGGATATCGGCCTGCGCCGCGTCCTCGCCCTGACCACCCAGGCCGATGCCTGGGCGAACAACCCGCCGGCCGAGATGGTGGTGGCGGCCGGCATCGGCACCGGCGGCACCATCCCCGCGGCCGCCCTGCTGCTGCGCGTGGTGGCCAGCCGCCTGCCACAGGGTTTCGTGGTGCTGCATGCCGAGGACCCCGCCACCGCGACCCTGCCCCCCGAGGCGCTGGACGAGGCGCCGAGCCACCCCTTTCATGGCCAGCGCCGGCTGCTGCGGCTGATGGGCGCACCGCCCGGCCCCTTCCCGGCCTGGGCGGAAACCCCCGCGCCGCCGCCACGCGCCGCCCTGCTGGGCCAGGCCATGCGCCCGGCCAGCGCGCTCAGCGCCTGGCATTCGCGCCGCCCCGACGCGATGCTGCCGGCGCTGGAAAACCTCTCCGCCCAGACCGCCGCCGATGCCGAGGCTGAGGCGCGCGCCATCGCCCTGCTGCTGCGCGAGGCTTTGGAGAGCGCCGGCACCGCCGCGCTGGTCACGCCCGACCGCGACCTGGCCCGGCGCACCGCCGCCGCCTTGAGCCGGCATGGCATCGAGGCCGAGGACAGCGCCGGCCAACAGCTGGGCCTGAGCGGGGCCGGAATCTTCCTCCGGCTGGTGGCGGCGATGCCGGCGGCGCGGTTCGGGCCGGTGGCGACGCTGTCCGTCCTGAAACACCCGACCTGCGCCGGCGGGTGGGAGCGTGGCGCCTGGCTGGAGGCGACGCGGCGGCTGGAGCTGGACTGGCGTGGCCCGCGCCCGGAGCATGGGCTGGCCGGGCTGCGCGCCGCCGCGCGAAAGGCCGATACCGCATTGCTCGACAGGCTGGAGGCCGCGACCGCCCCTTTCACCGCGCTGTTCGAGGCCGCGGCCCAGCCGCCGGCAGCGCTGCTCGCTGCCATGCTGGAGGCGGCGGAGAATCTTGCGGCCACCGCCGAACTGCCCGGCGGCCTCGCGCTCTATGCCGGCGAGGAGGGCGAGGCGCTGGCCAACCACCTCGCCGACATGGATGGCGCCTTCGGCGAATTGCCGCCGATCGCGCCGCGCGCCTTCCTGGCGCTGTTCGAGGGCGCCCTGGCGCAGGGCGTGGCGCGCCGGCCGCGCAGCCGCTCGGCCCATCCGCGCGTGGCCATACTCGGCCTGCTGGAAGCGCGGCTTTTGCATTTCGACCGGGTGATCCTGGGCGGATTGGACGAAGCCGTCTGGCCGCTGGCCACCGATTCCGGCCCCTGGATGGGCCGGCCCATGCGCCAGCGCTTCGGCCTGCCGCTGCCCGAAATCCGCATCGGCAGCGTGGCGGCGGATTTCCTGCTGACGGCGGTGAGCGGGCGCGAGGTGATCCTCTCCCGCGCCAATCGCCGCGGCGGCTCGCCCACCGTGCCGGCGCGCTGGCTGACCCGGCTCTCCACGCTGCTGCGCGGCCAGACCAGCCTGGCCTTCCCCGATGGCCTGGCCCTGCCGCGCAACGCCGCGTTGAATTGGGTGGCGGCGCTGGACCAGCCGGCCGAGGCCCTGCCGCCCGCCGCGCGCCCCCGGCCGCGCCCGCCGCTGGCCGCCCGGCCGCGGGAAATCTCCGTCACCGACGTGGCGCTGCTGATTGCCGATCCCTACGCCTATTACGCCCGTCGGATCCTGAAGCTGCGGCTGCTGGAGCCGCTGGAGGTCGATCTCGGCGCCCGCGAATATGGCGACATGGTGCATGCCGCCATGCGCGGCTTTGTCGCGACCCTGCCGCCCGGCGCAGGCCTGCCGACCGACGCGCCCATGCTGTGGCAAAAGGCGATGGCGGCGGCGCTGGAGGAGGCGGCGCTGCGCCCCGCGCTCACCGCCTTCTGGCGCCCGCGGCTGGAGCGCATCGGCGAATTCGTGCTGCAGACCGAGGCCGCCCGGCGCGCCATCAACCCTGTGCTGCGCAGCCATGTCGAGCGCGAGGCCAGGGCGGTGATCTCCGGCGTCACCCTGCATGGCCGCGCCGACCGGCTGGATGAGCTGCCGCGCGGCGGGCTGCTGATCCTGGACTACAAGACCGGCGCGCTGCCCTCGGCGAAAAACGTGCTGAACGGCACCGCGCCGCAACTGCCGCTGGAAGCGCTGCTGGCCGACCAATCCGGCTTCAGGGGGGTGACTGGCGTGCCCTCGGCCCTGGAATACTGGCGGCTTGCCGGTGGCGAGCCGGCCGGCCAGGTGATGGCGCTGGAGGGCGTGACAGAATTGCTCGCCCTGGCCGAGGAGGGTTTCGACCGGCTCGCCAAGGAATTCCTGCGCGGCAGCCGGGCCTTTGCCGCCCGGCCGGATCCGGGGCGGGTTTCGCTCAACACCGATTACGACCACCTCGCCCGCCGCGCCGAATGGGAGGTGGAGACTTGACCCCCGCGCAGCGCGCCGAAGCGCAGCAGGCCCGCGCCTCCGACCCCACGGCCTCGGCCTGGGTTTCGGCCTCCGCGGGCTCGGGCAAGACCAAGCTGCTGACGGACCGGGTGCTGCGGCTGCTGCTGGCCGGCACCCGCCCGAATCGCATCCTGTGCCTGACCTTCACCAAGGCGGCGGCGGCGGAGATGGTGGTGCGGCTGAACGCGGCACTGGGCGATTGGGCGGTGTTCGACGATGCGGCTTTGGCGGGGGCGCTGACCCGGCTGCTGGGCCATCCGCCCAGCCCGGCCGAGGCGCAGCTGGCGCGTTCGCTCTTCGCCACGGTGCTGGAACTGCCCGGCGGCATGCGGATTTCCACCATTCACGCCTTTTGCCAGACGCTGCTGCGCGCCTTCCCGCTCGAGGCGGCGCTGCCGCCGCAATTCGCCGTGCTGGAGCAGCGCGACGGCGCGGCGGCGCTGGGCGAGGCGCGTGAGGAGGTGCTGGGCGAGGCGGTGGGCGGCACGGCCCTGGCGGCGCTGGCCGGGCTGATTTCGGCCGACCGGTTTTCCGGCCTGAGCGAGGAGCTGGCGGGCGAGGCGCAGGCGCTGCGCCGGGCGATCGACCATGCCGGGGTGGAGGGGCTGCTGGCCCGGCTGGCCCGCGCGCTGGGTGCGGCGGAGGATGCGGCGGCGGAGATCGCGCTGGCCTGCACGCCGCTGGACGAGGGCCTGCTGGCGCGGGCCGCGGGCATCCTCGCCCTGGGCAGCGAGAAGACCGACCAGCCCTGCGGCGCCGCCCTGCGCAAATTCCTGACGCTGCCAGGCTCGCTTCGCCACACCGGCTACGAGGATTGGAAGGCGCTGCTGCTGACCAAGGATGGCGAACCGCGCAAATCCTACGCCACCCAGAAATGCGGCGCCGGCCAGGGTTTCGCGCAGGACACGCTGCTGCGCGAGGCCCTGCGCGTGCAGGAACACGCCAGGCGCATCTGTGCCGCCAACATGGTCTCGGCCACCCGCGCCCTGCTGCTGCTGGCCGCCCCGGTGCTGGATGCCTATGCGGAGGGCAAGGCCCGCAGCGGCGCGCTGGATTTCGACGACCTGATCGCCGCCACCCAGAATCTGCTGCGCGACCCCGGCAGCGCCTGGGTGTTGTTCAAGTTGGACAGCGGGCTGGATCACGTCCTGCTGGACGAGGCGCAGGACAGCAATCCCGAGCAATGGGGCATCGTGCGCGCGCTGACCGGCGAATTCTTCGCCGGCGAAGGCGCGCGGGAGGCGGCCCGGTCGATCTTCGCGGTGGGTGACCAGAAGCAGTCGATCTACGCGTTCCAGGGCGCCGACCCGCGCGGTTTTTCTGAAGGCCGGGCACATTTCGGAAACGCCGTCGCCCTGGCGGAAAAGCGCTTCGAGGATGTCTCGCTGGAGGTTTCCTTCCGCTCGACGCCGGCGGTGCTGGGGCTGGTGGATGCGGTCTTCGCCGGCTCCGCCCGCCCCGGCGTGGCGGACGACGCCGCCCTGCGCCACCTGCCGCATCGCGCCGGTGCCGCGGGGCTGGTCGAGCTTTGGCCGCTGCAACGCGCCGGCACCGCCGCAGCACCCGATCCCTGGGTGCTGAACGACGACGAGGGCGAGGCCGAGGGCAACCCGCAGGCCCGCCTGGCCCGCGCCCTGGCCCGGCGCATCCGCCACATGCTGGATCACGAAACCCTGCCGGCACGGGCCGACGGGCCGGACCAGCCTTCCGGGCGCAGGATACGGCCCGACGACATCCTCATCCTGGTGCGCAAGCGCAATGCGCTTACCCGGCTGATCATCCGCGAGCTGAAACAGGCGGAGGTGCCGGTGGGGGGCCTGGACCGCATCGCCCTGACCGCGCAGCTGGGCGTGCAGGACATGCTGGCCCTGCTGGATGTGCTGCTGCTGCCCGGCGATGACCTGCAACTGGCCGCGCTGCTGAAATCGCCGCTGGTGGGATTGTCGGAGGAGGCGCTGTTCCAGCTCGCCCATGGCCGCGCGGGCTCGCTGCATGCGGCGCTGATGGCGCATCGCGGCGGTGCGGGGGAATTCGCCCATGCCGCGGAGTGGCTGGCGCTCTGGGCCACGCGCGCCGATCGCGGCACGCCGCATGCGCTGCTCGCGCGGCTCTATGGCGAGGACGGCGCCCGCGCCCGGCTGCTTGCCAGGCTGGGGCCGGATGCGGCGGATGGGCTGGACGAGCTGCTCAACGCCGCTTTGGCCTTCGAGGCACGCCACCCGCCCGGGCTGCAAGGATTTCTCCACTGGCTGCGCGCCGGCGGCGCCGAGATCAAGCGCGATGCCGAGGCCAGCGGCGGCCTGGTGCGGATCATGACCGTGCACGGCGCCAAGGGCTTGCAGGCCCCTATCGTCATCCTGCCCGACACCACGGGGCGCAGGCGGGCCGATTCCGGGCTGCGCTGGCTGGAGGACCCGGCCGGCGGGCCGCCCCTGCCGCTCTGGGCGCCGCGGGCCGAGAAGCCGGTGCCCGCCGCCGCCGCGGCCCTCGCCCTGGCCGAGCGCGAGCGGGCGCAGGAGGAGGAGAACCGCCTGCTCTATGTGGCGCTGACCCGGGCCGAAGACCGGCTGCTGGTCTGCGGCTGGGTGCGCGACAAGCCCGCCGCCACCGACTGGTACAGCCAGATCGCCGAGGGCTTTTCGGCGCTGGCCGCCCGCGGCCGCCCCTTCGACCCGGCAGGGTTCGGCGCCGCGCCGGATGGGTTCGATGGCGAGCTTCTCTGGCTGGAAACGCCGCAGAGCGAGGCGCCGAAATCCGACAAGCCGCGCGCCGAGGCGCGCGAGGCCGGCCTGCCCGAATGGGTCGCCCGGCCGGCGCCCACCGAACAGGGGCAGGACAGCCTTGCCCCCTCCTCGCTGCTCGATGAGGAAACCGGCCCGCCCGCCGCCGCCCCGCATGCGCCGGCCGACCCGCGCGGGCTGCGCTTTCGGCGCGGCCGGCTGATCCATGCCCTGTTGCAGCATTTGCCGGCGCTGCCCGGCCCGGCGCGGGCCTCGGCCGCCGCCCGCTTCCTCGGCCGGCCCGGCTTCGGCCTGGCGCCCGAGACCCGCGGTGAATTGATCGCCGAGGTGATGGCGCTGCTGGAGGACCCAGGCTTCGGCCCCGCCTTCGGGCCGGAAAGCCTGGCCGAAGTGCCCATTGCCGGGCGCCTGGGCGGCCAGCTCTTCACCGGCCAGGTCGACCGGCTGCTGGTGGAACCGGCCCGGATCCTGCTCATCGATTTCAAGACCAACCGCCCGCCACCGGCCGCGGTGGACGAGGTCTCGCCCGCCTATCTCCGGCAAATGGCGGCCTATCGCGCGCTGCTGCGCCTGGCCTTTCCGGACCGGGCGGTGGAATGCGCGCTGTTGTGGACCTATGCCGGGCGAATGATGCCGCTGCCGGATGGCCTGCTGGATGCCCACGCCCCGGCGGCATCTTGACCCTGGCCCCCCGGCACACGACCTTTGGCCTCAACTCTTGAAGGATGACCCCCATGTCCGAACTGACCAAGGCCGTGACCGATGACAGCTTCCGCGCCGATGTCCTGGAGGCCTCTGGCCCCGTGCTTGTGGATTTCTGGGCGGAATGGTGCGGCCCCTGCCGCATGGTGGCGCCCGTGCTCGACGAGCTTGCGAAGGAATATGCCGGCAAGCTGACCATCGCGAAGGTCGATATCGACGAAAATCCGATGACGCCGAATGAATATGCGGTGCGCGGCATCCCCACCATGATCCTGTTCAAGGATGGCAAGCCGGTGGACACCAAGGTGGGCGCCATGCCCAAGGGCCAGATGAAGAGCTGGATCGCGGGCGCGATCGGCGATTAGGCGCGGCTGCCGCCGGCGTGCAGATGGATCGGTTGCTCCGGCGGCCGGGAAAATTGCGGATGCGCCTCTGACGGTCGCGGCGCGGCGTACCATCTGCGCCAGCATGACCCCACGCCGCACCCTCCTCGCCAGCCTCGCCGCCCCCGCCCTGGCCCGGGCGCAGGAGAGCAGCACCGCCATCGCCACGGCCGCCGCCCGCTTCCGGGTGGTGAACTGGGCTACGGGTCTGCAGCACCCCTGGGGCGGCGCCTTCCTGCCCGATGGCCGGCTGCTGGTCAGCGAGAGGCCCGGACGGCTGCGGCTGGTCTCCCCCGATGGCGCGGCCTCGGCCCCGCTGGCCGGCGGGCCTGTTGTCGAGGCGCAAGGCCAGGGCGGGCTGCTCGATGTGGCGCTGGCGCCGGATTTTTCCTCGTCGCGCCACATCTGGCTCAGCACCGCCACCGCCATCCCCGGCGGCGTGGTCACGCGGCTTTGGCGGGCGGAATTCACCCCCGGCGGCCTGGCCAACCTCACCGCCGTGCTGGATGCCACCCCGGCCCAGGCGCGCGGGCGGTTGCATTATGGCGGCCGCATCGCCTTCAGCCCGGATGGGCAATACCTCTTCCTCACCACCGGCGAACGCAACGAGGTGCGGGAGCGGGCGCAATCCCTCGGCGACCTGGCGGGCAAGGTGCTGCGGCTGACCGCGCGGGGCGAGGTGCCGCGCGACAACCCCTTCGTGGGGCGGGAGGGTGCCAGGCCGGAAATCTGGAGCCTGGGCCATCGCAACCCGCAGGGCATTGCCTTCAACCCGGCCACCGGCACCTTGTTCGCCGCTGAGTTCGGACCGCTCGGCGGCGATGAGCTGAACATCATCAGGCCGGGGCGCAATTACGGCTGGCCGCTTATCACCCATGGCCGGAACTATATCGGCACGCGCATCAGCGAGGCGACCAGCGCGCCGGGCTTCGAGGACCCGCTGCGCGCCTGGGTGCCGGCGATCAGCCCCTCGGGCCTGACCTTCGGCGCGGGCGGGGCCTTCCCGGGCTGGCGCGGCAGCGCCTTCCTCGGCTGCCTCAACCCGCCCGGCCTGCTGCGCCTGCCCATGGCCGGCGACATGCCAGGGCGGGAGGAACGCATGCTGGAGGGCAAGTCGCGCATCCGCCATATGCTGTTCGATGCGGCGGGCCTGGCCTATTTGCTGGTGGATGACCGCGTCGGCGGCATCCTGCGGCTGGAGCCGGCCTGAGTCAGCGCTCGTACAGGATCCGGGCGCGGATGGTCCCGGGCAGCTCGCGCAGCTCTTCCAGGATCGACTTGCTGTCATGCGTGGCGGCGGCGTCCACCACCACATAGCCGACCTCGCCATCGGTCTGCAGATGCTGGCCGGCGATGTTGATCCCGCGCGAGGCGAAGATGCGGTTGATGCCGGTCAGAATTCCCGGGACGTTGCGGTGCGAATGGATGAAGCGCACGCCGGTGGCCTGGATGGGCAGCGTCACCTGCGGGAAGTTCACGGCACCCAGCGTGCTGCCGGTGTCGGAATAATCGGCCAGCTTGGCGCTGACCTCCTGGCCGATGCGGGCCTGCGCCTCCTCGGTGCTGCCGCCGATATGCGGCGTCAGGATGACGTTCTCGATGCCCTGAAGGGGCGTGATGAAGGCCTCGCCATTCTTCGACGGTTCTTCCGGGAATACGTCGATGGCGGCACCCGCGATGTGGCCGGAGCGGAGCGCGGCCGCCAGCGCGTCTAGATCGACCACGGTGCCGCGGGCGTTGTTGATAAGAATGGCGCCGGGTTTCATCTTGGCGATCTCGGCGGCGCCGATCATGCCCTCGGTCGCCGGCGTCTCGGGCACGTGCACGGTGACGATGTCCGACCAGTGCAGCAATTCGTCGAAGCTGGCGCAGCGGCTGGCATTGCCATGCGGCAGCTTGGAGACGATGTCCCAGTAGATCACCCGCATGCCGAAATTCTCGGCCAGCACCGAGAGCTGGCTGCCGATATTGCCGTAGCCCACGATGCCCAGGGTGCGTCCCCGCACCTCGCGGTATCCCGCGGCGCTCTTCGACCATTCGCCCTGGTGGGCGGCCACGCTTTTCGGGAAGACGCCCCGCAGCAGCATGATGATCTCGCCCATCACCAGCTCGGCCACCGAGCGGGTGTTGGAGAAGGGGGCGTTGAAGACGGCGATGCCGCGCTCGCGCGCTGCCGCGAGATCGACCTGATTGGTGCCGATGCAAAAGCAACCCACCGCCACCAGGCGGTCCGCGGCCTCCAGCACCTCGCGCGTCAGCTGGGTGCGGCTGCGAATGCCCAGGATATGGACACCTTTCAGCGCCTCGATCAGCGCCTCGCCATCCAGCGCCTTGGGCAGGCGCGTGATGGAGGCATAGCCGTGCTCCTGGAAAAGATTGACCGCGGTGTCGCTGATCCCCTCCAGCAAAAGGATCTTGATGCGGTCCTTGGACAGGGAGAGGTTGTCACTCATGCGCGGGGTGTTGCGCGTCGAGCGGCGGCACGCAAGCCCGCCTCGCCTGCGTCGCGCGAATTCGCGATGCCTCCCATGCGCTTACCGGCTGGCAGTCTCGGGAAGCGGGCGGGAATGTCACCGACGAAGCCGCGGAGCCCGCTGCTGAAGCTGGCCCGTCCGGCCGGATGCCGCCGCTCTTCCGTCGGGACGGGGTTGGTGGCAAGCAGGGCGGTGTTCGGAGCCCTTTGTCGATGACGGCTGATTTCGTGCCGCCCTTCCCTGAGCGTGCGACCACCAGGCAGCCGCTGCTGGCCAATATCCGCAAATTCCGCGGCAATATGCTCAGCGTCTGGCTGGCGGGGCATTATTCGGCCGATTTCTTCGCGACAAGGGTGCTGCGCCGATCGATTTTCGTCTGCAACAGCCCCGAGACGGTGCGCGAGGCCTTCGTCGAGAACGGCCAGGCCTTCGAGCGCAAGAGCCCACAGATGCGCCATGCGCTGGAGCCGCTGCTGGGCGACGGGCTTTTCGTGTCCGATGGGTTGGTGTGGAAGGAGCGCCGGCGGGCCGTGGCGCCGGTCACCCATGTCTCGCGCATGGCCGAGTTGACGCCGACCATGAGCGAGGTGGCCGGCGAATGGTCGGCGCGCTGGGCGACGCTGGCGCCGGGTGAGGACATCGACGCGCTGGAGGAGATGGCGGAGATGACCGCCGAGATCATCTGCCGCACCCTCTTCGGCCACAGGCTGGGCAGCGATGCCGCGCAGACCGTGGTGCGCGCCTTCACCGGCTACCAGTCGCGCATCGGCCAGACGGCGCTGGGGGCGATGCTGCGGCTGCCGGAATGGGTGCCGCGCTTTCAGGGCATGGGGATCAAGGCCGAGGTGCGGCGCATCCACGCCGTGCTGGACCGGCTGATCGCCAATGTCCTGGCGGAGGAACATGAGCCTTCCCTGGTGCGGGCAATGGCCGAGCGTGGCGCCATGGACGCGACGGCGCTGCGCAATGAGGCGGCGACGCTGTTCATGGCGGGCCACGAAACCACGGCCAATACGCTGTCCTGGTGCTGGTACCTGCTCAGCCAGGCGCCATGGGCCGAGGCGCGGCTGGCCGAGGAGGCGCGCGCCGTGCTGGGCGGGCGGGTGGCCGAACACGCCGATGTCGAGCACCTGCCCTATACCCGCGCGGTGATCGAGGAGGCGCTGCGCCTCTACCCCCCCGTGCCGGTGCTGGCGCGCGAGGCGGTGGCGCCGGCGGTGATCGCGGGGCGGGAGGTGCCGGTGGGCTCGCTGGTGCTGGTCATTCCGTGGCTGCTGCACCGCAACCCCAATTTATGGGACGCGCCGGATGCCTTTCGGCCCGAGCGTTTCCTGGGGCCGCCGCCGCCGCGCTACTCCTATGTGCCGTTCAGCCTGGGGGCGCGGGTCTGCACCGGCCAGCAATTTGGGCTGAGCGAGGCGGTGATATGTCTGGCCACGCTGGCGCAGCGTTTTCGGCTGGAGCTGCGGCCGGGGCATGCGGTGATGCCCGTCAGCCGCCTGACCCTGCGGCCGGGCGAGACGCTGCCGATGCGCCTCTATCCGCGGTAGAGCGGGCGGGCGAAGAGGGCTGCCACCACGGCGAAGCCCAGCATGAAGGGCGAGAGCCAGAACCAGCCGAACCCGGCCAGCGCCGCCATGGCCAGCGGCACGGTGAGCTGGACGATGTTGTTGCTCTGGATCAGCAGGCCCATGGCGGCCGGCGTCAGGCTGGGGGTGACGCGGGCGGGCAGCAGGGCGAAGAGCGCGGCCGGCACCATGCCGCCCAGCAGGGCGGCCAGGCAGGCGGTGGCGACCATCGCCCAGGCCCATGGCGCGAGGAAGACCAGCACCGCCATCGCCGCCATGCCGCCGAGTGCCGGCAGCAGCAGCCGCGCGGGCGCGACGCCGCGATGAAACAGCCAGCCGGCCAGCAGATTGCCCAACCCATTGGCCAGCACCGCCGCCGCCCCGGCATAGCCGCCCGCCGCCACGCCCCAGCCGAATTTCTCCGAAAGCGCCGCCGGCAGCAGCACGGAGATGACGAAATACACCCCGTTGTAGCTGGCGAAGCAGAAGGCGATGGCCTGGGCGGCGCGGTTGGCGGCGACGCCTTGCAGGGCCTTGAGGATGGGCAGGCCGCGCATCGGCAGGCCCTCGACGGCGCGCAGGTTCCAGGCGGCGAGCGCCACGGCGAGGGCCAGGGCCCCGGCGCAAAGCGACCAGGCCAGGCGCCAGCCGCCGGCTTCCACCACCAGGGCTGAGGCGAGGCCCAGGGCCGCCCCCAGCGGCATATAGGCGCCCCACAACGCCATGGCGGCGTTGCGGTGGCGCGGCTCCACCACCGTCGCGATGATGCCGGGGCCGGAGGAGACGATGAGGAGGAAGCCCAGGCCCTCGAAGACCCGTGCCGCCAGCATGGTGCCGAAGCCAGGCGCGGCAGCGGCGGCCATGGCAGCGAGGGTGGCGATGGCGCCGCCCGTCAGCAGCGCCCGGCGGGCGCCCAGGCGGCCGGACAGCAGGCCGAGCGGGAGGCCCACGCAGCCGGACATCAGCGCGAAGACCGAAACCAGCAGGGCGGCGCCGGCCAGGGGCTGGCCGAATTCCTCGGCCAGGGTGGTGAGCGCGGCCGGCACCTTTCCAAGCTGGATGGCCACCGCCACGCCCAGCCCCACCACCGAGAGCAATGCGCCCCATCGCGTGGCGGGCTGGCTTGCGCGGGAGGGGTTCATGGCCACACCATCGGGCAGCACATGCCATTGGAGAAGCCCATGACCCAGAACACCGACGAGATCTGGCGCCTGGTTGAAGCGAACCAGCAGCCGATGATCGAGCTGAGCGACCGCATCTGGGGGATGCCGGAGCTTTGCTACAATGAGCATCGCAGCTGCGCGGAGCATACCGCGGCGCTGCATGCGGCGGGCTTCCGGGTGACGGGGAATGTGGCGGAGATTCCGACCGCGGTGATGGGCGAGGCCGGCGAGGGCGGGCCGGTGATCGCCATCCTGGGCGAGTATGACGCGCTGCCGGGGCTGAGCCAGGAAGCGGATGTGGCCGAGCCGCGGCCACTGCCCGGCGATGGCACGGGGCATGGCTGCGGGCACAATCTGCTCGGCACCGCCTCGATGCTCGCCGCCATCGCGGTGAAGGATTACCTGGCCGCGAACAATCTGCCCGGCCGCGTGCGGTATTATGGCTGCCCGGCGGAGGAAGGCGGCGCCGCCAAGGGGTTCATGGTTCGCGAGGGCGCGTTCGATGACGTGGACATCGCCATTTCCTGGCACCCCAGCGCGTTTTCGGGGGTGATGGAGCCGGTGTCGCTGGCCAATACGCGGATCGATTTTTCGTTTGTCGGGCGGTCGTCGCATGCCGCGGCGGCACCGCATCTCGGGCGCTCGGCGCTGGATGCGGTGGAGTTGATGAATGTGGGCGTGAACTACATGCGGGAGCACATGCCCTCGGATGCGCGGGTGCATTACGCGTATCTCGATGCCGGTGGGGTGGCGCCGAATGTGGTGCAGGGGACGGCGAAGATTCGGTACCTGATCCGCGCGCGTGACGTGACGGAGCTGAACCGGCTGGTGATCAGGGTGCGCAAGATCGCCGATGGGGCGGCGTTGATGACGGAGACCACCGTTTCGACGCAGGTGATCTCGGCCGTGTCGAATTTGATGGGGAACAAGCCGCTGGAGGCGGCGATGCAGGCGAATTTGGATCGTCTCGGCCCCCCGCCCTTTGATGACACGGACCGGGAGATCGCCCGGAAATTCCAGGCAACGCTGAGCGCGGAGGATATCTCTGCCAGTTGGCGGCGGGCGGGGGTGCCGGAGCGCGATGTGCCGCTGTGCGACGCCGTGATCCCGGTGGATGCGAAGCCGGAGAAGATGATCGGCAGCACCGATGTGGGCGATGTGTCGTGGAAAGTGCCTACGGTGCAGGCCCGGGGGGCGACCTATGCGATCGGGACGCCCGGGCATTCCTGGCAGCTGACGGCGCAGGGGAAGAATGCGGCCAGCCATAAGGGGCTGGTGCATGTGGCGAAGGTGATGGCGGGGACGGCGGTGGATGCGCTGTTGAAGCCGGAGGTGATTGCGGCGGCTAAGGCGGAGCATGCGGAGAAGATGAACAGGACGCCTTATGTGTGTCCGTTGCCGGAGGGGGCTAAGCCGGCGCTGGGGATGAGTTTGGTTTGATTGTAGGGCCGCGCCCCCTCAGCGTGGTGTTGCTGCTCTCAAGACAAATCTCCGCAGCCTGTTGACGCTGGCCGGCGGGATGCGGGCGCTGGGGCTGATGCTGGCCAACCCATTTACGTCAGCAGGGTGACCAGCTCGGTGCCTTCTTCCACGCTTTCGCCGACCGCGCATCCCAAGCCCTCCACCACGCCGTCGCGCGGCGCGATGATGCGAAGCTCGGTCTTCATCGCCTCGATGATGACGAGGATGTCGCCGCGCTTCACCGCATCGCCCGGCGCCACCAGCACCTGCACGACGCGGCCGGGGATGGGGGCGGCGAGGCGGTTGTCGGCGCCGGCCGCTTCGCCGGCCGGGGCGTAGGGGTCGCCCAGCGAGAGCCAATACGGCTCGCCATCTTCGATGATCCGCCAGCCCTGCTCGCCCATGCAGGTGAATCGCACGCTGCGGGCGATGCCATCGATGGTGAAGAGCGCATGGCCGTGACCAGGCCTCGTCGTCACTTCAGTGCTGCCGCCGCCATCGATGCTCAGCCGCGCGCCGTCCGGTACCGGCTGGGCCACGACCCGCCTGGCCGTGCCGCCGGCTTCGACCAGGAAGATCACCTCACCGGAGCCGAAGAGGCGCCAGGCGTCACCGCGTTGCCAGATGTTTTCCGGCCCGCCCGCCCCATCGCGGCCGGGGTGGCGAGCAGCCTCGGCCAGTTGCCCGGCAATGACGCAGGCTACCATCCAGTCCGGCGCCGGGTCGGGCTTGCGCAGCAGCGTGGCGGCGTTGCGGGCGATGTGGCCGGTATCGGGCACACCGCCCTGCATCACCGGGTCACGCAGCAGCCGGCGCAGCAGCGTGGCGTTGGTGGTGACACCCTGGATGAGCGCCTCGGTCAGGCTGGAATGCAGATGGCGCAGCGCGGCCTCGCGGCTCTCGCCCCAGGCAATGAGCTTGGCCAGCATCGGGTCGTAGAAGGAGCTGACCACATCGCCCTGCTGCACGCCGTAATCAATCCGGCCCTCAACTGGTGCGGCCAGATATAGCATGCCGAGCCGGCCGATGGAGGGACGAAAATCCTCGGACGGATCCTCCGCATAAAGCCGCGCCTCGACCGCGTGGCCCTCGGCGGCCGGCGGCCATTCGGCGGGCAGTGCCTCGCCGGCGGCCACGCGCAACTGCCATTCCACCAGGTCCAGCCCGGTGATCATCTCGGTGACGGGATGTTCCACCTGAAGCCGGGTGTTCATTTCCAGGAAATAGGCCTGGTCGTCCTCGACGATGAATTCCACCGTGCCGGCATTGCTGTAGCCCACGGCGCGGGCGGCGTTCTCGGCCGCTTCATGCAACTGCGCTCGCAAGGCGTCGGACAGGCCGGGCGCCGGCGCCTCCTCGATCACCTTCTGGTGGCGGCGCTGCAGCGAGCAGTCGCGGGTATGCAGATGGGTGATGCGGCCATGGCTGTCGCCAAACACCTGCACCTCCACATGGCGCGGCCGTTGCAGGTATTTCTCCAGCAGCACGCGCGCGTCGCCGAAGGCGGCCTGCGCCTCGCGCCGGGCGCCGGCCAGTTCGGCAGCGAAGGTTTCGGGCGAAAACACCGGCCGCATGCCCTTGCCGCCGCCGCCGGCGCTGGCCTTGATCAGCACCGGGAAGCCGATGCGCGCGGCTTCGGCCGCCAGCAGCGCATCGCCCTGATCCTCGCCATGATAGCCGGGCACGGTGGGCACGCCGGCGGCGACCATGAGACGCTTGGATTCCGCCTTGCTGCCCATGGCGCGGATGGCCGCGGGCGGGGGGCCGATGAAGACCATGCCGGCGGCCGCGCAGGCTTCGGCGAAATCCGCGTTTTCCGAGAGGAAACCGTAGCCGGGGTGGATGGCCTGCGCGCCCGCACGGCGTGCCACGTCGATGATGACATCGCCTCGCAGATAGGATTGCGCGGCCGGCGCCGGACCGATGGGGTGGGCCTCATCCGCCTCGCGCACATGCAGCGCTACGGCGTCGGCCTCGGAAAACACGGCGATGCTGCGAATACCGAGCCTTCGCGCGGTGCGGATGACGCGGACGGCGATCTCGCCGCGATTGGCGATGAGGATGGTCTTGAACATCAGGGTCGCTCCATGTCCAGGCCGCCGATGGACCGGCGAGGGACAATTCGGTCAGGCCAGGAAGCACCGCGCGCGCGATGCCAGAGCATCGCGAAGTGGGGCTGACGCCGCCTGGACGGATTGGCACCGCCGGGACGAGGTGGGATGGGCATGGGGTGACCCTTTACATCCGGAACAGTCCGAAACGGGTCTCGGGGATGGGCGCGATGGTGGCCGCCGCAAGGGCCAGGCCCAGCACGTCGCGCGTCGCGGCGGGGGGAATGATTCCGTCATCCCACAGCCTGGCGGTGGCGTAGCAGGGGTCGCCCTCGGTCTCGTATTTTTGCCGGATCGGCGCCTTGAACGCCTCCTCCTCGCCCTCCGCCCAATCACGGTCCTGGATGGTGGCCATGACGCTGGCCGCCTGTTCGCCGCCCATCACCGAGATGCGGGAATTCGGCCAGGTGAAGAGGAAGCGGGGCGAATAGGCGCGGCCGCACATGCCGTAATTGCCGGCGCCGAAACTGCCGCCGATCAGCACGGTGATTTTTGGCACCGCCGCGGTGGCGACGGCGGTGACAAGCTTGGCACCGTCCTTGGCGATGCCGCCTGTTTCGTACTTTCTTCCGACCATAAATCCGGAAATATTCTGCAGGAAGAGCAGCGGGATTTTGCGCTGGCAGCACAGCTCGATGAAATGCGCGCCCTTCTGCGCGCTCTCGCTGAACAGGATGCCGTTATTGGCCAGGATGCCGACCATCTGGCCATGGATGCGGGCGAAGCCGGTGACCAGGGTGGTGCCGTAGCGCGGCTTGAATTCATCCAGCTCAGAGCCGTCGACGATGCGGGCAATCACCTCGCGCACCTCGAAAGGCTGGCGGACATCGGTGGGGATGATGCCTGCCAGTTCGGCCGGGTCGTAAAGCGGCGGTGGGCCGGCGCTGACGGGCGGCTCCGGCAGATTGAGGTTCCGCACAATGCCGCGCAGCAGCCCCAGCGCGTGCATGTCATCCACCGCCATATGGTCGGCCACGCCTGACAGCCGGGTGTGGACATCGGCGCCGCCCAGGTCCTCGGCGGTGACGATTTCACCCGTCGCCGCCTTCACCAGCGGCGGGCCGCCGAGGAAGATGGTGGCCTGATGGCGGACCATGATGCTCTCATCGCACATCGCCGGCACATAGGCGCCGCCGGCGGTGCAACTGCCCATGACGGCAGCGAGCTGCGGAATGCCCGCCGACGACATATTGGCCTGGTTGAAGAAGATGCGGCCGAAATGCTCGCGGTCGGGAAAGATCTCGTCCTGATTGGGCAGGTTGGCGCCGCCGCTATCGACGAGGTAGAGACAGGGCAGGCGGTTCTGTGCCGCCACCTCCTGCGCGCGGAGGTGTTTCTTCACCGTGATCGGGTAGTAGCTGCCGCCCTTCACCGTGGCGTCATTGGCGACGATGACGCAGACGCGGCCGGAGACACGACCCACGCCTGTGATGATGCCGCCGCCGGGAACCTCATCGCCATACATGCCATGGGCGGCCAGCGGCGAGAGTTCCAGAAAGGGCGCACCGGGGTCGAGCAACCGCTCCACCCGTTGCCTTGGCAACAGTTTTCCGCGCGCCGTGTGGCGCGCCCGCGCGCGTTCATTCCCGCCCAGCGCAGCCTGGGCGACACGGGCGGCCAGCGCTTCCAGCAGAGCCGCGTTGTGCGCGGCGCGTTCGCGGAATTCGGCGCCGCGGATGTTGATGGCCGATTGCAGGATCATGCGGATTCCCGGAACAGCTCGCGCCCGATCAGCATGCGGCGGATTTCGCTGGTGCCGGCGCCGATCTCATAGAGCTTCGCGTCACGCAGCAGCCGGCCGGTCGGATAATCGTTGATATAGCCATTGCCGCCCAGGATCTGGATGGCGTCCAGCGCCAGCTTCGTGGCGGTTTCGGCGGCAAACAAAATTGCCCCGGCCGCGTCCTTGCGAGCTGTCCGCCCGGCATCGCAGGCCCGCGCCACGGCGTAGACATAGGCCCGCGCGGCGTTCATCTGGGTGTACATGTCGGCCACCTTGCCCTGGATGAGCTGGAACTCGCCGATCGCCTGGCCGAATTGCTTGCGTTCGTGGATATAGGGCAGCACCACGTCCATCGCCGCCTGCATGATGCCCAACGGGCCAGCCGCGAGCACCGCGCGTTCGTAGTCCAGGCCCGACATCAGCACGCGCACGCCGCCATTGAGCGTGCCCAGCACGTTCTCCTCCGGCACCTCGCAATCCTCGAAGACCAGTTCCGAGGTGGGGCTGCCGCGCATGCCCAGCTTGTCCAGCTTCTGGGCGGGGGTGAAACCCTTGAAGCCCTTTTCGACGATGAAGGCGGTGATGCCCTTCGGCCCTGCGCTGGGGTCGGTCTTGGCATAGACCACCAGGGTTTCAGCGTAATGCGCGTTGGTGATCCACATCTTCGTGCCGTTCAGCACCCAGCGGTCGCCGCGTTTTTCGGCCCGAAGTTTCATCGAGACCACATCGCTGCCAGCACCCGGCTCGCTCATCGCCAGCGCGCCGAGATGCTCGCCCGAGATCAGCCTGGGCAGATACCGCCGCTTCTGCTCCTCGCTGCCATTGCGAAAAATCTGGTTGATGCAGAGGTTGGAATGCGCGCCGTAGCTCAGGCCGACCGAGGCGCTGGCGCGGCTCACCTCCTCGATGGCGATGCAGTGTGCAAGGTAGCCCTGCCCTGCCCCGCCATATTCCTCCGGCACGGTGATGCCGTGCAGGCCGAGCGCGCCCATTTCGGGCCAGAGGTAGCGCGGAAATTCATCGGTGCGGTCGATCTCGGCGGCGATCGGCGCCACGCGGTCCTGGGAAAAGCCGCGGACCGAGTCGCGCAGCATGTCGAGTTCCTCGCCCAGGCCGAAATCCAGGCCGGGCGGGAGGGAATTGGGGAGCATCAGACCTTCTCCTCCGAGAATTGGCGGCGCAACACGCCGCGCATGATTTTTCCGGTCGCCGTGGTCGGAAGGCTGTCCACCACATGCACCTCGCGCGGATAGGCATGCGCTGCAACCCGGCTCCGCACATGCTCCTGCAGCGTGGCCGCATCCACCACCGCGCCTGGGGCGGCCACCACCACGGCCACCACGCGCTCGGTGCGCAGCGCGTCGGGCACGCCGATCACGGCGGCGGCGGCCACCGAAGAGTGGCGCATCAGCGCATCCTCGATCTCGCCCGGACCGATGCGGTAGCCAGAGGAGGTGATGACGTCGTCATCGCGGCCGATGAAGCGGAACCAGCCATCCTCCATGGCGCCGCGATCGCCGGTCAGCAGCCAGTCGCCCTGGAATTTTTGCGCCGTGGCCTCGGGCCGGTTCCAGTAGCCCAGGAACATCGAGGGGCTGCCGCGCCGGACGGCGATCTCGCCGTCATCCGGGTCCTCCAGCACGGTCACCTCGTGGCCGGGCACAGCGCGGCCGATCCATCCCGGCCTGCTGCCGAACAAGCCCGCGGAGGTCGCCACCACCAGGTTGCACTCGGTCTGGCCATAGAACTCGTTCATCGTCAGGCCAAAGGTTTCGCGGCCCCATTCCAGCATCTCGGCGCCCAGGCTCTCGCCGCCCGAGCCGATGCTGCGCAGGCTCGTGGCCATGGGGCGCGCCACGCCGCGCATCACCCGAAGCGCGGTGGGCGGCAGGAAGGCGTTGCGCACGCCGTGCTTCGCCATCAACGCGAAGGCGAATTCCGGGTCGAATTTCTGCGCGCGATGGGCCAGCACCGGCACGCCATGGAACAGGCTGGGAAGCAACACATCCAGCAGCCCGCCGATCCAGGCCCAATCTGCCGGCGTCCAGAACAGGTCGCCGGGCCTGGGGAACATCTCCTGCGGCCATTCCACGCCGGGCAGATGGCCGAGCAGCGTGCGGTGGGCATGCAGCGCGCCCTTGGGCTGGCCGGTGGTGCCGGAGGTGTAGATGATCAGCGCCGGGTCCTCGGAAGCCGTGTCCACGGACATGAAATGCGGTGAGGCGGCGTCCAGCCAGCCAGGCCCGGGCCGGATGACGTGGCGGAGCGCCGGAAGGTCCAGCCCATCCAGCTTCTCCGTCGCGTCGGTGATGATGGCCACCGCGCCGCAATCGCGCAGCCGGTATTCCAACGCATCGGGGCCGAAAAGCTGGAACAGCGGCACGGCGATGGCGCCGAGCTTGTAGGCGGCGAGATGCGCGATCGCGGCCTCGGGCACCTGTGGCAGCAGCACCGCCACGCGATCTCCGCGCGATATCCCTTGCGCGCGCAACAGGTTCGCCAGGCGGTTGGAGGCCTCGCTCAGCACCTCGAAGGACCAGCGCTCCACACCGCCATCGGCCCGCTCATGGATCAGCGCCGTGCGGCCCGCGCCCACCCAGGCATCGCTGCAGGCCACGCCGATGTTGAAGCGTTCGGGAAGCGCCCACTCCGGCCCGGACAGCAGCCCGACGCCAGCCGACCAATGCCTCACAGCCAGCGTTTCCGCCGCTTGTAGCTCTTGATGTCGCGAAAGCTTTTGCGTTCCGCGCCATGGCCGCCGAGGTAGAATTCCTTGACGTCCTCGTTGTTCGCCAATTCCTCCGCCGTGCCATCCAGCACGATCTTACCCTGCTCCATGACATAGCCGTGGCTCGCGACGGAAAGCGCCATGCGGGCGTTCTGCTCGACCAGCAGGATGG
This sequence comes from Acetobacteraceae bacterium, assembly GCA_021732665.1. GTDB lineage: Bacteria > Pseudomonadota > Alphaproteobacteria > Acetobacterales > Acetobacteraceae > Rhodovarius. The sequence goes on from JAKFUL010000003.1 coordinate 69,548, forward strand.
TCACGCCGAGTTCCTGGTTGATGCGGCGGATGATGCCGAAGACCTCCTTCACCAGCAGCGGCGACAGGCCCATGGAGGGTTCGTCCATCAGGATCAGCTTGGGCCGCGCCATCAGCGCCCGGCCGATGGCCAGCATCTGCTGCTCGCCGCCCGAGAGGTAGCCGGCCAGCCCCGTGCGTTCCTTCAGGCGCGGGAAGTAGCCATAGACCATGTCGATATCCGCCTTCACCCCATTGTCGCTGCGGGTGAAGGCGCCGAGGCGCAGGTTTTCCAGCACCGTCATGTCGGCGATGATCCGGCGGCCCTCCATCACCTGGAAGATCCCGCGGCGGACGATCATGTGCGGGTCCACGCCATCGATGCGCTCGCCGCCGAAGAGCACCTCGCCGCGGGTCACGCGGCCTTCCTCGGTTTTCAGCAGGCCGGAAATCGCCTTCAGCGTGGTCGATTTTCCGGCCCCATTGGCGCCGAGCAGGGCGACGATCGCGCCCTGCTGGACCTCAAGCGACATGCCGCGCAGCACCAGGATGACGTCGTTGTAGACGACCTCGATGTTGTTGACGGCAAGAAGGCTCATTACCAGCCCAGCCAATCGGCGCGGCGGTCCAGCGTGATGGTCGCGACAGGCTCCAGCCGGATGGTGCCGGCGGCGACCAGTTCGGCCACCGACCCCGCCGTCGTGTCGCCCGTCACCCGCGCGCGGAACAACGGCACCGACATCGTGCCGCGGTGGTCGGTGGGGGTGAAGTTCGACGGCGCGCACACACCTTCGAAGCCGCGCGGCACCCAGTTTTGCCGGGCATAGAAGCCATTGCGGATGCGCTCGCCGGTCACCGCGCCGGCATTCTCGGCAGCACTTTCCATCGCTTCGACCATCAGCATCGCCGAGCAGACACCCGCGAGGTAATGCACCGGCCGATAGGCCGTGCCCGCGGTGTCGGACACACGCGAAATGGCCTGCACATTGGCCATCCCCGGCGCCTGCTGGCCCCAGACCGCCGAGGTGCGCACCGGGAAGACCACGCCATTGGCGGCCACGCCGGCCGCCTTCATCGCGTTCTCATCCATGCCCCAGACATTGCCCAGGAACTGCACCTGCACACCTGCTGTCTGGCACGCCCGAAGGACGGAAATGTTGGAACCCGCGGTGTTGCCGAGATAGGCGTAATGCGCGCCGCCCGAGCGCAGGGTCAGGCATTGCGCGGTGTAGTCGCCCGGCGTCAGGGCGAACTGGATGGCGGGCAGGACCTCGAAGCCAAGCTCCCGCGCCAGGGTCTCGCCCGCTTCCTTCGGCGAGTTCGGGTAGGGGTGGTTGGCGCCCATATGGACATAGCGGGGCGCGCCGGCCTGGCCGCGCGCGCGCCAGTCATCCCGCGCCCAGATCAGCATGGCGCGCAGCGCATCTGAATAGGACGGGCCGTAGAAGAAGTTGTACGGCGCGGCCTCGATGCCCGGGCGGCCCGAACGCCCGCCCGCATCGGTCAGCGCCGCGGAGTAGGAGCCGGAGATATAGGGAATGCGGTCGCGGGTGACGAAGCGGACCAGCGCCTCGGTGTCCACCGTGCCCCAGCCCTGGATGGCGGCGACGCGGTCGCGGCTCCAGGCCTGGTATTGGCTGACCGCGCGCGGCGCCTGGTAGCCATAATCGAAGCCCAGCACATTCATCGGCCGGCCGCGGTTGTTGGCATTGGCCCAGGCCAGCGTGTCGGCCACGCCCTGGCCATAGGGCACGCCGACATCGGAGGTCGGGCCGGAATTGTCCATCAGGTGGCCGATGGGCGTGCGCTGCTGGGCTGCGGCCGGTAGGGCCAGGGCCAGGGCCGCGGCGAGGATGGTTTTTTTCATTGTCGTTCCTCCGTTCAGTGGGAAAAGGGATAAAGCTTCCAATAGGCCTTGATCTGCTTCCATCGATGCGCGAGCCCGTCCGGCTCGAACACCAGGAAGAGAATGATGGCGGCGCCGATGGCCATCTCGCGCAGGAAGGAGATGGAGGTGCCGAGTTTCAGCGTGCGGTCGATCCAGCTTCCCGCCAGAAGGTCGGCCAGGGCCTGCACGCCCTCGGGCATGAGCACCATGAAGGCCGCGCCCATCAGGCTGCCCATCACGCTGCCCAGGCCGCCGATGATGACCATGGCCAGGAACTGGATGGAGAAGAGGATGTTGAAGGCCTCGACGCTCACGAAAAACAGGTAGTGCGCGTAAAGCGCGCCGGCGATGCCGGCATAGAAGCTGGAAATCGCGAAGGAGAGGGTGCGGTAATAGGCCAGGTTGATGCCCATCACCTCGGCGCTGAGATAATGGTCGCGCACCGCGATCAGCGCCCGGCCGTCACGCGTGCGCATCAGGTTCGCGGCCATGACGAACATGATGATGGTGAAGGCCAGCACCACGTAGAAATAGCTCTCCTCGCGGTCGAATTTCACGCCGAAGAGCTCCACCGCCTCGGTCATCCGACCGGCCACGCCGCCGGTGAACCACTGCGCGCGGGCGAAAAAATCCTCGAGGATGAACTGTGCCGCCAGGGTGGCGATGGCGAGGTACAGCCCCTTCAGCCGCGCCGCCGGCAGGCCGAAGATCAATCCCACCACCGCGGTGCCCAACCCGGCCAGGGGAATGCACAGGATGACGGGAATGTGGAACCGCTCATGCAGATAGGCCGAGAGAAAGGCGCCGACGCCGAAGAACGCCGCGTGGCCGATGCTGATCTGCCCGGTGAAGCCGACCAGGATGTTCAGCCCCAGCGCCGCGATGCCCATGAAGCCGATATTGATCAGCAGGCCAAGCTCATAGCGGCCGAGCACCAGCGGCGCGAAGCACAGCAGGAAAATCCCCAGCATCAACGCCCGGCGCGAATTCTTTGTCGGGAAGATGGTCATATCCGCGCGGTAGCTGGGGTGGAATTCTCCGGCGGGGGCGAGGGACATCAGACGCGCTCGATGTTGCGCGTGCCGAACAGCCCATAAGGCTTGATCAGCAGGATGATGATCAGCGCGTAGAAGGGCGCGATATTCGTCATGTTGCCCCAGTTCAGCCACTGGCTGTCCACGTACTGCGCCAGGTTTTCCAGCACGCCCACGATGATGCCGCCCAGCATGGCGCCCACCACCGAATCCAACCCGCCCAGGATCACCGCCGGAAACACCTTGATGCCGTAGAAGGACAGGCCCGAGGAGACGCCAGAGACCACCCCCACCACCACGCCCGCCACCGCCGAGACCACCGCCGAGATCGCCCAACTCATGGCAAAGACCTGCGGCACCGAGATGCCCAGCGACTGCGCCACCTGCTGGTCGAAGGCCGTGGCCCGCATGGCCAGCCCGTGCTTGGAGAAATTGAAGAACCACCAGAAGCCCAGCATGATCACCAGCGAAAGGGCGATGGAGAGCAGGTACACGCTTTGCACCTCGAGGCCCATGATGCGGATGCGTTCGACCGGGAAGATCGCCGGGAAGGGCTGGGCGAAGACGCCGAACATCCACTTCATCAGCGCCTGGAAGAAGATGGACAGGCCGACTGTCGCCATGATGACGGAGATCACCGGCTCGCCGATCAGCGGCCGCAACACCGCCACCTGCAGCACCACGCCGAATATGGTCATGAAGGCCAGCGCCACCGGGAAGCCGATCCAGAACGGCAACTGCCAATAGGTCAGCAGCCACCAGCAGGCCCAGGCGCCGATCAGCATGAATTCCCCTTGGGCGAAATTCACCACCTGCGACGCCTTGTAGATGAGGACGAAACTCATCGCGACGACGCCGTAGAGCGCGCCCACGATCAACCCGTTCAGTACCAGCTGGAACAGCAGTCCCGTTTCCATCAGGCGGCTTTCCTTACGGTGAGCGTGGTGCGGATGCGGCTCTTCGTGCCGTCCTGGAACTTGATCTCGGTGTCCACCGGAATGGCCGGCGCGCCGGAATAGATCGCGTCGATGATATCGGCGTATCTCTGGTTCACCACGCCGCGGCGGACTTTTCTGGTCCGCGTCAGCTCGTCGTCATCGGCGTCCAGCTCCTTGTAGAGCAGGATGAAGTCGCGGATGCGCGAATGCTCGGGCAGTGTGGCATTCACCCTGTTCACCTCGCCCGCCAGCAATTCCAGCACCTCCGGCCGCGAGGAGAGGTCGGTGTAGGTGGTAAACGCGATCCGGTTGCGCTCCGCCCATTTGCTGACGATGGAAAAGCGAATGCACAGCATGGCCGAGAGATGCGGCCGCCCATCGCCCAGCACCACCGCCTCGGCCACATAGGGGCTGAATTTCAGCTTGTTCTCGACGAATTGGGGCGAGAAGCGCTCGCCACCCTCGGTCGTCGCGATGTCCTTCACCCGGTCGATCACCACGAGCTGGCCGCGCTTGTCGAAATAGCCGGCATCGCCAGTGTGCATCCATCCCTCACGCACATCGCCGGTATCGGCCATGCCGTGATAGCCCAGGAACATGTTGGGGTGGCGGGTGAGGATTTCGCCCACGCCGTTCACGTCGGGGTCCTTCACCTGCAGCTCGATCTCGGGGTTGAAGGGCACGCCGACGGTGTCGAAATCCACCTCGCCCGGCCTGTGCAGCGTGTAGGCGCCGAGCAATTCCGTCTGGCCATAAAGCTGGCGCATCGGCACGCCCATGGCCTGGAAGAAGCGGAACGTGTCTGGCCCCAGCGCCGCGCCGCCGGTGGCGGCCGAGCGCAGGCGGGAAAACCCCAGCCGGTCGCGCAGCGCGCGGAAGGCGAAGAAATCCGCCAGCCCCGAACGCCCGCCGCTTTCCAGCGCCGCCAGGCCACGGGCCATGCCGAACTCGTACATCCGCCGCTTCAGCGGGCTGGCGTCCAGAATGCGCGCCCGCACATCGGCCGCGATCGCCTCCCACATCCTGGGTGCGAAAAGAACGAAGGTCGGCCCGATCTCACGGAAATCGGCCATCATCGTCTCGGGCTCCTCGACGAAATTGACCCGCATCCGCGCGATCAGCCCCCAACCCAGGACGTAGATCTGCTCCATGATCCAGGGCAGCGGCAGCACGCTGACATAGTCATCCTCCGGCCCCTTCGGATCGGCGGCGAGGTAGGCCTGGCAATGCCGCACCACAGCACCCGCGCTCAGCATGGCGAGCTTGGGCCGCGCCGTGGTGCCGGAGGTGGTGCAGAGGATGGCCACCGCCTCGGGGTCCTGTTCCGCCAGCAGCCTGTCGTAATCGGCGGGGTCGGCGGCCTCGCCCAGCTTCACCAGTTCCTCGGCCGAGATCAGCCGCGGATCCTCCAGCTTCCACATGCCCCGCTTGTCGGAATAGATGATGTGGCGCAGCGCCGGCAGATCACCGGCCATCACCTTGTCGACCTGCTCCTCATCCTCGCAGAACACCGCGACCGCACCGGCGAAGGCGAGCAGGTATTCCACCTCCTCATCCAGCGCGTCGCGATACAGGCCCAGCGACTTGCAGCCCAGCGCATGGGCGGCGATCTCGCCCATCACCCAATCCGGCCGGTTGTCGCCGATCAGGCCGACCACCTCGCCTCGCGCCACGCCCAGCGCTGCCAGGCCGAGGGCGAAGAACCGCGTGCGGCGGTCATATTCGGCCCAGGTGATGCTGCGCCAGATGCCGAACTCCTTCTCGCGCAGGGCCACCTCCGGGCCGTGCTCACGGGCGTTGCGCGCGAGGATCTGCGGCAGGGTGGGCGTCATGCTTCGGCCGGTTCCGCCAATTCCTCGTCCGCCTCGCCGAGATAGGCGCGCCTGACATCGGGGTTGGCCAGCACCGCGGCGGGCTCGCCCTCGGCCAGCTTGCGGCCGAAATCCAGCACCATCACGCGGTGGGAGATATCCATCACCACGCCCATGTCATGCTCGATCATCAAGACCGTCATGCCTCATTCCTGGTTCAGGTCGATGATGAAGCGCGCCATGTCCTCCTTTTCCTCGAGGTTCATGCCGGCCATGGGTTCATCCAGCAGGATCAGCTTGGGGTTCACCGCCACCGCGCGGGCCAGCTCCACCCGCTTGCGCAAGCCGTAGCTCAGCGTGCCGGCGGGGGCGTGGCGGACATGCTGGATTTCCAGGAAATCGACGATCTCCTCCACCGCGCGGCGGTGCTCGATCTCCTCGCGCTCGGCGCCACCCAGCCAGTACAGCATGCCGCGGGCAAAACCGCTTTTCATCAGGTGGTGGCGGCCGACCATGATGTTGTCCAGCACGCTCATATGGCCGAACAGCGCCAGGTTCTGGAAGGTGCGCCCCAGCCCCAGCCCGGCGCGCCGGTTGGCGCCCATGCGGGTGATGTCCTGGCCCTGGAAGAACACCCGCCCCTCGGTCGGCCGGTAGCGGCCGGAGATGCAGTTCACCATCGAGGTTTTTCCCGCGCCATTCGGGCCGATGATGGAAAAAATCTCGCCCGGGCGGACATGGAAGCTCACCTCGGTCAGCGCGCGCACGCCGCCGAATCTGAGGGACACATTCTCCGCGGCAAGGATCGCCGGCCCGTCCAAGTTCCACCCCGTTCTCGTTGCCGGGGACGCTAGGCAAAAGCCGATGGCCGGGCAAGGGCGATGTAAGGGGGTCGCATGTCCAAGCTGGCGCCCGGCACGGCAGAGCCTTACATGGTCTTCATGGAAATCGTGCATTCCGTCCTCGGCCTGTTGGCCGCCTGTGTGGGCATCGCCGTCCTCGCGCGGTGGTTCAAGCTGCCCTATGCGGTGCTGCTGATCCTGGTCGGCATGGTCATCGCCTTCCTGCCTTTCAAGCCGCATATCGCGCTGGAGCCGGATGTGGCGCTGGCCTTCTTCCTGCCACCGCTGCTGATGGGCAGCGCCTACCGCACGGATTGGCGGGCCTTCCGCAGCAATATCCGCCCCATCCTGCTGCTGGCGGTGGGTGCGGTGCTGTTCAGCGCTTTCGCGGTCGCCTGGGTGGCGCGGCTGATGCTGCCCGAATTGCCCTGGGCGGCGGCGATAGCACTCGGCGCCATCGTGGCGCCACCCGATGCCGTGGCGGCCTCGGCCGTGCTGACACGCCTGAACCTGCCGCGCCGGCTGGTCACGGTTCTGGAGGGCGAGAGCCTGCTCAATGACGGCTCGGCCCTGGTGCTCTATCGCCTGGCGGTGGCGGCGGCGCTGCTCGGTGCCTCGCTGCCGGTCTGGCAGGCGGCGGGCTCCTTCGTGCTGGTGGGGGCAGGCGGCGTGGTGGTGGGCTGGGCGGTGGCGCGGGCGGCGCTGGCGCTCATCCCGCGCCTGAAGGACACGCTGCTGGAAATCGCCATGAGCTTTCTGGTCTGCTTCGGCTCCTTCCTGGCGGCCGAGGCGTTTCACCTCTCCGGCGTGCTGGCGGTGGTGACGGCCGGCATCATCTTCGGCCAGGCGCAATATGCCGTCTTCTCGCCGCAGACGCGGATCGAGGCCCGCACCGTCTGGGTCTTCCTCGAATTCATCCTGACCTCGCTGATCTTCATCCTGATCGGCCTCAGCCTGAACGACACCATGGACCGGCTGGCCGATCGCGGCTGGCTGGAGCTGACGGGCCTCGCTCTGGCGATTTCCGTCACGCTGATCGTGGCGCGGTTCATCTGGGTCTTCCCCGCCACCTACCTGCCGCGGCTGATCCCGGCGGTGCGCCGGGAAGACCCCAGCCCACCCTGGCAACAGGTGGTGATCATCTCCTGGGCCGGCATGCGCGGCGTGGTGTCGCTGGCGGCGGCGCTCGCCCTGCCGGCCGGATTTCCCGAACGCGACATCATCGTCTTCCTGGCTTTCATGGCCATCCTGGCCACGCTGGTGGTGCAGGGAACCACGCTGGAATGGCTGATCCTGAAGCTCAAGGTTCAGCAAAAGCGCCACCCCGGCGGGCTGGACCCGGCGGAAGCGCATGCCCGCCACGTGGTGGCCCAGGCGCAGATGATGGCGTTGCGGGAACGGGCGCAGGACGTGATGGACGGCGCCATCGCCGCCGACCTTCTGGCCGAATACCAGGACCGCGCCGGCCATCTGCATCGCGCCCATCGGGGCGGCGGCGCGGCCCTGGCCGAGCGCGCGGCGCGCCGCCGCATCCGCCTCGACCTGCTGCAGGTGGCCCGCGGCGCGCTGGCCGATCACCACCGCGCCAGCACCATGCATGACGAGGCCCTGGTGAAGCTCAACCAGGAGCTGGACCTGGAGGAGCTGCGCATCGAGCGGGCGCTGGGCTGATGGCCACGCCGCCGTCCACGCCCCTGGCCGCCGCGCTGGAGGAGGCCCGCCGCGGGCTGCTCGACCTCTCGACACGCAACCGGCTCTTGGCGCTGCCGGCGCCGGGCCGTTCGCGCGGCGTGCTGCTGCTGGATGACGAGGATGCGGATTTCATTCTGTCCCAGCTGAAGGCGGGAAAGCCCTTCGGTTTCGAGGCGGTGGAGGCCGCGCCCGCCGAGGCGAAGCCGAAAAAGCGCGCCCCCAGGCGCGCCGCCGAGGGCGTGGCCACCGCCGGCGCGACCGGCCGGGAGGAATGGCAGCGCGACGAGCGGCTGCGCGTGCGCCTGCCACCCGCCGATCTGGCCAAAAAACTGCGCGACATCATCGCCGATGCCCGCATTGCGCGCGAGGAAAGCGGCGTGCCCAGCCTGTTCCTCGCACTCGGAGGCCTGGCCTGGCGCGACCCGGGCACGCCGGAGACGGAACGCCTGGCGCCTCTGGTGCTGATCCCCGCCACCATCGAGCGCGAGGGCGTCTCCAACCTCTTCCGCCTGCGGGCGAGCGCGGAGGAGGTGGCGGAAAACCTTTCGCTGCGGGAGAAGCTGGGCAGCATGGGCGTGGCGCTGCCCGCCTTCGACGCCGATGACTACGACCCGACGCGCTGGGCCGAGGCGGTGGCCGGCGTGATCGGCAACCGCGAGGGCTGGCGGGTGGAGGCCGATTGCGTCGCCGTCGGCCTGTTCTCCTTCGCCAAGTTCCTGATGTGGCGCGACCTCTCGCCCCAGGCCAATCCGGGGCTGGCCGACCACCCGCTGGTCCGCGCGCTGGTGGGCGGCGAGGCCCTGCCGCCGCAGCCCGCGGCCTTTGCCGACGACGCCGATGTGGATGAGGCGATCGGCGTCGAGCGCCTGGACCATGTGGTGGAGGTGGATGGCAGCCAGGCCCTGGCCACGGAACTCGCGCGGCGCGGCGGCCATGTGGTGATCCAGGGCCCGCCGGGCACGGGCAAGAGCCAGTCGATCTGCAACATCCTGGCCCAGGCGGTGCTGGATGGCCGCTCGGTCCTGTTCGTGGCCGAAAAGCTGGCGGCGCTGGAGGTGGTGCAGCGAAGGCTGACCAATCTGGGCCTGGGTGCGGCCTGCCTGGAGTTGCACAGCGAGAAGCAATCCAAGCGCGCCGTGCTGGACGAACTGCGCGCCACGCTGGCCCTGCCGATGCCGCCCGTGCCCGACCGCGCGCCGGTGGTGAAGCGGCTGGGCGAGATGCGCGGGCGCCTCAACCGCCACGCGGCCGCCATGCGCGGCGCGGTGGCGGCTTCGGGATTGCCCTTGCACCGGGTGGTGGGCGGGCTGGTGGCGCTGCGCCAGCGCGGCATGGCCGCGCCCGATTTCTCCCTGCCCGCGCCGGAGGCCGAGCAATTGCAGGCCTGGCGCGACGCGGCGCGCGAATTGGCCGCACGTGCGGCGGAGGGTGGCGCCGCCAGCGTCTGGCGTGGCGTGACAATGCCGCTGGACGCCACCGCCGCTGAACGCCTGTTGGCCCGGCTGCCCGGCTGGATCCGCGCCCTCTCGGCCGCGCGCGGCACGCCGGCGGAGGCCGAGGCCGCCATCGCCAGGGCCGCGGCCGTGGCCGCCGCGCTGGGCGAGCCGCCGCCCGATGATGCCGGCTACCAGGGTGGCGCCACGCGGCTGGCGGCGCTGCGGGCCGACCTCGCGCTGCTGGCCGCCCCCGATCCGCGCCTCAGGCCCGATGCCTGGCGCCACTCGGGGCTGGAGGAAGCCCGCGCCACCCTGGCCCAGCCGGGCGGCATGTTCGGCTTCCTCTCCGCCAGCCGCCGCGCGGCGCAGGCGGTGTTTGCCGAGGTGGCGGTGGATGCGGGCGCCGAGCCGCTGCCGGTGCTGGATGCCGCCCTGGCGCTGCGCGCCGCCGCCGCCCGGCTGGACGCGGCCGGGCCCTGGGCGCGAATCGCCATGGGCGAGGGCTGGCGCGGGGGTTTCACGCCCGCGCCAGCCATGCCGATGGCTCCGCTGCGCGCTGCCCTGGCCGCCACGCGGGAACTGCGCGAGGCGACGGGCTTTGCCGGTGAAGCGCCCTTCCAGGCCCTGGCCGAAACACTCACCCGCTGGGCCGGTGAGCCCGAGGCGTTGCAACCCTGGCTGGCCTGGCACCGCGCCACCCAGGCCGCGCCCGAACTCGCCCCCCTCGCGGCACTGCTGGCCGAGGGCAGGATACAACCCGAAGCCGCGCCGGAGGCCTGCGAATATGCCGTGCTGGAAGCCCTGCTGCGCGCGGCGACGCGGGACAACCCCGCCCTTGCCGCCTTCGACGGTACGGGCATGGACCGGGTGGTGGAGGATTTCCGCGCCGCCGATGCCGCCCGCGTGGCGCTGACCCGCGCCGAGGCCGCGCATGCCCATGCGATCCGCCTCAAGCGGGTGCGCGATGGCGAGGTTGCGGGCCTGACGGTGCTGCGCGGCGAGATGGAGAAACGCCGCGGACACCTGCCGGTGCGCGAACTGCTGGTCCGCGCCGCGCCGGCCATCCAAGCGGCCAAGCCGATCTTCATGATGAGCCCGCTTTCGGTGGCACAATTCCTGGCCCCGCCGCATGGCCTCCAACCCGGCCTCACCTTCGACCTGCTGGTGATGGACGAGGCCAGCCAAATCGAGCCGGTGGATGCGCTGGGCGCCATCGCCCGCTGCCGGCAAATGGTGGTCGTCGGCGACGACAAGCAGATGCCGCCGACCAGATTTTTTCAGAGGATGCTCACCGATGATGAAGGGCCGGGAGAGGCGGAAGGAGAGACCGTGGGCGCGCGCGAGGTGGAGAGCATCCTCGGCCTGGCCAATGCCCGCGGCGTGCCCAATGCCATGCTGCGCTGGCATTACCGCAGCCGGCACGAAAGCCTGATCGCCACCTCCAACCAGGAATTCTATGGCAACCGGCTTCTGGTCCTGCCCAGCCCCAGGCCGCGCAGCCCCGCACTCGGCCTGTCGCTGGTGCGGGTGGAGGGGCGTTTCGATAGCGGCGGCACCGGCACCAACGCCGCCGAGGCCGCCGCCGTGGCCGAGGCCGTGATGACCCATGCGCGACAGACGCCGGGCGACACGCTGGGTGTCGCCGCTTTCAGCGTGAAGCAGCGCGACGCGATCATCGACGCGGTGGAAAAGCTGCGGCGCGAATCACCCGCCACGGAAGCCTTTTTCACCGCCCATCCCGGCGAACCCTTCTTCGTGAAAAACCTCGAAAACGTGCAGGGGGATGAGCGCGACAGCATGCTCATCTCGGTCGGCTATGGCCGCGACAGGACCGGCAAGCTGGCCATGCGCTTCGGCCCGCTCAGCGCCGAGGGCGGCGAGCGGCGGCTGAATGTGCTGATCACCCGGGCGAAGAAACGTTGCATCGTTTTCTCAGGCATTGGCGCCGAGGAGATCGACCTGGAGCGTGCCTCGGGCCGCGGCGTGGCGGCGCTGAAGACATTTCTGGCATTTGCCGCCGATGCCGGAGCGGCCCTGCGCGCCACCGGCGCCGCCAGCGATTCGCCGCTCGGCGCCGCCATTGCCCGGGTGGTGGGGGAAGCCGGCAAGCGGCCGGTGCAGCGTGTTGGCCTCTCCGGCCTGTTCCTCGACGTCGCCGCCGCCGGCGAGGCTGGGTTCGAGCTGGGGGTGGAAACCGATGGCGCCGACTGGGCGGCGCTGCGCTGCGCCCGCGACCGTGACCGCGGGCGGCAGGGGGCGTTGTCCGGCATGGGCTGGAAGCTCGCCCGCAGCTGGAGCCTGGATTGGCTGAACCGCCCGGCCCAGGCGCAGGCACGGCTGCGCGCGGCCCTGGGCGCGCCGATGGAAGCGTCCGCCGCCATCGCCGCCCCGGCGGAGACCGGCCTGGCCCAGCCCTATGTCGAGGCGGATTTCGAGGTGCCGCGTGGCACCGCCATACCCGACATGCCCTTCGCTGGCCTGGCGGAACTGCTGGCCCGCATCATTGCCATCGAGGCCCCGGTGCATGGCGATGCGGTGATGGAACGCGCCCGGATCCTCTGGGGCGCCAGCGCCCTGACCGCCGCCGACCGCGCCGCGCTGCAACAGGCCTTGCGCCTGGCGGGCCAGCTGCATGGCGCGCGGGAAGCCGCGGGTTTCTGGTCGTCCGAGGACAGCCCGGCGCCCATCGCGCGTGACCGCCGCGCCGCCGCCGCGTTGCTGCGCCGCCCGCCCATGCTGCCGACCACCGAGGTGGAAGCCGCCGCCCTGGCCCTGCAAGAAGCAGCCCCCGCCGCCACCGAGGCCGAACTGGCCATGGGCCTGAGCCGCATGCTGGGCCTCGACCCCTCCGCCGCCATCGCGTTGGAAGCCCGGGTCGCGGCCATGGTGGGTGCCGGGCGTTTGACGCTGCTCGGTCGCCTGCCATGAGCAATGCCATGCCCACACACCCCGCGCTCGATCAGCAGGTCACCTTCCTCTACGCCCAGGACGCGGCCTCCTGCTGGGAGTTCTACGAGAAGATCATCGGCCTGCCCCTGGTGCAGGACCAGCAGCGCGTGCGCATCTATGCCGTGGCCGGTGGGCGATCCTTCCTGGGGATCTGCATGGCCGGCGCGCCGCGCGCCAGCGCCAATCCGCGCGTCGAAGGCGGCGTCTGCTTCACCTTCGTCACCCCCGATGTGGATGGCTGGTACGCCCATCTGCAGGCCCAGGGCGCCGCCATCCCCAAGCCGCCCGAACACTCCTCGCAATGGCGGATCTACCACTTCTTTCTGCACGACCCAGCCGGAAACTTGCTGGAGTTCCAGCGCTTCGAACGGCCGGACTGGCCGGCGCCGCCGTAACCTCGGCCGGATTGGCGGCGTAGCAGGGGTGCACCCTTGCGAGGCCACCGCGATGCGCACTGTCATCCTGCACAGCAGCCTTCCCCTCACACCGTTCGTCAGCGCCTGCCGTGGGTTGGGGCCGGTCGAAGCCGTCGCGTCGGCGGACCATCGGCTGCAGCTGAACCCCGCCGGTGGCGGTGACGGAAAGCAACCCTGATGGGCAGGTGGACTTGTACGGCCGGAGCGGTATCGTCCGCGCGGCAACACCAAAAGGAGACGCAAATGCGAAGCCTCGGTACGCTGTTTGCCCTGGCGCTGGTCTTGCTGATCGGCGCCTGCACGATTCTTCCGGATCATTACGAGGATGGGCCGCAGCCCATTTCCTCCGGCCCCCGCTTTGCCAATAATGGCGGCGCCTGACCTCAGCGCGCCAGCAGCCACTCCGGCAACCCCGTCACCAGGGTGACAGGGAAAAGGGTGATCAGCACCACCGTCACCACCAGCATCAGGAAGAAGGGCAAGGAGGCCCAGGCGACCTCGGTTTGCTCCTTGCCCGTCATGGTTTGCATGACGAAGAGGTTGAAGCCGAGCGGCGGCGTGATCTCGGCGATCTCCACCAGCAGCACGATGAAGATGCCGAACCACACCAGGTCGAAGCCGGCCTGCTGCACGATGGGGATCACCACCGAGGTGGTCAGCACGATCATCGACACGCCATCCAGCGCCATGCCCAGAATGACATAGACGCCGGTCAGGATCGCGATGATGGCGTAGGGGCCGAGGCCCGCCGCGGCCACCTGCTGGGCGAGTGCCGTGGGAATGCCGGTCAGCGCCATCGCCTTGGTCAGGAAGGCGGCGCCGGCCAGGATGAACAGGATCATGCAGGAGAGGCGGGTGGCCGCCGCCAGGCTCTCGAAGAAACTGCGGAGGGTGAGCGTGCGGGTGAGAGCGGCCAGGATCAGGCTGCCCAGCACGCCGAAGGCCGCCGCCTCGGTGGCGGTGGCCCAGCCGATGAACATGGTGCCGATCACGCCGATGATCAGCAGGCCGCAGGGGATGAGCTGGCTCGACGCCCGCAGCTTTTCGACAAAGCTCAGGCGCGGCTCGGCCGCCGGCTGCTTCTTCGGGTTCAGCAGCGCCCAGACGATGATGTAGCCGCTGAACAACAGCATCACCAGAAGCCCGGGGATGCAGCCGGCGATGAAGACGCGCACAATGGAGACCTCGGCCGCCACGGCATAGATCACCATGATGATCGAAGGCGGGATCATGATGCCCAGCGTCCCGGCGGTGGCCAGGCTGCCGATCGAGATGCTCTCATCATAGCCCCGGCGCTTGAGCTCGGGCAGCGCGATGCGGCTGACGGTGGCGCAGGTGGCGGCCGACGAGCCGGAGACCGAGCCGAAGATGCCGCAAGCCAGAATATTCACATGCAGCAGCCGGCCGGGGATGCGCCGCACCCAGGGGGCGAGGCCGTTGAACAATTCCTCCGAGAGCTTGGTGCGGAACAGGATCTCGCCCATCCAGACGAACATCGGCAGGGCGGCGAGGGTCCAGGAGCCGGTGCTCTCCCAATAGGCCGAAGCCAGGAACAGCCCGGGGCTCGGGTTCACCACCAGCATGGCGATATAGCCGGTGCCGGCGAGTGCCAGGGCGATCCACAGCCCGCTGCCGAGCAGGATGAACAGCACCGTCAGCAGCAGCAGGGCGAGGGTGATATGGTCCATCTAGACCTCCGCCGAGAAATCGCCGCGCGCGGCACGCTCTTCCGCGGCGCGGACGTAATTGGGTTTCTGCCCCAGCAGCACGGTGACGAATTCATCGATGATGGCGATCAGCAGGACGCCGGCGCCCAGCGGCATGGCCAGTTTGGGGATCCAGAGCAGGAAGGGCACGCTGCCCTGGGCCATATCCTCGATCTCGTAGCTGAACATCACGTCATTGGCGGTCCAGAACACGATATAGCCGGTGAGCAGGGCGGCGAGGCCGAGGGAGAGCATCTCGAAGACGCGCCGCGCCGCGGGGCCCAGGCGCTCGATGAACAGGCCCACGCGGATCAGTTCGCCCCGCCGAAACGTATAGGCCAGGGCGAAGAAGGTGGCGGCCACGCACATATAGGCGGTGACGTCATCGGCGCCCGGAAAGGGCCGGTTCATGCTGCGCAGCGCCACCTGGATCATCATGATGGCGAAGATGCCGAACAGGCAGGCGGCGGCGATGGCGGCACTCAGCCAGTAGAGCGCGTCCAGCGCCTGCCTGAGCAGGCGCACTCAGCTCCTCGCGGCGCGGTATTGCGCGATGACACGGGCGCCATCCTCGCCCGAGCGGGTCAGCCATTCCGTGACCATCTCGGCGCTCACCCGATCCAGCGCCTGCATCAGCGCCGGCGTGGGGGTGGCGACGTTCATGCCGCGTGCGGCCAGGATGTTCTGGTTGCTGGTATTGGCTTCCTCGGAGAGTGCCCAGCCACGGGTCTCGGCCTCGGCGGCGAGGCGGCGGATGGTGGCCTGGTCGGCAGCACTCAGCGCGTCGAAGGCGCGGCGGGACATGAAGACGGCATTCTTGGTGTAGGTGAAGCCGACGGGGGTGAAGACCCGGGCGTAATCCCAGGCCGAGCTGTCGACGCCGGTCGTGGCCGAGGTGACCATGGCATTCACCACGCCGGTGGCGAAGGCCTGCGGCAATTCCGCCGCCTGCACCAGCGTGGGGGTGGCGCCGACCAGCGTCGCGAAGCGGTTGGTCATCACCGAGAAGGTGCGGAAGCGGGTGCCGCGAAGGTTCTCGATCGTCTCCACCGGGGCGTTGGTATAGAAGCCCGAGGACGGCCAGGCGACCATATAGAGCAGGGTCAGGCCCTGGCGCTGGAAGCGCGCCTCGATGAAGGGCTTTGTGAGATCCGACAGGCGCTTGGCATCGGCATAGGTGCGGGCGAGCTGGGGGATGCCGTCGATCTCGAAGAACGGATCCTCATTGCCATAGGCGCTGAGCAGGATTTCGCCGAGCTGCACCTGGCCCTGCTGCACGCCGCGCTTGATGGCGGGGAGCGGCAGGAGCGAGCCGTTGGAATGCATCTGCACCGAGACGCGGCCGGAGGTCGCGGCCTCGATCGCGTCGGAGAAGGTCCGGGCGTTGCGGGTGTGGAAATTGCCGTCGGGGTAGGCGAGCGCGAATTGCCAGCGGGCCTGGGCGGCGGCGTCGAGCGCCAGGGTGGCAGGCAGGGCGGCGGCGAGGGCGGCGCGACGGGTGAAGGTCATTGGTGAAGCTCCCGGGTTCGTTATGTGGGACGTAGGATCGGGTGGATTGCCGGCGGCTGGCAAGCCCGCAATTGCGGCGCCCGGGGCGGGGGCGGGCCGGTTCTGCCCGCGGATGCGGCAACAGGGGCGCAGGAAGGAATACCGGGCGGCAGCCGGCGCGGCGCCGCCCGCCCCTTCTCGTCTCAGAAGGTGGCGAGTAGCCCCCAGAAGGTGTCGAGCGTGGTGTTCTGCAGAAACACCCCGCCGCCCGCCAGCCCGAAGCCGACGCCGGGGATGGTCACCACCACACCGTTATCCCAGGCGGCGGCCAGGATGGTGGTGCGCACCACGCCCACGGTCACGAACCAGTCCAGCGTTCCGCCGACGTTGAAATCGGTGATGACGTCGTAGACCCCTGCCTCGAAATCCGCCGCGTCGAAGACGAAGTAGTCCTGCCCCGCGCCGCCGCTCAGCGTGTCGGCGCCCTGCCGGCCGATGATCGTGTCATTGCCCGCGCCGCCTTGCAGCGCCTGGCCGCCGGTGGTGCCGACCAGGAAATCGGCGAAGCCCGAGCCGACGAAGCCCGCGATGCCGGTGTAGACATCGCCCGCCGCATCGCCGGTGTTGAGCTGCGCGAAATCCAGCCGTGCGGTGAGGCCGGCGAGCGCGGTGGAATAGCCGGCCAGGTCGATGCCGCCGCCACCGGTCAGGCTGTCGGCGCCGGCGCCGCCGGTCAGCACATTGTCGCCGGTCGAGCCTGTCAGGTTGTCATTGCCGGCGCCGCCGATCAGGTTCTCGAAGTCGGTCGCGGTGTCTCTACCGGCGCCGCCCGTCTCCTGAGCCGCGGTCAGCGCCAGGCTGAAGGTGATGTTGCTAATCGCCGAGGCGTAGCTCAGCGTGTCGTTGCCCAGACTGCCATCCATCGAGTCATTGCCGCCGCCGCCTTCGATGGTGTCGTCGCCCCCGCTCGCGTTGATGCTGTCATTGCCCGCGCCGCCCTGGACAAGGTTGTTGCCGCTATCGCCGGCCAGGGTGTCATTGCCCGCGCCGCCGATGAGGTTCTCGAAATCGCTGACCCGGTCGTTGCCCGCCCCGCCGGTGACCTGCACCGTGGCTACGGCCAGGCTGACCGTGACATTGGCGGTGGCCGAGGCATAGGTCAGCGTGTCATTTCCAGCACCGCCATCGATGGTGTCATTGCCGGCGCCGCCATCGATGGTGTCATCGCCGGCATTGCCGAAGAGGCGGTCGTTCTGGCCAAGGCCGTTGATGGTATCGGCATTGGGCGTGCCGCGCAGCGTGTCGGCAAGCGGGGTGCCGCGAGCACTCGCCCCGCCGGTGGCCGGGCTAAAATAGACGTAGGTGGAGCCCGCGCTCGTGCGGCCGCCAGGATCGGCCGTGCGGGCGCCGACGATGACGTCAGCGAAGCCATCGCCATCCACATCGCCGGCCGAGGCGAGGGAAAAGCCGCTGATGTCGTTCGCCGCGACGCCATCGAGGCGAAAGCCGGTGCTGCCGTTCAGTGCCGAGAGGTTGATGCTCGAACTCCAGCCGCCCGATGCGCCGAAGACGACGTAGCTGGAGCCGGCATCGGTCGCACCATTTGGGTCGGCCACGTAGGCCGCCACGATCAGGTCGGCGAAGCCATCGCCGTTCACATCCCCGGCCGAGGCCACGGAAAAACCGCTTTGGTCATTGAGCGCGACGCCATCCAGCCGGAAGCCGGTGGTCCCGTTCAGGCTGGAGAGGTTGATCGTGGTGCCCCAGCCGCTGGCCCGGCCAAACACCACATAGCTCGAGCCGGAATCGGCGTTGCCATTTGGGTCGGCCAGATAGGCTCCCACGATCAGGTCGGCGAAGCCATCGCCATTCACATCCCCGGCCGAGGCCACGGAAAAGCCGCTTTGGTTATCTGCCGCGACGCCGTCGAGCCGGAAGCCGATGCTGCCGTTGAGGGTGGAGAGGTTGACGCTGGAGGTCCAGCCGCTGGCACGGCCGAAGACGACATAGCTGGAGCCCGCATCAACAATGCCATTCGGGTCGGCCGCAGGGGCCCCCACGATCAGGTCGGCGAAGCCATCGCCATTCACATCCCCGGCCGAGGCCGCGGAATTGCCGCTCTGGTCACCAGCCGAGACGCCATCGAGCCGGAAGCCGGTGGTGCCGTTCAGCGTCGAGAGGTTGATGCTGGAACCCCAGCCGCTGGATGCGCCGAAGACGACATAGCTGTATCCGGCGTTGTTGTTGGCACCGGCGGTGCCGATGTTGCCTCGGACGCCGAGGATGAGGTCGGCGAAGCCATCGCCATTCACATCCCCGGCCGAGGCGACGGAATTGCCGCTTTGGTCATCCGCCGCGACGCCATCGAGCCGGAAGCCGGTGGTGCCGTTCAGGGTGGAGAGGTTGATGCTGGAGGTCCAGCCGCTCGCGCGGCCGAAGACGACATAGCTGGAGCCGGAACTGGTGTTGCCATTTGGGTCGGCCGCGGCGGCACCCACGATGAGATCGGCAAAGCCATCGCCATTCACATCCCCGGCCGAGGCGACGGACTGGCCGCTCCTGTCGCCGTTCGAGACGCCATCGAGCCGGAAGCCGGTGCTGCCATTGAGGGTCGAGAGGTTGATGGTCGAACTCCAGCCGCTCGATGCGCCGAAGACGACATAGCTGGCGCCCGAAAGGTTGTTGCCATTCGGGCTGGCAACGCGGGCACCCACGATCACGTCGGCGAAGCCATCGCCATTCACATCCCCGGCCGAGGCCACGGAATAGCCGCTCTGTTCACTCGCCGCGGTGCCATCCAGCCGAAAACCGGTGGTGCCGTTGAGAGTGGAGAGGTTGATGGGTGTGGTGAATGACATGCGATGCTCTCCACGGCGCTTGTCCCGACCGCGAGGGGCGCGACTGCTACGTTAATTTTTGTTACCGGCAATTAACATTTCATCGCGTTGTAGTCAAGATATCTCCAGCAATGTCTTGCGATGATCACGCATGCGATCGATGACCGGAGCGCGGCATGGTGTGGTCTGTGGCTCGGCAGCGAGGGGAATCCAGGGCTGCACGGGCCTTTCGGCCCGTGGCGGGTGGGTCAGGGAGGGCAGCATCCTCCCGGCGGCCGCGCTCACACCGGATAGGCCGAGGGCTCCACCCCCGCCGCCGCCAGCAGGTGGCGCAGCTTCATCACATCCTCGGCCACGATCTCATGCGCATCGAAATGGAAGCTGCCATGCTGGCCCTTCAGCGTGACCTTGGCCATGCCATGCGCGGAACGGGTCACCGCCGCCCCCAGCGCCGCCAGCACATGCACCACCCCCTTGGGGTCGAGATTGTGCGGCGGCGGGTGGGCGAAGATGCTGGCGAGGGTCTTGCGGTGCTGGTGGTTCATGCGTGGTGTCCTTGTGAGGTCCCGCGCAGTTCACCCCGGCCCGGAGCCGCCCGCCTTGCGCCAGTTCAACCCGCGGTGGCGACGTAGTGTTTCAATTCCTCGGCCTCGTGCTCGGCCTCGGCGATGCGGGCCTTCACGAGATCGCCGATCGAGATCATGCCAACCAGCTTGCCGCCCGCCTCCAGCACCGGCAGGTGGCGAATGCGCCGGTCGGTCATCAGTTGCAGGCCTTCCTGCACCGTGCTGTCGGGGGTGACGGTGTGCAGCACCCGGGTCATCAATTGGCCCGCCGACATGCGGAAGGTCGCCTCGCCACCGCCGGCCATGGCGCGCACGATGTCACGTTCGCTGACAATGCCCGAGACGGTGCCGTCGCGCTCCACCACCAGCACCGCGCCGATTCGGTGCTGCGCCAGCGTGCGGGTGATGGAGGCCACGCTGTCATGTGGCGCCACGGAAATCACCTGGCCGCCTTTGTGTTTCAGGATTGAGCCGATCATCTTCGCTTCTCCCGTTCTTTCTTGGAGAGCATAAGTTGGGTGCGGGGATTGGGTGCGGCAAGCGAAACTTCTGTTTGCACCGCAACGTGACTGTGCGGCGCAACAACATGTTTCACTTAGTGAACGGGCGTGGGCGCCGCCGTCATCAGCTGCGTTTTCACCAGGGCCGCGAAGCGGCCATCCAGCGCCACCAGTTCGTCGAAGCCGCCTCGCTCGACGATGCCGCCGGCCTCGAAGACCAGGATCTCATCGGCCTCGCGCACGGTGGAAAGCCGATGCGCGATGATGAAGGTGGTGCGGCCCAGCATCAGCGCCTTCAGCGCCTTCTGCACCCGGGCTTCGGTCGCGGCGTCAAGCGCGGAGGTCGCCTCATCCAGGATCAGCACCGGCGGGTCCTTCAGCAGGGCGCGGGCGATGGCCAGGCGCTGGCGCTGGCCGCCGGAGAGCGAGGAACCGCGCTCGCCCACCATCGTGTCGTAGCCATGCGGCTGGCGGATGATGAAGTCATGCGCCTCGGCCATGCGGCAGGCCTGCTCGATCTCCTCCTGCGTTGCGCCCGGCCGGCCGACCAGCAGATTGTCGCGGATGGTGCGGTTGAACAGCATGCTTTCCTGGAAGACCACGCCGATATTGCGGCGCAGCGCGTCCAGGCTCACGCCCCGCAGATCATGGCCATCGAGGGTGATGCTGCCCTCCACCGGGTCCCACAGCCGTTGCAGCAGCGCCATGGCGGTGGATTTTCCGGCGCCCGTCTGGCCCACCAGGGCCACGGTGCGGCCAGGCGGGGCGTCGAACTCCACGCCGTCCAGGATCTTCCCGCCGCCGGGATAGGAGAAACCCACATTCTCGAACCGCACATGGCCCTCGGCCCGCGGCAGGTCGAGCGCGTCGGGCGCCTCCGGCACCGTGCTTTTTGTGTCCAGAACCTGGAAGAACTCGGTCAGCGACGGCGCCTGGAACAGCAGGTGGGAGACGAAGCCCACCGCGCCCTCCAGCCGCGCCACCAGCAGGGTGGCGAAGCCCATGAAGCTGACGATCTCGCCCACCGTGGCCTGGCCGCGCAGATGCAACACCGTGCCGAAGACGAAGATGGCGATGGTGCTGATGGTGGCCGCCGCCCGCGTCAGCACATTGACCACCGCCCACCAGTTCAGCACCGGAAACTGGTGGTCCAGCACCTGGCGCATGATGTCGGAGAACATCTTTGTTTCCGAGCGCATGCGGGTGAAGCTCTGCACCACCATCACGTTGCTCAGCGCATCCTGGGCATTGCCGGCCAGCTGCGTGTGGAAACGCTCGACACGCATCTGCGCCGCCTGCGTCTTGCGGATGACGAAGATGGTGACGGCGGTGGTGATGACCACCAGCACGATCAGCACCAGCGCCAGGCGCCAGTTCAGGAACAGCGTGAGCGGCAGCAGCACGAGTGCTCCGATGAACGTCACGAGATGTTCGCGGAAGAACGACAGCCACATGCCGAACAGGTTGTCGGCGCCGACCAGCATGACCTTCATCAGCCGTCCCGACTGCACATCGCCATGGAAGGCCAGCGGCAGGCTCAGCACATGCTCGAAATAGCGGCTCATCATCCGCAGCCGGTTGCGATGCGCCATGCGATCGGCCAGCAGGCTGACGGCGACATTGGCGCCTATGCCCGACAGCCCGACCGAGGCCCAGATCGCCAGCAGCACCGCGGCCTCGGCCCAGACATTGGTCTCGGTCATGCGGTCGGAGCGCGACAGCAGGTCGATCACCCGGCCGAACAGCAGGGGCTCGACGAATTGCAGCCCGGCCAGGGCGGTGGCGGCCACAGCCAGGCCTATCGCCACCGACCTGTCGGCGGCGAGCAACCCAAGAACGCGGCCATACAGCCTGATGAACTTCATCCAGTCCCTCCACGGGGCAGGGCTTGCGCCGCGATTGTGGCGGATTTTGCCGCCCAAACCGCTTCCCTTGAATACGCCACTGCCATGCTGCACGTTGCGTGACGAAAAGGGCAGGAAACACCGATGGCCGCAAGCATGGCCGAATTGGGAAGGCGCTTGGTGCTGTCCATGGCGGCGGCAACGGCGGCGCGGGCGGAATGGTCGCCCGCGCGCCCGCTGCGCATGATCGTGCCCTTCCCCCCCGGCGGCACCACCGACACCCTGGCGCGGATGACGGCTGAGCGCCTGGGTGCCGCGCTGGGCCAGACCGTGGTGATCGACAATCGCCCGGGTGCCGCGGGCACGGTCGCGGCCGACATCGCATCGCGGGCCGAGCCGGATGGGCAGACGCTGTTCTTCGCCAGCATCGGCACCGCCGCCACCAATCAGTTCCTCTACCCCAACCTCCCCCATCCCGGTGAGGCGCTGGCAGAGGTGGCCGGGCTGTTCTCGCTGCCCAACATGGCCACGGTGGCGCCATCCGCGCCCTGGCGGTCGCTCGGCGAGTTCATCGCCGCCGCCCGCGCCAGGCCGGGGCATCTGACCTTCGGCAGCAGCGGCGCGGGCAGCAGCCTGCACCTCACCGGCGCACTTCTGGCCAGCCGTGCCGGCATCGACATCCTGCACGTGCCCTATCGCGGCGCCGGGCAGATGCTGAACGAGTTGGTGGCCGGGCGCATCTCCATCGCCTTCGGCAATATCTCCACCGGTATCGGCCTGGTGCGCGACGGGGTGCTGCGGGCGCTGGCCACCACCGGGGCCGAGCGCAACCCGGCCTTGCCGGACATTCCCAGCTTCGCCGAGACCATCCCGGGCTTCCTGGCCACCGTCTGGTACGGGTTGCAGGTGCCGCGCGGCACGCCCGCGGCCGTGGTCGAGAGGCTCAACCGCGAGGCGAACGCCATGCTGGCCGATGACGCCGTGCGCGGGCGCCTGGCGAATATCGGCGTGGCCGCCATGGGCGGCCCGCCGGTGGAATTCACCCGCTTCATCGCCCGGGAGACCGCGCAATGGCGGCAGGTGATCCGCGAGGCCGGCATCACCGCGGAATGACAATGAAGGAGAACGCCATGACACCCACCCGCAGGACCATCCTCGCAGCCCCGCTGCTCGCCGCGCCTTTTCTGGCAGCCTGGCCCGCCCGGGCGCAATGGGCGCCCAGTCGCTCCATCCGCCTTGTGGTCGGCTTCACCCCGGCCGGCACCACCGACATCGCAGCGCGCATCCTGTCCGAGCGGCTGACCCAGCGGCTGGGGCAGTCGGTGGTGGTCGAGAACCGCCCGGGCGCGGGCGGCAATGTCGGCGCCGATACGGTGGCCAAGGCCGAGCCGGACGGCCACACGCTGCTGATGCAGACCGTGAGTTCGGGCGCCATCAATTATGGGCTCTATGGCGCCCGCATGCCGATCCGGCCGGAGGATCTGGCGGCGGTGGGGCTGCTGCTGCGGGTTCCCAATGCCATCTTTGTGGCCAATGCCGTGCCGGCCAACACCTTGGCCGAGCTGGTGGCGCTGCTGCGCGCCCGGCCCGGCCAGCTCAATATCGGCTCCAGCGGCGTCGGCACCTCGCTGCACATGACCGGCGAATTGCTGAAGCTGGCCACCGGGGTGGACATCACCCATGTGCCCTTCCGCGGCGCGGGGCCGATGTTGCAGGAGATGATCGCCGGGCGGATCGAGGTGGGGGTGGACAATCTGCCCAGCGTGATCGGGCATCTGCGCGAGGGAAGGCTGCGGCCGCTGGCGGTGACCACGGCGACGCGCAGCTCCGCCCTGCCGCAGGTGCCGACCACCGCCGAGGCCGGTTTTCCGGCCGTCGAAGCCACCGCCTGGTTCGGCGTCCAGGCCCCGGCCCGCACGCCGGCCGCCATCATCGAACGCCTGGGCGCCGAGGTGAATGCCGCCGTGGCAGACCCGGCCACCTGGGCCAGGCTGGCCGATCTGGGCGGCATGAAGCCCGACCTGCAACCCGATGGCGGCACCAACCCCGCCGCCTTCGACGCCTTCATCCGCGCCGAGATCGCCAAATGGGGCGAGGTGGTCAGGCGTTCGGGGGCTTCGGTCGAGGGCTGAACCCCCTCACCCCTTCCGCAGGTTCCAGAACAGCGGCGCGCCGGTCAGCATGCCGCTGAGGTTGCGCCGGTGCGCCGTGGCCAGGAAATACTGCCCGAGCGGGATCATCGGCACATCCACCATGGCGCGGACCTGGATCTGGCGCGCGATGGCTTGCAAGGTGGGGACATCCTGCGCGTCGAACCAGGCGTCGCGCAGGCGCTCCAGCTCGGGGCTGTCGGGCCAGCCGATCCAGCCATTGGTGCCGTTGCCGCGCAGGCCGAGATGGCCGGCGGGCGAGGAGAAATCGAAGCCGCCGGCGAAGGTGAAGAAGGCGCTCCAACCGCCGCGCTCCACCGGCTCGCGCGAGATGCGGCGTTGCAATACCGTGCCCCAGTCCAGCGCCTGGTAGTCGAGATTGAGGCCGATGCGGCGGAACAGATCGGCGCCCACTTCGCTCATGGCGCGCAGGAAGGGCAGGTCCGAGGGGACGATCAGCGCCACGCGCTGGCCGCTATAGCCGGCCGCCGCCAGGTCGCGGCGGACCTTTTCCAGGTCGCGCGGGCCGGTCAGCGGGGCCAGCCCCTCATCGGAGGCGAGCGGCGTGCCGGGGGTGAAGACGCCGACATTGCCGCGCCACAGCTCGGGATTATTGCCCACGATGGCCTGCATGAAGTCGGCCTGGTTGATCGCGCCGAGGATGGCGCGGCGGATGGCCGGATTGTCGAAGGGCGGCTGCAGATGGTTGAAGCGCAGCATGCCCATGAAGCCCGCGCTCTCCAGCGTGGTGACCTCGATGTTGCGGTTGCGGCGCAGGGTGGGCAGCAGGTCGGTCACCACCTGTTCCCACCAATCCACCTCGCCCGCCTGCAAGGCGGCCGAGGCCGTGGCAGCATCGGGGATCACCACCCATTCGACGCGCTCGATGTTGGCGATCTTCGGGCCGGCGGTGAAGCTGGGCGTGCCCTCGGGCCGTGGCACGTAGCCGTCGAATTTCTGGTAGACGGCGCGGCTGCCCGCCACCCGCTCGCCCGCGATCCAGCGATAGGGGCCGGAGCCCACGATCTCGGTGACCTGCGTCGCCGCATCGGTGCGCGCCAGCCGCTCGGGCATGATGAAGGGCACGGTGACGGAGGGTTTTGCGAGTGCCGCACTGACCAGCGCGAAGGGTTTGCGCAGGCGGAAACGCAGGCGGCGGTCATCCAGGGCGGTAAGCTCGGCGGTGACGGCAAAAAGCGCCTGGCCGAAGGCGTCGCGCGCACCCCAGCGGCGCAGGCTGGCCACCGCATCGGCTGCCCGCACCGGCTCGCCATCATGGAAGCGCAGCCCGGGACGCAGGGTGATGGTCCAGGTCAGGCCGCCATCCTCGACGACATGGCCCTCGGCCATTTGCGGCTGGATATTGTACTCGGCATCCAGGCCATAGAGGGTGTCATAGACGAGATAGGCGTGGTTGCGGCTGACATAGGCGGTGGACCAGAGCGGGTCGAGCACGGTGACATCGGCCTGGGGCACGAAGCGCAGCGAACGCGCGCCCTGGGCGGCCACCATGGCGGGCGCGGACAGTGCAGCAACCAGGGGGGCGGCGGCAAGAAGAGGACGGCGGGGAATGCTGGTCATGGGCGGGCTCCGCGGGAATGCCGGGGCATCCTGCGAAGCCGGCCGGCCGCCGTCCATGTTTTTCTCAGCGCAACCGCGGTGAAATCCCGCTGACCCCGGTGGCCAATTCCAGCTGCGCCAGCGCGGTGAGGTGGTTGGTGCGCGCCGCATTGGCCGCCAGCCGCGTGGTGTTCAGCGTGCGCAGCGCGTCCAGCACCTCGATCAGCGAGGAGCCGCCGGCGAGATAGGCCTGCTCGGCACTGCGATAGGCCGCCTCCGCCCGGGCCAGCGCGCCGCCGGTGTAAAGCCTGAGCAGGGCGCGCGACTGTTCCACGGCCGACCAGGCGGTGGCGAAATCGGCGCGGGCCTGCAACAGCGCCGCGCGGGCCTGGGCATCGGCCTGGCCGGCCTGGCCGCTGGCCACGCCCACATTTCCCTCGACGATGCGGCGGGTGAAGATCGGCACCGAAAGCTGGACGGAGAATTGCGTGTTGGCATCCAGCGGCACCACCGCATTGGGCAGGTCCTGGTTCAACCGGCTGCGGCTGGCGCCGGCGTTGACGGTGACATCGCGCCAGCGCGCGGCCTCGGCGAGCGCCACATTGGCGCCGGCGGCGCTGGCCTGGCGGAGCGCCGCCACCACATCGGGGCGGTTCTGCACGGCAGCACCCAACTCCTCGCGCGAGATGCCGAGATCGGGTGTTGCGTCGAAGCGTCCCCGCACGTCGAAGGCGAGCGAGGAGAGGGTGGCGCGCACCGCGTCCGGCGCCGCGCCGCGGGCCGGCGGCGGCGCGGGGGCGCGGAAATCGGCGGCGTCGGCCGCCAGCGTCACCGCGATCTGGGCGATGGCGGCGGCATAGGCCTGGGCGTTGGTCGTCACGTCATTCTCGAAGGCGACGCGGCTGGCCTGGAAGCGCAGCAGGTCACCCTCGGGGATGGCGCCGTCCCGGAGCTGGCGGCGCAGCAGCGCCTCGGTGCGGTCGAGCCCCGCGCGGTTGGCCAGCGCCACTTCCAGATTGGCCCGCGCGCCCAGCGCGGCGAAGAAACTCTGCCGCAGGGTGTAGAGCTGGCCGCGCAGGGCATCGAGCACCAGCGCCTCGGCCGCGCCGATGTTTTCCTCGGCCAGGCGGGTGCGCAGCTCGCGCTTGCCGCCGAGCTCGACCAGCACCTGAAGGCCGACATTGATGTTGTTGCTGGGGCTGAGGAAGCGCGCGCCGGTAATCGGGCCGGAACGCGTCGGCCCCGGCGGACCGCCCGGCGGGCGGCTGCCGGTCTCGTTGAACTGGGCGAAGGTATTGCCGACCGAGACGCTGGGCGGCGGGATGGAGCTGGAAACCAGGCGCTGGGCACGGGCGGCGTCCACGCCCCGCCTGGCGGCGATGACGGAGAGGTTGCGGTCCACCAGCAACCGCTCGGCCTCATCGAGGGTCATCACCTGGGTACCCGGCGCCAGCGGCATGGCCGCCTGGGCGGGAGTGGCCTGGCGGCGCGTCTCGCCCCGGCCGGGGGGCGGGTTCTGCGCCGCGGCGGGAAGTGCCGCGAGAAGCGTCGCCGCCAACCAGAAAGCCTTCATTCCGCCAACCCCGCCCGCGCCCTGCGCATCTGCAACACCCTCTCGGTATTCGCAAGGCCCCTCGGCTTGCCGAACAGGTCGATCATCGCCGGGAACACCACGAGGATGAAGAAAGGCACCAGGCCGATTCCCCCGACCACCACGATGGCGAGTGGTTTCTGCACGTCCGAGCCGATGCCTGTCGAGAGTGCCATGGGCAGCAACCCGCAGAAGCTTGCGAAACATGTCATCAGAACCGGGCGCATCCGGTCCTCGCCGGCCTGGTCAAGTGCGTCGCGCCAGAGATGTCCCTCGCTGCGGACATGGTTGAAGTGGGAAAGGAAGATGATCCCCTCCATCACCGTGATGCCGAAAAGAGCAAGGAAGCCGATGGCGGCGGGCACCGAGAAATTCAGCCCGGAGATCGCCAGCGCCGCGACGCCGCCGGAGATCGAGATCGGCACGATGCCCAGCACCAGCAGCGTCTCGCGCAGATTGTTGAACTGGACATACAGCAACAGCGCGATCAGGGCGAAGGCGATGGGGACGATGGTGGTCAGCCGGGCGATCGCCTCCTGCAGGTTCTTGAACTCACCCTCCCAGGAGAGCCGGTAGCCCGGCGGCAGGGTGACGCGGGCGGCGACGACGGCCTGCGCCTCCTGCACGGCACTTGCCGGGTCGCGGCCGCGCACGGAGAAGCGCAAGGGGACGTAGCGGGCCGAATCCTCGCGGTAGATATAGGCCACGCCCGCGGTCAGCGTGATGTCGGCGACGTCGGTCAGCACGGCGCCGCGCGGCCCGCCCACCGGCACCCGGCCAATCGCCTCCACCGAATCGCGATAGGGGGCGGCCAGGCGGACCATGATGGGGAAATTGCGGTCGGCGCCGCGCTCGTAGAGCCGGCCGGCCTCACGCCCGCCGATCGCCGCCTGCACCACATCGTTGATGTCATCGACCTGCAACCCGAAGCGCGCGGCGCGCGCCCGGTCGATGGAGATCGAGACCGTGGGCTGGCCGAGGGTTCGGAACACCGCGAGGTCGGCGACACCCGGCACCGTGTCGATGGCGCGGCGCACCTCCTCGGCGATGCGGGCGAGGATGTCGAGATCGGGGCCGAAGACCTTCACCGCATTGGCGCCCTTCACCCCCGACGCCGCCTCCTGGACGTTGTCGGAGATCGCCTGGGCGAAGGCGAATTCAATGCCGATATAGCGGTTCATCAGCCGGGCGTTCATGGCGGCGACGAGGCCGTCGCGGTTGCGCGCCGTGGTCCATTGCTCGGGCGGCCTGAGGGGCACGAAGAATTCGGCGTTGAAGAAGCCCGCGCTGTCGGTGCCGTCATCGGGACGGCCCTGTTGGCTGGTCACCGTCACCGCCTCGGGGAATTGCATCAGGATCTCGCGGATGCCGCGCACCGTCTCCTGGCCTTCCTCGAGCGAGATGGTGGCGGGCATGGTGGCGCGGACCCACATGTTGCCTTCCTCCAGCGTCGGCAGGAATTCGGCGCCGAGCAGGCTGAACAGGAAGATGGTGGCGGCGAAGAGCCCCGCCGCCAGCGCCATGCACAGGCCGCGCGCCGCCATCGCCGCCTTGTAGCAGCGCCGGTGGATCCAGCGGCTGCCGCGCACCAGGATGGTGTCCTTCTCCCGGCTGTCCTCGCGCAGCAGCACCGCGGCCAGGGCGGGGGTGATGGTGAAGGTGGCGATCAGCGCGCCGATGATGGCGTAGGCGTAGGTCTTGCTCATCGGCCCGAAGATCCGCCCCTCGATGCCGCCCAGGGTGAAGAGCGGGATGAAGGCCGCGATGATGATCAGCGCGGAGAAGAAGATCGCCTTGTCCACCTCCGACGCCGCGCGCAGGATGGTGAGCTGGATGCCGGAAAGCCCGGTGCCGCCGGCGACCGCCCCTTGATGCGGGTTGCGGCGCGCCAGCCCGAGGTGTCGATAGATATTCTCCACCATGATGACGGTGGCATCGACCAGCAGGCCGAAATCCAGCGCGCCGAGGGAGAGGAGATTGGCGCTCTCGCCGCGCGTGAGCATCAGCAGAATGGCGAAGAAGAAGGCGAAGGGGATGGTCGCCGCGATCACCAGCGCGCCGCGGAAATCGCCCAGGAACAGCCATTGGATGACCAGGATGAACAGCACGCCCTCGATGATGTTCTTCACCACCGTGGCGGTGGTGATCTTCACCAGATCCTCGCGGTCATAGATCGGCACGATGCGCACGCCCGGCGGCAGGATGCCACCGGCGTTGATGCGCGCGACCTCGGCCTGCACGCCATGGATGGTGGGCAGCGTCTGCTCGCCACGGCGCATCAGCACGGTGGCCAGGACCACGTCGTCATCGCCCTCATGCCCCGCCACGCCCAGGCGCGGCAGGCTGCCGGTTTCCACCACCGCGATGTCTCTGAGCAGGATGGGCGTGCCGCCCGAACCGCTGCCAAGGACGATGTTGCGGATGTCGTCCAGGCTGCGGATCAGGCCGATGCCCTGCACCACCGCCGCCTGCGGGCCGATATTGATGGTGCCGGCACCCACCGTGACATTGCCGCTGCGCACGGACTGGATAACGTCGGGCAGTGCCAGGCCGAAGGCATTCATCTGCGGCAGGTTGATGATGACGTTGTAGGCCTTGGACCGGCCGCCGAAGCTGGTCACGTCCACCACGCCGGACACGCGCTTGAAGCGGCGGTCCAGCACCCAGTCCTGCAGGGTCTTCAGGTCATCGACCGAGAAGCCGGGCGGGCCTACCAGGCGGTAGCGCATGATCTCGCCGATCGGGCTGAGCGGGGAAATGGTGGGCGAGACGCCCTCCGGCAGGCCCTGCAACACCGCCAGGCGGTTCAGCACCTGTTGCAGCGCCTGTTCGTAATTGTAGGCGAAGGTGAACTGCACCCGCACGTCGGAGAGGCCGAAAAGCGAGGTGGAGCGGATGGTGTTGAGATTGGGCAGCCCGGCCATCGCCACCTCGATGGGGATGGTGACGTAGCGCTCGATCTCCTCGGCCGACTGGCCGGTGTTCTGGGTGATGATGACGACCTGCGGCGGCACCGGGTCCGGATAGGCCTCGATGTTCAGCCGCAGGAAGCCGACCACGCCGGTGATGATGAAGACCACGAAGAGCAGCAGCACCAGGGCACGGCGCTGGAGCGAGAAGGCAACGATCTGCCGCATGAATAATTCCCAGGAACAGCCCGAAGGCTAGTCGATACGCGCCGCGCGATCGATGAACAGCGCGCCGCCGGTGACGATGCGCTCACCCGCACGCAGGCCTTGCACGACTTCCAGGCTCTCGCCGCTATGATTGCCGACGCGGATCGGGCGCATGGCGAAGCGGTTGCCCTCCAGCGCCACCCAGACGGAGGCATCGGCGCCGCGATGGATGACGGCATTGGCCGGCACGGCGGCGCCGCGCGTCTCCTCGCCCACCGCGATGCGGAAGGTGGCGAACATCTCGGGGCGCAGCACGCCCTCGGGGTCCTGCACCTCGGCCTGCAGGGTCAGGCGGCGGGTGGTGGGGTCGAGCCCGGAACCCAGGCGCACGACGCGGGCGGTGAAGCTCCGGTCTGGCAACGCGCCGACCGAGACCTGGACCTGCTGACCGATGCGGATCATCGGCACGTCCATCTCGCGCACCGCGGCCACCAGCCACATGGTGCTGAGATCGCTGATGGTCACCGCCGGCTCGCCCTGTCCGGCGGTCAGCCACATGCCCGGCGAGACGCGGCGCTGGGTGACGGTGCCGGCGAAGGGGGCCACGACGGTGACGATGCCGCTGACCTGCCGGGTGCGCTCGATCTCGGCGATGGCGGCGGGGTCACGGCCGAGCACGCGCAGCTTGTCGCGCGCCGCATCCAGGCCGGCCTGGGCGATGGAGAGATCGGAGGTGGCGGTGTTCAGCGCGGCGCGGGCCTGTTCGACATCGCGCTGCGAGGCGGCGCGGGCGGAGAGCAGGCTTTGCTGGCGGGCATCCTCACGCCGTGCCTGGGCCAGGGTGTTCTGCGATTTTGTGACGTTGTCGACCGCCGCCAGCAGATCATTGGCGGCCTGGGTGACGTCCTGGGTCTCGACCTCGAAGAGCGGCGCGCCCGCGGCGACACGGTCCCCCAGATGCGCGAAGGCGCGGGTGACGCGGCCGGTGAAGGGCGCGAGGATGGGGGTGCTGCGCTCCTCGTTGATGGAGATGCGACCCTCGGCCACGCGTTCGGTGCGGAATTCACGCGTGACCACGGGCTCGATGCGCAGCGCGCGCATCTCATTGTCGTTCAGCCGGAATTCGCCAGGCGGCAGGGCGGGCGCGGGGGCGGCGGCGAGGGGGCTGCGAGCGCCCTCCTGCTTGCTGCCGCCCAGCACCACGAAGCCGCCAACGGCCGCGGCGGCGCCCACGCCCAGCAGAGCGATCCACAGCCAGGGGCGGGCCGCGGCTGGCGCCGGCGCCGCCTCGGTGGCCAGCTCGGGCAGCACGGCCGTGGCCTTGGCTTCGGCGGCAGGGTCGGCCTTGGTCTGGGAGTCGATGGCGTTCATGATGGTTCCACACTGATGCAGAGAAGCAGCACTGACAGCCCGGGATAAGACACCCGGATTGCGCCACTCCTGCGGCGCCATCAGGGCGAATTCTCAGCGGAGGCTGATCTTGAACCTGAACCGTAGCTGAACAGGCCTTGCCGCTACCTACTCCCGCACGTGAATTCCGCGAAAGAAAATCCGCATCGCGGTGGATTAAAAATCGTTCATATTACCAGCTCGATCAGGAAAGGGCCGCTCTGCGTCAGGCTCTGGGCCAGCAGATCGCCGACCTGCTCCAGCGTGGTGGCGCGGGCCGCTTCGACGCCCAGCGACTGTGCCAAATCGGCCCAGCCGATATCGGGATTGCCCAGATCCATCATGTCCAGCGCCGTGCGGCCGGGGTTGGCGCCGACGCCCTGATATTCCCCCAGCAAGATCTGATACTTGCGGTTGGAGAGGATGATGGTGGTGATGGGCAGCTTCTCCCGCGCCTGCGTCCACAGGGCCTGCACCGTGTACATGGCGCTGCCATCGGCCTGCAGGTTGATCACCCGCCGCCCGCCGCCGCCCACCGCGGCACCGGTCGCCAAAGGCAGGCCACAGCCGATGGCGCCGCCGGTGATCTGCAACCAGTCATGCGGTGCGGCGGCATAGGTGTGGGGGAAGAAGCCGCGGCCATAGCTCACCGCCTCGTCGACGATGATCGAGTCCTCGGGCATCAGCGCGGCGACGGTGCGGGCCAGGCCCTCGGGCGTGGGCGGACCGCGATCGACCTCGGGCTTGGGGCCGGGGTCGGGCATGGTGACGTCGGTGGGGCAGCCCAGCTCGTCGGCCAGCGCCCGCAAGGCGCTCTCGGCATCCATCTCCGGCCGCGTCAGCACGGTGATCCCGGCATCCTCGGGGTAATGCTTGGAGGGCTTGTTGGGATAGGCGAAGAAACCGATGGGCGCCTTGGAGCCGACCAGGATGATCTCCCGCACCGGGGCCAGGGAGGCGATGGCCTGATCGGCCGGATAGGGCACGCGCTCGAGCTGCAAACGGCCCCGCCCGCGCTGGAATCGGCTGTTCGAGGTCTCGGCCATCAGCCGCACGCCGGTATGGGCATGGATGCGCTGGGCCTGCTTCTGCGCGCCCTCGGAAATGGCCATGTTGCCGCCGAGCAGCAGCAGCACATTGCTCTTCTCGCGCAGCACGCGGGCGGCTGCGCGCACCGCGGCAGGCTCGGCCTGCGGAACCGCGGGCACCGGCAAAGGCTCGGCCACCCGGCCGCCCGGATTCCAGCAGGTGTCGGAGGGCAGGATCATGGTGGCGATCTGGCCGGGCGAACTCCGCGCCGCCTGCACCGCCACCATGGCGTCGCGCCCCACATCCTCGGCCCGCTGCGACGTGCGCACCCAACCCGACACACCACGCGCGAAGCCCTCGGTGTCGCCGGTCAACGGCGCGTCATACTGCCGGTGGTAGGTGGCATGGTCGCCCACGCAATTGACGATGCCGCTCTTCGCCCGCTTCGCATTGTGCAGATTGGCCAACCCATTCGCCAACCCGGGCGCGCAATGCAGCAGGGTGACGGCGGGCTTCCGCGCCATGCGCCAATAGCCATCCGCCGCGCCGGTGACGACATTCTCCTGCAAACCCAGGATGCAACGCATGCCCGGCACACGATCCAGGGCCGCGACGAAATGCATCTCGGACGTGCCGGGATTGCTGAAACACACATCCACCCCGGCACCCAGGAAACTGTGCACCAGGCTCTCGGCGCCGTTCATTTCACTCACCACGTCTCTCCCAAGATCACGGGGCCAACCCTGCCCAGAGGCGGCGCAGTCGGCAAGTGGACGGGCGACGCGGAATGCTTATGCTGCACTGCATGAAAAAAGCGATCACCCTGGGGTTCATCTCCGGCTTCCTGGCCGTCCTGATCTTCCATCAGGGCACCGCCTTCCTGCTCAACACCTACGCCAACGGAATGCCCGAAGTGGTGGCCTGGATCGGCCGCACCGGGGTGCCCTTCAACATGAACGCCACGGCGCCGCTGAGCGTGCCCACGGTGATCAGCCAGGCCTTCTGGGGCGGCATCTGGGGCATCGTGCTGGCCAGCATCATCCGCTTCACCGCCGTGCCGGACCTGCTCTTCGCCTTCCTGTTCGGCGCCGTGGTCGTGACGCTGTTCGCCTTCACCGTGGTCGCCACATTGAAGGGCCTGCCCACCTTCGCCGGCGGCAACCAACAAACCTGGCTGCGCGCCGGCCTGCTCAACGGCGCCTTCGGCTGGGGCGCGGCATTCCTGATGCGGCCGCTGGCGATCAGGGGGTAGCGGAGGGAAAGGGTCGGGAGCGCGGCCCGTCAGGGGGCTTTGCCCCCCGACACCCCCCACCAAAGGCCGAAAGGCCCTTGGAACCCATTGAATTGATCGGGGGTGAGAGGGAGGGGGCGGGCGGTCCCGCTGGCTGAGCGGTCGCGCCGGCCCCCTCCCTCTCACCCCCGATAAACCGACGACGGTCCAGGGCCGGCTCGGCCCTGGTGGGGGGTGCAGGGG
>JAKFUL010000030.1 GCA_021732665.1 Acetobacteraceae bacterium
GCTCGATCCGAGACCACTCCGTTTCACTCAGCCAATACAACCCTTTGCGCATCCAAGGCCCTCCGCATGAGCCTTGGAATCACACAACATCGCCGTGCCGCTACAACTATTGAGTACCGAGCCTAGGGCCTGTGGACATTTGGCACCGGGATGCGGTCAGCGAGTGATTTTTCGTCCCTGGCAGGCGGAATGACGCGGCGATGGCTTTCCATCGGCGCGGCATGACAACGCACCAGGGGCGGAAAAGCACCGCTGAACGCGCCCGCAGGCCAATTGTCCACAGGCCCTAACCCGCCTGCAACGGCGCCGGCATGAGCGCCATCAACGCGCCATCAGCCACCACACGCGGCGGCCCGCTCGCCACCAGCCGTGGCTCGGCCATCTGTGTATCCAGCAGCACCCATTGATCGACCCGCCGGGCATATTCGGCAAAATTCAAAGGCGCGCGGAGAAAGCGCCGGCGCGCATCCGCCTCCGGCACGGCATGTCCGCCCGAGGCCACGCGCGCCGCGATTCTCGCCAGGCACAGCGCCACATCCGGCAACATGCAGAAGACCAGCCGCGTGCCCATGCCCCGCGCCCGCGCACGCTCCAGGCTGCGCAAATGGGTGCGGCCGGCCAGCGTGGTTTCCAGCGCGAAGCTGCGCCCGGCTGCGATATTCTCGCCGATCCGTGCCAGCGCGATCCGCGCCGCCGCCGCCGCCGTGGGCGCATCGGGCGTGGGCTCCAGCGGCGAAAGCCCGCGGGCGATTTCGTCCAGGTTCACGAAGGCCGTGGTCCCGGCCACGCTGCGCAAATAGCGCCGGGCATAGGTGGTTTTCCCCGCGCCTTCCGGCCCGGCAATCAACCACAGCGTGCCGGTCATCGGCCCGCCAAGGCCTCCACCCGAAACAAGTCCAACAGCCTAAGCCCGCCGCCCTTCTGCTCGACATGCCAGAACACCCAGCCATTGCAGGACGGCGCCTCCTGCACCGCTGCCCCCACCGAATGGATGCTGCCCTGCGCCCGCCCGCAGCTGATCGAGCCATCCGCGCCCACAATGGCGCGCCAGCGGCGCTGCTTGTCGGTCAGGATTGAGCCGGGCGGGATGGCGCCGTTTTCCACCAGCGTGCCGAAGGGCAGACGGGGCTGCTCGCGCTTGGTGGCCGCGACCAGCGCGGCACTCTCGCTCAGCGGCTCCACCGCCGCGACCCGGGCCACCGCCGCGCGCGCATAGCCCGCGTCACGCTCGATGCCGATGAAGCGCCGGCCCAACCTGCGCGCCACCGCCGCCGTGGTGCCGCTGCCCAGGAAAGGGTCGAGGATCACTTCGCCAGGCGCGGTGCAGGCGAGGATGACACGATGCAGCAGCGCCTCGGGCTTTTGCGTCGGGTGCAGCTTGGCCCCGGCCTCGTCGCGCAGGCGTTCATGGCCGGTGCAGAGCGGGATGAACCAGTCGCTGCGCATCTGCACATCGTCATTCAGCGCCTTCATCTGCTGGTAGTTGAACTTGTGTTTGCTCTCGGGGCCGCGCGCCGCCCAGATCAGCGTCTCATGCGCGTTGGTGAAGCGCCGGCCGCGAAAATTCGGCATCGGGTTGGCCTTGCGCCAGACCACGTCGTTCAGCACCCAGAAGCCCAGATCCTGCAACGCCACGCCCAGGCGAAAGACGTTGTGATAGGCCCCCATCACCCAGATCGTGCCGTCGCGCCGGAGCACGCGGCGGCACTCCGTCAGCCATTCCCGGGTGAAGGCGTCATAGGCGGCGAAGTCGGAAAACTGGTCCCAGGCATCATCCACGGCATCGACCAGGGAATGGTCGGGACGGTGCAGATCGCCCTTCAATTGCAGGTTATAGGGCGGGTCGGCGAAGATGGCATGCACCGATGCCGGCGGCAGGCGCCGCAGCGCCGCCACGCAATCGCCCACCAGCACCTCATCCAGCGGCAGTTCCAGCTCCGCGCCCAAGACCCGCACCCCGATTCGTAGGGGCACCATGAATCAGCGGCGAGTCCGGCGTCAACCAGTCATCACCCACAGCACCGCCACCCCCGCCAGCAGCGACAGCGTGGTCATCCGCGTCAGCGCCATCATCCCCATCGCCACCGCCGCCGCGACCATGTGACCCACCCCACCCGCGGCCAGGCTGGGCAGGATGAAGGCGACGAAAATGCAGCCGGGCAAATGCACCAGCATCGCCTCGACGAACCTCGGCGGCCGCCACGCCCGCAGCACCGCATAGCCGCCGGCCCGCGCCGCATAGGTCGCCAGCGCCATGGCCAGGATGGCCAGCAGAACATCCCAACGCAGGCTCATATCCGGCGCAGATCCCGCGCCGCACCCGCGGCACTGCCGGCCAGCGCGCCCGCCAGCACCGGCCAGGGCGCCCCCAGCCCCACTGCCTGCACCGCCAGCGCCACGGCGCCAGCAACACCCCAGGGCAGCAAGTCCCCCCGGCCCCGCCAGAGCGTCACCAGCAGCGCGCACATCGTGGCGAGACCCGCGAAAAGCAGCGGATGCCCCGGCCGCAAGGTCACCACCCCGGCCAGCGCATGGCCCAGGCAGACACAACTGATCCAGCACACCCAGGTCGGGACCCCCAGGCCCAGCAGCAGCGCCGCGTCGCGCTTGCCCTTTCGCATCTCCGCCACGGAGAGGGCGAAGGAATGGTCGGTCACCGTGAACAGGCTGGCCCAGAGCCGCCAGCCCCGCAGCCCATGGAACCAGGGCGACAGCGCCGCCGACATCGGCGCCATGCGGATATTGATGATGAACACGGCGAGTGCCACCGCCAGCACCGGCACCGGATTGCCCCAGGCGCCGAGTGCCACCAGCTGCGAGGTGCCGGCGAAGACCATGGCGCTCATCAGCCCCGCTTCCAGCAGCGACAGCCCCTCGCCGGCCGACAGCACCCCCACCACCAGGCCGAAGGGCGCGAAGCTGGGCAGCACCGGCAGCACGAGCGAAAAACCCTCGCGGAAGCCGGCCCAGGTGAAGGTGACGGGGGCGCTCAACGCTTCAGCGCGATGATGTGCGCCTCGGCCTCCTCGGGCGGCGTGTCCAGCGCGGCCTGAGCTACCGCGCGCGAAAATCCGGCGCGGGCCAGCATGCCCAGCCATTTCGTGCGCAGCGCGGCGTCGGCCTCGGCGCGCGCGAAGGGGCCGATGCGGCGCCTGCGGCACAGCGCCAGGGCAGCCTCGGCCTCGGGCGGGGCCTGCGCCATCGCCGCCTGCGCATCCTCGCTGTCGATGCCCTTGGACGCCAGATGCGCCGCCATGGCGCGGCGCGAACGGCCGGAGCGCGCCAACCGGCGCGCCCGCGCCTCGGCGAAGCCCTGATCATCCACCGCGCCCAGGCTGACCATGGCGGCGGCCACGCGTTGGGCGGCGGCCAGGCCCTCGGCCATGGGCAGGGCCACGTCCTGCCCCTCGGCCTCGGCCGCGCGGGCCCAGCGGCGGACGCGGTTGCCCAGCACGCGCGCCAGCCCGGCCTCGGTGGTGGCGAATTTCGCCAGATGGGCGAGAGCCGCCTCGCGCAGCCGCGCCTCGTCGGGCGGGCGGCCGGCGGGGCGCTTCTCGCCCGGCTTCTTGCTGGAGAATGCCATCACCCCGTCATGCCATATCGACGGGCGGCGGGCACGGGGGGGCTGCGCATGGCAGGCTCAGCCCAGACGCAGCAGTTTTCGCATGGCCGAGGGCAGGTCGCGCTCGGCCGTCAGCGGCGATAGCCCGGGGGGCAGGGCGTGAATCTCGCCGATGCGCAGCCGCAGCACCAGGTCGCGATGGGTCAATTGATGCAGCGCCTCGCCCGCCACGGCGCGCCAGTTCACCCCCGGCGCCGGGGCATGCGCCATGGCCTCGGCCTCGCTCCAGGGCGCCTCCCGCCAGGGCGTGCCCGGCAGTTCCAGCATGCCGCCGAACAGCCCGGTCACGGGCCGCGCCCGCACCCCCACCTGGCCATCCGCGTCGCTGAGCAGGAAATGCACGCCATGCAGGGTGGTACGCGCGCGTTTCTCGGCCTTGCGCGGCAATTCGGCCGCGATCCCCTGGGCGCGGCCGGCGCATGCCGCCATCCAGGGGCACAGCGCGCAGGCCGGGTTGCGCGGGGTGCAGAGCGTGGCGCCGAGGTCGAACAGCGCCTGGGCGAAATCCCCGGGCGCCGCGCGCGCCGGCCCTTGGGCCATGAAGCCCCCGGCCAGCGCGGCCAAAGCCGGCCGGGCCTGGGGCAGGGCGGTCTCGACCGCGAAAAGCCGCGCCGTCACCCGCTCCACATTGCCATCCACCGGCACCACCGCCTGGTCGAAGCCGATGGCGGCGATGGCGGCCGAGGTATAGGCGCCGATCCCCGGCAGCGCCCGGAGCCCCGCCGCATCGCGCGGGAATCCTCCCCGCGCGACCACCGCGCGCGCCGCCGCATGCAGGTTGCGCGCCCGGGCGTAATAGCCAAGGCCCGCCCATTCCGCCGCCACCTCAGGCCACTCCGCCGCCGCCAACGCCGCAACATCGGGGAATCGCTGAAGGAAACGCTGATAGCGCGGCGCCACCGCCGCGACCGTCGTCTGTTGCAGCATGACCTCTGAGAGCCAGATGCGGTAAGGATCGCGCTCACCCCGCCAGGGCAGGTCACGTTTCTGGCGGGCATACCAGGCGAGCAGCGCCTGGGCCGGAGGATGCATGGCGGACACCAAGCCTGGATACACGCCCGAACGCCGCGAAGGCTACGGCCCGCGTCCGCTCGGCGCGCTGATGCCCCCGCTCACCCGCCCCGTGCTGCGAAAACTGCACCCCGGCGCCGCCCAGGTGATGGCGGAATGGGAAAACCTGGTCGGCCCCGGCCTCGCCTCCCGCACCACGCCGCGCGCGCTGGACCGCGGCACGCTGACCATCGCCTGCGCCGGGCCGGTGGCGATGGAGCTGAGCATGCTTGCCCCCCAGGTGATGGCCAGGATCAATGCCGGCCTCGGCCGCGCCGTGGTGCAGCGGCTGAAATTCATTCAGGCCGCGGTGCCGCGCCCGGCGCCGCGCCCGGCACCGCCACCTTCCCGCCCGCTGCCGGCCGATGTCGCGCAAAAACTCGCCGCCATGCCGGAAGGCCCGCTGCGCGATGCCCTGGCCAATCTGGCCCAGGGCGTCTATCGAAACCGCACCTGAACCGCGTCATCGGAGCATTCCGCCATGGCTTTCGCCATCCCCCGCCGCGCCCTGCCAGCACTTCTCGCCGCCCCGGCGATGGCGCAAACCCCCGATCCCCGCCTGGCCGAACGCTCCTCCGGCCCGGCCGAGGCGCCGCTGGTGGTGACCGAGTTCTTCTCCCTGACCTGCGGCCATTGCGCCAATTTCCACACCGGCACCTGGCCGCAGGTGAAGCGCGAGCTGGTGGATACCGGCCGCATCCGCATGGTCTGGAGCGACTTCCCGCTGGATGATGTGGCGCTGCGCGCCGCCATGGTGGCCCGCGCCCTGCCGATCATGCGCTACGAGGCCTTCATCTCCACCCTTTTCGCGACCCAGAACCGCTGGGCCTTCGCGCAGGGGCGGCAGATGGAGGAGCTGGCCGCGCTCGCCGCCGTGGCCGGCATGGGCCGGGCCGAGTTCGACCGCGTCATCGCCGACCAGGACCTCCAGCGCGGTATCCTCGAAGCCCGGCTGGCGGCGCAGAACCGGCACCAGATCCGCGCCACCCCGAGCTTCGTCTTCGGTGCGCGGCTGGTCTCGGGCGGCCTCTCCTTCGCCGATTTCCGCGCCCAGGTGGAGCGCGGCGGCCGCGCCTGACATGGCCCAGCCGCAAATCCCCATCGAGGTCGATCCCGACACCGGCATCTGGTCCACCGACGGCCTGCCGATGATGTATCTGCCGCGCCATTTCATGGTGAACATGCAGAAGGGCATCGAGGGCGCGATCGGCCCTGCCGCCTATCGCGAGATCCTCTACGCCTCATCCGAGCTCTCGGCGCTGCAATGGTGCCGGGCGGAGGCGAAGACGCATGGCCTCTCGCCGGTCGAGACGCTGCGGCATTACCTGCGCCGCATGTCGCAGCGCGGGCATGGGCAGGTGGCCCTGGAAGCGCTGGACGAGGCCGCCGGCACCGCCAGCTTCACCGCCCGGCATTCCGCTTTCGCGCTGGGCTACGGGCCGGGTGCGGGGCGGCGAGTGTGCTACGTCTTCGAGGGCAGCTTTGCCGGTGGCATGGGCTACGTCCTGGAAATGGCGGGCCGCGCCGGAAAACCCGTTTGCGTCGAGACCGCGTGCTTTGCCGAGGGCCACAAGGAATGCCGCTTCGAACTGCGCTGCGAGGCGATCACGCCGCCCTGAGCCCCGGCGCCTCCTGCCCCGTCCGCGCGACATATTCGGTGTAGCCGCCGCCATAGTCGCGCAACCCCTCCGGCGTCACCTCCAGCACCCGGTTGGAGAGGGCGGCCAGGAAATGCCGGTCATGCGAGACGAAGAGCATGGTGCCGTCATATTGCGCCAGGGCGGTAATCAGCATTTCCTTGGTGGCCATGTCCAGGTGGTTGGTGGGTTCGTCCAGCACCAGGAAATTCGGCGGGTCGTAGAGCATGCCGGCCATCACGAGGCGCGCCTTCTCGCCGCCCGAGAGCACCCGGCAGCGCTTGTCCACATCCCCGCCGGAAAACCCGAAGCAGCCGGCGAGCGAGCGCAGCGACCCCTGGCCGGCGCGCGGAAAACGCTCCTCCAAAGCCTCGAACACGGTCATGTCGCCTTCCAGCAATTCCATGGCGTGCTGGGCGAAATAGGCCATCTTCACGCTGCCGCCGAGCGAGACCGTGCCCGCATCCGGCTCCGTCGTGCCGGTCACCAGCTTGAGCAAGGTGGATTTGCCCGCGCCGTTCATCCCCAGCACGCAGGCCCGCTCCCGCCTGCGGATCAGCACATCCAGCCCCTGATAGATCACCCGCTCGCCATAGCGCTTGGACACGCCGCGCAAATTGACCACATCCTCGCCCGAGCGCGGCGCCGGCTGGAATTCGAAGGCCACGGTCTGGCGGCGGCGCGGCGGTTCCACGCGCTCGATCTTGTCCAGCTTCTTCACCCGGCTCTGCACCTGCGCCGCGTGGGACGCCCGCGCCTTGAAGCGCTCGATGAATTTTATTTCTTTCGACAGCATGGCCTGCTGCCGCTCGAACTGCGCCTGCTGGTGCTTTTCGTTCAGCGCCCGCTGCGCCTCGTAGAACTCGTAATCGCCGGAAAAGCTGGTCAGGTCGCCGGCGTCTATCTCGATCACCTTGTTGATGATCCGGTTCATGAATTCCCGGTCATGCGAGGTCATCAGCAGCGCGCCGTCATAGCCCTGGAGAAAGTTTTCCAGCCAGATCAGGCTTTCCAGGTCCAGGTGGTTGGAGGGCTCGTCCAGCAGCATGACATCGGGGCGCATCAGCAGGATGCGGGCCAGCGCCACGCGCATCTTCCAGCCGCCGGAAAGAGCGCCGACATCGCCCTCCATCATCGCCTCGGAAAAGCTCAAGCCCGCCAGAACCTCGCGCGCGCGGCTTTCCAGCGCATAGCCGCCCAAATCGTCGAAGCGCGCCTGCACCTCGCCGAAACGCTCGATGATCGCGTCCATCTCATCGGCCCGGTCGGGGTCCGCCAGGGCCAGTTCCAGCGCGTGCAACTCCGCCGCCACCACGCTGACATCGCCCGCGCCATCCATCACTTCCGCCACCGCGCTGCGGCCGGACATTTCACCGACATCCTGGCTGAAGAAGCCGATGGTGACGCCGCGATCGACCAGCACCAGCCCCTCATCGGGCTGCTCCTGCCCGGTGATCATGCGGAACAGCGTGGTCTTGCCCGCGCCATTGGGGCCGACCAGCCCCACCTTCTCGCCGCGCTGCAAGGCGGCCGAGGCCTCGATGAACAGCAGCTGGTGGCCGTTCGCGCGGGTGATGTTGTCTAATCTGATCATGGGGAACCGTGGGCCGAAAGGGTTGCGCCGGGCTTATGGCACGCGCCCGCGCGGCGCGGCAGGCTCAACCCTCGGCCAGCAGGCGCCAGCCGTAGAAACGCGGCATGTCGCCATGCCCGACCTCGGCGCGGATGAGACGGGCAGCGGGAAAGCCGCGCCCGACCGCCTGCGCATTGGCCGTGTTGCTGCCCGGGCCATACACCACGGTGAGCGAGGCGCCTGGTGTGGCGCGCGCCCAGCGCAGCAGCGGCTCGGGGTTCCGGTACAGCGCGTCATAGACAATCACGCGGTCCACCCGCAGGCCATCCCGCGCGGCCTGGTCAAGCGCCAGCATGAGCCCCCCGCCGCCACCCGAATGCGCGGTCAGAACCACCCGCCCACGGGCGAAGCCGGCGCGGCCGATGGCGCCCGTATAGGCCGCGATGCCCGCCCCCATCACCGCCATCAGCCCGCCCGGCGCGGCCAGGGCCGGCCAGTCGAAGGAACCCTGCGTGCGGCCATTGGGCCGGCCACGCGGCAGCATGGCCAGCGTGGGCCGTACCAGCACCGGGCCTGACGCGCGCGATTCCGGCACCGGCGAAAGATCCAGCCCCGAGCCGCCCATGGCGCGGCGCAGGTCCAGCGCCCGGGCGTCATCCGAAAAACCGTGGAAATGCAGCACCAGATCCAGCGCCTGGCCGGGCGTGTTCCAGCGCAGGATCAGGTCCGGGTCATTCGCG
Organism: Acetobacteraceae bacterium; assembly: GCA_021732665.1. Taxonomy (GTDB): domain Bacteria; phylum Pseudomonadota; class Alphaproteobacteria; order Acetobacterales; family Acetobacteraceae; genus Rhodovarius. The sequence goes on from JAKFUL010000030.1 coordinate 8,623, forward strand.
CCCCCGCTGCGGTGGCTGGCCAGGGCGGGCGTATTGCTCAGCGCCAGCGCGCCCTCTCCCTGCGCCTGGCCTTGCCCCGGCCCCGCGCAGCCCGCCAGCCCGGCCAGCAGCCCGGCCCGCCGGGTGATCACCGGCGGATCGCGGCGAAACGCACCGCTTCCTCGGCCGCGCGGAACAGCGCGCGGGCCTTGGCGCGGGTTTCCTCGTATTCCGCTTCCGGGTCGCTGTCGGCCACCACGCCGGCGCCGGCCTGGGCATACATCACGCCATCCTTCACCAGAGCGGTGCGCAACCCGATGCAGGTGTCCATGCCGCCATCGCTGCCGAAATAGCCGAAGCCGCCGGAATAGATGCCCCGGCGGGAGGGCTCCAGCTCCTCGATGATCTCCATCGCCCGGACTTTTGGCGCCCCCGTCAGCGTGCCGGCGGGGAAGCCGCCGGCCAGCGCATCCAGCGCGGTCAGCCCCTCGCGCAGCATGCCCTGCACCTCGGAGGCGATGTGCATCACATGCGAATAGCGCTCGACCCGGAAGGAATGCGTCACCTTCACGCTGCGCATCGCAGCGACACGGCCGACATCATTGCGGCCGAGGTCGAGCAGCATGAGGTGCTCGGCCCGTTCCTTCGGGTCCGCCAGCAGCTCGGCCTCCAGGCGGCGGTCCTCTTCCGGCGTCGCACCGCGCGGCCGGGTGCCGGCCAGTGGGCGGATGGTGACGCGGCCTTCCTTCAACTGCACCAGGATTTCCGGGCTGGCGCCGACCGCGGCGAACCCGCCGAAATCGAAATGGAACAGATAGGGTGCGGGGTTGATGCGCCGCAGCGCCCGATACAGGGCGAAAGGCGGCAGCGCGAAGGGCACCGAAAACCGCTGGCTGGGTACGACCTGGAACACGTCGCCCGCGCGGATGTATTCCTTCGCCCGCTCCACCGCGGCGATATAGCCCTCCTTCGAAAAATTGGAGGAAGGCTCGCCCGGGCGGGGCAGGCTGGCGGCCGGCGCGGGCCTTGGCACCGGACGGTCCAGCGCCGCCTCGGCCTCGTCCAGCCGCGCCTCACCCGCTGCATCGTCACCGTCCCAAACCGGGGTCGCCAGGATCAGCGCGTCGCGCACATGGTCGAACACGGCCATGATGGTGGGACGCATCATCACCGCCTCGGGGATGCCGAGAACATCGGGGTTGGTCTGCGGCAGGCGCTCCATGTGGCGGACCATGTCGTAGCCGAGATAGCCGAACAGCCCGGCCGCTATGCTGGGCAGCCCGGCCGGCAGGGGCATGCGCACGGCGTCGATATGCGCCGCCAGGCTCTCCATCACCGGTCGCGGATCCGGCTCGAAGGCATGCGGCGCGGTCAGGGCGTGGCGGTTCACCTCGGCCCGGCCATCGCGCGCCCGCCAGATCAGGTCGGGCGCCATGCCGATGGCGGAATAGCGGCCACGCGCGGCCCCGCCCTCCACGCTTTCCAGCAGGAAGGAATTGGCCCGCCCCTCGGCCAGCTTGAGATAGGCGCCGACCGGGGTTTCCAGGTCGCTGACGCGCTCGCGCCAGAGAAGCTTCGGGCTCATTCGGCGGACAACGCGTTCAGCAGCCGCAGGTTGAAACGCACATCCGAACGCGCGCGGAGTGCCGCGGCGAATTGCGCCTCGAGATCGCCCGCCACCGCCGTGGCCGTCTCGCCGCGCAGCGTGGCGAGGGCCTCGTCCTGGCCCTCCAGGCTGGGGCGGGCGATGCCGGTCAGCTGCACCACGGCAAAGCTGAGGGGGGCGGGGATCATCGTCACCTCATCCTGCCGGAGTTCGAAGATCGGCGGCAGCAATTCACGCGGCACCGGGTTGCCGCCGCCGGGCTCGCGGCCGAAGGGGCCCAGCTCCTCGACGCTGGCCTCGGATTCCGCCGCGGCATCGGCCAGGGATTTCCCGGCGCGCGTCGCGGCCAGGATGGTGGCGGCGCGCCGTTCCTGATGGCGCCGCCGGGCATCGGCGATGAAGGCCTGCACCACCTCGGCGCGAATGCTCTCCAACGGCCGCAGCGCGGCGGGGATGATGCTGCGCAGCTCCACCGCGGCGAAGCCGTATTCGCCCTCGGCCAGCCGAGGCGCGGCGCCCTGGGCGGTCTGGAAGATTTCCTGCACCAGGGCGCGGCGGGCGGCGGCCGCGACCGGCAGCGCGACCTCCCGGCCCTGCTCGTCGCGGCCCTGCGCGTCGATCCTGATCGCCAGGAAGGTCATGCCGTTGCGGCTGGCGGTCTCGGCCAGGGTGGCGCCGCTGGCCAGGCTGTCCGTGATGGCGGCGCTGCGCTCGAAGGCGGTATCGGCGGCGCGTTCCGCGGCGATTTCCAGCCGCAACTCGCCGCGCACCTCGTCGATCGAGCGGGTGTGGCCCGCCTCGATGCTCGCCGCGCGCAGCACATGCCAGCCGAAGGGCGACTGCACCGGCGCCGAGACCGCGCCCAGCGCAAGCGCGAAGCCAGCCTCGGCCAGCACCGGCAGCGGCAGCGAGGCGCGGTCCACCACGCCGAGATCGTTGAACTGGCCGGAAGCCGCCTCGGCCTGGGTGATGATGGCGGCGGTGTCGGCGCCGGCGGCCCAGGCGGCGCTGATCGCCGCGGCCCCCTCCTGCGTCGGCACCAGCACCTGTTCCAGCCCGCGGCGCTCGGCGGTCTCGTAGCGGCCGCGATGGGCGGCGTAGCTGTCCTCGATCTCGCGCTCGCTCACCTCCATCTGGGGGATGAGGAGTGCCGCGTTCATCAGCGCCAGCCCCGCCTCACGGTATTCCGGGGAGGAGAAGCGGTCGGCGTTGTTCTCGTGGAAGCGTTCAAGCTGCGCCTCGGTCGGTGCCTCCGGCTCGGGGGCGTCGGCGAAGCGCAGCTCCACCAGGCTGACCTCGCGTTGCTCGCCCTGCCAGGCCAGCAGGCGCTCGGCCAGCACCGGCGGCGCCACGGCGCCGGAGCGCACGGCATTGGTCAATTGCTGGCGTGCGAGGTCGGTGCGCAGCAGATTGAGGAAGCGCGGCTCGGTCAGGTCATTGCTCAGCAGGAAATTGTCGAACACCAGGCGGGAGAAGCGGCCGTCGGCGCCCTGGAAGCCGGGGATGGCGAAGATGTAGTCGCGCACCGCGGCGTCGGGCACCACCACGCCCATCCGGGTGATCTCGCGCCCCAGCACACGGTCGCTGACCAGAGCCTCCACCGCCTGCTGGGCCAGCGCCGCGCGGATGCGGGCATCGGGCTGGAAGCGGCCCTCGGTGGCGCGGTTGATCCGCTGCAACTCGCGCCGCAAAGCCTCCTGCGCCTCCTCCTGCTCGATGGGCTGGCCATCGACGCGCACCACCGCGGTGTCGCGGCCGAGGTTGCGCAGCATGTCCTCGATGCCCCAGGCGGCGAAGGACAGGATCAGAAGGACGAAAAGCACCTTGGCGAACCAGGTGCCGGCCAGGGCGCGGAGGGATGTCAACATCGCGCCGGGATAGCCGAGCGGCGCCCGCTTGCCAAACACGAAGGAATCGGCCCGGGCTTGCTATCCAAAAAGAAAGATAAAGGTTAAGGGCGCAGGTCTGGGGAGAATAGTATGACACCTGGCATCAGGCCGTTCATCGCGGGCAACTGGAAAATGAATGGCACCTGGCGCGGCTCCATCGCGCTGGCGGATGCGGTGCGCGAGGCGGCGCCCTCGATCTATGCCGACCTGCTGGTCTGCCCGCCCTTCCTGCATGTGCACAGCGTGGCGCAGCGGCTGCTGGGCTGCCGCGTCGCCGTGGGCGGGCAGGATTGCCACGCCCAGCCCGCCGGCGCGCATACCGGCGATATCGGCGCGCCCATGCTGCGCGATGCCGGCGCTACCCATGTCATCCTCGGCCATTCCGAACGCCGGGCGAACCACGCCGAATCCAGCGACATCGTGCTGGCCAAGTGCCGGGCGGCGCTTGCGGCCGGCCTGCTGCCCATCATCTGCGTCGGCGAGACCCGCGCCGAGCGCGATGCCGGCGCGGCCCAGGCAGTGGTGGCCGAACAGCTGACCGAAAGCCTGCCGCTGGGCTTCGTCACCGCCGGCGGCATCATCGCCTATGAGCCGGTCTGGGCCATCGGCACCGGTCTCAGCGCCACGGAAGACGATGTGGCCGCCATGCACGCCATGATCCGCCACAGGCTGGTGGATGCCTACGGCCCCGCGGCCCGGACCACCCGGCTGCTCTATGGTGGCTCGGTCAAGCCCGCCAATGCCGCGGCGCTGCTGGCGCTGCCGGAGGTGGATGGCGCGCTGGTCGGCGGCGCCTCGCTCGTGGCCGCGGATTTCCTGGCCATTGCCCGCGCGGTTGCGGCGGAGTAGACGCGGGCGCATGTCCACCGTTCTCCTTGTTCTCCATATCTTCGTGACCCTGGCCCTGATCGGCCTCGTGCTCGTGCAGCGCAGCGAGGGCGGGGGCCTGGGCATCGGCTCCAGCCAGGGCATGGGCAGCTTCATGGGCGGGCGCGGCACCGCCAACCTGCTGACACGCGCCACCGCCATCCTGGCCACCGCCTTCTTCGTGCTGTCGCTGCTGATGGCCTATCTGGACCGCGGCGCGGTGCAGCGGCGCTCCATCCTCGACGTGCCGCCACCGGCCGCGGCCCCTGCTTCCCCCGCGGTGCCCGCGCCCGCCACCAACTGAGCGGGCCGCCCGGGTTCCTGACGCTCACGAAAGATGTCAAAGCTTTTCCGGGAGTTCCGGAAGGGTGGATGCATGATCTGGCGCCTTGTGCTGATGACGCTGCTGTTCTGCGCGCCGCTTGCCGCGCAGGACACGCCGCGGCGGCCCATTGTCGTCGCCTCCCATCCGCTGGCCAGCGAGGCGGGGCTGGCCATCCTGCGCCAGGGCGGCAGCGCGCTGGACGCGGCCATCGCCATCCAGGCCGTGCTCACTTTGGTGGAGCCGCAATCCTCGGGCATCGGGGGCGGCGCCTTCCTGCTGCATCACGACGGCGCGCGCGGCGTGACCCTGGCCTGGGATGGGCGGGAGACGGCGCCGGCGGCGGCGCGTGGCGACCTGTTCATGGCCAATGGCCAGCCCATGGCGTTCGGCGCGGCGGTGGTGGGTGGCCGCAGCGTGGGCGTGCCGGGCGTGATGCGCATGCTGGAGGAGGCCTATCGCCAGCATGGCAGGCTGCCCTGGGGGCAACTCTTCCAGCCCGCCATCACTTTGGCGGATCAGGGGTTTTCGGTGTCCAACCGGCTGTCGCAGGCGATCGCGCTCAGCGCCACGGCGCTGCGACGGGACCAGGGGCTGGCCGCGCTGTACCTGCAGCCCGATGGCAGCGCCCTGCCGGCCGGCGCCACGCTGCGCAACCCGGCCCTGGCCGCCACGCTGCGCGCCCTGGCCGAGCAGGGCGCCGACGCGTTGCACCGCGGCCCGATCGCGGCCGACATCGCCCGCGTGGTCCGCGCCCACCCCAATGCCGGGCTGATGACGGCCGATGACCTGGCCGGCTACCAGCCGCTGCGTGCCCCCGCGCTGTGCCGGCCCTACCGCGCCTGGCGGGTCTGCGTGCCGCCGCCGCCCTCGGGCGGTCTCGCTGTGCTGCAGATCCTGGGCCTGCTGGAACACACCCAGATCGGCGTGCTGAACCCGACGGGGCCTGAGGCCGCGATGCTGCTGGGCGATGCCGGGCGCCTGGCCTTCGCCGACCGCAATCGCTATCTGGCCGACCCGGCCGACCTGCCGGTGCCGGTCGCCGGGCTGCTGGACCCGAACTACCTGCTGCTGCGCGCCCAGGGGCTGAACCCGCTGCGCGCGATCAACGACCCGCGCCCGGGCAACCCGCGCTTCGGCGAGCCGCGCGGCAGCCAGCCGACCCAGCCGGAAGGCGGCACCGCGCATCTCTCGGTGCTGGATGAGCAGGGCAATGCCGTCTCCATGACCACCACGGTCGAAGGCAATTTCGGCGCCCATATCGGCGTGGGCGGCTTCGTGCTGAACAATGAACTGACCGATTTCTCCTTCAGGCCGGAGATCGACGGGCTGCCGGTGGCCAACCGCGTGGCCGGCGGCAAACGCCCGCGCTCCAGCATGTCGCCGGCCATGGTGTTCGACCCGCAGGGGCGGCTGGTGGCGATCACCGGCTCGCCCGGCGGCAGCCGCATCATCGGCTATGTCGCGCAATCGCTGGTGGCGCTGCTGGATTGGGGGATGGAGCCGGCGGCGGCCGCGGCCCTGCCGCATGTCGGGCCGGCGAATAATGGCGTGGAGTTGGAGGAGAGCACCGCCGCCGCGCGCCTGGCCCCGGTGCTGCAGGAACGCGGCCTGCCCGTCGCCATCACCGCCATGCCGTCGGGGCTGAACATGATCCGCGTCTCGCCCAGCGCCACCATCGGCGGCGCCGACCCGCGACGCGAGGGCAGCGTGGCGGCGGATTGACGCGCGTGGAATTCACTTGATCTTGCCAGCCACCCGGTAAATCCTCCCCAGGTCATTACGAGAACGGGATGAAAGACCATGGGCGGCTTCCTCACCGATGATGATCTGAACGCGCTGCAACCGGCCGATGAGGTGATGTTCCCGTCGCCGATTCCGACCCAGGTCATCAGCTCCGACGAATTCTGGCCCAGCCCGCAAACCGAACGCCAGAAACAGGTCGAGGCCCGGATCAAGGCCATGGCCGATGATCTGGGTGCCAAGCAGGGCATGGACCGCCGGCGCTTCCTGCAAACCGCCTCCGGCATGGCCGCCGCCTTCCTCGCCATGAACGAGGTCTACGGGCCGCTCTACACCGTCTCCCGCGCCGAGGCGCAGCAGCCCGAGGCCGCCGCCGCCCGCCAGTCCAGCCTGGCCGGCCAGTTCATCATGGACGTGCACACCCACTTCCTGCGGCCCGACACGCGCATCATGACCTTCGTCCAGCAACGCCGCGCCGTCGGCCAGGCCGGCTGGAACCCCGCCCTGGTCGGGCGCGAGCAAAGCATCACCGACCTGATGGAAGCCAACTGGTTCAAGGAGGTGTTCCTCGATTCCGACACCTCCGTCGCCATGATCTCCGGCGCGCCGTCGGACGATCCGCAGGACTGGTTCCTGACCAACGACATGAAATTCGACGCCCGCAAACGCGTCAACGACGCCGCCGGCACCCGCCGCGTCATGAGCCACGCCATCTTCACCCCCGGCCAGCCGGGCTGGATGGACGAGGTCGAGCGCGTCATCGAACAACTCCGCCCCGATAGCTGGAAAGGCTATACCGTCGGCGACAACACCAACAAACACCTGGCCCAATACCCCTGGCGGATGGATGACGAACGGCTGATGTACCCGTTCTACGAACGCATCCTGCGCGCCGGGAACAACATCGTCTGCGTCCACAAAGGCCTCTATCCGCAGCAGGTCACCAATCAGTTCCCGCATCTGCTGCCCTTCGCCGGCGTCGACGATGTGGGCAAGGCGGCGAAGGACTGGCCGCAGATCAACTTCGTCATCTACCACTCGGCCTATCGCTGGGTGGGCGGCGGCGGCGCCGGCGTGGGGATCGACCAGTTCAACCGCACCGGACGCGTCGACTGGACCACCGACCTGGCCGACATCCCCGGCAAATTCGGCGTCAACAACGTCTATGGCGATCTGGGCCAGATCTTCGCGCAAACCACCGTCGTCGAACCCGGCCTCTGCGCCGCGCTGATGGGCACGCTCATCCGCGGCCTGGGGGCGGACCACGTCGTCTGGGGCACCGACGCCATCTGGACCGGCTCGCCACAATGGCAGATCGAAGCCCTGCGCCGCCTGGAAATCCCGGAAGACATGCAACGCGCCCACGGCTTCGCCCCGCTCGGCGCCGCCGACGGCCCGGTGAAACGCATGATCTTCGGCGACACCTCTGCGCGCATGTACAACTACCAACGCCGCGCCGACCTGCGGAACGACCCAGTCGCACAAGCCAAAACCGACTACGCCGCCAACGGGCCGGGCCGCAGCAACCTGGCCTATGGCTACGTGGCGCGGGGATAGGGGCGGGAGCGCTGCCCGTCAGGGGGCTTTGCCCCCCGACACCCCCCACCAAAGGCCGAAAGGCCCTTGGAACCCATTGAATGATCGGGGCTGAGAGGGAGTGGGCTGGCGGTCACGCTGTCTGAGCGGTCGCGCCGGCCCCCTCCCTCTCAGCCCCGATAAACCGACGACGGTCCAGGGCCGGCTCGGCCCTGGTGGGGGGTGCAGGGGGGCAAAGCCCCCATGCGGGCCACGCTCACGCCCTACCCATCGCCCCGCAGCCGCAGCAGTTCCCGCAGCAGGCCGGTGGTGCTGGCGTCGTGTGGTGTTGTGCCCGTGCTGCCGGTTTCGAGTTCTTCCAGCAGCGGGTTGGCCAGTTGTTTGCCCAGTTCCACGCCCCATTGGTCGAAGGGGTTGATGTTCCACAGGGTGCCCAGGACCGAGACCTTGTGCTCGTACAGCGCGATGAGTTGCCCGAAGGTGAAGGGTTCCAGGCGTGGCAGCAGGATGGTGGTGCTGGGTCGGTCGCCGGGGAAGATGCGGTGGGGGAGGAGTTTTTCGATGGTGGCGGCGTCGGTGCCCGCGGCGGTCATTTCCGCGCGCACCGCGGCTTCGTCCTTGCCGGCCAACAGCCCTTCCGCCTGTGCCAGCCCGTGGGCGAGCAGGATGCGGTGGTTTTCCAGCCAGGGGTGGTCGGGGCGCGCGACCAGGATGAAGTCCACCGGCACCGGTTCCGGCCCCTGATGGACCATTTGCATGAAGCTGTGCTGGGCCGAGGAGCCGGGTTCGCCGAACACCACGGGCCCGGTCGCCTGGGTGATGGTTTCGCCTTCCAAGGTCACGCGCTTGCCCAGGCTTTCCATTTCCAGCTGTTGCAGGTGGGCGGGCAGGCGGCGCAGGCGTTCGTCATAGGGCAGCACGGCGCGCCGGTTCAGCCCCAGCGCATTGACGTGCCACACTTCGGCCAGCGCCATCAGCACCGGCATATTGGCTTCCAGCGGCGCCTTGAGGAAGTGCAGGTCCATGGCCCTGGCACCTTCCAGCATGCGCTCAAAACTGTCCCATCCGAGGGCGAGCGCCAGCGAAAGCCCGATCGCCGACCACATCGAGAACCGCCCGCCGACATAATCGCCGAAGGGAAACACCCGCTCGGAGGGAATGCCGAAATCCGCGCAGGCCGCGAGGTTGGTGGAGAGGGCGGCCATGTGCGAGGCGGCGTTGGACTCGCCCAGCGTCTGCGCCAGCCAGCCTTTCACCAGCCGCGCATTGGCCATGGTTTCCTGGGTGGTGAAGGTCTTCGACGCCACCAGCACCAGGGTGCGTGCCGGGTCGATGGTGGCGAGGATGGCGCGCCAGCCATGCCCATCCACATTGCCCAGATGCAGCGCGGTCATCGGCGAGGCCGGGTTGACCAGCGCGCGCGTCGCCATCACCGGCCCCAGGTCGCTGCCGCCGATGCCGATGTTGAGAACATGGGTAAACCGCTGCCCGGTGGCGCCACGCAGCGCCCCGCCATGGATCGCCTGGGTGAAGGCGTGCATCCGGCTCAGCGTGGAATGGATCTCCGCCGCCACCGCCGCCCCGCCCGAGGCGCGGGTGGCGCCGGCCGGCGCGCGCAGCGCCATATGCAGGGCGCGGCGGTTTTCGGTGGTGTTGACGTGTTCGCCCGCCGCCATGGCGTCGCGCCGCGCTTCCACCCCCGTCACCCGCGCCAGATCCAGCAGCGCCGCCATGGCGCGCCCATCCAGCGCTGTCTTGCTGAGGTCGAGCAGCATGTTGTCGGCGCGGAAGGCGTAGCTTTCGAAGCGCTGCGGGTCGGCGGCGAAGAGCGGCCGGATGGTGTCGGGCGCCGAGCCATCGGCCCTGGGCGATCTGCCCGCCGCCGTCACCGCCGCCCAGGCCTGTCTCACGCTGTGAACCATCCGGCTATCCTTACAGCCCAATCGGTTGGCCCGCCACCACCACGGAGAGGGGAGACCGGCCAAACCGCCGTGCGGCGGCCGCGACATCGGCCCGGGTGAGGGCGGAGAGCCGCGCCGGCCGCCCCGCCAGCCATTCCGGCGTGCGGTTGTTCTGCATCAGGCTGAGCAGCCCGCCGGCGATCCGACGGCTGTCGCTGAAGGAGAGCGGCAGCGAGCCGTTGAGGAAATCCACCGCCTCCGAAAGCTCCTCATCGGTCGGCCCGTCATTGGCCATGGCGGCCCAGCTTTGTTGCAGCAGCGCCAGCATCTCGCCGGCGTTGCGGTTGTCGGTGCTGGCCTGGCCCACCACGATGCCGCGGCCGAACAGCACATCCATGCCCGCCGAGATGCCGTAGGTCAGCCCGCGTTCCTCGCGGATCAGGCGCATCAGGCGCGACGAGAAGCCGCCGCCGCCGAGCACCCGCAGCGCCACCTGCGTCGCCTCCCACATCGGGTCGGTCGGCAGCGGCCCGTCCTGGCCGAATTGCACCGCCGATTGCGGCGCTGCCTTTTCCACCACCAGTCGGCCGAATTGCGCCAGCGGCGGCAGCCAGGGCAGGGCGGGGGGCGTGCCGCGGGGCAGGGTGCCGAACAGCTCGCGGATGGTGGCGCGCAGCTCGGCCTCGGTGATCGCGCCGGCGGCGGCCAGCCACAGCCCCTCGCGCCGGAACTGGCGCGTCAGCGCATCGACCAGTGAGGCGGCGGGGATGGCGGCGAAGGATTCCGGGCTGGCCGAGCGGCCGGCCGGATGCCCGGGGTAGGACGCGGCCCAGAAGGCGCGGCTGGCGATGCCGCGCGGCGTCTCCAGCGCCTGGCGGGCGCCGACGATGGCCCGCGCCCGCAGCCGATCCAGTGCGGACGCCTCCAGCCGCGGCTCCGACATGGCGAGGCGGGCCAGCCGCAGCGCCTCCGGCAGCGCCTCCTTCAGGGCCCGCAGGCTGCCCGAGCTGCTGTCGCGGCCCACGCCGAAGGAGACCGAGACGCCGGCATCGCGCGCCGCATCGGCGAAGGCGATGTTGTCCATGTCGCCCGCGCCCTCGGTCAGCATGGCCGCGGCCATCGCCATCTCGCCCTCAAACCCCTCCGGGTCGAAGGCCGAGCCGCCGGGCCAGGCCCAGTTGATCGAGACCACGGGGACCGACTGGTCCTCGACCAGCCAGGCGGTGATCCCCGCCTCGCGGATGATGGTGATGGGGATGGCGAAGGGCGCGCGCGGCGGCAGGTCGGCCAGCGAAGTTGCGTTGGGAATCATGCCGGCAGCAGCCAGCCGGTGGTCGCGAGTGTATTGGGCAGGACCGCCCGCGCCGCCTCGTTCACCTGCGCCGTCGTCACGGCACGCAGCCGTGCCGGCCAATACTCCGCCTCCTCGATCGGCAGGCCGAGGGTGAGCGTGCCGCCGAGCATGCGCGGCGCGGCACCTATGCCGTCCAGCGCCAGCAGGGCGCCCGCGGTCTGCTGCCGGATGGCGCGCGCGGTCTCCGCCTCGGTCACGCCGGCATCGAGCAGCTTGGCGACCTCGGCCATCACCGCCGCCTCCAGCGCCTCGCGCGTCGTCGGCGCGCGCAGGGTGGCGGAAAGGCTGAAGATCGACGCACCGGCGGTCTCGCCATCATAGCCAGCGCTGGCACTGACCGCGAGGCCGCCCTGGACCAGCGCGCGATGCAGGCGCGAACCCGTGCCGCCGCCCAGGATATGGGCCAGGATTTCCAGCGGATGGGCGTGCCGCTTCTCGCCCCAGGTCATCGAGGGGGCTGCGATGGCGCGGGTGAACACCGCCTCGCGCGTCGCCGGTTCGCGCACTTCAAGCCGCTCCTGCGTCGGCGCCGGCGGCAGGGTGGCCCGATCGCGCCCGGTGTGCGGGCGGGCCGGCACCAGGCCATAGGTCGCCTCGGCCAGTTCGCGGGCGCGGGCCTCGGTCACGTCGCCGGCCAGCAGCAGCACGGCATTGGCCGGGGCGTAGCGGGCGGCGAAGAAATCCAGCATGTCCTGGCGCGAGATGGCGCGGATCTCCTCCGGCCAGCCGATGATGGGACGGCCGCGCCAATGCTGCCGGCCCCACATCGCGGCGTCGAAACTCTCGCGGAACAGGCTGCGCGGCTGGCTTTCGACGACCTGCCGGCGTTCCTCCAGCACCACATTGCGCTCGGCCTCGAACTCGTCCGGGTTGAAGGCGGGGCCGGCCATCCGGTCGGCCTCCATGCGCATCATGAGCGCGAGGCGCGAGCTTTCGACATGCTGGAAATAGGCCGTGGTGTCGCGTGAGGTGAAGGCGTTGTCCTGCCCGCCCTCCCGCGCCACCAGCCGCGAGAAGGCGCCGGACGGGACGTTTCCCGAACCCTTGAACATCATGTGTTCCATGAAGTGGGCGATGCCCGAGAGCGCGTGCGGATCCTCGCCCGAGCCCGCGCCATAGAACACGTAATGCGCCACCACCGGCGCCCGGTGGTTTTCCGCCAGCACCACCCGCAACCCATTGGCCAGATGCCAGGTCTTGGCGCCGAAAAGTGGCCGCTCGGCCGGCGGCGGCTGTGCCAGTGCGGGCGAGCGGGTGACCGCTGGCAGGGACAGGGCGGTGGCGAGGGCGGTGCGGCGGGTCAGATCGGACATTCCTGGCAAGATGGGAGGGCGCGGCCGGATTGGGAATGCCGACCGAGGGATTACTTTGTCGCTAACCACTTCAACGCCGCGGGTGGCGTCGAGTCCAGCCCTTGGCCCCGTCGCGGGGTTGGCCCTGGCTCTCGACGCGGTGGCCGCCATGCGGCATCACAACGGCGCCCGCGGAGGAAACAATATCCATGACCCACACCCCTGGCCTGATGCGCTGTGCGTGGTGGGAGCGCAACGGCCCGGCGGCCGAGGTGCTGACCCTGGGCGAAATGCCCGCCCCCAGCCCTGGCCCGGGCGAGGTGCTGGTGCGCGTGCATGCCAGCGGGGTGAACCCTTCCGACGTGAAATCCCGCCTGGGCCGCCCGCCGGCCTTCCCCCGCATCATCCCGCACAGCGATGGCGCCGGGGTGATCGAGGCGGTGGGCGAGGGCGTGCCCGCCAGCCGCATCGGCCAGCGCGTCTGGCTGTGGAACGGCCAGTGGAAGCGCGCCTTCGGCACCGCGGCCGAGTATTTTTGTGGCCCCGCCGCCCAGGCGGTGGAATTGCCGGAGAACACCGATTTCGCCGCCGGCGCGTGCTTCGGCATCCCCGCGTTGACCGCCCTGCATGCGGCGCTCACCGATGGCGGGGTGTCGGGGCAGAGCGTGCTGGTGCAGGGCGGCGCCGGGGCGGTGGGCCATTATGCCATCCAGTTCGCCCGGCTGCTCGGCGCGCGGCAGGTGCTGGCCACGGTCAGCGGGCCGGGGAAGGCGGCGCATGCCATGGCAGCGGGCGCCGATGCCACCATCAACTACCGCGAGCAGGATGTCGTCGGCCGCGTGCAGGCCCTGACCGGCGGGCGCGGCGTGGATCGCGTCATCGAAATGGAACTGGCCGGCAATGCGGCCGCCCTGCCGGGGATGCTGGCGCCCGGCGGCTTCGTCGCGGTCTATGGCTCGAACCGGCCCGAGGCCGCGCTGGCCTTCTTCCCCAACATCGTGCTGGGCATCGGCTACCGCTTCTTCATCGTCTACGAGCTGAACCAGGCCGACCGCGCGCGTGCCGAGGGCGCGCTGAATGCCTGGGCCCGGGCCGGGCTGTTGCGGCACGCGATCGCGGCGCGCATGCCGCTCTCCGACATCGTGGCCGCGCATCAGTCGGTGGAGCAGGGCGCCGCCATGGGCAATGTCGTGCTCATCCCCTGAGGGGAGGGTGATGGACCGCGCGGCGGTGGCCAGCTCAGCCGTCGATGCGAATGCCCAGCTCGCGGATCAGCGGTCGCCACACCGCGTTCTCGGCCGCGACGAAGGCGTTGAATTCGGCTGGACTCCAGGGCCGGTATTCGATGCCCAGCGTGCCCATCCGGCCGGAAATCTCCGGCGACTGGATGGCCGCGATCATCTCGGCGCTCAACCGGGCAATGATGGGCGCGGGCGTTGCCGCCGGCACGCTCATCCCCTGCCAGCCATAGGCCACGGCCTCGGCAAAGCCCAGTTCGCGCAGCGTGGGCACGGTGGGTGCCTTGTCGGATCGCGCCTCGCTGAGCACGCACAGCGCCCGCACCCGGCCATCGGCGATGAAGGGCAGGCCGGTCGCGGTGTCGATCACCACGCTCTCGATATTGCCGGCCAGCAATTCCTGCATCGCCGCCGGCCCACCGCGGAAGGGCACGTGCTGGGCATCGAGCCCGGTGCGGCGCTTGACCATCTCCATCGCCAAGTGATGCGGGCTGGCCACCGCGGGCGTGCCGTAATTCGGCGCGCGGGTGCGCGCGGCGGCCTGGTAGTCGGCAAAGCTCCGCCAAGGGCTGTCGGCCCGGACCACCAGATAAAGCGGAAACCGCCCGATGAAGCCCACGCCGGTGAAGTCGGCATCCGGATTGATCGGTAGGCGCGAATAGAGCGCGGGGTTGTAGACCAGGATGCCATTGTCGACATGCAGCCATGTGTAGCCATCGGGCGCGCTGCGGGCCACCACCTCGCTGGCCAGCACGGCACCGCCGCCGGGCCGGTTTTCCACCACCACATTCTGCCCCAGCCGTGGCGCCATCAGCCCGGCGATCAGCCGGCCGAAAGCATCCGAGGCACCACCGGGCGGGTAGCCGATGATCCAGCGGATCGGCCGGTCGGGGAAGGTCTGCGCCTGCGCGCCGGCGGCGGCGAGCAGGGCGGGCAGGGCAAGCGTGGTCCGGCGGGTGAGGGTCATGCGGGGCTCCTGTTCTTCGGCGCTGAGCATAGCGACGTCGGCGGCGCTTCCAAGCCACTCCATGCAGGCAGGGCGCCGCCCATGGCCAGGGTCAGCCGCCGCGCCGCCTGTGCCACCACCGGCCCCAGGGCCGCGATCTTCGCGTCATCCATCCGCACCGCGGGGCCGGAGATGGACACGCCACCCACCGGCTCGGCGAATTCGTTGAACACGGGTGCGGCCACGCAGCGCATGCCCAGATTGCGCTCCTCATCATCCACCGACCAGCCGCGGGCGCGGATCAGCGCCAGATCCTCGGCCAGTTCCTCCGGCGTGGCGCGGGTCTTGGGTGTGAAGCGTTCCAGGGCTCCCGCGCTGAGCATCGCTGCCCGTGCCCCCGGCTCGGCATGCGCCAGGATGGCTTTGCCGATGCCCGAGGCATGCAACGGGCTGCGCGTGCCGGGACGGAAGAACGCACGGATGGCTTCATGCGTCTCCACCTGGCTGACGAAGACCACGCAATCGCCATCGGCCACGGCCAGGTTCGCCGTCTCGCCCGAGGCCGCCATCAGCGCCTGGATCACGGGGCGGCCCTGCTCGGCCAGCTTGCGGCGGCGCAGGAAGGCGCTGCCGAGGCGGAATGTCTCGATGCCGACGAACCAGCGCTGGTCGGCCTCGGCGAATTCCACCAGCCCATGGGCGGCCAGCGTGGTCAGCATGCGATAGGCGGTGGAGGCCGGCAGGCCGGAGCCCTGCGCCACATCGGTCAGCGACAAGCCATTGCCCTCCGCCACCAGCCGCAGCAGCCCGATGGCGCGGTCGAGCGACTGGACGGAGGGTGCCTCCACCCCAGAGTTCGTGCCGCGCGGGCGGCCCAGGCTGCGTTTCTGAGGAATTTGCATGGATTTATTTTTGCCTCCCAAAAACGTCGACACGTCGGTGAAAAACCGTTTCGCCCGATAATTCAGCATCTTGCCGGATTTTTTCCGCATTGCAAAAAACAATTTCAGAAAAATTGCGATGTGACCGGGCGTCTGGCATTCCCTCCCGCAGGAAACAACCCCCAAGGAGACCATGATCATGGCCAAGATGCGCGCAGTGGATGCGGCGATTCTCGTGCTGGAACGGGAAGGCGTGGATTGCGCCTTCGGGGTCCCTGGCGCCGCCATCAACCCGTTCTACTCGGCCATGAAGAAGCACGGGAAGATGCGCCACATCCTGGCCCGCCATGTCGAGGGCGCCTCGCATATGGCCGAGGGCTATACCCGGGCGAAGCACGGCAATATCGGGCTGTGCATCGGCACCTCCGGCCCCGCCGGCACGGATATGATCACCGGCCTCTATTCCGCCCAGGCCGACAGCATCCCCATCCTCTGCGTCACCGGCCAGGCGCCGCGGGCGCGGTTGCAGAAGGAGGATTTCCAGGCCGTCGATATCGCGGCCATCGCAGCCCCCGTCACCAAATGGGCGGTGACGGTGATGGAACCCTATCTGGTGCCCATGGCCTTCCAGAAGGCATTCCATCTCATGCGTTCCGGCCGGCCCGGCCCGGTGCTGATCGACCTGCCGGTCGACGTGCAGGTGGCCGAGATCGAGTTCGACATCGACACCTACACCTCGCTGCCGGTCTACAAGCCCACCGCCTCCCGCGCCCAGGTGGAAAAGGCGCTGGCCATGCTGAATGAGAGCGAGCGACCGCTCATCGTCGCCGGCGGTGGCATCATCAATGCCGAGGCCTCGGCCGAGCTGGTGGATTTCGCCGAGATCACCGGCATCCCCGTCATCCCCACCCTGATGGGCTGGGGCACCATCCCCGATGACCACGACCTGATGGCCGGGATGTGCGGGCTGCAGACCAGCCACCGCTACGGCAACGCCAACATGCTGGCCGCCGACATGGTGATCGGCATCGGCAATCGCTGGGCCAACCGCCACACCGGCAGCGTGGAGAAGTTCACCGCCGGCCGCAAATTCATCCATGTCGATATCGAGGGCACCCAGATCGGCCGCGTCTTCGCGCCCGATTACGGCATCGTCTCCGATGCGCGGGCAGCACTCGACCTGTTCGTGCTGGTGGCGCTGGAATGGAAGGCTGCCGGCAAGCTGCGCGACCGCTCGGCCTGGGCCGCCGAATGCCTGGGCCGCAAACAGACCATGCTGCGCCAGACCCATTTCGACCAGGTGCCGCTGAAGCCGCAACGCGTCTATCAGGAGATGAACGAGGCTTTCGGCCGCGACACCTGCTACGTCACGACAATCGGCATCAGCCAGATCGCCGGCGCGCAGCATCTCAGGGTTTATAACCCCAGGAATTGGATCAACTGCGGCCAGGCCGGCCCGTTGGGCTGGACGCTCCCCGCCGCGCTGGGCGTGCGCGCCGCCTTGCCGGACAAGGAGATCGTCGCCCTTTCCGGCGATTACGACTTCCAGTTCCTGATCGAGGAGTTGGCGGTGGGCGCCCAGCACAAGCTGCCCTACCTGCATGTCGTGGTGAACAACGCCTATCTCGGCCTGATCCGCCAGGCGCAGCGCGGCTTCGAGATGGATTTCGAGGTCTCGCTCGACTTCAAGAACATCAACATGGATGGCGAGGGCGACGACCTGGCCGGCTATGGCGTGGACCATGTGGCGGTGGCCGAGGGCCTGGGCTGCAAGGCCATCCGCGTCAAAAGCCCGAACGAGTTCAAACAGGCCTTCGCCGATGCCCGGGCGCTGATGGCGGAACACCAGGTGCCGGTGGTGATCGAATTCATTCTGGAACGGGTGACCAACATCGCCATGGGCACCGAGCTGGACAATGTGAACGAGTTCGACGGCGCGCTGGATGTGGCGCCGCGCGAATTGGCGCCGACGAAGTAGCTACCGCATTGCGCCCGCCAGGGCCTGCCACATCGGCTTGCGCTGGAAGGCGTCGTCGAAGGGCAGGCCACGGGTCGTCGCGCCGTCCCGCCTGGCCACGGCGGGTTCCTTCACCAGCCAGGAATCCCGGTCGCTCAGCCCCCAGGTGATAACGTTGCGGCAGCCCGCGCTCACCGCGGCGCCGACAAACTCGGCGGTGCGCGCGGCCACCGCGGCGTCGCGCGCCTCGATCGAGGGCGCCAGCGCGTCGGGCTCGCGCACATCCAGCTCGGTGATCAGCACCGCCAGCCCCATATCCCGCACCTGGCCGACGAAACGCGCGAAGACATCGGCGCGGAAGGGCCTGCGCATTTGCAGATGCGCCTGGATGCCCAGCGCATCCAGCGGGCAGCCGCGCTCCAGCAGGTGGCGCAGCAGCCCCAGCATTCGGGCACGCTTGATCTCGGCGTCGGGGGTGGCCTCCTCGATGCCGTATTCATTGATGGTCAGCCGCAGGGTCGGGTCCAGTGCCCGGGCCGAGCGCAGCGACAGCTCGATATAATCGCGCCCCAGCGCGCGGAACCAGGGCGTCTCGCGCAGCGGATTGTCGCCGGGCTGCGGATTGTCGCTGCCCGGCGGGTTGGCGATGGGCTCGTTCACCACATCCCAGTCGCGGATGGTCGCGCGGGTCTGCGCCAGCACCGTGGCAAGATGGGTTTCCATGATGCCGCGGGCGCGGGCCTGGCCCTCGCCCAGCGCCGCCGGCAGCCATGGCGGCATGGCCTCGTGCCACAGCAGCGCATGGCCGCGCAGCCGCTGCTGGTTCGCCTGCGCGAAGGCCAGCAGCGGGGCGAGGGGCGCGAAGTCGAAGCGCCCCTCCTCGGGCTGCAGGGCCTCCCATTTGGCCTCCCATTCCGGGGTCAGCAGCTCCGCCTCGGCGGCGAAGAGGGCGCCGTAGGCCGGGTCGGCCGCCAGGATCTCGGACCGGATGGCGGCGCCAAAGCCGCGGCCGGCGGCGCGGGCCTGCTGGCGAAGCGGCGGCAGGCTGGCCACGGGCTGCGCCGGCTGCCCGCGAGCACAGCCCAGTGGCAACCCGGCCGCGGCCATGATGCCGGCCTGGCGCAGAGCGGTCCGGCGCCTCAAGCGGCGCGGGCCAGCGGGGAGGCGTTTTCCTGCTGTTGCAGCACCCGCTGGTAGCGGCCGTGCCGCCACTGCACCAGCCGATAGGCCGCCCGTGCCGCCAGGCTGGACAGGGTGCCGCGCGGCGGCAGCCCCACCGCCTTGAAGATCATGCCCATGCTGCGGTCCAGATGGTGGAAACGGTAGAAGCCCATGGCGCGCCCCATATAGCCGGTGACGCAGCGATGATGTTCATAGCGGATGCCCGGCGCTTCGTTGGAGACATGGAAGGCGAAGGCCAGCTCGTCATCCTCCGTCTCCGTGGCCCGGCTGAGCGCGATGCGCAGCCGCTGCACATGAGACAGGTTCTCGCGCTCCAGATACCGCTTGAGGTGATCGTAGAACAGCTTGAAATGGCGGTATTCATCGGCCGCGATCAGCCGGCAGACCTGCACCAGGACCGGCTCGGCCGAGGCATCGGCCAGCGCGGTGTAGTAGCTGGACGTGCCGGTTTCCACGATGCAGCGCGCCACCAATTCGCCCGAGCGCGAGCCGCGGACCGAGGCATCGGCCTTCACATCGATGGTGTAGCCTTCGCGGTAGCGCCTGAAGCAGCCCATGTAGTCGAAGGAGGTATCGGCCAGGCTGGCCCATCGGCCCAGCGCATCGCCATGCTGCACTTCCTCCACCGCCCAGTTCTGCGCCGCGGCGCAGAAGTCTGGATCGTCGGCGAAGACGCTCCTGAGGTAAAGCGCGTAGTCATCGCCATTGCGTTCCACCATGGCGGCTGATTTCACCAGCGGAACGATTTCCTTGTCGACCAGGCTCGGGTCGAACCTGTCCCATTCGATATCGTCCAGCGTCCAATGCTTCATAGGCCGGATGTTCTTCCGCGCGGCATCGGTTTCAAGTCGGGGGGCTACGAAGCCTCGGCCAGTGTGGCCATCGCGCGCATCGAGAGCAGGCGCTCCATCGCGGCGTCCCGCTTCTCCGGCGTGGCCATGCCGGCCGCGTTGTATTCGGCCTCGGCCTCGGCCACCCGGCGCTCGGCCTCCGCGCGGCTGAGCTCGGCCAGCGGCGTCGCCTCATCGGCCAGCACGGTGACGCGCTCGGCCGTCACCTCGGCAAAGCCACCGGCGACGAAGAGGCTTTCGGTGATCTGCCCGCCCTCGGTCACGCGGATGGCGCCACCCTTGAGCGCCACGATCATCGGCGCGTGTCCGGGCAGCACCCCCATCTCGCCCTCGGCGGCGGGGATGACGACCATTTCGACCTGGCGGGAGAGCAGCAGCTTCTCCGGCGAGACCAGTTCAAGTTGAAAAGTGGCCATGTCACGCCCCTTTGATGATCAAGGACGGAACACTGGCCCGCCCGAAAGGTTGCAACAGGTTCAGGCCGTCTGCTTCAGCGTCTCGGCCTTCTTCACCGCATCCTCGATCGGGCCGACCATGTAGAAGGCGGCTTCCGGCAGGTGGTCGTAATCGCCACGGCAGACGGCGGCGAAGCTGCGCACCGTGTCTTCCAGCTTGACGAAGACGCCAGGGGTGCCGGTGAAGACCTCGGCGACATGGAAGGGCTGGCTGAGGAAGCGCTGGATTTTTCGCGCACGCGCAACCACCAGCTTGTCTTCTTCGGAAAGCTCATCCATGCCCAGGATGGCGATGATGTCCTGCAAGGACTTGTAGGTCTGGAGAATGCGCTGGACTTCGCGGGCGGTGTTGTAATGGTCGTCGCCGACGATGCGCGGGTCCATGGCGCGGCTGGTGCTGTCCAGCGGGTCCACCGCCGGGAAGATGCCGAGCTCGGCGATCGAGCGGTTCAGCGTCGTGGTCGCGTCCAGGTGCGCGAAGGAGGTGGCCGGCGCCGGGTCGGTCAAATCGTCGGCCGGCACGTAGATCGCCTGCACCGAGGTGATGGAGCCCTTCTTCGTCGAGGTGATGCGCTCCTGCAACGCGCCCATGTCGGTCGCCAGCGTCGGCTGGTAGCCCACCGCCGAAGGAATGCGGCCCAGCAGCGCCGACACTTCCGCGCCGGCCTGGGTGAAGCGGAAGATGTTGTCGACGAAGAACAGCACGTCCTGGCCCTGCTCGTCGCGGAAATACTCGGCGATGGAGAGGCCCGAAAGCGCCACGCGGGCGCGCGCACCCGGCGGCTCGTTCATCTGGCCATAGACCAGCGCCACCTTGGAGCCCTCGGTGTCATTGTCGTTCAGCTTGATGACGCCGGCATCGACCATCTCGTGGTAGAGGTCATTGCCCTCGCGCGTGCGCTCACCCACGCCGGCGAAGACGGACACGCCGCCATGGCCCTTGGCGATGTTGTTGATCAGCTCCTGGATGGTCACCGTCTTGCCAACGCCGGCGCCGCCGAAGAGGCCGATCTTGCCGCCCTTGATGTAGGGGGCGAGCAGGTCGATCACCTTGATTCCGGTGACCAGGATCTCGGCCGAGGTCGCCTGGTCCTCGAAGGAGGGCGCCGCGCGGTGGATGGTGTAGGTCTTGTCATGCGGCACCGGGCCGCGCTCGTCGATCGGCTCGCCGATCACGTTCATGATGCGGCCGAGCGTGCCGACGCCCACGGGCACCGAGATGCCCGCGCCCGTGTCGGTCACTTCCGTGCCGCGAACCAGGCCGTCGGTCGTGTCCATGGCGATGGTGCGCACCGTGCGCTCGCCCAGATGCTGCGCCACTTCCAGCACCAGCACCCGCTCGCCGATCTTCAGCGTCAGCGCATTCAGCATTTCCGGCAGCTCCTCGGGGAACTGCACGTCCACCACGGCGCCGAGCACCTGGGTGACCTTGCCGACATTGTTCTTCATCATGCTGATATCCATGGGTGTTTGGCTCGGCGCCAGGTCGGCGGCCGGCTCGATGGTGGCGCGGGCTTTGGGTTTCGGAGCCTTGGGTTCCTTGGCCATGTCAGACGGCCTCCGCGCCGGAAATGATTTCGATCAGTTCACGCGTGATATTGGCCTGCCGCGTCCGGTTGTAGTTCAGCGTGAGCTTCTTGATCATCTCGCCGGCGTTGCGGGTGGCGTTGTCCATGGCATTCATCCGGCTGCCCTGCTCGCCGGCGGCCGATTCCAGCAGCGAGCGATAGACCTGGATGGCCAGGTTCTGCGGCAGCAGGGCGGCGAGGATCTGCTCCTCCGCCGGCTCGTACTCATACAGCGCCTGCGGGCCGCTGGCGGCTTCGATCGCCATTTCGGGCAGTGGCGCGGGGATCAGCCGCTGCGCCGTCGGCACCTGGCTGATGACGTTGGCGAAGCGGTTATAGACCAGTTCGCAGACGTCGAAATCGCCGTCATCGAGCATGGTCGTGATCATGGTGGCGACGCCCGCGGCATCGTCGAAGCCGATGCGCTTCTGGCCCGCGAAGCTGACTTCGCCGATGATGCGGCTGGCCAGCTCGCGCTTGAGGAAGGCCGCACCCTTGCGGCCGACCGACAGCAGCTTGACGGTCTTGCCCGCCGCCTCAAGCTCGCGCGCGCGGTTGCGGGCGAAGCGCGCGACGTTGGTGTTGAAGGCGCCGCACAAGCCGCGCTCGGCCGTCACCACCACCAGCAGGTAGGTCTTCTCCGCCCCGGTGCCGACCAACAGCTTGGGCGCATCCGGGCTGCCGGTCACCGCGGCGCCGAGCGCGCCCAGCATCCGCGCCATGCGTTCGGAATAGGGCCGCGCCGCCTCCGCCTGGCTTTGCGCCCGGCGAAGCTTGGCGGCGGCCACCATCTTCATGGCCTGCGTGATCTTCCGCGTGGATTTCACGCTGTTGATCCGCAGGCGGAGCGCCTTCAGGCTTGCCATGCGCGATTACGCCGAGAAGGACTTGGCGAAACCATCCAGGAACGCCACCAGCTTCTCCTCGGTGGGCTTCTTGATCTCGCGGTCGTTGCGGATGGCGTCGACGATCCCGGGCTGGGAGGCCTTGATCTCGGAGAGCATCTGGCGCTCGAACTCGCCGACCTTGCCAACCGGGATCTTGTCCAGATAGCCGCGGGTGCCGGCGAAGATGGCGAGCACCTGTTCCTCGACCGGCACCGGCTTGAATTGCGGCTGCTTCAAAAGCTCGGTCAGCCGCGCGCCGCGGGCCAGCAGGGCCTGGGTCGAAGCGTCGAGATCCGAGGCGAACTGGGCGAAGGCGGCCATTTCGCGGTACTGCGCGAGCTCCAGCTTGATCTTGCCGGCGACCTGCTTCATCGCCTTGATCTGGGCGGCGGAGCCGACGCGCGACACCGAGAGACCCACATTCACGGCCGGGCGGATGCCCTTGAAGAACAGCTCGGTCTCCAGGAAGATCTGGCCATCGGTGATCGAGATCACGTTCGTCGGGATGTAGGCTGACACGTCACCCGCCTGCGTCTCGATCACGGGCAGGGCGGTCAGCGAACCCAGGCCGAAATCCTCGTTCATCTTCGCCGCGCGCTCGAGCAGGCGGGAGTGGATGTAGAACACGTCGCCGGGATAGGCCTCGCGGCCCGGCGGGCGGCGCAGCAGCAGCGACATCTGGCGATAGGCCACGGCCTGCTTGGACAGATCGTCATAGAAGATGACGGCGTGCATCCCGTTGTCGCGGAAATACTCGCCCATGGCGCAGCCGGTATAGGGCGCGATGAACTGCATCGGCGCCGGGTCCGACGCCGTGGCGGCGACGATGATGGAATACTCCATCGCGCCGCTCTCCTCCAGCTGCTTCACCAGCTGGGCGACCGTCGAGCGCTTCTGGCCGATGGCGACATAGATGCAATAGAGCTTCTTGCTCTCATCATCCTGCGCGTTGATCGGCTTCTGGTTGATGATGGTGTCCAGGATCACGGCGGTCTTGCCGGTCTGGCGGTCGCCGATGATCAGCTCGCGCTGGCCGCGGCCGATGGGGATCAGGCTGTCGATCGCCTTGATGCCGGTCTGCATCGGCTCATGCACCGATTTGCGGGGGATGACGCCCGGCGCCTTGACTTCCACCAGGCGGCGCTCGCCCATGATCGGGCCCTTGCCGTCGATCGGGTTGCCCAGGCCGTCGACCACGCGGCCCAGCAGGCCCTTGCCCACGGGCACGTCGACGATGGCGCCGGTGCGGCTGACGGTGTCGCCTTCCTTGACGCGGCGGTCGTCGCCGAACAGCACGACGCCGACATTGTCGGTCTCGAGGTTCAGCGCCATGCCCTTGAGGCCGGCGGAGGGGAATTCGACCAGCTCGCCAGCCATGACGTTCTGCAGGCCATAGACGCGGGCAATGCCGTCGCCCACGGTCAGCACGGTGCCGACCTCGGCCACATTGGCTTCAGAATCGAAGTTGGCGATCTGGCCCTTCAGGATCTCGGAAATTTCGGCGGGACGGATGTCCATGGCTCAGGCGGCCCCCTTCATGGCGTATTGCAGACGCTGCAACTTGGATTTGATGGAATTGTCGTAAAGGCGCGAGCCGATCCGGATGATCAGCCCACCCAATATGGTGGTGTCGACGGTTTCGCGCAGACGCACGCCGGAGAAGCCGGCCTCGGTGAGGCGGGCGGTGATCTGGGCGCGCTGGGTGTCGTTCAGCGCATGCGCGGTGGTGACGGCCGCGACCTGTTGGCCGCGCCGTTCGGCCAGCTTGGCGCCGAAGGCCGCGGCCACCTCGGCCAGATGGCTCAGCCGGCGGTTGTTGATCAGCACGCCCACCAGGTTGCGCACCTCGGTGCCGATGCCGGCGCGCTCGATGATGGCGAAGGCGCCGTGGCGCTGGTCGATCGCGGCCAGCCGCGGGTCGCCCACGAAGAAGCGAAAGCCGGCATCCTGGCGCCAGAGGTCGAGCAGCGATTCGAGATCGCCGGCGATGCGGTCCAGCGCGCCCGGTTCCGTCCCGCGCAAGTCGTCGGCGATGCCCAGCAGTGCGAGCGCGTAACGCTCCGCCAGGCCCGTCGGGTTCGGCGCAATCATGGCGGAAGTGCTGTCAACCACTGGGTATTCCCGGATTCTGAAGCGGCGTGAGGCGGCGGAACGTGGCTCCGCAGCGGCGGCGCGGCCTTACCATGCTGTTACCAGCCCCGCAACCGAGGGGTTGCCGCCGGGGTCAAGAATCCCACAGCAATTCCGCCGCCTGGCCCCGAAGCAGGCGCGGCGTTAGGCCCGTGTTCACCCCGGCCGGTCATCCTGCGGCCAGCGGCGGCGCATGGCAGCCCGCGCATAACGGGGCACGGCATGGCCAAGGGCAAGAAGGGCGAAGGCAACGTCATCGTCATCAAGCGGATCGAGGAAGGCGGCGGTGGCCACCACGGCGGCGCCTGGAAGGTGGCCTATGCCGATTTCGTGACCGCGATGATGGCGTTCTTCCTGTTGATGTGGCTGCTCAACGCCACGACGGAACAGCAGAGGCGCGGCCTCGCGGATTACTTCAACCCGAGCAACGCCATGTCCTCCGGCTCCTCCGGCATGGGCTTGCCCTTTGGCGGCATGACGATCAACAGCGCCGGCAACATGTCGCGCGATGCCGGCTCCATCCGCCTCGAGCGCGGCCATCGCCCGACCCGTCTCGACATCGAGGATGACGAGGATGAGCTGGAAGCGCCGCCCACCACCGCGCGGCGCGGCCCGCCGGGGCCGGAGGAGGAGAATCAGGCCACCGTCGCCCGCGCCCAGCCCGGCGCCCCGGCGGGCGAGCATCCACGCATGGGCGATCCTCAGCGCCAGGAGGGGCGCCAGGAGGGGCGCCGCGAGGGCGAGACGCGCGACGGCGAGGCGGCGCGGATGACCGATGCCTCTCTGCGCCTGGAACTGGCGCGGCGCGAGCAGCAGGCCATGGAACAGGCGGCCGACGCGCTCCGCCAGGCCATCGGCGCCGATCCGGTGACCGCGGCGCTGGCCCGCCAGGTGAATGTGGAGATCACGCCCGAGGGGCTGCGCATCCAGCTGCTCGACGCCGATGGCCAGCCGATGTTCGCCAGCGGCAACGCCCAGCCCAATGATCGCACCCGGGCGCTGATCCGCGCCGTGGCGGTGGCCGCCGCCCGGCTGCCCAACCCCATCCAGATCACCGGCCATACCGACGCGACGCCCTTTCGCAACGAGGGGCGGGAGGGTCGCAGCAACTGGGAGCTTTCGGCCGAGCGCGCCAATGCCGCACGCCGCCTGCTGCTGGAAGCCGGCATTGCCGACGCAAGGATCCGCGGCGTCGCCGGCGCCGCCGACCGTGAGCTGCATCTGCCCGACCAGCCCAACGCGGCCGGCAACCGCCGCGTCGCCATCACCTTGCTGCGCCAGCTCGACGCGGCACGGGCGACGGGGGCGCCGCGATGACCACGATCGGCGGCTTCATCTTCCTGCTCGTGACCGTGTTCGGCGGCTACACGATTGCCGGCGGCAAGTTCGGCATCATCATGAAGTCACTACCCTATGAAATGCTCATGATCGGCGGCGCCGCCATCGGCACGTTTATCATGGCGAATTCGGTTCACGACATTAAGCACACGCTGGCCGCTTTTGGAAAAATCATCAAGGGCAGCCGTTTTCACAAGGAAGACTACACCTCGCTGCTCTCGTTGTTGTATTACTTCGTGCGTCTGGCGCAGACCAAGGGCGCCATGGCGTTGGAACCGCATATTGAAAAGCCCGAGGAAAGTGCCGCCTTCAACAACTTTCCCAAGATCGCCGGCGACCATCACGCGGTGGTGCTGATTTGCGATTATCTGCGCATGGTCGGGATGAACGCCGATGACCCGCATCAGATCGAAGACACCATGTCCAAGGAATTGAAGAAAATGAAGGAGGAGGAGATGCACCCCTCCCACGCCATGCAATCCATGGCCGATGCGCTGCCGGCGCTGGGCATCGTCGCCGCCGTGCTGGGCGTCATCAAGACCATGGCGTCGATCGATCAGCCGCCCGCGGTCCTCGGCAGCCTGATCGGCGGCGCGCTGGTGGGCACGTTTCTGGGCGTGTTGCTGGCCTATGGGCTGATGGGCCCCATGGCCACGCGCCTCAAGGGCGTGGTGGATGAGGAAGCACTCTATTACGAGGTCATCCGCGCCGTGCTCGTCGCCCATCTGCACGGCAATGCGCCCCAGGTGAGTGTGGAGACCGGCCGCAAGGTCGCCCCCACCTCGCTGATGCCCAGCTTCCAGGAGCTGGAGGTCTCGCTCCAGGAATTGTCGATCGCCTAGGGCCTGTGGACAATTGGCCTGCGGGCGCGTTCAGCGGTGCTTTTCCGCCCCTGGTGCGTTGTCATGCCGCGCCGATGGAAAGCCATCGCCGCGTCATTCCGCCTGCCAGGGACGAAAAATCACTCGCTGACCGCATCCCGGTGCCAAATGTCCACAGGCCCTAGACCACGCTGCGTTCACTCCGCGTGGTCTGGCCATTGCCGAGGGAATGATTCAGCTTTTTCGGCGATTCCGCCTCAACGCATCATTCCCTAAGCCGGGGTGGCCGAGGCCTACAGCGCCTCGGCGGAGGCGTAGCGGAAATGCGCCGCGCCGTTGCGCCGGGTGCGGTCCGCCCGGCCGGAGTCGCAATTGTATTCGCTGAACAGGTGGCTGTCGGGCTGGGTGATCTCCAGCTTGGCGCGCACCCGGCAGACCAGCCCGGCCGTAGCCCGGGGGCTGCCGCCATGCCAGCGCCGCAGCGCTTCCGCCCAGCCCAGCTCCTGGCCCCAGCGCGCCATCAGCCCGCCGGCCCAATCGGCCGAAAGCCGGGCATCGAGCGGCCAGGTCTCGCCACGGGCATGCACCCTGGCGTTCACCTGCATGCAGCCCGCCATCACGCTGCGCCGGGCCGAGGCGGCGCGCAGCAACGCGGCCGCGGCCTCCGGGCTTTGCGGAAACACCGCGCGGCCGCCGATATTCATCGCATAGGCGTGCAGCCCGCTTTCAGACAGCGCGATGGCGGTGAGCAGCCCCGCCGGCAGGCCGTGCACATTCTCGGCCCGGCGGGTGGCCTCCAGGCAGGCGGCGCGGGGCGAGCCCTGGAAGACCGCGCTGCTGATCATGGCGCCGGTCGCCACCGGCCGGAAATCGCTGGCATGGTCGGGCAGGCGCGGCGCCGTGGCCAGGCTGTTGCGGCTGTGGCGCGCGCGTCCTTGCGCATGCTGGCGGCCGCGCGGCGCGGCGCGGTTGACGGAGGTACGACCGGCGCGGCCGGCGGCGTTCTGCGCCCGGCGGCTTGCGGTGGAGGTGGAGGGGCTCGTGCCCCGCTCGGCG
Source organism: Acetobacteraceae bacterium (assembly GCA_021732665.1). GTDB lineage: Bacteria > Pseudomonadota > Alphaproteobacteria > Acetobacterales > Acetobacteraceae > Rhodovarius. Next base: position 36,422 of record JAKFUL010000030.1, read on the forward strand.
GCCTGGCGCACGGTGCTGGCGCTGCGCGCCTCGGCCGGCGCGGCGCCGACCATCACAGGCCCGCAGGCCAGGGCCATGACGAGTGTCATCATCGCGATGCCCGCGCCAGCAACCGGAGGTTCCGAGGCGCGGGGTTGAAGGGCCGGGTGGCGCAGCCCTTGGGGGGGCAGCGGAGCAATCTCGGTCATCATGAAATACTCGGTAGCATGGCGTGAAGACCATAGGCAACCCACGGCCCTTCCGCCCCCTCCCCGCCGCCGATGGAAGCGCCCATGTTCAGGCCCTTCGGGAGGACCAGATGCGGGTTTCCAGACGCGAGCTGGCGGGGTTGTCGGCGGCGATTCCGGCGCGGGTCTTGGCCGGCGCGGCGCCGCCCTGCGTGCTGGTCGTGCCCTTCTCGGCCGGTGGTTCGGCGGATATGGCGGCGCGGGCGCTGGCCCGACACGCGCCGGCGCTGCTGCCGGGGGAGCCCGCCATCACGGTGGAGAACCGGGCAGGGGCCTCGGGCGCGGTCGGCACCCTGGCCGTCAGCCGGGCGGCGCCGGATGGCCGGCTGTTGCTGCTGGCCCGGGTCGGCTCCTCGGCCATCCTGCCCGCGCTGGACAGCCGCACGCCCTTCGCCTGGGATGATTTCACCTTTCTCGGCCTGCTCGATGAAAACCCCTTCGTGCTGGCGGTGCGCGCCGATGCGCCCTGGCAGGATCCGTCACAGCTGGTGGCCGCGCTGCGCGATGCCCCGGGCCAGCTGATCTTCGCCACCTCCGGCCCCACCACCATCCTGGATCTGGGCGTGCGGCAGTTCTTCGTCGCCGCGGGGCTGGAACTGGACGCCGCCACCGCCCTGGTGCTGCGCGGCGGGGGTGAGGCGGTGCAGGCCCTGCTGGAGGGCCGGGCGCAGTTCATCGGCAACAACCTGCCCGACCTGGCGGAGGCACTGCGCGCCGGCACCGTCCGGCCGCTGGCCATCTCAGGCGCCACGAGGCTGGCCGATTTCCCGCAGGTGCCGACGATGCGCGAGGCAGGCTTTCCGGCCTTGGAGCCCCTGACCGGCTGGAGCGCCCTGGCCGGCCCGCCCGGCCTGCCGGCCGAGATCGTCCAGGCCTGGTCCGCGGCGCTGGCCCGGCTGGGCCAGAGCCCCGCCTGGCTGGAGGAGGTGGCGCGCCAGGGCAGCCAGCCCAGGCTGCTGCCGCCTGAGGCGACGCGCGCATATGTCGGCGCCCAGGTCACGCTGTATCGCGAATTGGGGCGACGCCTGGGGCTGGTCTGAGCCCGCCGCTAATCCAGCCCCGAGCAGCCCAGGCGGCGCAGGCTCGCATCCACCCAGGCCGGGTCATGCGTGCCGGCCAGGATATTGGCCATCTGCACCTGCTCGGCCGCCTGCTTGGCCTGGGTCGCCTTCAGCACCTCGTCCAGATCGGCGAAGGGCACGCAGACCAGCCCATCCTCATCGCCCAGGATCAGGTCGCCCGGCTCGATCACCATGCCATCCAGCGCCACCGTGCAATTGATTTCGCCCGGCCCGTCCTTGTAGGGGCCGCGATGGGTGACGCCGGCGGCATAGACCGGGAAATCATGCGCCGCGATCCAGCCGGCATCGCGGATGGCGCCGTTCAGCACGATGCCCGCCAGCCCCGCCTTGATCATCGACGAGGCCATCAATTCGCCGATCAACGCATTGGTGAGATCGCCGCCGCCATCCACCACGATGACATCGCCGGGCTTCGCGAGCTGGATGGATTTGTGGATCATCAGATTGTCGCCGGGCCGGGTCTTCACCGTCAGCGCGGGGCCCGCCAGCACGGAACCCTTGTGCATGGGCCGCAGCCGCGGCCCGCCGGCCGCCATGCGCGACATGCAGTCACTGACATTGGCCACGGGCAAAGCGCGGAACGCCTCGACCATGGCAGGGGACGCGGCACGGGTTCTGCGATGGATGGCGAAGCCGACGGGCATGGGGTTTCCTCCTCAATGCCTCCATCCTAGACCAACCCGGGAACAAGGAAATGCCATGAGCTTCTTCGCACCGCCGCGCCGGGTCGAGACCAGCCTCTTCACCCGGCTGCCCGACCGGTTCCGCAAGCTGGTGCCCAGCGCCTGGGCGGAATGGAACCGCGCCGGCAAGCCGGTGGATTCCTTCCTCGAAGGCCCGGTCTTCGACCAGCACGGCAACCTGCTGGTCACCGACATTCCCTTCGGCCGGATTTTCCGCATCTCCCCCGCCGGCGAATGGGAATTGCTGCTGCAATACGAGGGCTGGCCCAACGGCATGAAGCAGGGGCCGGATGGCCGCTTCGTCATCACCGATTACCGCCACGGCCTGCTCAGCTTCGACGCCGAAACCCGCGCCATCACGCCGCTGCTGGAAAGCGCCCGCAGCGAAGGCTTCAAGGGCGTCAATGACCTCTGCTTCGGCGCCGATGGCTCCATCTTCTTCACCGATCAGGGCCAGACCGGGCTGCATGACCCCACGGGCCGGGTCTATCGCCTCTGGCCCGATGGCCGCCTGGAAAAGCTGATCGACACCATTCCCAGCCCGAACGGCATCGTGGTGGCGCCCGACCTGTCCTTCGTGCTTGTCGCGGTGACGCGGGCCAACCAGATCTGGCGCCTGCCGCTGCACCGCGACGGCAGCGTGACCAAGGCCGGCATTTTCTCGCACCTGCATGGCGGGGTCTCCGGCCCCGATGGCATGGCGCTGGACGCGTCCGGCAATCTGCTTGTGGCGCATGCCGGTTTCGGCACGGTGTGGATGCTCTCGCCCCGCGCCGAGCCGCTGCTGCGCATCGCCAGCTCCGCCGGCTGGAACACAACCAACCTCGCCCTGCGCGATGGCGCCGCCTTCATCACCGAAAGCGAGACCGGCTCGATCCTGAAGGCCGAGCTCAGCGCCCCTTGAAGACGGGCGTGCGCTTTTCCGCGAAGGCGCGCTGAGCCTCCCGCGTGTCCTCGGTGCGGGAGAGTGCCACGGTCTGCGACTGCTCGAAGCGGTAGCCGTCGCGAAGCGGCATTTCCTCCGTCGTGGCGAAGGATTTTTTCGCCGCGCGGATGGCGAGCGGCACCTTGCCCGCGATCTCGGCGGCAATGCCGCGCGCGGTCGGCAGCAGCTCCGACCCCGGGACGCAATAGCTGGCGGCGTTCATTCTGTAGAGTTCCGGCCCTGTGATCCGTCGCGCGGAAAAAATCATCAGCCGCGCGTCGGAGGGGCTGAAATGCCTGAGCGTATGCCGCACGCCGCCGGCCAGCCCGACATCCACCTCGGTCATCGACAGGAAGGCATCCTCGCTGACCACCAGGATATCGCAGCACAGCGCCATGACGCAGCCGGCGCCGATCGCCGCGCCATTGACCGCGGCGATCACCGGCTTCTCGCATTCCATGATCGCGTCGAAGGCGGCGCGCACCAGGCGGTTATGCGCGGGGTAAATGCCGGGCTCGGCGGTCGGCCGCTCCTTCAGATCGGCGCCGGCGGAGAAGGCGCGGCCGGCGCCGGTGAGGATGATGGCGCGGACGTCGTCGCGGTCATGCAACTCGTCGAAGAGGGCCACGCATTCCTGGCGGAATTTTCGATTCTGCGCATTCACCGGCGGGCGGTTCAGGGTGATCGTGGCGACGAAATCCGCCACCTCCAGCTCGAAACATTCCATGCTCATTCCGCCCTGATATTCGCCGCGCGAATCACGTCCCGCCAGCGCGCGCTTTCGGCGGCGATGATGGCCGCGAGCTCCTCCGGCGTGCCGCTCATCGGCTCCTCGCCCAGCGCCTCCATCCGGGCGCGGAAACCCGCGTCGCGCAGCACCTGGTTGAAGCCGGCATTGAGCCGGTTGATCACCGCCGCCGGCGTGCCCGCGGGGGACGCGATATAGTTGAAGGGCGAGGCATCGAAGCCCGGCAAAGTCTCGGCAATGGCCGGAATTTCCGGCACGAGGGGCGAGCGTGTGGGCGTGGAAACCCCCAAGGCACGCAGCCGCCCATCGCGCCCATGCGGCAGCAGGATGGAGAGCGTGTCGATCGCCATCTGCACATTGCCGGCGATCAGCTCCGTGGTGGCCGGCCCGGTGCCGCGATAGGGCACATGCAGCAGGTCCACCCCCGCCAGGAACTTGAACATCTCCCCCGCCAGATGGCTCGAAGCGCCCACGCCGGAGGAGGCGAAGGCCAGCGCCCCCGGCCTTGCCCGCGCCAGCGCCACGAGTTCCGCCACGCTCGTGGCCGGCACGGAGGGGTGAACGCACAACAGGTTCGGCGCCCGTTTCACGCTGACCACCGGCGCGAAATCGGCGACCGGGTCATAGGGCAGGCTGCGCATGAGGTGCGGGTTGATGATCTGCGGCCCCGGCGTGCCGTAGAGCAGGGTCAGCCCATCCGGCGCCGCCCGCGCCACGATCTGCGCCCCCAGCGTGGCGCCGCCGCCGGGTCGGTTCTCCACGATGATGGTCTGGCCGAGAGCGGCACCAACCGGCTCGGCCAGCATGCGCGCCGTCTGGTCGGCCGAACCGCCGGCGGCGAAGGGCACGATGAGGCGGATGCTGCGGCTTTGCGCCAATGCCGGCGTGGCCAGGCAGGCGAGGAAAAGACGGCGATGCATGATCATTCCATCCGGATATTGCCGGCCCTGATCACCTCGGCCCAGCGGGCGGAGGAGGCGCGGAGACGGGCGGCGAATTCATCCGGCGTGCTGCCGATGATGGTGCCGCCCTGCGCGGCCAGGGCTGCGCGGGTCTCAGGCTCGGCCAGGGCGGCGAGGAAGCCGGCGTGGAGTGCCGCGATGCGTGGCCCCGGCACCCCCGCCGGCGCCAGCACGCCATAGAAGGTGTCGGAGATCACGCCCTCGATCCCCGCCTCGGCGATGGTCGGCACATTGGGCAGGCCGGCGAAGCGGGTGGCGGCGGTGATGCCCAGCGCCCGCAGCGCGCCGCCCCGCACCTGCGGCAGCAGGCCGGTGACGTCGCCCAGCATCATCTGCACGCGTCCCGCCACGACATCGGTGATGGCCGGGGCCGCGCCGCGATAGGGCACATGGGTGATCTCGATCCCCGCCTTCTGGCGGAACAGCTCCGCCGCCAGATGCAGCGAGGAGCCGATGCCGGCCGAGGCATAGGCGATGCTGCCCGGTGCCGCCCGCGCCATGGCCACCAGCCCCGCCACATCAACAGCCGCAAACGCCGCCGGCACCACCAGCAATTGCGGCACCGCCAGCACCTCGGTCACCGGTGCCAGGTCGCGCAGCGGGTCATAGGGCATGCGGGCCATGAGGTGAGGCGCGATGACCAGCGCCCCGGTGCTGCCCAGCCCCACCGTCTGGCCATCCGCCCGCGCCCGGGCCACCGCCTCCATCCCCACCACGCCGCCGGCGCCCGAGCGATGGTCCAGCACCACCGCCTGGCCGAGTGCGGCGCGCAGCGGCCGTTCCAGCGTGCGGGCGATGGTGTCGGCCGGGCCGCCGGGGGGGAAGGGGATGATGATGCGCAGCAGCTGCTCCTGCGCCAGGGCTGGCGTGGCGAGGGTGGCGAGGAGCATACGGCGTTTCATGCGGCGGCCTCCGGCAGGGTTGTCAGGCCCGCGCCCGCGAGCGGCGGCGCCACCCCCTCGGGCAGCGGAATCTCGTGGTTGTTCAGCGTGTAGGAGACCATGGTGTAGTAGCCGATCAGCGCCGTCAGATCGACCACGCCCCTGGTGCCCCAGCGCGCCAGCACGGCGTCGTAGAGCGGGGGCGGGACTGTGCCTTCGTGGTGCAAGGCACGGGTGAAGGCGTAGATTTCCGCGTCGGCGGCTTCGGTAAAGACGGGTGGCTGGGCATGCCGGATCGCCTCGATGACGGCGGCCGGCAGCCCGGCCTCGGCCGCGGCACGGGCATGCACCCACCATTCGATCTGGCTGCCGAAACGCCGCGCGGTGGTGATGATGGCCAGCTCGTTCAGCCGCTTGGGGAGTGCTGTGCGAAAGCGCAGCACCTCGCCCAGCGCCGACCATTTCTCGGCGAGTTCAGGGTTGTGGATGGCGGCGCGCAGCGGGCCGATGATGGTGCCGCGCGGGCCCGAGACCACGCCGTCATGCACGCGCTGCTGTTCGGGCGAGAGCTCGTCGCGGGAGGGCAGGGAGATGCGCGGCATCAGACCACGCCCTTCGCCGCCAGCGCGACATGGTCCAGGCCAAGCTCGGCCAGCACCTCGGCCGTGTGCTGTCCCAGCGTTGGCGGGCCTTTTTCAAAGTGAAGCGGCGTCTCCTGAAAATTCAACGGGCTGACCACGGATGGCACATCGCCTGCCAGCGCATGCGGTAGCCGGCGCAGCATGTTGCGATGTTGGATCTGCGGTTCCTCGAACACCTGCGGGATGGTGTTGATGGGCGCCGCCGGCACCCCAGCCGTCTCCAGCAGCCCGGTGATCTGGCCCCTGGTGAAATCGGCGAAGCGCGCCGTCAACGCCTCACGCATCGCATCCCCATTCACGACACGGGCGCGGTTGGTGGCGAAGCGCGCGTCCTCGGCCCATTCCGGCCGCCCCACCGCCGCGCACATCTTCGCGAATTGCCCGTCATTGCCGACCGCCAGCACGAAATGGCCATCGGCACAGGCAAAAACATCCTGCGGCTGCACATTCGGGTGGCGGTTGCCATGGCGGGTCGGCGTCTTGCCGCCCATCAGCCAATTCATCGACTGGTTGGAGAGAAACGCCGCCTGCACATCCAGCATGGCGACATCGATCGTCTCGCCCTGGCCAGAAATATTGCGCCGTTCCAGCGCGGCCAGGATGCCGACCGTGGCGTACATGCCGGTCATCATGTCCACCACCGGCACGCCAACCTTCTGCGGCCCGCCGCCGGGCGCGTCGTCGCGCTCGCCGGTGATGCTCATCAGCCCGCCCATGGCCTGGATGGCGAAATCATATGCCGCCTGGCCGGCGCGCGGGCCGCACTGGCCAAAGCCGGTCACCGAGCAATAGACCAGCCGCGGGTTGATCGCCCGCAGCGCGGCCGCGTCCAACCCATAGCGCGCCAGGGCGCCGACCTTGAAATTTTCCACGCAGACATCGGCGCTCTCCGCCAGCTTGCGGATGATGGCCTGGCCTTCCGGCTTCGCCATGTCCACGGTGACCGAGCGCTTGCCCCGGTTGCAGGCCAGGAAATAGCCGGCGTCGCGCCCGCCGGGCAGGAAGGGCGGACCCCAGCCGCGGGTGTCGTCGCCCTCGCCCGGCCGTTCGATCTTGATCACATCGGCGCCGAGATCGGCCAGGATCTGCGTGCACCAGGGTGCTGCCATCACCCTGGAGAGGTCGAGCACGCGGATATGGGAAAGCGCGCCCTCAGCCATCGACGGCGGTCGTCGCGATCATCGAGGGGCGGGTGCTGAACGCCGCGTGCCATTCGGCCAGCGCGCCCCGGCCCTCGCGCCAACCCAGGTCGGCGAAGCGGAAATCCAGATAGGCCAGCGCGACCGCCAGGGTGATGTCGCCGATATCCGCCCGCCCCGGCGGCGGTGCCTGGACATGGTTCAGCATGGAGGTGGTCTTGGTGGTAAAGGCCGTGAGCACGCCTGGCGCCTGCTGCATGGCGGGTCGCGCCCGTTCATGCCGGAACAGGATCAGCGCATCGAGAAAGCTGTTGGCCATGGAGTGCCGCGTCAGCACCTCCCAGCGTGCCGCCCCCGTGCCGAAAATCCCGCCCCCAGCCATGTCGTTGAGGAACTCGCAAATCGTCAGGCTGTCATAAATCACCCGCCCGTCATCCAGCACCAGGGTGGGGATCTTGTTCAGCGGGTTTTCCGGCAGCAGGCCGTCATTGATCAGCTCCATCCCCACCAGGGTGCGGGTGGTGGTGAGCTTCTCCGCCACCCCCAGCTCATGCGCCGCGATCATCACCTTGCGCACGAAGGGCGAGCGGGGGGACCAGTGCAGCTTCATCGACGTTCCTCATTCTTTACGCCGAGCTTGTGGCTTTCCCGCCCGCCTGTCCATGATGGTCGAAAGCGACGGAGGAGCTGTGCATGGCGGAGCGTTTCGACCCCTGGCCGGAGGGCATCCAGCCCGCCGTGCCGATCGCGGGCTATCCCAACACGTTTTCGCACACGCCCTCGGCGCCCCTGATCCGCCGGCCGGCCACGCGCACCGAGCGCACGGCGCCAGCGCGGCTGTCCGAAAAACTGATCTGCGGCGATGACAACCTGGCCGTGGTGGCACCGGGGCGGATGGCGCAGGGCCAGTTCATCCACATCTCCGGCCGGGTGCTGGACGAGGATGGCCGCGGCATCCCCCATGCCGTGGTGGAGCTGTGGCAGGCCAATGCCGGCGGGCGCTACCGCCACCCCATCGACCAGCGCGATGCGCCGCTGGACCCCGATTTCATCGGCAATGGCCGGGTGCTGACGGATGCCGAAGGGCGCTACGGCTTCTTCACCATCAGGCCCGGCGCCTACCCGGTGCCGGTGCCCGGCGCCTGGTGGCGGCCGCCGCATGTGCATTTTTCGGTGCTCGGCCCCGCCACGCTCTCACGCCTGGTGACACAGATGTATTTCCCGGGCGACCCGCTGAACGAGGTCGATCTCATCCTGCAATCGGTGCCCGATGCCGCGGCGCGCGACCGCCTCGTGGCCCGCATGGTGCCCACGCTGGAGACCGGCCTGGGCTGGCTCGCCTATCGCTTCGATATCGGGTTGCGGGGCCGCGCCGCCACGCCGGAGCTGCCCTGATGCTCCCGGCCTCCGAACACACCATCGGCCCCTTCTTCCCGCAGAGCTTCTTTCGCGAAGGCGACAATGACCTGCGCCGCCGCACGCCCGACGCAGCACCCAGCAGAAGGGGCGAGACCATCACCATCCATGGCGTGGTGCTGAAGGCCGAAGGCGTGCCTTGTGTGAACATGGTGTTGGAGGCCTGGCAGGCCGATGCCGCCGGCCGCTTCAACCACCCCGAGGACCCGGAAGCCGCCCTGGCCGACCCCGATTTCCTGGGCTGGGGCCGCGCCTGGACGGATGCGCAGGGGCGCTATTCCTTCACCACCCTGCTGCCCGGCGGCTACGTGGAGGGCAACCACCACCGCGCCCCGCATATCAATTTCGGCATCATGGGGGCGGGGCTGATGCGGATCGCCCGCACCACGGTTTTCTTCCCTGGCGACAATGCGGCCGACCCGGTCTTTGCCCTGGTGCCCGCGCAGGTGCAGAGCCGCCTGGTGGCACTGCCGGACGGGCCGGGCCGCTACCGCTTCGACGTCATCCTGCATGGCGGCGCCGAGACGCCGTTCTTTCAGGATTGAGCGAAGCGTATCAGCGCCTGGGCGGTCGCCACCGGCTGCTCGGGCAGCAGGGCATGGCCCGCGCGCGGCACCACGGTCAGTTCAGCGCGCGGGCCCATGGCGGCGCGCAGGGCTTCCAGCGTGGGCGGCGGCGAGATCGTGTCCTCGGCCGCGGCGACATAGAGCAGCCGCACCCGTTCCGCCGCGCGCAGCCAGCTGCGTTCGGTCGTGGCATTCGTGGCCTCCCGCTGCATGCGCGCGACCGGCGGGTGCCAGCCGGCCAGCCAGACCCGGGCGTCATTGCCCGGGGCGAAATAGCCGCGTTGGAGATGCACGAGCCGCTCCTCGTCGCTCAGGCTCATGTCGAAGCTGCCATTGATCGAGGCGCGGATCCCTGGGTCGATCTCGGTGGTGATGGCGGCGGCCAGGATGGCGATGGCGCGCACCTGCTCCGGCCGGTCGTTCAACGCCACGCGGGCGACCCAATTGCCGAAGGCGTGGCCCACCAGCAGCACGCGGCCGAGGCGCTCGGCCTCGATCACGGCGGCGACGTCGGCGGCCAGGTCATGCAGCGTGAGGCCCGTCATCGGCCCTTCGGAGCGGCCGATGCCGCGCGGTTCCGGCCGCACGCAGCGCAATCCCGCGGCCGCGAGCAGGGGCACCACGCCGTCATAATCCTCGGCACCGCGGCCGAGCGAGGGCAGCAGGACGATGGACGGCCCATTGGCCGGGCCATCGAGATGCACCTCCACCACAGCGCCCTCGCGCCGCACCAGTTTGGTTTCGCTCATGCGCATCCCCTTTGTTGAGCCAGGATCCCATCATGCCCATCACCTACGCCGCGATGAAACAGGCCACCGCCGATCTCTATTCCTGGTCGCTGCGAAAAGTGCCCGATGACACCAAACTGGCACTGGCGCGCGCCCGCGACACCGAAAGCAACCCGGTGGCGCAGCGCACGCTGGACATCATGCTGAAAAGCGCCATCGCCGCCGAGACCTCCGACCGTTTCGTCTGCTCGGACAGCGGCGTGCCGGTCTATTCCATCGCGCTGGGCACGCGCATCACCATCGATGGCGACATCAAGCAGGCCGTGGTCGACGGGTTTTCGGAATTGGTGGAGACGATCAAGCCGCCGCTGCTCAAGCACGTCACCAACCCCCTGACCAATGAGCGGGGGTATCATGGAAAGGACATGCCGCTGGTCACCTGGGACGTGATCGGCGGCGCGGATTATGTCGACATCACCTGCCAGCCCAAGGCGCTGGGCTCCGGCCGCTGGGCGGCGCTGGAGATTTTTTCCTTCCCCAGCCTCGCGCGGATCGAGGAATACGTCATGGAATGTGTCCTCAAGGCGGGGTCGCAGCACTGCCCGCCGGTGATCATCGGCGTGGGGATAGGGGGCAGTTTTGGGCACTGCGCCAAGCTGGCGGAGGCGGCGACCATGCGGCCGATGGGCAGCCGCAACGCCGACCCCACCGTCGCTGCCATGGAGGAACGATTGCTGAAGGCGACCAACCTGACCGGCTTCGGCCCCATGGGCACGGGCGGCGACACCACGGCGCTGGCGGTGCATGTGGAATACGCCTCTGGCCACGGCTTCACCCCCGTCGCGGTGGCGTTCAATTGCTGGATCAACCGCCGCACGCGGGCGCGCCTCTACGATGATGGGCGGGTGGAGCGGGTGGAATGAAGCGCCTCGCCGTTCCCGCCGGCCGAGAGGCGATCCGAAGCCTGCGCGCCGGCGACATGGTGCTGCTGGATGGCCTGATCACCATCACCGCCGGCCTGCCCACCATCCAGCGCCTGGTCGAATGCGCCGGCGGCACCCGAGAGCTGCCGCTGCCGCTGGACGGCGCCGCCCTCTTCCACCTCGGCTCCTACAGCCAGGAAACGCCGGAGGGCGGCCTCGAAATCCTCTACATGAACCCGACCACCTCCACCCGCTTCAACCCGCTGATGCCCGGCCTCATCCGCCATTTCGGCCTCAGCATGGTCGGCGGCAAAGGCGGGCTGGACGCGGGCTGCGCCGAAGCCATGGCGGAGGTCGGCTGCGTCTATCTCTCCTTCCTCGGCGGCGGCGCGGAACTCCACACCTCGGCCATCCGCGAGGTCGTCTCGGTGCACTGGAGCGACCTCGTCGCCCATTACCGCCTGGTGACGCTGCGGGTGGAAGGTCTGGGCCCGCTCACCGTCGGCATCGACGCCCACGGCCGCAGCCTCTACGCCGACCTGCAGGACACCGCCGCCGCCCGGATGCCGGCGATCCTGGCGGGGCTTGCGGCGGCGCGGGGTGGCGCGGGAGGCCCTTGAGAGGGACTTCGTCCCCCTCAAACTCCCCCCACCAGGGGCGGGTCGCCCCTGGTGGGGGAGGTCTGGAGGGGGCAAAGCCCTCTCCAGGCGCCACAAGCGCTAATCCCCGATCCGCGCCCCCGACAGCCGCACCAGCTCGGCATGCCGGCGCAGTTCGGCGGTCAGGTGTTCGGTCACCCGTTCGGGTGTGCCGCCGAAGACGTCCAGCCCCGTCGCCACCAGCCGCGCCCGCGCCTCCGGCTCGGCCAGGATCTCGTTCACCACGCGGTTCATCGCCGTGATGATCGGCGCGGGCGTGCCCTTGGGGAACATCAGGCAGAACCAGGTGCCGAATTCGAGCCCCGGCATGCCCACTTCGGCGGTGGTCGGCACATCGGGCAGCGCGGGCGAGCGGCGGTCGCTCAGCACCGCGATGGGCGTGACCTGGCCGGCGCGGACCTGGGGTGCGGCGCCGGTGATGAGGTTGAACATCACCTCGATCCGCCCGGCGAAGAGGTCATTGAACCCCTGCGCGATGCCGACATAGGGGACGTGGACCATGTCGGTGCCGGTGCTCTGCCGATACAACTCCCCCGCCAGGTGCATGGAGCTGCCATTGCCGGATGAGCCAAAGGAGAGTGCCCCTGGCCGCGCCCGCACCAACGCGGTGAACCCAGCCATGTCCCGCACGCCAAGGGAATTGTTCACCACCAGGATGTTCGGCACGTTCCCCACCATCACCACCGGCTCGAAGTCACGCAGCGGGTCGAAGGGCAGGTCGCGATACATCGCGGGGTTGGTGGCCAGCGTGCCGGCCCAGCCATAGAGCATGGTGTAGCCATCCGGCGCCGCCCGCGCCGCCAGCCCCGCGCCGACATTGCCATTGGCGCCGGAGCGGTTGTCCACCACCGTGCGCTGGGGCAGGCGCTTGTCCAGCTCCTGCGCCAGGATGCGGGCGATGGTGTCGGCGGTGCCGGCGCCCCCTGCGGCTGGCACGATCATGCGGATCGGCCGGTCGGGCCAGCCGGCGGGCAGGTTCTGGGCCAACGCCTGTTGCGCGGTGGCCGCCATGGCGCCCAGCATCAGCCGCCTGGAAGGGTAGGGCATCGGATCATCCTCGACTGCCATCCTATTCTGCGCGGTCGCCGGCGCCGGGAAAAGGGCCTGGACAGCATGGCCCTCTCCCCGGAATGGTTTCGCATCGGGCAGCGGCAAGGATACATCATGCGTTTGAGCATTTTGGGGGCCGGCGCCGTGGGGCCGGGTTCGGCGGCCCTGGCGGCGTCGCGCGGGCATGCTGTCACCATCTGGTCGCCCTCCGGCCAGGGCGCCGAGGGGCTGGAGGAGTTTACCGCCGAGGGCGTGCTGGAAGGCCGCTTCGCCATCCGCATCGCCCCCAGCCTGGAGGATGCGCTGGCGCAGGCCCAGGCCGTGCTGCTGGCCGTGCCCGCCTATGCCTTTGCCACGCTGCTGCCGCGCATCGCCGGGGCCTTGCCATTGGGCACGCCGCTGCTGATCGCCCCCGCCGCCTCGCTCGCGCCGCTGGTGCTGGAAGCGGCGATGGCCCATCGCGGGCCGCGCGCCCCCATCGGCGCCATGGCCACAACGCCGCTGGGCGGCCGCCGCATCGCCCCCGACCGGGTGCGCGTGGCGATGATCCGCAGCGCGCTGGAGATCGCGGCCATCCCCGCCGCCGCCGCGCCCTCCATGGCCGCCCTGGCGCATGAGCTGTTCGGCAATCGCTACATCGCCGCGCCCGACGCGCTGCAGGTCGCGCTGATCAACGCCAACCCCATCATCCACGCCGCCCTGGCGCTGACCAACCTCACCCGCATCGAATACCAGGAGGCCTGGCCGCAATACGGCATGATGACGGAAGGCGCCTGCCGGCTGATGCAATGCCTGGATGCCGAGCGCACGACGCTGGCCGCCGCCTGGGGCCACGGCATCCCCTCCGTCGCGACCGCGCTGCACCGCGCCAACCAGGTGCCGGAGGGGCCGTTGCATGCCATGGCCCAGGCCATCGCCCAGGGCCGCGGCGCGGTGCTGGGGCCTACCGACCTCGCCTCGCGCTACATCACCGAGGATGTGCCCTATGGGCTGACCTTCTACCTGGCGCTGGCCGCCGCGCGCGGGGTGGCCATGCCCGTCACCCGATCCGTGGTCACCGCGCTGGAGGCCTGCTGCGGCCAGCCTTTGTCTCACAACCCGCTGCTGGAGGGGCTGGACTGGGCCGGCCTGCCCCAGGCCCTGGCGCATGGCCTGGGCCGCGTGGACAGCAAGCCACCGCAATGACACTCTCCGCCACAGCATGAACCAGACCAGCCCCCTCGGATTGGCCGCGCATGAGGCCGCGGTGCGGCGCGACCTCGAGATGCTGAACCTGCCGGCCCGCAACTGGCTGCCGCCGCGGCCCGAGGGCGTGCTGGAGGTGCTGGTGGTCGGCGCGGGCATGAACGGCATCGCCGCCGCGGGCGCCCTGATCATGCGCGGCATCCGCCACATCGCCGTGCTGGATGACAGCGAGCCGGGGCGGGAAGGCCCCTGGATGACCTATGCGCGGATGGAAATGCTGCGCTCGCCCAAGACGCTGCCCGGGCCGTGCTTCGGCATCCCCTCGCTGACCTACCGGGCGTATCACGAGGCGCGCTTCGGCCGGCCGGACTGGGACGCGCTGTACAAGATCCCCAACCAGCACTGGCAGGATTACCTGGGCTGGCTGCAACGGGTGCTGGCGCTGCCCATCCGCCACGGCGTGAGGCTGGAGCGGCTGACCCCCGCGGATGGCCTGCTGCGGGCGGAGCTTGCCGGCGGCGGCGAAATCCTCGCGCGGCGCGCTGTGCTGGCAACCGGGCGCGGCGGGGCGGGGGGGCTGTACTGGCCCTCCTTCATGGATGCCGCGCTGCGGCCCGACCTCGCCGCCCATACCAACGAGATGATCGATTTCGCGGCGCTTGCCGGAAAACATGTGGCGGTGATCGGCGCCGGCCCCTCGGCGCTGGACAATGCCGCGGCGGCCATGGAGCACGGCGCGGCCGGGGTGGATGTCTATGTCCGCCGGAAAACCCTGCCGCAGATCAACAAGGGCCGCGGCTCCGCCCATCCCGGCTTCCACCGGGCGTGGGGCGAGCTGGATGACCTCGATCGCTGGGCCTTCCTGGTCTATGGCCAGGATTTGCAGGCCCCGCCGCCGCATGAGACGGTGTTCCGGGTGCTTCGGCTTGGGGTGCAAATCCATCTCGGCCATCCGGTGGCGGAGGCGCGGCGCGATGGCGACGAGGTGCTGCTGCGCCTGGCCGATGGCACCGAGCGGCGGCATGATTTTCTCATCGCCGGCACCGGCTTTCGCGTCGATATGGATGAGGTGCCGGAACTGGCCGGCTTCGCCCCCCACATCGCGCGCTGGGGCGACCGTTACACGCCGCCGCCCGAACTGGTGCGCGAGGACCTCGCCGCCTTCCCCTATCTCGGCCCCGGCTTCGAATTGCAGCCGCGTGGCGCGACCGCTCCGCCGGAACTCGGCCTGATCCACCTGATGAATTACGGCGCCCATGCCAGCTTCGGCGGCATCGCCAGCGACATCCCCGGCGTGGCCGTGGCGGCGGACCGCCTGGCGGACGCCATCACGCGCCATGCCTTCCGCAAGAATTTCTCTGAATTGCGCGCCGCCGTCGAAGCCTTCGACGAGCCGGAACTGGAAGGCACGCCCTTCTTCGTGCCCAGGAGCTGACGATCATGAACGACCTGTTGGACAGGCTTGCCGGCATCACCCCCGGCAGCCCGCTCGATGCCCTGCGCGCGCTGCGCCCCGATGTACGCGCCGCCGGCGCCGGCAGCGAAGCCGCCATTTTCGACGCCCCCTCCGGCCTGACCAAACCCGAGCGCCATGCCGTGGCCCTGCATGTCGCCGCCCTGCATGAATGCGCGGAACTGGCCGAGCATCATCGCCACCTCGCCGGCACATCTCCTCGCCTGCCGGCCATGCTGGCGCATGCCGAGATGCTGACGCTGCGCCCGCACGAAGCCACGCCCGAGGCGGTGCGGGCGCTGCCCCTGACGCCCTCCGAGATCGTCATGCTTTGCCAGCTCATCGCCTTCATCGCCTATCAGGCGCGCGCGCTGCATGGGCTGAAATTGCTGGCGGGCGAGCCGGTGGCCGTGGCCGCCCCGGGCGCGATGCCGCAGGGCGGTACCTTGGCGTTCGGCTTCACCTCCGAGACGCTGGAATGGCGCGCCTGGGTGCCCGTGCTGGACCTGACCGAGGCCACGCCCGAACAGCAGAAAGTCCTGGACGAAAGCCACCCGAAAGCCCGCACCAGCCCCTATTACCTGCTGCTGGTGCAGGAGCCGGAGGTGCTGCGGCAGCGCTCGAAACTCTTCAACACCATCATGTATGGCCCGCGTGGCGCGGCGAGGGCCGAGCGCGAACTGGCCGCCGCCGCCGAAAGCCGGTTGAATGGCTGCCCCTATTGCCTCTCGGTCCACGCCCAGCGCTATGTCCAGCTCAAGGGCGACCCGAAGCTGATGGACAGGCTGGTGCAGGACGGCGTGGACGCGCCCATGGACCCACGCTCGCGCGCCATCACCGACCTCTCGGTGGCGCTCAGCCAAACGCCCCCCAGCGCCGGCCCCGCGCATGTCGAACGGTTGCGCGGCGAGGGGATGGAGGATGACGAAATCCTCGATATCATCCTCTCCACCGCGATGTTCGCCTGGGCCAACCGACTCATGCAGACCCTGGGCGAACCCGTCCGAACCTGAAAGACCCCCCTCATGACCGCAGCCGAGGCCGTTGGCCTTTCCACCGATCGCCTGGCCCGTATCGATGCCTGGCGCCAGCGCCTGGTGGATGACGGCAAGCTCGCCGGCGCCACGACGCTGGTGATGCGCCGCGGCCAGGTCGCGCATCTGGGCAGCAGCGGGCTCGCCGACATCGCCCGCGGCGCCGCCATGGCGGCTGACACCATCCACCGCATCTATTCCATGACCAAGCCGCTGACCTCGGTGGCCATCATGATGCTCTATGAGCTCGGGCTGTTTCAGCTCGACGACCCGATCAGCCGGTTTGTGCCGGCCTTCGCCGGGCAGCGGGTCTGCACCGGCGGCTCACGCGGGAAGATGGATACGGTGCCGGCCGCGCGCGACATCACCTTTCGCGACCTGCTGACCCACACCTCCGGCCTCACCTATGGCTTCATGCAATCCACCCTGGTGGATGCGGTGTATCGCGAGCGCGGCATTGAGTTTGGCGGCAATGATACCAGCCTGCGCGAAGTGGTGGAGGCCCTGGCCGCCCTGCCGCTGATCGCCCAGCCCGGGGCGGAATGGAACTACAGCGTCTCCACCGACGTGCTGGGCTATCTGGTGGAAGTGATTTCCGGCCAGCCCTTCGCCGAGTTCATGCGGGAGCGGCTGATCGAACCGCTGGGCATGGTCGATACCAGCTTCCAGCTCCCGGCCGAAAAACTCCCGCGCTTCGCCGCCAATTACGCCCGCGGCAGCACCGGCAAGCTCGTGACGATCGATGACCCCGCCACCAGCCGCTACCTGGAACCGCAGAAGGTGCATTCCGGCGGCGGCGGGCTGCTCTCCACCGCCGCCGATTATCTGCGCTTCTGCCGGATGATGCTGAACAAGGGCGAGCTGGACGGGGTGCGCTATCTCGGCCGCAAGACGGTGGAACTCATGATGTCCAACCATCTGCGCGGCGACATGGCGGCGATGGGCCAGCCGCGCTGGTCGGAAAGCACGGCCGAGGGCATCGGCTTCGGCCTGGGCTTTTCCGTGACCCTCGACCCGGCGCGGGCGCAGATCCTGGGCAGCCCTGGCGAATGCGCCTGGGGCGGGGCGGCCAGCACCGCCTTCTGGATCGACCCGGCCGAGGAGATGGCGGTGGTGTTCCTCACCCAGCTCATGCCCTCCACCACCTGGCCTTTGCGGCGGGAATTGCGGGTGCTGACCTATCAGGCGGTGATCGATTAGGCCCGGCGCCAGCGGCCGCTGAAAGCGGCCGCCGCCACCAGCAACCCGGACAGCACGCCGATCATCCCCGCCGCGTTCACCGCATGGGCGCTGCCGAGTGCCGCCGGCAGCGGCCCGGCCAGCATATACCCCAGCGCCGCCACCGCCGCCCCCAGCGCGGCACCGCCCAGGATTTGGGTGTTGTAGCGGTTGGTCAGCAGCCGCATGGCGCTGGCCGGCGCCACCAGCAGCGCCACCACCAGGATGGACCCCACCGCCTCGAAGGCCGCCACGGCGGCGGCGGCCAGCATCAGGTTCAGCACCACATCCAGCCGCCGCACCGGCAGGCCCAGGCTCACGGCATAGGCGGGGTCGAAGCAGAGCAGTTTCAACGGCTGCCAGAGCAGGGCGGTGGTAACGGCGATCAGCGCCCCCACCCCGGCCAGCAAAAACACCGCCCGCGGCAGCGCCGCCAGGGCGGTGGCGTCGAACAGCGACGCAATGCCCTCTGCCTGTGGCCAGAGCAGCGTCTCCATTTGGCCAAACAATACGCAATCCACGTCCAGGTCCACGCTGCGCGCGCCGGTCGCCTCCAGCAGCACAAGCCCGGCGGCGAAGAAGCTGGTGAAGACGATGCCGGTGGCCGCCGCTCCCTCCAGCCGTGCCGCGCGGCGTAGCCAGGTGATGAGCCAGGAGGCCAGCAGCGCCGCGATCGCGGCACCCAGCAGCATGGGCGCCCCCGCCCGCGCGCCGGTGACGGCAAAGCCGAGCACGATGCCGGGCAGCACCGCATGGGTGATGGCGTCGCCCAGCAGCGCCTCGCGCCGCAGCACGAGAAAACTGCCGAGCAGCCCGCAGGTGGCGCCGGCCAGCATGGCGGCCAGCAGGGGGGCGAAATCGAGTTGCAGAAAGGCGGTCACGCCCCCGATGCCCGAAGCGGCCGAAGGCGGCGAAGGGCTGAATCGGCGGCCATCATGCCCGGCGCACCAGCAAAGCCGCGACGAAAAACGCCGTGCCCACCAGCACCACCGCGGCCCCGGTCGGCCAGCCCTCATGCCCGGCCGAGATCAGCGCCCCCAGCACGCCGGACACCCCGCCGATCGCGCAACTCGCCGCCAGCATCCCCGGCAGCCGCTGGTTGAGCAGCCGCGCCGTCGCCGCCGGCAGCACCAGCAGCGCCACCACCAGCACCAGCCCCACCGCCGGCAGGCCCGCGATGCAGACGAGCAGGATCAAACCCATCAAGGCCGCATCGGTCACCCGGATGTTCAGGCCCTGCAAGGCGGCGAATTCGGCGTCGAAGCACAGCGCGCGAAACCGTGGGAAGAGCGCCACTGTCGCGACCACGCAGAACATTGCCAGCAGCCCCGCCGCCCAGGCATCCTCGGTGCGCATGGTCGCGGCCTGGCCCAGGATGAAATGCGACAGCCCCGCCTGGGCGCCGGCCGGCATGGCCTGCACCACTGAAAGCCCCACCACCCCCAGCGCATAAAAACTGGCCAGCACCACGCCGATGGCCGCGTCCTGCCGAATCCTCCCCGTGGCCGCCAGCGCCTGCACCGCCCAAAGCCCCAGCGCGCCGGCGATCGCGCCGCCGATCAGCAAGGGCGGCAGCGCCCGCGGGTCGGTGCCGAACCAGGCGCCGATCAGCGCCGCCCCCACCACGCCGGGCAGGGCGGCATGGCCCATCGCATCGGCCAGCAAGGCGCGCCCGCGCAGCAGCGCGAAGCAGCCCACCGCACCCGCCGCCACCCCCAGCGCCGCGCAGCCCAGCAGCACCACCAGCGTGTTGTGGGCGATCAATCGGCGGCCTCCGCCTCGGCCAGGCTGGGGCCGTAGGTGGTGACGATCATGGCGGGCGTGAACACCTCCGCCACCGTGCCGGCCGCCACCACGCGGCCATTGAGCATCAAAGCGTGTTCAAAAACATGCGGCACCGAGGCGAGGTCATGATGGACCGCCACCACGCTTTTCCCCGCCGCGACGAGCGCTTGCAGGACGCGAATGATCTCCCGCTCGGTCGCCGCATCCACCGCCGCCAGGGGCTCGTCCATCAGCAGCAGATCGGCCTCCTGCGCCAGGCAGCGGGCGAGGAAGACGCGCTGCTGCTGGCCGCCGGAAAGCTGGCCGATGGGCCGGTCGGCCAGGGCCGCCATGCCGACTTCGTCCAGCGCCGCGCGCGCCGCCTCGCGCTCGCGTCGGGGGAGCGCGCCCCACCAGCGGGTGCGCGGCGTGCGGGCCATGGCCACCACATCCAGCGCCGAGGCCGGGAAATCCCAATCCACGCTGGCGCGCTGCGGCAGGTAGCCCACGCGCGCGCGGGCCTCGTCCAGGCTGGTGCCGAACAAGCGCACCTCGCCCTCGCAGGGGATCAACCCGAGTGCGGCCTTCAGCAAAGTGGATTTGCCCGCGCCATTCGGGCCGATGATGGCGGTGAGGCCCCTGGGCAACTCCCAGGAGATATCCACCAGCGCCGGCCGCTCGCCATAGAAAACATTGAGGTGGCGGATGCTCAGCGGCGTCATGCGCGCAGCCGGCCATTCATGCCCGCGGCCGGCGCGTCGCCGCCCAGCGCGCGGGCGATGGTGGTGATGTTGTGATCCAGCATGCCCTCCAGCGTACCGGTATAGCCGCCCGCCGGCCCCATGGAATCGGAGAAGAGATTGCCGCCCAGACGCACCCGATGGCCGCGCGCCGCCGCGCCCTCGATCAGCGAGCGCACGGCACGGTCGGGCACCGAGGTTTCGGCGAAGACGGCGGGCACCCGGCGCTGGACCAGCATGGCCACGATCGCCTCGATGCGGATCAGCGAGGCTTCGGCCTCGGTCGACAGCCCCTGGATGCTGTCGATGTCCAGCGCGTAGCGCCGGGCGAAATAGCCGAAAGCGTCATGCGCCGTCACCAGCACGCGCTGCGGCCCGGGGATGCCGCCCAGCACCCGCGCCGCATACTCATGCAGCCGTTGCATCCGCGCCTGATAGCCCGCGAGGTTGGTGGCCAGCGGCGACCTCGGCAGCAGCGGCGCCAGCGCGGCGGGCAGGGTCGCGGCGGCCTCGGCCCAGAGCAGCGGGTCCATCCAGACATGCGGGTCTGCCGCGTCGGGATATTCCGGATGCGCGCGCAGGCCCTCGCGCGGCAGCGATTCGGCCATGGCCAGCACCCTTCGCCCGGCGCCGGCGAGCCGTGCCAGCACCTCCTCCATCCGCCCTTCGAGCCGATGGCCGTTCAGCACCACCAAGTCAGCGCCCAGCAGCTTGGCGGTGTCGGCCCGTGTTGGACGAAACAGATGCGGGTCCACCCCCTCGCCCATCAGGCTTTCCACCCGCGGCCCGGGGCCGGCCACGGCGCGCACGGCGTCTGCCAGCATCGCCGTGGTGGTGAGCAGGAAGGGCGGCCGGCCCTGCGCCAGGGTGGGCGTGGCCGGCAGCCAGGCCAGCAAGGCGCGGCGAGGAACGCTTGAACAGGTGTTCACGTCTTCAATGCTTTAGGGATTTCAATGGGTTGTGACCTCTATTTGGCGCCTGATGCGGCCCACCGCAAGGGCTGTTTCCCCCCTTGCGCCCGCCGCGCCATCCGCCCAATGCTGGGGCATGGCCCAACGTCCGCGCATTCCCGAAGACCAGGTTGTCGAATTGGCCGAGATGTTCCGGCTGATGAGCGACCCCACTCGCCTGAAAATCATCCTCGCCTGCCTCGACGACCCGGCGGCGGTGGGCGAGATGGCGGAGCGCCTGGCGATCTCGGCCAGCCTGGTCTCCCACCATCTGCGGCTGCTGCGCGCGGCCAGGCTATTGCAGGCGGATCGCCGGGGACGGCAGGTCTTCTATGTGGTCGGCGACCCGCATATCCGCTCCATGCTGTCGGACATGGTGGACCATGTCGCCGAGGGCGATGCCGAGGTTGAAGCGGGCTGACTCTGGCCTTCCGTCCCTTGTCCCTATGCTGCACTGCGATTATGGTCCGCCCTACTTGAATTGACCGGGTGGCGCCGCGAAAAAGCGTCACCATAGTTGGAAAGCACAGTCGGGATGCACCTTGGTATGCGCCTTGTCCGAAACGGGTTGATGGCGCTTGTCGCCAGTCTGGCGGCGCTGCCCGCGCTGGCCTCGGAAACCACTAACCTGGGCGTGCCCACCCCCTGGGCGATGGGCCTTCAGGCCTCGGGCGGGCCGATCACGACCGCGGTCCGTGATTTCAATGAGATGGTCTTCTGGATCATCGTCGTCATCACGATCTTCGTCGGCGCTCTGCTGGCCTGGGTGATGTTCCGCTACTCGGCCAAGCGAAACCCGGTGCCGAGCCAGACCAGCCACCACACCGGCCTGGAAATCGCCTGGACGGTGATCCCCGTGCTGATCCTGATCGTCATCGCGATCCCGAGCTTCCGCCTGATCTACTACCAGGACCGCACGCGCGACGCCGACATGACGATCAACGTCCAGGGCCGGCAATGGTACTGGAACTACGCCTACCCCGATCATGGCGGCTTCAACTTCGACAGCCGGCCGATTCCGGTGGAAGACCTGCGGCCGGGCCAGCTGCGCAACCTGGCGGTGGATGAGCCGCTGGTGGTGCCGGCCGGGCGCAACATTCGCGTCATCAGCACGGGGGTGGATGTGATCCACTCCTTCTTCGTGCCCTCGCTGGGCGTGCAGCGCTATTCCATCCCCGGCCGCTCGATCGAGACCTGGTTCCGCGCCGATCGCCCCGGCTCCTATTTCGGCCAGTGCAACCAGATCTGTGGGGTGAACCATTGGTTCATGCCCATCGAGGTCCGCGCCATCCCGGCCGAGGAATTCGATGCCTGGGTCGCCTCGGCGCGGACCCGCTACGCCTCGACCATGCCCGCGGCACCCGTGGTTGCGGCATCCCCCGACGCCCCCATCTCCATCGCCGTAGCGCGCTAAGACAGATCGAGAGGCAAGACCCATGGCTTACGCCCAGGCGCATGACGACCATCACGACCACAAGCCCAGCTTCGTGTCCCGCTGGCTGTTCAGCACCAATCACAAGGATATCGGCACGCTCTACATCATCTTCGCGCTCTTCGCGGGGATCATCGGCATCGGCATCTCGCTGCTGATGCGCATCGAGCTGCAACAGCCCGGCATGCAGATCTTCGCCGATGGCCAGGCCTGGAACGCCATGGTCTCCGCCCATGGCCTGATCATGGTCTTCTTCGTGATCATGCCCGCGCTGATCGGCGGCTTCGGCAACTGGTTCGTGCCGATCATGATCGGCGCGCCCGACATGGCGTTTCCGCGGCTGAACAACATTTCCTTCTGGCTGCTGGTGCCGGCCTTCCTGCTGCTCGGCGGCTCGATGTTCGTCGGCCAGGGTGCCGGTGCCGGGTGGACGATCTATCCGCCGCTGTCGGACAGCCAGTATCAGCCGGGCATGTCGATGGACATGGCGCTCTTCGCGCTCCACCTCGCCGGTGCCTCTTCGATCCTGGGTGCGGCCAACTTCATCACCACCATCCTGAACATGCGCGCGCCGGGCATGACGCTGCACAAGATGCCGCTCTTCGTCTGGTCGATGCTGGTCACAGCCTTCCTGCTGCTGCTGGCGGTGCCGGTGCTGGGCGGTGCCATCACCATGCTGATCACCGACCGCAATTTCGGCACGGCCTTCTTCAAGCCCGAGGGCGGTGGTGACCCGGTGCTGTTCCAGCACCTCTTCTGGTTCTTCGGCCACCCCGAGGTCTACATCATGATCCTGCCGGCCTTCGGCATCGTGAGCCATGTGGTCTCGACCTTCTCGAAGAAGCCGGTCTTCGGCTATCTCGGCATGGCCTATGCCATGGTCGCCATCGGCGTGGTCGGCTTCGTGGTCTGGGCGCACCACATGTACACCTCCGGCATGGATGTCGACACGCGCGCTTACTTCATGGCCGCGACGATGGTCATCGCCGTCCCCACGGGCGTAAAGATCTTCTCCTGGATCGCCACGATGTGGGGTGGGTCCATGCGCTATGACACGCCGATGCTGTTTGCCATCGGCTTCATCTTCCTGTTCACCGTGGGTGGTGTGACGGGCGTGGTGCTGGCGAATGCCTCGATCACCCAGATCCTGCACAACACCTATTACGTGGTGGCGCATTTCCACTATGTGCTCAGCCTGGGCGCGGTGTTCGGCATTTACTGCGGCATCTATTACTGGATCGGCAAGATGTCGGGCCGGCAGTATCCGGAGAAGCTGGGCAAAATCCATTTCTGGATGACCTTCATCGGCGTGAACCTGACCTTCTTCCCGATGCATTTCCTGGGCAACCAGGGCATGCCGCGCCGCTATCCCGATTACGCCGACGCGCATTGGGGCTGGAACCTGATCGCG
Organism: Acetobacteraceae bacterium; assembly: GCA_021732665.1. GTDB lineage: Bacteria > Pseudomonadota > Alphaproteobacteria > Acetobacterales > Acetobacteraceae > Rhodovarius. Next base: position 60,239 of record JAKFUL010000030.1, read on the forward strand.
TCGCTTGGCTCCTACGTCTCGGTCGCCAGCTTCGTCTTCTTCTTCTACGTGATGTACGTGACCTTCCGCCGCGGCGCCGTCGCCGCGCCCAACTACTGGGGTGAGGGCGCGACGACGCTGGAATGGCAAGTGCCCAGCCCGCCCGCCTTCCACACCTTCGAGGAACTGCCGCGCATCCGTTGATGCGCCGCATGGGGTAAAATGCGATGAGCGATACGGCCATCAATGACCGCGCGGGGGGGGCTTCGGCCCCCCTTGACGCATTGTCCGGGCCGATTCACGCGCTGGCCGCAAGTGGCCAGCCGCGATCGGAGCTTGCGGCCGGTTCCGAGGTTCGCGACTGGTTCACCCTGCTCAAGCCCCGGGTGCTCTCGCTCGTGGTCTATTCCGGGCTGGCGGGGCTGCTGGTGGCGCCCGGACCGCTGCATCCCGTCCTGGCCGTGGCGGCCATCCTGTGCATCACCATCGCCGCCGGTGCCGCGGGCGCCATCAACATGTGGTATGACCGCGACATCGACGCGGTGATGCGCCGGACCCAGAACCGCCCGATCCCCGCCGGCCGCATCGCGCCGGATTCGGCGCTGGCCTATGGCGTGGGGCTGGCGGTGTTCTCGGTGGCGCTGATGGGGCTGGCCACCAACTGGTTGGCCGCCATCGTGCTGGCCTCGTCCATCCTGTTCTACGTCTTCGTCTACACGGTCTGGCTGAAGCGCCGGACGCCGCAAAACATCGTCATCGGCGGCGCCGCCGGCGCCTTTCCGCCGCTGATCGGCTGGGTGGCGGTCACGGGGTCCATCAGCCCGGAGCCGCTGCTGCTCTTCGCCATCATCTTCTTCTGGACGCCCCCGCATTTCTGGGCGCTGTCCCTGTTTGCCCATGCCGACTACGCCCGGGCTGGGGTGCCCATGCTGCCCGTGGTGGCCGGCGCGCGGGAAACCCGCAAGCAGGTGCTGGTCTACACCATCGCGCTGCTGCCGGTGGCGCTCGCGCCCTGGTTCATGGGGTTTTCCGGCTGGATCTATGGCGTTTCGGCGCTTGGCCTGGGCCTTTGGTTCCTGAAGCATGCCTGGGCGGTCTGGACCGACGCGCAGGATGAGACCGGCCGCAGCCTGACCAACGACCTGCCGGCGAAGAAATGCTTCAAATATTCCATCAGCTACCTCTTCATCCTGCTCGGCGTATTGGTGGTCGACCACCTGGTGCTGACATGATCCCGGACGCCGAATTCCTGCGCCGCCGCCGGCAGCGCAACTGGGCCATCCTGGCCGCGCTGGTCGCGCTGGTGGTGCTGTTCTACTTCATCAGCGTGGCGAGGCTGCTGCGTGGCTGAGGCCGTCTTCAGCGGCGGGTGCTTGTGCGGCGCGGTGCGCTACCGCGCCGCGGGACCGATGCGCGGCGCCTCGATCTGCCACTGCTCGATGTGCCGAAAGGCGGGCGGTGCGCCCTACATGGCCTTCGTCACCGTCCAGCGTGCCCATATCGGCTATGAGGGCGCCGAACCCACGCTTTACCGCTCCAGCGACATCGCCAGCCGCGGCTTCTGCGCCCGCTGCGGCACGGCGCTGACATGGGAGAGCGACCGGTCGCGCGACGAGGTCGATCTCGCCATCGCCACGCTTGACGACCCGGCCGCGATTCCGCCCCTCGACCAGATCTTCACAGCCGACGCCGTGGGCTGGGCGCAGGACCTCACCGGCCTGCCCGGCCATCCCCGCGAACGCGGCGATGGGCCGGCATGACCAGCCAGGATGCCCTGAACAGGCGCAACCGCCGCACCCTGCTTGGCGCCATGGGTTTCGTCGGCTTCATGGTCGCGGTCTCCTTCGCCGCGGTGCCGCTTTATGACCTGTTCTGCCGCGCCACCGGCTTCGGCGGCACGCCCATGCTCGGCACCGCGGCGCCTGGTGCCGTTGCCAACACCACCATCAACATCCGCTTCGTCGCCTCCACCAACCCAGGGCTGCCCTGGCATTTCGCGCCGCAGCAAGTGTCCATGCCGCTGCGCCTGGGCGAGGAAGGGGTGGCCTTCTACACCGCGCGCAACGACAGCGCGCAGCCGGTCACCGGCATCTCCACCTACAACGTCACCCCCGACATTGTCGGTCGCTATTTCCACAAGACCGCCTGCTTCTGCTTCACCGAGCAGACCCTTGAGCCCGGCCAGAGCGTGGACATGCCGCTTGCCTTCTGGGTCGATCCGAAAATTCTGGAAGACGCCCAGGCGCGCGGCGTGCGCACCATCACCGTCAGCTACACCTTCTTCCGCACCCTGGGCGACGCCGAAAGGGCCGGCGCGCTGGCCAATGCCGGGCCGCATGTTGGTCGCTGATGGGTTGATTTCAGTGCCGTTTGCCGCGATGTTGCGGCGCAGAACAAGGGGCCGTAACAGGCCCGGGAATCAGGATTGAGAATGGCCAGTTCAGCCCCCGCCGCCACGGCAGAAGCAGGCCAGGAGCCCGCACCGCCGCACAAGCACCCCTATCACCTGGTCGATCCCTCGCCCTGGCCGCTGGTCGGCGCCTTCGCGGCCGGCGCCATGCTGTTCGGCATCATCCTCAATGCCCATGAGGGCGCGCGTTGGATGTTCCTGGCCGGCCTCATCGGCCTGCTCTTCACCATGTTCATGTGGTGGCGCGACGTGCTGAAGGAAAGCCGCCAGCCCGGCGTGCACACCCCCATCGTGCGCCTGGGCCTGCGCTACGGCATGATGCTGTTCATCGCCTCGGAAGTGATGTTCTTCGTCGCCTTCTTCTGGGCCTATTTCCACTTCGCCATCTTCCCCGAGCATGTCTCGGGCGCCGCCCACGCGGTCTGGCCGCCCGAGGGCATCAAGACCTTCGACCCCTTCCACCTGCCGCTGCTCAACACGCTGATCCTGCTGCTCTCGGGCTGCACCGTCACCTGGGCGCATCACGGCCTGCTGCACAATGACCGGCGCGCGCTCATCCAGGGCCTGGCGCTCACCGTGCTGCTGGGCCTCAGCTTCACCGCGCTGCAGGCGCTGGAATACTACGAGGCGCCCTTCGCCTTCGCCGGCGGTGGGATTTATTCCTCCACCTTCTTCCTGGCCACCGGCTTCCATGGCTTCCATGTGATGATCGGCACCATCTTCCTGGCGGTCTGCCTGTTCCGCGCCATCCGCGGCGATTTCACGCCCGAGCGGCATTTCGGCTTCGAGGCCGCCGCCTGGTACTGGCATTTCGTGGACGTGGTCTGGCTGTTCCTCTTCGTGTCCATCTATGTGCTGGGCGCGGGCGACGTCGCGCACTGAATGAGCGCTTCCGCCGGGCTGCACTGGCGGCGCATTCTTCTGCCCAGTTTCCTGGCCATGCCCGTGCTGGGCGTGCTTCTGGGGCTGGGAAGCTGGCAGGTTCAGCGAATGGGCTGGAAGGCGGGGCTGCTGGAGCAGTTGGCCGCCGCCCAGGCCGGGCCGCCCGGGCCTGCAAGCTCGCCCGCTCCCTTCTCCCACATCATCGCCAGCGGGCGGTTCCGGCATGATCTGGAACTGCTGCTGGGCAGCGAGGTCCGCGGCACCACGCTGGGGGCCGCGCTGATCACGCCGCTGGAGCGCGCGGGCGCGCCCGCCCTGCTGGTGGAACGCGGCTGGGTGCCGCTGGACCGCGCCGGGGTGATGCGCCCCGAAGGCGAGGTCAGCGTGCAGGGCTATGCTCGCCCGGTCGAACGCCCGGGCCTGCTCCCGGCCGCCGACAGCCCCACCACCCGCCGCTTCCACAATTTCGTCCCTGCCGACATGGGTGCCGCCATCGGCCTGCCCGTGGCGCCCTTCGGCCTGACCGTGGTGGTGCCCGGCACAGCGCGGCCCGATGGCGGCTTGGGCAGCACCCCAGCACCCAATCGCGGCGGCGTCCCCAGCCCGGCCACCTCCTTCCCAAGCCCCACAAACCCGCATCTGGGCTATGCCATCACCTGGTTCGGGCTGGCCATCGCCTGGACCGCCATCTTCGCCCTCTGGGCCAGCCGCCGGATCCGCACGCCATGAACCCAGCCTATCAACGCCTGAAATCCCGCGCCGCGCGAATCGCGACCCTGGGCGAGGCCGCCGCCATGCTGGGCTGGGACGCGGCGGCGATGATGCCGCCGGGCGGCGGCGCCGCGCGCGGTGAGCAGATGGCGGCACTCGCCGGCCTGATGCATGAGATGGCCACCGCCCCCGAGGTGGCCGATGACCTCGCCGCCGCCGAGGCCGATGGCGAATGGGACCAGGCCAACCTCGCTCTGCTGCGCCACGCCCATCTGCGCTCCACCGCCCTGCCCACCGCGCTGGTGGAAGCAAGCTCCCTCGCCAATTCCACCTGCGAGAAAATCTGGCGCGAGGCGCGGCGCAGCAGCGACTTCGCCATGGTCCGCCCGGCGCTGGAGGAGGTGGTGCGCCTGCAGCGCGAAACCGCGCAGGCCTTGTCCGCCGTCCTCGGCCTCAGCCCCTATGACGCCCTTATGGATGGCTTCCAGCGCGGCGTCACCGCCGCCGAGGTCGAGCCGATCTTCGACGCCTACGAGACCTTCCTGGCCGAGGCCCTGCCACGCGCCCTGGAATTGCAGGCGGCCCGAGGCCCCGCGACACCGCTCCCCGGTCCCTTCCCGGTGGAGAAGCAAAAAGCCATGGCCCAGGCCATGAGCGCCCGCATGGGCCTGGAATACAGCCACGCCCGTCTGGATGAGAGCACCCACCCCTTCTGCGGCGGCATCCCCAGCGACATCCGCATCACCACCCGCTACCAGGCCCAGGACGTGGCCCAGGCGCTGCTGGGCGTGCTGCATGAGACGGGGCACGCGCTTTATGAACGCGGCCTGCCCCAGGGTTTCCGCCGCCAGCCCGTGGGCGAGGCCGCGGGGATGGCGGCGCATGAAAGCCAATCGCTGATCATCGAGATGCAGGCCTGCCGCGGCGACCATTTTTTGGGGTTTCTGGGGCGCGAGCTGCATGCCACCTATGGCGGCGTGGCGGGGCCCTATGGCGCGGAAAACCTGGCAAAACTCTGGCGCCGGGTCGATCGCGGCTTCATCCGCGTCGATGCCGACGAGATCACCTACCCCGCCCATGTTATCCTGCGCTTCCGTCTCGAACGCGCGCTGATCGCCGGCGACCTGGCCGTGGCCGACCTGCCGGGCGCCTGGGCCGAGGGGCTGCACCGGCTGCTCGGCATCACCCCGCCCGACGACGCGCGGGGTTGCCTGCAGGACATCCATTGGCATGACGGCGCCTATGGCTATTTCCCCAGCTACACCCTGGGCGCCATGGCCGCGGCGCAACTGATGAACGCCGCCCGCGCCGCCACCCCCGGGCTGGACGAGGCCCTGGGGCAGGGCGATGCCGCCCCCCTGCTGGGCTGGCTGCGCAAACACGTCCATGGCCAGGGCAGCCTGCTGGGCTTCCAGGATTTGATGCGCGCGGCCACCGGCAAGCCGCTGGACCCCAGCGATTTCACCGCCCACCTCACGCGCCGCTACCTCACGGCCTGAGGGCCGCCGCCGCCCGCACCAGCGCCACGAAATCCGGCCGCTGGCCGTCCGGGTTCTCGCCGATCGCCGCCGCCGCCGTATCCGCGATGGCGGGGTAGGGCCAGGCGATGCTCTCGGCACGCCGCAGCATGAGCGCGAAGCCGGCCACGCTGGCGGCGAAGCGGCTTTCGGCCGAGGCGGCGGCCAGCGTCGGCCGCCAATCGCGCTCGGTCACCGCGCGGCGGATCAGCTGGCTCTCGCCCCCCGCCGGCGGGGTGTAGCGGATGCGCAGCCGGGCGTAGTCATTGCCCGGGTCGCTGCCATCGCCGGGGCTGGAGAGGATGGCGCGCTCGGATGCGCGCGGGTCGGCAAAGGGGCGGAAGGCGGTGGTCGGCGCGGCCAGTTCGAACACCGCGGTGATCGCTCGCCCGGCCGGGATTTCGCCGGCACCCTCGCGATCCGCCTCGAAATCCGCCCGCGCCAGGGGGCGGCTGGCGAAGCCGATCATGCGGTATTCCTGCACCCGGAACGGGTTGAACTCCACCTCCAGCCGCACCGCCTGCGCCACGATGGCGCGGCCGCGGGCGATGTCGTCATTGACCAGGCGCAGGAAGCCCGGGCCGTCGGCGGCAAAGCCATGCACGCCGCCGCCAGCATGGGCCAGGGCGCGCATGGTGGTGTCGGCCGGCGCGTCGAGGCCGACGGTGATGGCACTCAGCCTGATGCCGCGCGCCCGCTGCGCCGTGATCTGCGCCTGAAGAGCTGCCGTGCTGGCCGCGCCCAGCGCGTAATCGCCATCCGTCGCCAGAATCACCCGGTTGAGGTTCTCGGCCGAGAGGTTGCGGCCGGCGGCGGTGAAGGCGGCCTCCATGCCGCCCGGCCCGGCGCTGCCGCTGCCCGGGCGGAACTCGTCCAAGGCGGCCTCGACGAAGACGCTGCGGTCCGGGCGCATCTGTTCCAGCAGCGTGCGGGTGCCGGCGGCGTAGCTGATGATGGAGAGCCGGTCGCGCTCGCCCAGGCTCGGCAACAGCGCGCGGATGCCCTCCAGCACGATGGGCAGCCGGTCGGCCGCGAACATCGAGACGGAGCTGTCGATCAGGAAGGTGAGGTTGAGCGGCGGGCGCTCGCCGCGCGGCGGATCGAGCGCGCGGATGCCGATATGCAGCAGCCGCCGGCTTGCATCCCAGGGTGCCGGCATCACCGCCGCGAAGGGCATCAGCGGCTGCGCCCGGCTGGCCGGCGGATAGGCGAAGGCGAAGGCATTGAGGAATTCCTCCGGCCGCACGGCGTCGGGCGCCGGCAAGCGCCCCATTCGCAGCAGGCGGCGGGCCTGGCCGAAGGAGGCCGTGTCGGCGCCCAGCGGCAGGGTGGTGACCGGCAAGTCGCTCACCGCGCGGAAGCCGGGGATGGGCCGGCTGGGCGGGCGGGGCGGCAGATCGGGCGGCGGCGGATCGGCCAGCCGCTGCACCGCCACCGCATTGACCGGCACGAAGGGGCCGGTGACGGGGCCGGGCGTGGCGGTCTCACCGCCGCCGGGCGCCGCCGCCTCGCAGCCGGCAAGCAGCAGCATGGCCAGGGTGGCGAGGAGGGCAGGGCGCATGGTCGTTTCCTGGAACCGCTATGCGATCACTCTGGCCTCTGTGCCGCGCGGGTGGAAGCTGCAATCCGGTCACGCCCGCGCTGGCGCGGGGGCGGAATGCGGCGTAGACGCGCGCCCATGCGCTACATCTCCACCCGCGGCCAGGCCGCGCCCCGCGATTTCGAAGCTGTCCTGCTGGCGGGCCTCGCCGAGGATGGCGGGCTGTTCATGCCCGAGACCTGGCCCGTTTTCACCGCCGCCGAATGGCGCAGCATGCGCGGCCTTCCCTACGCGGAACTGGCCACCCGCATCCTGCTGCCCTTCATGGGCGAGAACATCGCCGAGGCCGATCTGGCCCGGATGTGCGCCGAATCCTATGCCAGCTTCGCCCATGCCGCCGTGGTGCCGCTGGCGCAGCTGGATGAACACAGCTTCGCCCTGGAGCTGTTCCACGGCCCCACCCTTGCCTTCAAGGATGTGGCGCTGCAATTGCTGGGGCGCCTCTTCGACCATGTGCTGGCCCGGCGTGGCGAGCGCATCACCATCGTCGGCGCCACCTCCGGCGACACCGGCTCCGCCGCCATCGAGGCCTGCCGCGACCGCGCCGCCATCGACATCGTCATCCTGCACCCGGAGAACCGCACCTCCGAGGTGCAGCGCCGGCAGATGACGACGGTGCTCTCCGCCAACGTCGCCAATTTGGCGATCCAGGGCAGCTTCGATGACTGCCAGGACGCGGTGAAGGCGATGTTCAACGACGCGCCCTTCCGCTCGGAGATGAAACTCGCGGCGGTGAACAGCATCAACTGGGCGCGGATCGCGGCGCAAATTCCCTACTACGCCGCCGCCGCCCTGGCGCTGGGCGCGCCGGACCGGCCGGTGGCCGTCAGCGTCCCCACCGGCAATTTCGGTAATGTGCTGGCGGCCTATGGCGCCATGCGTATGGGGCTGCCGATCGAGCGCTTCATCATCGGCTCCAACCGCAATGATATCTTGGCCCGCTTCCTGGCCGCAAACGACATGTCGGCGCGGCCGGTGGAGCCCAGCCTCTCTCCCAGCATGGATATCCAGGTGTCTTCGAATTTCGAACGCCTGCTGTTCGAATTGCTGGGCCGCGATGCCCACGCCACGGCGGAGCAGATGGCCCGCTTCCGTGCCGAGGGCCGCATGCCCGTGCCCGACGCCGCCTGGCGCGCGGCGACCGCCCGTTTTGCCGGCTTCACGCTGGACGATGCCGGGACGCTGGCGGAAATGCGCCGCCTGAAACACGAGAGCGGCTATGTGGCCGACCCGCACACGGCCGTGGGCACCGCCGCCGCCCGCGCCCATCCCGGCGCGCGGGAGGTGCCGGTCATCATCGCCGCCACCGCCCACCCGGCGAAGTTCCCCGACGCGGTGCGCGCGGCTTTGGGCGAGGCGCCGGCCCTGCCGCCGCATCTGGCCGATCTCTATGAGCGGCAGGAGCGGTTTACCGTGCTGCCCAATGCGCTGGAGCCGATCGAGGGATTTGTGCGGGCGCATGCGCGACGGAATGCTTGATCTTCTGTATCTTAGGGGATACTGATGGAAGTCAGGCTTACGCTGGAGTTCGTTCGCTGGCGTGATGGTCTGCGGGACGGCATCGCCAAGGCCCGTATCGCCAAGCGGCTTGAACGGCTGGAGCGCGGCTTGCTTGGTGATGTCAAATCGGTGGGGCAGGGTGTCCAGGAGATGCGGATCGACCATGGCCCGGGGTATCGGGTGTATTTCGCGCAGCGTGGCGAAGTGGTCGTCATCCTGCTCTGCGGAGGCATCAAGGGTAGCCAGCAGAAAGACATCGCCCGGGCCCGGGAACTGGCCGCCCTGTGGGAGGAGACATGATGCCGCTGGAAACCGTTCCTTTCGACCCCGCCGAGTTTCTCGACAGCCCGGAGGCGCAGGCGGAATACCTGTCGCTGTCCATGGCCGAGGGCGATCCGGCGGAGATCGCGGCGGCGCTGGGCGTCGTTGCCCGCGCCCGCGGCATGTCCGCCGTGGCGCGTGACAGCGGGATGGGGCGCGAATCGCTCTACAAGTCGCTGAGCGAAACCGGCAATCCGGAATTGGCGACGGTGCTGAAAGTGCTTCGCAGCATGGGCATGAAGCTGACGGTCCAACCGGTGTGATCACGCTCTGCGCCCATCGCGGCGGCGCCCTGCTCTGGCCGGAAAATTCCCTCACGGCGTTCCGCCACGCCCTCGCTTTGCCGATCGAGGAGGTGGAATGCGACGTCCATCTCTCCGCCGACGGCGTGGCCATGGTGCATCACGACGCCACGCTGGACCGCACGACCGAAGGCACCGGCCCGCTCGCCCACCGCACCGCCGCCGAACTGGCGGCCACGGCCCTGCGTGGGCTGGATGAGGGTGTTCCCACCCTGCTGGAACTGCTGGAGCTTGTGGCGGCCTCGGGGAAATTGCTGCGGCTGGAAATCAAGGCCAATCACGAGAACCACCATGTGCCAGCGCTGCTGCAGGCGGTGCGGGCGGATTTGGCGCGCATCCCCGCCCGCATCCGGCTGATGTCCTTTCTGCCCGCCACCCTGGCGGCGGCCGCGATGCCCGATATGGACCTGCTGATCCGCCCTTCCGACATGGCCTGGCACAGCGCGGCCTCGCTCAACGCCTATGCGGCGGGGCTGGGCTGCAGCGGCATCGGCTTCGGCTTCGAGACCGCTGAATTGCCGCGCGTGCTGCCCGGCATCGCCGGCATCAGCAATATCTGGCGCGCCGACACGGCCGAGGCGCTGGCCCAGGCCTTCGCCCTGGCGCCGCATTCCATCACCACCGACGACCCGGTGCGGGCCCTGGCGCTGCGCGGCCGCGCCGCCGATCACAGCCGCAGGTAAGCCACGATCAACAGCAGCAGGCCCATTCCGCAGGCCAGTCCGGGAGCGGCGGTGCTGGGCAGCGGGCCGTTCGGATCGGCGAGGGCCACCCGGTCGACCAGCCGCGTGGCGCCACCCAGGACCAGAGCCAGGCCGGCACCGGCCAGGGCCGTGGTGACCAGGGCCGGCTGCCCCTCAACCCCTGCCCTCGCCCATTCCAGCGCCCGTTGCGCGGTGGCCAGGTCGAGCTCGTCCACCACCATCAACGCCAGGCCCACAGCACCGACGGCGAATGCCAGGCTGAGAACAAGGCGGGGCATCCCGGTCAACGGCCGGCCCATCTGGCGCAGAATATCGGAAAGGCACAACGCGGCCAGAAGAAGTAACAGGGGGATCCAAATCATCAGCATCTGCCTCATTGCACAGTTCCACAGCCCCTAGACCACAGGAATTTGGCGCGCCAGTCAGCCCCCCCGCGAATCCGGGCGGCATCAAGGACAACGCCAGGGTCCAACGCCGCCTTCACCAGGAAGTCCCTGGACTGGACCGGCTATGGCGCCAGGCCCGGTTTGCGGCCAAAATGCCGAACAAATCCCTCACAGGAACCCAGCATTGTCCAACGACGCCATCCAGGTCACCACCCTTCCCAGCGGCCTCACCATCGTCACCGAAACCATGCCCAGGGTGGAGACCGTCTCCTTCGGCGCCTACATCGCCGCCGGCACGCGGCATGAGGAGGCGGCGGTGAACGGCGCCTCGCATTTCCTCGAACACATGGCCTTCAAGGGCACCACGCGCCGCGATGCCTCGGCCATCGCGCGGGAAATCGAGAATGTCGGCGGCCAGATCAACGCCTACACGGCGCGCGAGAATACCGCCTATTATTGCAAGGTGCTGAAGGAGGACACGGGCCTGGCCGCCGATATCATCGGCGACATCCTGACCAATTCCACCTTCGTGGCGGAGGAGCTGGAGCGCGAGCGGGGCGTGATCCTGCAGGAAATCGGCCAGGCGAACGACACGCCCGATGACATCGTCTTCGACCATTTCCAGAACACGGCTTACGCCGACCAGGCCATGGGCCGCCCCACGCTGGGCGCCGAGGACATCATCAAGGGCATGCAGCGCGAGGCGCTGACCGGCTACATGCGCACCCATTACGGCCCGAGAAACATGGTCGTGGCCGCCGCCGGCGCGCTGGAGCACGCCGATGTCCTGGAAATGGCCCGCCGCCATTTCGGCCTGCTGCCCAGCATGCCCATCCCGGCACCCGAGCCCGCCCGCTACACCGGCGGCGAGTATCGCGAGGAGCAGGATCTGGAACAGGTCCATGTCGTTCTGGGCTTCGAGGGCGTGCCCTATCGCAGCCCGGACAGCCATGCCGCCATGCTGCTCTCCACGTTGCTGGGTGGCGGCATGTCGTCGCGGCTGTTCCAGGAAATCCGCGAGAAGCGCGGGCTGGTTTATTCCATCTACAGCTACACCCAGCCCTTCGATGACAGCGGCCTCTTCGCCATCTATGCCGGCACCGGCGAGCGCGAGGCGGCGGAGCTGGTCCCCGTCACGCTCGAGGAGCTGGTGCGGGTGCAGCATGACGTGACCGAGGATGAGCTGAACCGCGCCAAGGCGCAGCTGCGCGCCTCCCTGCTGATGAGCCTGGAGAGCACGGGCAGCCGCTGCGAACAGCTGGCCCGGCAATGGCAGGTCCATGGCCGGATCATCCCCACCGAGGAGACCAAGCGGAAAATCGCCGCGGTGACGGTGGCCGAGGTGCAGGCGGTGGCGGCGAAGATCTTCCGAGGCCCGCCGACGCTGGCGGCGCTGGGGCCGGCGGGGAAGGTGCCGGGGCTGGGACACATCGCCGAAAAGCTGGCGGCATGAACCGGCTGGATCGTCTGGGCGCGCTGCTCGATGCCGCGAAGCGCGCCGGCGCCGATTCGGCCGATGCCATGCTGGCCGAGAGCGCCAGCCTTTCCATCCAGCGCCGCCTGGGCGCGCTGGAACATCTGGAACGCTCGGAGAGCCTGGAGATCGGCCTGCGCGTCTTCGTGGCCGGCTGCCAGGCCATCATCAGCAGCAGCGACCCCGACCCCGCCGGCTTCGCCCGGCTGGCCGAGCGTGCGGTGGCCATGGCCCGGGTTGTGCCGGCCGACCCTTTTGCCGGGTTGCTGGAGGCGCGGGGTGCGCCTGATGCCGGCCCGCTCGATCTGGTCGATCCCGTCGAGCCCAGCGCGGAGGCGTTGATCGCCCGCGCCACGATCGCCGAGGAAGCGGCGCTCGCCATCCCCGGCGTGAACAACAGCGAGGGGGCGGAAGCGGGCTGGCAAAGGCTGCGCGTCGCCATTGCCACCTCAGCCGGTTTCGCCGGCGAATATGCCCGCACCGGCCACAGCATCTCGGCGACCGCGCTGGCGGGGCAGGGCACGGCCATGGAACGGGACTATGATTACTCCTCCGCCGTGCACCTGACCGATCTGGAGGACGCCGCCCTGATCGGCCGCCGCGCGGGCGAGCAGGCGGTGGCCCGGCTGAACCCGCGCCGGCCCGCCACCGGGCGCATCCCGGTGGTCTATGCGCCCCGTGTCTCGGGCAGCCTGGTCGGGCATCTCTCCAGCGCCATCAATGGCGCCGCGGTGGCGCGCGGCACGTCGTTCCTCAAGGACAGCATGGGGCAGCGGGTGCTGGCGGCGGGCCTGCGGGTGACCGATGACCCGACGCGGCCTCGTGGCCCCCGTTCCCGTCCCTTCGATGGCGAGGGCACGCCCTGCGCGCCGCTGACGCTGGTGGAGGATGGGGTGCTGCTGAGCTGGATCCTGGATGGGCGCAGCGCGCGGCAGCTGAAACTGGCCAGCACCGGCCATGCCAGCCGCGGCACCGGCGGCCCGCCCAGCCCTTCGGCCACCAATTTGTGGCTGGCGGCGGGCAGGCTGAGCCCGGCGGCGCTGATGGCCGATATCAAGGAAGGCCTCTACATCACCGAGATGATCGGCATGAGCCTGAACGGCGTGACCGGCGATTACAGCCGCGGTGCCTCGGGCTTCATGATCCGCGACGGGCAGTTGGCGGAGGCGGTGAGCGAGATCACGGTGGCCGGCAACCTCAAGGACATGTTCCTGCACATGACGCCGGCCGATGATCTGGTGTTCAAGCGCGGCACCGATGCGGCCACGATCAGGGTGGAGGGGATGACGCTGGCCGGGGCGTGAGCGCGGACTGAGAAGCGCGATATTCCGTTCGCCGGTGCTCTGGTTTCGCGCGCAGGAGGGGCGGTGGTGGAGCTGAGGGGAATCGAACCCCTGACCTCGTCATTGCGAACGACGCGCTCTACCAACTGAGCTACAGCCCCGCACTCACCACCAGGGCCTCGCAGCCCCAAGGCCGCCGCTTCTGCCCCCACCCCCGGGTGAAGTCAACCCGACGCCCTGCCGCCGCTTGCCGTCAGCCCTCGGCATCCCTAGTTTCCCGCCCAGGCCCATCCCACAACGCTACGGACAAACCCCGCCCCATGCTCCTCGATGCCGTCTTCTTCCTGGTGCAGGCCGGGCTGCAATTGTTTTTCTGGGCGGTGATCATCGCCGCCATCATGTCGCTGCTCATCGGCTTCAATGTGCTGGACACCCGCAACCGCCTGGTCTGGACCCTGGCCGATTTCTTCGCCCGCGTGACCGAGCCGGCGATCCGTCCGGTGCGCGCCCGGATGCCCAATCTCGGCGGCATCGACATCTCGCCCATGGTGGTGCTGTTGCTGGTGCAGGCCTGCATGCTGCTGGTGGCGGCGATCCAGAACTACATGATCCGTGGCGGCATCTACTTCTGATGGCCGCCCGGCTCATTGACGGCAAGGCCGTCGCCGCCGGGCTGCGCGCTGGATTGGCGGCACGGGTGGCGGCGCTGGGCTTTGCCCCGGGCCTGGTGGTGGTGCGGGTGGGTGAGGACCCGGCCAGCGGCGTCTATGTCCGCAACAAGGACCGCGCGGCGAAGGAGGCGGGTTTTTCCTCCCGCACCATCCACCTGCCGGACGCCACGACCCAAGACCAGCTCCTGGCGCAGATCGCGGCGCTGAACGCGGCGGCCGAGGTGGATGGCATCCTCGTCCAGCTTCCGCTCCCCGCGCATATCGACGCCCAGGCCGCCATCAACGCGGTGGCGCCGGAGAAGGATGTCGATGGCTTCCACCCGATCAATGCCGGCCGCCTCGCCTCCGGCCAGCCCGGGCTGGTCCCCTGCACCCCGCGCGGCGTGATGCATCTGCTGGCGGGCACCGAGCTGCGCGGCGCCCGGGCCTTGGTGCTGGGCCGCAGCCAGATCGTTGGCCGGCCCATGGCGCAGCTGCTGCTCTCCGCCGATTGCACGGTGACCATCGCCCATTCCCGCACCCGCGACCTGGCCGCGGAATGCGCCCGGGCCGATATTCTCGTGGCCGCGGTCGGCCGGCCGGAGATGGTGCGGGCGGATTGGGTGAAGCCAGGTGCGACGGTCATCGATGTCGGCATCAACCGCCTGCCCGATGGCCGGCTGGTCGGCGATGTGGCGTTCGACGAGGTCTGCGCGGTCGCCGGCGCCATCACCCCCGTGCCGGGCGGCGTGGGCCCCATGACCATCGCCTGCCTGCTGGAGAACACGCTGGACGCGGCGGTGGCGAGGCGCGGGTGATCCTTCATCGCGCCCTGCAGCTTTTCGGTATCGCGGCTCTGCTGGCCTGCGGGCATCTGGCGTGGCAGGCCTCGCCCTGGGGTGGCGAGGGCTGGTCGCGGCCGCGCCTGCTCTATGCCATGGCGGGTGCGGTTTCGGCCTGCGCGCTGATCGCCATCGGGGGGCTGGGGGTCACGCTGCGGCGGCAGCAGCGGATGATGGAACAGATGCGCGCCCTGCTCGAGCGTCTGCAGGATCGCGGCCGGGGCTGAGCCCGTGCGGCGGTCAATGGTGGAAGATATCGGGCTCCTCATAGCCCATCAGGTCCAGCTGCCCGCGCGCGGGCAGGAAGCGGAAGCAGGCCTCGGCCAGTTCCAGCCGCCCCTCGCGCTTCAGCAGTGCTTCCAGCTTGGCCCAAAGGGCATGCAGGTGCAGCACATCGGAGGCCGCATAGGCCTGCTGCTCGGCCGTCAATTCGGCGGCGCCCCAGTCGGAGGTCTGCTGCTGCTTGCTGATCTCCACCCCCAGCAGTTCCTTGCACAGATCCTTCAGCCCATGCCGGTCGGTGAAGGTGCGGACCAGCTTGGCGGCGATCTTGGTGCATTTCACCGGGGCCACGTCGATGCCCAGGCCATTGCGCAGCGCGGCCACGTCGAAGCGGGCGAAGTGGAACAGCTTCGTGCTGCCGGGGTCGCTCAGCAGGGCCGACAGGTTCGGCGCAGCGAAGCCCCGCCCGCCCAGCGAGACGGGGATGAACTGCACCAGATGCACCACTCCCGAGCCATCGGAAAGCTGCACCAGGCAAAGCCTGTCCCGCCGCGGATCCAGCCCCATGGTTTCGGTATCCACGGCCACGACCGGCCCCAGCGCGAGCCCATCAGGCAGGTCATGCCGGTGCAGATGAATGGTAACGCCGTTCTGGAAGATGGTGCTCATAGCACCCTGCTAAGGCGTGCAACCCATGAACGCAATCGGCGGAGAAAATGCCCAGGAAAGGACTCGAACCTTCACAACCTTGCGATCGCTGGCACCTGAAGCCAGTGCGTCTACCAATTCCGCCACCTGGGCACGGTGGGTGGAAGCGCTGATTAGGGGTGTGACGGCTTGGCGTCAACCCATGCCCGGCACTTGGCTGCGCGGGTTCATGCACATATGGAGAGGCGACAGCTTATCGGGGGTTTCAGCGTGCAACAGATCGCAACCGTCTTCGGCGGCGCCGGCTTCATCGGGCGCTATGTGGTGCAGCGCCTGGCGCGGCAGGGCTGGCAAATCAGGGTGGCGACGCATGACCCCGCCGGCGCCCGCACGCTGCAGACCAGCGGCCGGGTCGGCCAGATCGTGGCGTTGCGGGCCGATGTGACGGATGAGGCCGCCGTGGCCCGCGCGGTCGAGGGTGCGACGCTGGTGGTCAATCTGGTGGGCATCCTGGCCGAGAAGCGGCCGGGCGGCTTCCAGGCCATCCAGGCCGAGGGTGCCGGCCGGGTGGCGCGGCTTTCCCGGGCCGCGGGGGTTGCGCGGCTGGTGCATCTCTCGGCCATCGGCGCCGATCCGGGAAGCGAGAGCCTCTATGCGAAGAGCAAGGGTGAGGGCGAGGCGGCGGTGTTCGCGGGCTTCCCCAGCGCCACGATCCTGCGGCCCAGCGTGCTGTTCGGCGCCGAGGACAAGTTCTTCAACATGTTCGCGGGCCTCGCGCGCCTGTTGCCGGTGATGCCGGTGCTGTGCGGCGACACGCGTTTCCAGCCGGTATGGGTGGGCGATGTGGCCGATGCGGTGATGGCCGCCGCCAGCCGCGATGACGTGGCCGGTCGCATCTATGAGCTGGGCGGGCCGCGGGCGATGAGCTTTCGCGACATCCTGCGCTACATATTGGAGGTGACGGGCCGCAAGCGCCCGCTCTTCGAAGTGCCGATGAAACTGGCGCAGTTCCAGGCCCGAATGGCGGAAAAGCTGCCCGGAAAGCCGTTCACCCAGGACCAGCTGCTGCTGCTGCAACGCGACAATGTCGTGAGCGAGGGGGCATTGACGCTGGAATCCCTGGGTATCGTGCCGCGGCCGATCGAGGCGGAGGTGCCTGGCTACCTCGCGCGCTTCCGCCTGGGCGGTGGGCGGCGCGAGTAAGTCCGATACGGTCTCTTTTTGGGCGCGAACGCGAACGGCGATGAGTTGCTGTGGTGATTTTCACCACTAAATGTCAGTCATTCTGTCTCATGACAAAAAATTGCCCTTTCCGTCGGGAAAACTTCCTGTTAATGGCGCGCCGTCACCCCCTCCGGATTGCGCGCCATGGCCGAGAAAATGCTCCAGTTCGTTCGTCTCCAGCAACAAACGCCGGAAAAGCGTGAGGCCGCCGCGCGCCGCGCCGATTTCAGCGAGATCTATGCCGGTTTCGAGCCCGCCCATGCCGCCGAGCAGGCCAGCCGTTGCAGCCAATGCGGCGTGCCCTTCTGCCAGGTCCATTGCCCGTTGCAGAACAACATCCCGGACTGGCTGAAGCTGACCGCCGAAGGGCGGATGGAGGAGGCCTATGAGGTCGCCGCCGCCACCAACACTTTCCCCGAGATTTGCGGCCGCGTTTGCCCGCAGGACCGGCTTTGCGAGGGCAATTGCGTCATCGAGAAGGGGTTTGAGAGCGTCACCATCGGCTCGGTCGAAAAATACATCGTCGAGACCGCCTTCGAAAATGGCTGGGTGAAGCCGCCCAAGCCGCGTGTCGAACTCAGCCAGAGCGTGGCCATCATAGGCGCCGGCCCGGCCGGGCTGGCCGCCGCCGAACGCCTCCGCGTGCGCGGCTACCAGGTGCATGTCTATGACCGCTACGACCGCGTGGGCGGGCTGATGATCTACGGCATCCCCAACTTCAAGCTGGAGAAGGACGTCGTGCTGCGCCGCTGGAAGCAGTATGAGGAAGGCGGCATCCAGTTCCATCTCAACATGGAGATCGGCCGCGACATCACCCTGGACCAACTGCGCGAACAGCACGACGCGGTCTTCATCGCCACCGGGGTCTACAAGGCGCGCGACGTCGTGCTGCCGGGCGCCGAATTGCCGGGGGTGGTGCCGGCGCTGGATTATCTCACGGCGTCGAACCGCGACAATCTCGGCGACCGGGTGCCGGAATTCGAGAATGGCAGCCTGAACGCCGCCGGCAAGCACGTGGTCGTCATCGGCGGCGGCGACACGGCGATGGATTGCGTGCGCACCGCGGTGCGGCAGGGTGCTGCCTCCGTCTCCTGCCTGTATCGGCGCGACCGCGCGAACATGCCGGGCTCCATGCGCGAGGTGAAGAATGCCGAGGAGGAGGGCGTGCGCTTCATCTGGCTCAGCGCGCCCGAGGCCTTTTTGGGCACCGACAAGGTGACCGGCGTGCGCGCCACCGCCATGCATCTGGGCCTGCCCGATGCCACCGGCCGGCAGCAAGTCGAGCCCATTCCCGGCGCCGGCTTCCTCCAACCCGCCGACCTCGCCATCAAGGCGCTGGGCTTCGACCCGGAGGATCTGCCCCTGGCGTTCGGCGAGGAGGCGCTGGCCGTCACCCGCTGGGGCACGCTGAAGGTGGACCACAAGACGATGATGACCGCACTCCCCGGCGTCTTCGCAGGCGGCGACATCGTGCGGGGGGCGTCGCTCGTGGTTTGGGGCATTCGCGATGGGCGGGATGCGGCGGAGCAGATGCACATGTATATGCAGCAGAAGGTGGCGCTGGCCGTGGCGGCGGAATGATGCGCGCCCTCATCCTCTCCCTGGCGCTGTTCTGCGGCACCGCCCAGGCGCAGCTGAGCCAGGAGCGGCTGGCTGCGGCGATGGAGCTGCTCGAGGCTGGCCAGATCACCCGGCAGATCGACGCGACGCTGGAGGCGATGCGGCAGACCCTGCTCGCCAATCTCCGCAGCGCCTCCCCCACCCTGTCCGACGCCGAGCGGCTGCGCGCGCTCGATGAATTCATCCTTCCGGATGTGCGTGCCCGTGTGGGCGAGTTCACCCAGGAAACCATCGCCATCTGGGCCGGCCATCTGACCGTGGAGGAAATGCATGCGATGCGCGATTTCCACCGCAGCCCGCTGGGCCAGCGCATGCTGGAAGTCCAGCCGCGCATCAACGCGGCGATCAACACCGCGGCCACCGCCTGGGCCCAGCGGGTCGTGAACGAGGCCCTGGCCCGGCATCGCGACGCGCTGCGCGCCCGCGGCATTACCCTGTGATGACCGGAGAATCCCCCATGACCCACGAAACCGGCCCCGAATACGTCGCCAGCTACCAAGCCAACCTCGCCACCCTGGCCGCCGCCCATATCGACACCACCGAGCATGACGCCTGCGGCGTCGGCCTCGTGGCCGCGCTGGACGGAAAACCCTCCCGCCAGGTCGTCCAGGCCGGCATCGATGCGCTGCGCGCCGTCTGGCACCGCGGCGCCGTCGATGCCGACGGCAAGACCGGCGACGGCGCCGGCATCCATGTCGAAATCCCGCAGGATTTCTTCGCCGAGGCGGTGCGCCATGGCGGCGACCAGCTCAAGCCCGGCCGCATCGCTGTCGGCATGATCTTCCTGCCCAAGACCGACTTTTCCGCGCAGGAACGTTGCCGGCAAATTTGCGAGACCGAGATTCTCAATGCGGGTTACGCCATTTATGGCTGGCGCCAGGTGCCGATCAACGCCTCGGTCATCGGCGAGAAGGCCAATGCCACGCGGCCGGAAATCGAGCAGATCCTGATCTGGAACCCCGAGGGCGTGGATGACGCGACCTATGAGCGCGACCTCTACGTCATCCGCCGGCGGATCGAAAAGCAGGCCATCGCGGCGCAGATCCCCGAGATGTATCTGTGCAGCCTCTCCTGCCGATCGGTCATCTACAAGGGCATGTTCCTGGCGGAAGACCTCTCGGAATTCTACCCCGACCTGACGGACGCGCGCTTCGCGTCGCGCTTCGCGATCTACCACCAGCGCTATTCCACCAACACCTTCCCGACCTGGCGGCTGGCGCAGCCCTTCCGCATGCTTGCCCATAACGGCGAGATCAACACGTTGCATGGCAATGTGAACTGGATGAAGAGCCACGAGACCCGGCTCGCGCATCCCTCGCTCGACGAATACATGGCCGACATCAAGCCGGTGATCCAGGCCGGCAATTCCGACACCGCGTGCCTCGACAATGTGTTCGAACTGCTGGTCCGCGGCGGCCGCGATGCGCCCATGGCCAAGGCGATGCTGATGCCCGAATCGCTGGGCAACAACGCCACCATGGCGCCCGCGCATCACGACCTGTTCCTGTACTGCAACGCGGTGATGGAACCCTGGGACGGGCCGGCCGCCATGTGCGCCACCGACGGCACCTGGGTGATCGGCGGCATGGACCGCAACGGGCTGCGCCCCATGCGCTATTCCGTCACCCAGGGCGGGCTGCTGATCGTGGGCAGCGAGACGGGCATGGTGAAGCTGGCCGAGCAGGAGATCATCCAGAAGGGCCGCGTCGGCCCCGGCCAATGCATCGGCGTCAATCTCGACACCGGAAAAATCTACCTGGACTGGCAGCTGAAGGACGAGCTGGCGCACCGCAAGCCGTTCGGCAAATGGGTCGAGCGCACCACGCGCATCGACGAGATCGTCCGCCACGACCAGGCCGAGCCCACGCTCTATGCCGGCGAGGAGCTGCGGCGGCGCCAGCTCGCCATCGGCACCACCATGGAGGAGCTGGAGACCATCCTGCACCCCATGGTCGAGGATGGCGCGGAAGCCGTGGGCAGCATGGGCGATGACACGCCCATCGCGGTCCTCAGCCAGCATTACCGCGGATTGCAGCATTATTTCCGGCAAATGTTCAGCCAGGTGACGAACCCGCCCATCGACTCCTTACGCGAGACGCGGGTGATGTCGCTGAAGACCCGTCTCGGCAATCTCGGCAACATCCTCGATGAGAACCCCGAGCAATGCGACATGCTGATGCTGGACAGCCCGGTGCTGAGCACCGCGCAGTTCAACGCCATGCGCGAATACATGGGCGCCAGCGCCTGCGAGGTGGATTGCACCTTCCCGGTGGAAGAGGGCGAGCAGGGGCTGCGCCGCGCCATCGAGCGCATCCGGCGCGAGGCCGAGGACGCCGTGCGCTCGGGCTCCGTCCACGTCATCCTCACCGATGAGAACCAGGGCGCCACCCGCGCCGCCATTCCCATGATCCTGGCGGTGGGCGGCGTGCACACGCATCTGGTGAAGACCAGCCTGCGCACCTTCACCAGCCTCAACGCCCGCGTGGCGGAGTGCCTGGATGTGCATTGCTTCGCCGTGCTGATCGGCGCCGGTGCGACCACGGTCAACGCCTATATGACGCAGGAGAGCATCGCCGACCGGCATCGCCGCGGGCTGTTCGGCGCGCTCACGCTCACCGAGGCCGTCGCCAAGTACAAGAAGGCCGTCGACAAGGGCCTGCTGAAGGTGATGTCGAAGATGGGCATCTCGGTCATCTCCTCCTATCGGGGGGGAATGAATTTCGAGGCCATCGGCCTCTCCCGCGCTTTGGTGAACGAGTTTTTCCCCGGCGTGCCCAGCCGGATTTCCGGCATCGGCCTGTCGGGCATCGCGCGCCGCCTGCTGGAGCTGCATGCCCGCGCCTGGGATGCCGATGTGGTCTCCCTGCCGGTCGGCGGCTTCCACAAGCTGCGCCGCAAGGGCGAGGCCCACGCCTTCGACGGCCCGCTGATCCACACGTTGCAGGAGGCGGTCGCCAGCGACAGCTACCAGATGTTCAAGCGTTATTCCGAGGCTGTCAGGCGTGGCCCGCCGGTGGCGCTGCGCGACCTGCTGGATTTCCGCCTGGAAGGCCGCAAGCCGGTCGCGCTGGAGGAAGTCGAGAGCATCACCGAAATCCGCAAGCGGCTGCTCGCCCCCGGCATCTCGCTGGGCGCGCTCTCGCCCGAGGCGCATGAGACGCTGTCCATCGCGATGAACCGCATCGGCGCGCGCAGCGACTCAGGTGAGGGCGGCGAGGACCCGGCGCGCGCCAAGCCGCGCTCGAATGGCGACAACGCCAATTCCGCCATCAAGCAGATCGCCTCCGGCCGCTTCGGCGTCACCGCCGAATATCTGAACAATTGCCGCGAGATCGAGATCAAGGTCGCGCAAGGCGCCAAGCCGGGCGAGGGCGGCCAGCTTCCCGGTTTCAAGGTGACGCAGTTGATCGCCAAGCTGCGACACTCCACGCCGGGGGTGACGCTGATCAGCCCGCCGCCGCATCACGACATCTATTCGATCGAGGATCTGGCGCAGCTCATCTACGACCTCAAGCAGATCAACCCCGACGCGCTGGTCTGCGTGAAGCTGGTCTCGCGTTCGGGCATCGGCACCATCGCGGCGGGCGTGGCCAAGGCGCGCGCCGACGCGATCCTGGTCTCCGGTCACTCGGGGGGCACCGGCGCCTCACCCATCACCTCGATCAAATATGCCGGGCTGCCCTGGGAGATGGGGCTGTCGGAAACGCATCAGGTGTTGCAGCTCAACCGGCTGCGCCACCGCGTGCGCCTGCGCACCGATGGCGGCCTGAAGACCGGCCGTGACGTGGTGGTGGCGGCGATGCTGGGCGCCGAGGAATTCGGCATCGGCACGGCGTCGCTGGTGGCCATGGGCTGCATCATGGTCAGGCAGTGCCATTCCAACACCTGCCCGGTGGGCGTCTGCACCCAGGACGAGACACTCCGAAAAAAGTTCGAGGGCACGCCGGAGAAGGTCATCAGCCTGTTCTCCTTCGTCGCCGAGGAGGTGCGGGAAATCCTGGCAAGCCTGGGCTTCCGCAAGCTGACGGATGTGATCGGCCGCACCGACCTGCTCAAGCAGGTCAGCCGCGGTTCCGAGGATCTTGACGATCTCGACCTCAACCCGCTGCTGGTGCGCGCCGATGCCGGCCCGCATGCCAGCCATTGCACCATGACCGGCCGCAACGAGGTGCCGGAGACGCTGGACGCCGACATGATCCGCGACGCGGCACCGCTGTTCCAGCGCGGCGAGAAAATGCAGTTGGCCTACAACATCCGCAACACCCACCGCGCCATCGGCACCAAGACCTCCGCCATGATCACCCGGCAATACGGCATGAACGGGCTGCAGCCCGGGCACCTCACGGTGCGGCTGCGCGGCACGGCCGGCCAGTCGCTCGGCGCATTCGCGGTGCGCGGCCTCAAGCTGGAAGTCTTCGGCGATGCCAATGACTATGTCGGCAAGGGCCTCTCCGGCGGGCAGATCGTGGTGCGGCCGGCACCTTCCTCCACGCTGGTGTGGAACGAGAACACCATCATCGGCAACACCTGCCTTTATGGTGCGACGGCCGGTGAACTCTTCGCCGCGGGCCAGGCCGGCGAGCGCTTCGCGGTGCGCAATTCCGGCGCCACCGCCGTGGTCGAAGGCACCGGCGCCAATGCGTGCGAATACATGACCGGCGGCACGGTGGTGATCCTGGGCGCCACGGGCGATAATTTCGGCGCCGGCTTCACCGGCGGCGCCGCCTTCATCCATGACGCCGACAACACCTTCGAAAAGCGCCTGAACCCCGAGACCTTGCTGTGGCAAAGACTGGCCTCGGCACATTGGGAAGGCGTGCTGAAGGGGTTGGTCGAACGCCATGTGGCCGAGACCGGCAGCCGCTATGCCGCGCGCATCCTCAATGACTGGGCCGCCGAGCGCGAGCGCTTCTGGCATGTCGTGCCCAGGGAATACGCGAAATACCTGGCGCGGCCGATGTCGGAACTGGCCGAGGCAGCGGAATAGTCCTTGCGCGGCGGGGCAGGGGCGGTCATGTCGGGGGGATGAAACACTCCCCCTTCTCGTTCCCGCTGATGATGACGCGCCTCTCCCTGGCCTCCTGGGAGACGATCATGCACCGCACGCGCATGATGGCGGATGGCAGCTGCACGATGGCGGAGTACCAGCGCATGACGACGGAGAAGCTGGCGGCGATGCAGGAGGCCACGACCAAAATGCTGGCCGGCGGCAGTCAGGCGGCGATCATGGCGCCGTTTGTGGCGAAGGCGCGGGCGAATGCGAAGCGGTTGCGCCGGGCGGGGTAAGGGGACGCTTGGAACCCTGGGGAAGGCTCTGCCTTCCCCAGACCCCATCCGCCAGGGCCGACCCGGCCCTGGACCGTGGTAGAGTCTATCGGGGGTTGAGGGAGGGGCGGGTGATGCCTGTTCAACCCTCGCGCCCTTGATGCCCCTCCCTCAGCCCCCGATCAAATTCCGCACGGTGCAGGGCCGGGTCGGCCCTGCTGGGAGGGGGTACGGGGGAGGGCAAAGCCCTCACCCGGGCAACAGGCGCAGCCTCACCCCCGCTCCACGCAAAGCGCCACGCCCATGCCCCCGCCGATGCACAGCGTCGCCAGGCCGCGCTTGGCCCCACGCCGCTGCATCTCGAACAGCAGCGTGTTCAGCACCCGCGCGCCCGAGGCGCCGATCGGGTGACCGATGGCGATCGCCCCGCCATTCACGTTCACCCGCCCGGTATCCCAGCCCAGATCCTTGTTCACCGCGATCGCCTGCGCCGCGAAGGCCTCATTGGCCTCGATCAGGTCGACGCTGTCGATCGACCAGCCGGCCTTGGCCAGCGCCTTGCGTGACGCGGGGATGGGCCCCGTGCCCATGATCGAGGGATCAACGCCGGCGGTGGCCCAGGAGACGATGCGCGCCATTGGCGTGATGCCGCGGCGCTCGGCTTCCGCCATGCTCATCAGCACCGCCACCGCGGCACCGTCATTGATGCCCGAGGCATTGCCGGCGGTGACCGTGCCGGTCTTGGAAAAGGCCGGGCGCAGCTTTTGCAGCACCTCGAAATTGGTCTCGGGCTTGGGATATTCGTCGTCGCTGACGATGATGTCGCCCTTGCGGGTCTTCACCGTCACGGGCGCGATCTCGTCGCGGAAGCGGCCGGCCTTCATCGCCTCGCCCGCCTTGCGTTGGCTGGCGGCCGCGAAATTATCCTGGTCCTCGCGGGTGATCTGGAACTTTTCCGCCACGTTCTCGGCCGTCGTGCCCATGTGGTAGCCGTGGAAGGCGTCCATCAGGCCGTCCTTCAGCATGGTGTCGATCAGGGCCAGGTCACCCATCTTCTGCCCGGCGCGAAGCTGCTGTGCGTGCGGCGCCTGGGTCATGCTTTCCTGGCCGCCGGCCACCATGATGCGGGCGTCGCCGCTGGCAATCTGCTGTGCCGCCAGCGCCACGGCGCGCAGCCCCGAACCGCAAAGCTGGTTGATGCCGAAGGCGGTGTGCTCGACCGGAATGCCGGCATTCACGCTGGCCTGCCGCGCCGGGTTCTGCCCGGCGCCGGCGGAGAGGATCTGGCCCATGATCACCTCATCCACCTCCTCGCCCTTCACGCCCGCGCGGGCGAGCGCGGCCTGGATGGCGATGCTGCCCAGCGCATGGGCGGACATGGAGGCGAAGGCGCCGTTGAAACTGCCGACCGGCGTGCGCGCGGCGGAGGCGATGACGATGTCTGTCATTAGGGTTTCTCCCGTGTGTGCGTCCAATGTGCCCGTCATGGCGCGGGGCGTCCAGCATCGAGGTGGATCTCCGCTCCCGAAGAACTGAACCCCGCGGCGTCGCGCGCGCTGCCACAATAACGGAAACGAAAGGGAATGCCGATGTCCTCCATGGTGATTCACGACCGCCGGCTGCTCGGCGAGACCCCGGCCTGGTACAACTTCGTGATGCAGGTGAATGCGCTGACGCAGATCAGGCACATCGTCGAAACCACGGCGCGGCGGGCGCGCCAGGCGCGCCGGCTGCGGCGGCTGCACATTCTCTGCCATGGATTCGAAAGCAACTGGGATCTGGGCGGCCGGCTCTGCCTGCCCTCGGCGCATGGCGGCTTCGGCCTGCAGCTGGGGCTGGAGGGGTTGAATCTGTTCAATTACGGCCTGACCGGCAGCTGGCGCGGGCTGGTCGATGAGATCGTGCTCTTCGCCTGCGCGCCGGCCGACACCTATCGCGGCAATGTCGGCACATGGGGCGATGGCAAGCGTTTCTGCGGCTATCTCGCACTGACCTCGGGCGCCCGGGTCATCGCGGCGCGTGACACGCAATACTACAATTATGGCGCGGGCCGGCCGATCGAGTTCGGCGCCTGGGAAGGCCCGGTCTACGAGTATTCCGAGGCCAGCCCGGAGGGCACGCGCATCGGCAACCCCGCGCGCTATCGCGTTCAGGGCAGCCGCGCGGCCATCGCGGCCTGATCAGAAAGGCAAGAGTATATCAAGCAGCTGCTGCCCGACGCGCGGCTGCTGGATATCGCTGAGCGAACCACGGCCGCCATAGGTGATCCGCGCCTCCGCCAGCCGGTCATGCCTGACGGTGTTGTCGGAGGCGATGTCCTGCGGCCGCAGCACGCCCTGCACCGAAAGCTCGCGCAGCTCGTTGTTCACCCGCACCTCCTGCCGGCCGGAGACGACGAGGTTCCCGTTGGGCAGGTTCTGCATGATGGTGGCGGCGACGCGAAGGTTGATCGCCTCCGTCCGGCGCACCTCGCCCTGGCCGTTCGAGGTGCCGGTGCTGTTGGTGTTCAGCAGGGTGGCAGGGTTCACGCTGTTGGGCAGCACCCGGTTGGTGCTGGCCTCCAGCCCCAGCAAATTGGGCGCGCCCAGCAGCTGGGTGCCGGTGCGGGTGCCGTTGGTGCGGTTCTGCAACTGCGCGTCATCGGCCACCGAGACCAGCACCGTGATCAGATCCCCCACCTGCGCCGCGCGCTGGTCGCGCAGGAAGGTGCGGCTGCCCTGGCGCCAGAGCGAGTTGGACGGCGCGCCGGCCTCCTGCACCGCGGGCGTGGGCATGCTCACCGGCCGCCAGGCCGGGTCATGCGCGGGGTTGGTCACGGGTGAGAGCGGCGGCGGCCGCCCCAGGCGCGAAAGCCTGTCGGCCTGGCCGCAGGCGGCGAGGGCCAGGGGCAACAGAACAAGCGCGCGATGCATGGGAACTCCCTTCATGGCTGCCGGGTCGGCACGGAGCCGAGCGCCACGCGCACCCGGCCGGGCCCGATCACCTGGCCCTCCAGCACGGCGCGGGAGGCGAGGTTCATCACCGGCACCATGGCGTCGCGCGGCGCCGATTCCAGCGCCCGGCCGGCGGCCGTCAGGGTGATCCCCGGCGCGTCGAGGAAGAGCGTGACGGGCTGGTTGCGCGCGACCATGCTGGGCGGGCCGAGATCGGCCAGCGCGAACATCCCCTCCACCGCCATCGGCCGTCGCGCCTCCTGGCCCACCACCTGGTCGAGCCGGTTGGCGACGCCTGGTCGGACGCGTTCGCTGCGCACCCGCATCTCGCGCGCGTCGGCGGTGCGGATGATTTCGCCCAGGCCCAGCCTGCGGGTGGCCACCACCACCGGCGTGGTCGGCACCGCGCGGCCGGTGATGCGCAGGCGTTGGGTGGCCATGCCATCGGCCATCACCACCAGGGTGGCGGCGAAGCGGCTGCCCGGGTTTTCCAGCGCCGCACCCTCCAGCGTGACCTGGTGGAGCGAGGCCACGGGAACCAGCGGCGCCGCCCAGCCGGTAATCTCGATCTCGCTCTCCGGCTCGAGGCCGAAGCGCGAAAATTCCTCGCGCAGCAGCGCCTCCACCTCGGCGCGGGGCAGGGCGCGTCCCGGCCGTTCCACCACCACCCGGTCGTTCTGCGACATGGCGCGCCAGTTCACCCCATAGCTGCGGGCGATGGCGCTGAGCTGCGCGGCCTCGATCACCATCCGCCGTCCCGGCGCCGGCGCGGCACCCAGCGTGGCGGCGCCGCGGGCGCCTGGATTGTCCCACAGATCCTGCACCCGCAGCACCTGCTCCTCGACAATGGCGTGCGGGCGCAGGAAGGCCATGTCCTGCGCCATAACGGGTGCTGCCAGCAGCAGAACAAGAAAAAACGCTCGCATCACTTCAGCCTCGTGAGCGTCGAGAGCATTTCGTCGGACGCGGTGATGACGCGGCTGTTCATCTCATAGGCGCGCTGCGCGGTGATCAGCGAGGTGATCTCCTGCACCGTGTTGACGTTGGACGTCTCGATGAAGCCCTGCATCACCGTGCCATAGCCGGGCTGGCCCGGGGCGGCCGCCTGGGCCTGGCCTGAGGCGGGGGTGGCCAGGAAGAGGTTGTCGCCCACCGCTTCCAGCCCGCCTTCATTGGCGAAGATGGCGGTCTGCAACTGGCCGACATTCTGCGGCGCCACCTGGCCGTCCAGGCGCGCCAGCACCTCGCCCGAGGTGTTGATGGTGACGTCGCGCGCAGCGGCGGGGATGGTGATGCCGGGCTGCACCACATAGCCCTCCGCCGTCACCAGCGTGCCCTCCGGCGAGAGGGCGAAGGTGCCGTCGCGGGTATAGGCCACCTCGCCCGAGGGCATGGTGATCTGGAAGAAGCCATTGCCGCGGATGGCCAGGTCGAAGCGGTTCTCGGTCTGCTGCAGATTGCCCTGCTCGCTGATCCGGTAGATCGCGGCCGTGCGCACGCCCAGGCCGACCTGCGCGCCCGAGGGCAGGACCGAGCCGGTGTCGGAGCTTTGCGACCCCACGCGGCGGAGATTCTGGTAGATCAGGTCCTGGAACTCGGCCCGGCGTCGCTTGTAGCCGGTGGTCGTCATGTTCGCGAGGTTGTTCGAGGTGACCTCGACGTTGGTTTGCTGGGCGAGCATGCCCGTGGCGGCGATGTGCAGGCTGCGCATTGTTCAGATCTCGCTCTCGGTAAGCCGCCACAAGACGCAAGCTTTGGCGGCGATGTGCAGGCTGCGCATGGTTCAGATCTCGCTCTCGGTAAGCCGCCGCAAGACGGAAGGATTGGCGGCGATGTGCAGGCTGCGCATGGTGTTGCTCCGCGATCAGCGCTTGCGCAGGATGCGTTCGACGGCGGTCTGGATGCGTTCGCCCTCCCGCTCGGCGAATTGGGTGGCGAACTGGAATTCGCGCACCTCCGCCATCATCCGGGTGAGCTCCACGATGGACTGCACATTGCTGCCCTCGACCGCGCCCTGCACCAGGCCGGGCCGGGCGACGGCCTCGGGCTGCTGGCCGGCCGCGTCGAACAGCCTGTCGCCCTCGCTGCGCAGAATCTGGTTGTTGGCGAAGCGCACGACGCGCAGCCTGGCGACCTCGCCGTTTTCCGAGCGGATGGCGCCATCGCCCATGATCTCGATGCGGGCGTCGCCGGGCGAGATGGCGATGGGATTGCCGGCTTCATTGAGGACCGGGTTGCCACCCTGGTCGACCAGCCGTCCATCGGGGCTGATGGTGAAGCGCCCGGCCCGGGTGAAGCGCTCGCCGCGCGGGGTCTCCACGGCGAAATACCCGTCGCCCGAGATCGCCACATCGAGCGGATTGCCGGTCCGGCTGACCGGCCCCGCGGTCTCGTCGCGCCAGCTCGCGCGGTCCCAGGTGTAATCCACCTCGCGCCCGCCGGGGATGCGGCGGCTGTCGCGCTGCAGCGCGGGATGTTCGGCGAAGACCGGGCGGGTGGCGCGGTAGCCGGGGGTATCGGCATTGGCCAGGTTGTGCGCCACCAGGTTCTGGCTGCGCAGCTGGGCGTTCATGCGGCTGAGGATGATGTAGCCGGGGCTGTCCATGGGTGCGGTCCGAATTGCCTTTGCCCTTGGATGGCAAGCGGCGTGCCACCCCGGGGCGGGCCTGGGGCCGGAAGAAATTGCCCGGCGGGGTTTGGATCGGCCGGGGCCGCGGTCACTCCTGCCGCTGGCCCTCGCACACCCTCGCTTAACCATTTCCTGCGACAAGCATGGGGTGATCTGACGCGAGGGTCTGACACCGAAGGGAGGGTGCGCATGGCCGCGAAAAAATCCGCTCCGGCGCCGGCCGCCCCGGCCGCCGGCGCCGAGGAGGGGGCGCCCGCCAAGGGCGGCAAGAAGAAGCTGATCCTGCTCGCCCTGCCGCTGCTGCTGATCGGGGCCGGCGCGGGTCTGTGGTTTTCCGGCATTCTGCCCGGCCTGCTGGGGATGAACGCCCCGCCGCCGGCGGTGGCGAATGCCGATGCGCCGCCGCCGCCGCCGCCGCGTGTTCCCGCCTATGTGCAGATGCCCGAGATCACCGCCAATCTCAACGCGGCCGGCAGGCGCGCCACCTTCATCAAGCTGCGCAGCCAGATCGAGGTGCTCGGCGCCGAGGATGCGGCGGCATTGACGGCGGCGATGCCCAGGTTGGTCGATCTCTTCACGACGTATCTGCGCGAGATGCGGCCGGAGGAGCTGCGCGGCTCGGCCGGCACCCACCGGCTGCGTGAGGAGCTGACGGCGCGCGCCAATATCGCAGCCCACCCCGCCCGCGTCACCGACGTGCTGTTCCAGGAGATTCTCGTCCAATGAGCAACGCGCGATGAGTCCGGGCGAGGATGAGGAGGCCGAGATGGCCGCCGCCTGGGGCGCCGCCCTGGAGGATAATGTCGCCGAGGCGCTGGATGACGGGCCCGCCACTCCCTCGCCCGACGCCGCCCGGGTGCTGAATCAGGCCGAGATCGACAGCCTGATGGGCTTCGGCGGCGGCGCCGGCGGCAATGGCGAGCAGAGCGGGATCGAGCGCATCATCAGCTCCGGCCTGGTCTCCTATGAACGCCTGCCGATGCTCGAGATCATCTTCGACCGTCTGGTGCGGATCATGTCGACGAGCTTGCGCAACTTCACCTCCGACAATGTCGAGGTGTCGATCGACAGCATCGCCTCGCAACGCTTCGGCGATTACCTGAATTCCGTGCCCCTGCCGGCGATGCTGGCGGTGTTCAAGGTGCGGGAATGGGACAATTACGGGCTGATCGTGGTCGACAGCGCCATGATTTATTCTGTGGTGGACGTGCTGCTGGGCGGCAGGCGCGGCACCTCGG
Source organism: Acetobacteraceae bacterium (assembly GCA_021732665.1). GTDB lineage: Bacteria > Pseudomonadota > Alphaproteobacteria > Acetobacterales > Acetobacteraceae > Rhodovarius. The sequence goes on from JAKFUL010000030.1 coordinate 90,579, forward strand.
CGATGCGCGTCGAGGGGCGGCCCTACACCACCATCGAGCGCACGCTGGTGGAGCGGCTGCTGAAAGTGGTGCTGGCCGATGTCAGCGACGCCTTCGCCCCCGTGGCCGATGTGCATTTCGAGTTCGAGCGGCTGGAGGTCAACCCGCGCTTCGCCATGGTCAGCCGCCAGGCCAATGCCTGCGTCCTCGCGCGGCTGCGGGTCGAGATGGAGGATCGCGGCGGCAAGATCGAGATGCTGATGCCCTACGCGACGCTCGAGCCGGTGCGCGAATTGCTGCTGCAGCAGTTCATGGGCGAGAAATTCGGCCGCGACAGCATCTGGGAAACCCACCTGGCCGAGGAGCTGCGCCACACCAAGGTGGCGCTGGATGTCGTGCTGGACCAGCAGGTGATGCCGCTCTCCTCAATGCTGGCTCTCAAGCCGGGCGACCTGCTGATGCTGAACAACAAGGCGACGGCGCCGGTGAAGCTGCAATGCGGCCAGGTGCCGCTGTTCATCGCCGAGCTGGGGCAGGTGGCCGGACGGCCCTCGATCCGCATCGGCGACGCGGTCTCGCAACAGGGAGTGGCGGCATGAACACGCTGGAGTGGCTGGCCCAGGCCTTGGTGATCCTGCTGCTGGCCGCGGCGATCCCGGTGGCCTGGCGGCTGCAAAGGGCGCTCGGCCATTTGCGGTCCGAGCGTGACGCGCTGAATGCCGGCGCCGATGGTCTGGCCGAGGCGACCCGCGCGGCGGAGGCGGCGCTGGCCCGGCTGCGCGCCGGCGCCGAGCAGGCCGGGCGCCAGGTGGCCGAGAAGGTGGCGCTGGGCGAGCCGCTGCGCGAGGATCTGCGCTACCTGATCGAACGTGCCGAGAGCCTGGCCGACCGGCTGGAGAATGGCGTGCGCGCCGCCCGGCCGCTGGCCCAGGAACCGCCCGCCGCCGCCCCGCCGCCGCCGCCGCCGCCCCTGGCC
>JAKFUL010000002.1 GCA_021732665.1 Acetobacteraceae bacterium
ATCCCAACCCCAGCCCGCGCCGCCTCCATCCCCACGCCCGCGCCGGCCGCGCCGCCGGCCGCCGAACGCGAGGCGCCGCCGCCGCCCACGCCCGTGCCGGCACCCGCCGCCTCCTCCCGGGTTGCCGTCAGCGACCTGCCCCTGCCGTTTCCGCCCGACGCTGGCGCTGCGATGCTGCGCCGCGGCGATGCCTGGCTGATCATCCTCGACACCCCGCCCGAGGCGCCGCTTTCGGAGACGCCGCGCCCGGGCATGCGCTACCAGCCCATCCCCGGCGGCGCGCTGCTGACCCTGGAGGACGCCCCCGCCGCGATGCGGCTGCGCCGTCAGGCTGGCCGCTGGTTCCTCACCGAGTCCCAGGCGGAGGGCGAGCCCATCGCGGCGGTGAACGAGGGCGCTGGCGTCCTGGCCCTGCCGGCGCCCGGCGCCCAGGGCGTGCTGTCCATCCAGGACCCGGTGACCGGCATGCCGGTGCTGCTGGGCACCATGCGCGGGCCGCAGGAGCATGGCGCGCGCATCGCCGTCACCCGCGCCATGGTGGACATGCAGCTGCTCGAAACCGCGCTGGGCGTCGCCGTGCTGGCGCGTTCGGATGCGGTGGTGATGCGCGCCTCGGCCGATCGCTTCACCTTGGGCGCCGATGGCGGCGGCAGGCTCTCCCTCGGCGGGCCCACGACGGCGGAGCGGGCGCGGCAGGTGGGCGAAGCGCTGGCACCCGGCGGCCCCACGCGCAGCTTCGAATTCCCTAACGGCACGCCCTCCGAACTGGCGGCGCGGCTGCGCGCGCAGCGCACCGGCCTGGCCCAGGCCGCGCCGCTGGCCCGGGGCATGCAGCGCCTGGCGGCGGCCGAGACGCTGCTCTCGCTCGGCCAGCCGCAGGAGGCCCAGGCCATGATCCGCCTGGCCCAGGCCGAGGACCCGATTATCGCCGCGCTGCCGCGCGCCGCCTGGCTGGCCGGCGCCGCCGCCCTGGCCGCCGGCAGGCCGGACGAAGCCGCGCCGCTGGAGGCCGAACCGATCTCCGACGAGACCGCGATGTGGCGCGGCATGCTGCAAGCCCTTCGCGGCGAGGCGGCGGAGGGCGCGTCGGTCATCCTGCGCGGCCGCGGCATCCTGCGCGGTTATCCTGAGGCGCTGCAACGGCGTCTGCTGCCCCACCTCGCCGAGGCGCTGGGTGCGGCACGTCAGACCGAGGTCGCGGCCGCGCTGCTGGAAGGTGGGCCGACCGTGCCGGGCCTGGAACTCGCCCGGGCGGTGCTGGGCGAACAGGGCGGTGACGCCCGTGCCGCGCTGGCGGCCTATGACGCGATCATCAACGGCCGCGACCGTCGCATGCGGGCCGAGGCGATGCGCCGCGCCGCCGAGCTGCGCCTGGCCAGTGGCGAGATCGATGCCCTGGCGGCCTCCCGCGCCCTGGAGCAGACCCTCTTCGCCTGGCGCGACGAGGGAGCGGAATTCAACGCCCGCCAGCGCATAGCCGCCCTCCGTCAACGGGGCGGCGACCCGGCGGGTGCCTTGGCGCTGCTGCGCGAGGCCGCGGCGCTCTTCCCCGACCGTGAGGCGGTGCTGCAACCCGCCATCACCGCGGCCTTTCTGGCCGCGCTGGAGGTCGATACCCCGCTCAACGCGGTGGCGTTGCACGACGCCCATCCGCAGCTGCTGCCGAACGGGCCCGCGGGGGCCGAGGCGCTCGCCATGCTGGCCGAAAGGCTGATGGCGCTCGACCTGTCGGACCGCGCGGTGGCGCTGCTCCGTCAGGCGATGGATCGCGCGCCGCCCGGCCCCGCCCGCGCCGCGGTCGGCACCCGCCTGGCCGCGCTGCACCTGGGCGAGCGCGATGGTGCCCGCGCCCTGGCCGCGCTGGCCGACAGCGCTGGGCCTGGCCTGTCGGAAGCCCTGGCGCAGCAGCGCGCCATGCTCGCCGCCCGCGCCCAGGCGCAACAGGGCCAGGGCGAAACCAGCGCCTTCACCGCCCTGGGCGCGGCGGGCGATGAGGCCCTGGCCGAGTTCCTGGCAGAGCGGCGGGATTTCGCCGGCGCCGCCGCGGCGCTGGCCCGGCACCTCGACCGCGCGTTGGCCGGCCAGGCCGCGCCGCTGGAACCGGCGCTGGCCCGCGGCCTGGTGCGCCAGGCCGCGCTGCTGGCCCTGGCGGGCGACATGGCGGGGCTGGCCGAGCTGCGCAGCACCCGCGGCCCGCTGCTGGCCGGCGGCCCCGGCGAGGCGCCGTTTCAACTGCTGACCACCGATCCGGTGCGCGGCCTGGCCGACCTGCCGCGGCTCCACGGTGAACTGGAACTCTTCCGGGTATTGCCAGCCAGGCTGGATCGGTTGCGGAGTGAGTTAAGAACTGCGCGGTGAGTGTCGCGCCACCCCCGGGGGGTCTCCGCAATTTTTTTGGGTCAAGGGTCAGATTCCTGTTGCGCCCCAGGTCGCCATGCCCCATACCCCGCCTCCGCTGACCTGATCGAACCGACGGCCGCTGGGGCCGCACAGCCGACTTGGTCATCTTCTGGTTGGAAAGGTGCCCGCTATGGACGCTCTCCCGCTGGGGATGCTCTCGAGCAATACCCAAGATTCCGTCACCCATGTCAGCGAGGCGAAGGATTACTTCGTCGAGCGCAACGGCGTTCGCTTCGCCGGCACGCACCTGATCATCGATCTGTGGGGTGCGACGAATCTCGACGACCCCGCGCATATCGACACGGTGCTGCGCGACGCGGCCATCGCCTCGGGCGCGACCATCCTGCATGGCCATTTCCACCACTTCTCGCCCAATGGTGGCGTCTCCGGCGTGCTGGTGCTGGCCGAAAGCCATGTCTCCATCCACACCTGGCCGGAGCGCGACTATGCGGCGCTCGACATCTTCGTCTGCGGCGAATGCGACCCCTACAAGGCCATTCCGCACCTGAAGACGGGTTTTCTGGCCGAGCGCATCCAGCTCTCCGAGCACAAGCGTGGCCTGATCACCTGAAACAAACCTGTCGTGTGACTGTCGCGGGGCGGGGCCGTAAGGCTCCGCCCCGTCTCATTGTGGAGTGCCCCGAATGGCCACCGATTCCTGGATCAACGAAACCCTCTACCCCGATTGGGGCCAGCGCTTCCTGGTCAAGCGCGAGCTTGCCCGGGCGCAGTCCGAATTCCAGGACATCGTGCTGTTCGAGAGCTTCTCGCATGGCCGCGTCATGGTGCTCGACGGCGTCATCCAGATCACCGAGCGCGACGAATTCGTCTACCAGGAAATGCTCGCCCATGTGCCGCTGCTGGCGCATGGCGCAGCGAAGCGCGTGCTGATCATCGGCGCCGGCGATGGCGGCGTGCTTCGGCGCGTGCTGCAACACTCCACCGTGGAGAAGGCCGTCATGGTCGAGATCGATGGCGAGGTGATCCGGCTGTGCAAGGAGCACCTCGCCGACATCGCCGGCGATGCCTGGACCAACCCGCGCGGCGAGGTGATCGTGGGCGATGGCATCGACTATGTCCGCCGCGCCGCGGACGCCAGCTTCGACGTGATCATCGTCGACAGCACTGACCCGATCGGCGTGGGCGAGGTGCTGTTCACCGACGAGTTCTACCAGAACACGGCCCGCATCCTGACCGCCCAGGGCATCGTGGTGAACCAGTGCGGCGTGCCCTTCATGCAGGCCGACGAACTGCGCGAGACCTCGATCCGCCGGGCGAAGTTCTTCCAGGAGGTCTCGGCCTATGTCGCCGCCGTGCCGACCTATGTCGGCGGCTTCATGACGCTGGGCTGGTCGGCCAAGGGCACGGGCATGCGCGCCGTCCCCGCCGCCGAAATCCGCGCCCGCGCCGAACAGGCTGGCATCCTGGGCCTGACCCGCTACTGGTCGCCCGAGATCCACGCCTCCTGCTTCCACCTCCCGCCCTATATCGCGGAAAACCTGGATCAGGCCTGAGCCGCGTCCAGCCTCGCCGCCAGGTCCGGAATCACTTCGCCCAGGCGCGAGCCATGCGGCATGGCCTGGGCCCAACTCGGCCGCGCCCGCACCCGCTCGAACCATCCGGCGGCGGCGGGCGCCTCGGCCCAAAGAAGGCCCAGCCGCAAATCCTCCATGCGCTGGAACAGCGGCGCCATGCACGCGTCGGCGATGCTGAACGCATCGCCGGCCAACCAGGGGCCCGGCGCCGCCTCGACCCGCGCCACGGCGTGACGAAGCTGGGCCAGCGAATTCTCGTAATCCTCGGCCGAAAAGCCGCTTTGCCCCATGCGGCGGAAGAAGCCGGCGCGAATGGGCATGCGCGCCACCAGCCGTTCCCACTCATCCCGCGGGATGGCGGCGTAACCCGGCAGCAACGCATTCTGAAACGATGGCACCCGAACCGAGGCGGTCGGCACCTCATCGATGAAGCGCAGCCACTCCCGCATCTTCGCCCGCCCCAGCGCGGAGGCGGGCGAAAGCGGTGGGCTGGGAAACACCTCGTCCAGATATTCGCAGATCACGGTGGATTCCACGACCGCCACGCCATCATGCTCCAGCACCGGCACGACGCCATTGGGGTTGAGGCGCAGGAATTCATCCGACAGATGCTCGAACCGCGCCAGATCCACCACCCGGCCCTGCCATTCCAGCGCCTTCTCGGCGAGGATGATCCGCACCTTCTGGCTGCAGATGGAATGCGGCAGTTGGTGCAGGATGAGCATGCGGCCCAGCCTGGCGGGAAAATCGCCGTGGTTCAATGTTGACGCCCCCGGGTCGCCGGGCGAGCCTTCGCCATGGCTTCATCCCCGGCGCTGGAGGCGCGTGACCTCCAAAAGGCTTTCGGCCGCACCCAGGCGCTGCGCGGTGTGTCGTTGCGGCTGTGGGCGGGGCAGGCGCATGGGCTGGTGGGGGAGAATGGCGCCGGCAAGTCCAGCCTGCTGAAGATCATCACCGGCATCTATCGCGCCGATTCGGGGGAGATTCTGCTGCATGGCGAGCTCTTCGCCCCGCGCGGGCCGATGGCGGCGCGCCAGGCCGGCATCGCGCTCGTGCCGCAGGAATTGCAGGTCGTCAGGGGCATGAGCGTGGCCGACAATGTGCTGCTCGGCCGCTGGCCTGCCCGCGCCGGCACCGTCCGGCCGCGCGCGCTTCTGGCCGAGGCATCCCAGGCCCTGGCCCGCCTCGGCCTGGAAATCGACCCCCGCCGGCGCATGTCCAGCCTTTCCTTCGCCGAGGCGCAGGCGGTGGTGCTGGCGCGCGAACTCGCCGCCGGGCAGGCCCGCATCCTCATCCTCGACGAGCCCACCGCCTCGCTCGAACGCGCCGAGGTCGACCGGCTTTTCTCGCTGCTCGAGCGCATGCGCGGCCAGGGTGTGGCCGTGCTCTTCGTCTCCCACCGGCTCGATGAGATCAGGGTGTTGTGCGACGAGGTGACGGTGCTGCGCGACGGCAGCGTGGTCGCCCATCACGCCCGCGGCGGCTTCGACGAGGCCGAGCTGGCGCGCGACATGACCGGGCGCGAGATGGGTGCCCTGCATGCCGCGAGCGGTCGCCCGGCCGGCCCGACCACAATATCCCTGCCGGCGCCGGGCGGGGCGGTGCGCGCCCATGCCGGGCGTGTCACCGGCCTCGCCGGTCTGCTGGGTGCCGGCACCGGGCCGCTGCTGCGCCGCGGGTTTTCGCCCCCCGGCAAAAGCATCGCCGCCGGCATAGGCTATGTGCCGAGCGAGCGCGGCCGCGCGCTGATCCCCACGCTGTCGGTGCGCGACAACATCGTGCTGCCGCATCTCGACGCCATGACCGCCGCGCTGGGCCGCTTCGACGCCCGCGCCGCCGATGCCTCGGTGGCCGAGCTGATCCGCAGGCTCGACGTCCGCCCGCCCGACCCCTCGCTCCCGGCCCGCGCGCTCTCCGGCGGCAACCAACAAAAAATCATCTTCGCCCGCTGGCTGATGGGGAAGTTCCACACCCTGCTGCTGGACGAGCCCACCCATGGCATCGACGTCGCCGCCAAGCGCGCTGTCCTCGGGCTCGTGGATGAATTCGCCCGAAAGGGCGGCGCCGTGGTCTTCGCCTCGGCCGAGCTGCATGAGTTGCTGGCCCTGGCCGACGAGATCGTGGCGATGCGCGACGGGGCCATCCAGGCCAACATGACGCGCGGCCCCGACTTCACCGAGGCCCGGCTGCGTGGAGCGCTTGGCGGATGACCAACCGCATCCTGGAGCAGACGCCCTTCCTGGTCCTGGCCGCCCTGTGCCTGGGCACGGCGCTGCTGACCGACCGTTTCCTGTCGCCCGTCAATATCGGCAATGTCATGCTGCAGGCCTCGGTCATGGCGGTGGTGGCGATGGGCATGACCTTCGTGATCATTTCCGGCGGCTTCGATATCTCGGTCGGCTCGACGGTCGCGGCGGCGGGCTGCACGGCGGCGGCGGTGATGCTGGAATGGGGCACAGGGGCAGGGGCGCTGGCCGGCATCGCGGTGGGCTGCCTGGTCGGCGCGCTGAACGGGCTGCTGGTCACGAAGCTCGACCTCAACCCCTTCATCGCCACCCTCGGCACCATGGTGGTGGTGCGCGGCTTCACGCTGCTGCTGACCGGCGGCCGGCCCATCACCGGCGAGGAGGGTCTGCCCGACGACTTCATCCTCTACGGCCGCGACCGTTTCGTGGGTGTGCCATGGCTGACCTGGACGCCCATCCTGCTCTTCGTGGGCCTGTGGTGGGTGCTGCACATGTCGAGTTACGGCAAGCGTCTCTTCGCCACCGGCGGCAATCGCGAGGCCGCCTACCTCGCCGGCATCAACACCGACCGCGTCCGCGCTTCCGCCTACATCTGGTGCGGCGCCATGGCGGGGGTGGCGGGGGTGATGCTGGCGGCCAGGCTGCAAAGCGGCCAGCCGACCTCGGGCGAGTTCTACGAGCTGATGGCCATCGCCGCCGCCGTGGTAGGCGGCGCCTCGCTCTATGGCGGCGAGGGCCGGCTGGAGAAGACCATCGCCGGCGTGCTCATCATCGTGGTGCTGGGCAATGCGCTGAATTTGATGAATGTGGACAGCTACTGGCAGCGCATCGCCATCGGCACGGTGATCGTGGCGGCGGCGGCGGCGGATCGCTGGCGGCGCGGACGGGGCAATTGAGGGAGAGACGGGCATGATCGACAGGCGCGGATTGATGGCATTCGCGGCGCTCGCCGCACCGGCGGCTGTGCTGGGCGCGCGTCCCGCGCGGGCGCAGGAGGTGGTGGTGGGCGTCTCGCTCTCCTCCGACACCAACCCCTTCTACATCGCCATGCGGCGGGGGATGGAGGCACGCGCCACCGAACTGGGCTGGCGCACCAGGTTCGTGACCGCCAACGAGGATGTGGTGGCGCAGAACAACGGCGTGCTGGACCTGATCGCCCAGCGTGTCTCCGGCATCCTGATCTCGCCGATCGATGCCCGCGCCACCCGCGCGGCCTATGAGGCGGCGGCGGCGGCGAACATCCCCATCATTTCGGTCGCGCGCCATGCCGACAGCCCGCAGCAAAGCGCATTCGTGGCGATGGACGAGGTCGGCATCGGCCGCGACATCGCCCGCTGGGTTCTCCGCGCCATCAACAGCCAGGGCGAGATCGCGATGATCGCCGGCCCGCAGGGTGCCGCCACCTTCCGCAACCTCGCGACCGGGTTTTCCGAGGTGATCGCGGCCACTCCCACCGTGCGCCTCGTCGCCCGGCGCGAGGTGCCGTTGACGCGCGAGGAGGGCTTGCGCGTGGCGCAGGATCTGCTGGTGGCGCACCCCAACCTTCGCGCGATCTATGGCGGCAATGACGACATCGCGCTGGGTGCGGCGCAGGCGCTGGGACAGGCCGGGCGCACCGGCCAGGTCGTGATCACCGGCCTCAACGGCATCCCGCCCGCCATGGCCGCGGTGCGGCGCGGCGATGTCTCGCTGACGGTGGAGCTGAACCCGCTGGCCTGGGGGCGCCTGGGCATGGACACCATGGCGCGCTGGCTGCGCGGCGAACGTGGACTGGGCCAGGTCAATGTCGGCCACCTGCTGGTGGACCGCACGAATGTGCCGCCGGCGCGATGACCGAATTCATCCCCGGCAGCCCGCGGATCGCATGCGACGTGGTCGGCGAAGGCCCCCTGGTGGTGTTTCTCCACGGCATCGGCGGCAACCGCTCGAACTGGACGGAGCAGCTCGCGCATCTGGCCCCGCGCGCCCGGGCCGTGGCCTGGGATGCCCGCGGCTATGGCGAGAGCGACGACGACCCGCGCGAGGGGCCGCCGGAATTCGCCGATTTCAGCGCCGACCTGCTGCGCCTCGTCGAGCATTTCGGCGCCGAACGGGCGCATGTCGTGGGGCTTTCCATGGGCGGGCGCATCGCCATGGATTTCGCCGTGCGGCACCCCGGGCGCGTCGCCTCGCTGGTGCTGGCCGACACCCATCTGGGCTTCGGCAATTTTTCGGAGGAGGCCCGCGCCGCCTTCATCCGGCTGCGCGAGGAACCCTTGCGCGCCGGCCGCACGATGCGCGACCTGGCGCCGGCGGTGGCGACCACGCTGATGGGCGATGATGCGGGCCCCGAGATCCACAAGCGCCTGGTCGACAGCATCGCCGCCATCAAGCCCGACAACTACCTCCGCTCCATCGCCTGCATGGTGAACAGCGATCGCTTCGACGGGCTGGAACAGATCACCGCCCCCACGCTCGTGCTGGCCGGGGGCGCGGACAGGCTGACGCCGCTGGAAATGGCCTATCAGATCGCCGACCGCATCCCCGGCGCGCGCTGCATGCAGATCCACCGCGCCGGGCATCTGTCCAATGTCGAGGCCCCGGTTGCCTTCAACATGTTGCTTGATGCATTTCTGCCGCTGTAGCGGAATCCCGCTGAGCGAAATAAGGATGGAATTGCATGCAACCCGAAGTCAGCGCGCTGCAATGGGAGATCCGGCAGACCCTGCACCTGATGCGGCCTTGGAGTGTGGCGGGCCGGCGCAAGCTGCGCATCGGCGGTGACCATGATGGCGCCTATATCATGGTCGAGGATTTCCAGAACCTCTCCGCCGCCTATTCGCTGGGCGTGGGCCATAGCGCGACCTGGGACGAGGCCATGGCCGACCACGGCGCCATCGTGCATCAATATGATCACACCGTGGACCGCCCGCCATCCGAGCATGCGGGCTTCCGCTTCAATCGCCTGGCCATAGGGCCGCAGGACGGCCCGGGGGTGATCTCCCTCGCCTCCGCCATCGCCGCCAATGGCGACCAGGGCAATTCCGACATGATCCTCAAGATCGATATCGAGGGCGCCGAATGGGCCTCGCTGGATGCCACGGGCGTCGAGGTCCTGGCGCAGTTCCGGCAGATCGTGATCGAGTTCCACGACCTTCTGCGCATCGCCGACCCGGCCTGGCGCGAGGTGGCCTACCGCGTCTTTGGCCGGCTTGCCGCCGGTCACAGGCCGGTGCATGTGCACGCCAACAACCACGCCGGCTACCAGATCATCGAGAACGTGCCGGTCCCCGAGGTCATCGAGCTCTGCTACGTCCGCAAGGACCGCGGTGCCTTCACGGTCTCGACCGAAAGCTTCCCCACCGCCATCGACCAGGTGAATTACCGGATCAAGCCGGACATCATTCTTGGCAGCTTCAGCTTTCTGTAGCGGGCACGCCGGCGCGCCGCATCAATTCCGCCGCCGGAGCCCGGGCCGCGCCGTAGCTCGGCCTTGTCGCCACGCGCGCCATCCAGGCCGCAAGCCTGGGCCTGCCTGCCCAAAGATCGTCGAAACCCAGCCGCCGCAGCCTGTCCACGAAGGGCGCGAAGGCGCATTCGGCCAGGCTGAACATGCCGCCCGCCAGCCATTCCCGGCCATCCACCAGCCCGCCATCCAGCCGCGCCAGCACGCCGTCGATCTTTTGCCGCGCCTCCTCCACCACCGCGGGGTCTACCGGCCCGGTGGCCCAGGTGACGAAATGCCTGGCACGTTCCGGGTTGGGGTGGCCGGCCACCAGGGCCGCCATGGCGTCCGGCGTCATCGCGCCCAGCCGTCGCTTGATCAGCAGCTGGAAGCTGGCCGGGCGCTGGGCGTGGTAGAGCACCTCATCCTGCAGCTTCACCCAGTTCCGCATCCGCGCCCGCTCCACCGGCTCGGCCGGGGTCAGCGAGGGGGGCGGAAATACCTCGTCCAGATAGGCGTTGATGGTGCTGGATTCCGGCAGGACGACATCGCCATGGCGCAGCACCGGCAGCACTCCCGCCGGGTTCAGCGCCAGGAATTCGGGGCGCAGATGCTCGAAGGCGAAGAGATCGACACGATGTGAGGTCCAGGCCAGGCCTTTCTCCGCCAGCGCCATGCGCACCTTGAAGGAACAGACGGAATCCCAGTCATGCAGCAACTCCATCCCGAAACCTCCCCGTCACCGCCGCAGGATAGGCGCTGGGCGCCGCGTGTCGAGGACATCAGGCTGCTGACCGGGCAGGGCCGCTTTTCCGATGACGGGGTGATGGGGGCCCAGGCGGCGGCGGTCTTCCTGCGCTCGCCGCACGGCCATGCGCGGATCGTCTCGTTAGACGCTGCCGCCGCGAGAAAAATGCCCGGCGTGCTGGCGGTGCTGACCGGGGCCGACGTCACCCCACGCAGCATCTCCACCCAGCCGCCGCTGATGGGCAACACGCCGCTGGCGCTGCCACATTGGCCGGCCCTGGCGCGCGGCCGGGTGCTGCATGTCGGCCAGACCGTGGCGCTGGTGGTGGCGGAAACCGCGCCCCAGGCGCAGGACGCGGCGGAGGCGATTAACGTGGAATACGAGATCATGCCCGCCGTGGTGGACCCCCGCGCCGCCCTGGCCCCGGGGGCTGAGCTGATCTGGCCGGAGGCGCCGGGCAACCTCGCCGCCGACTGGGTGGGCTTCGAGGACCCGCAGGTCGACGCCATCATCGCCACCGCCGCGCATGTGCTGCGCCTGGGCGTGGCGCAGCAGCGCATTTCCGGCACGCCCATGGAACCCCGCGCCGCCACCGCCTGGGTGGACAGCGATGGCCGCTTGACCATCCGCCTGGGCAGCCAGGGCGCCGGCATGCTGGCCGCGGGGCTTTCCGCCGTGATGGGCGAGCCGGTGCGGGTGCTCAGCGACGATGTCGGCGGCGCCTTCGGGCTGAAGACCTCGCCCTATCCCGAATACGCGGCATTGCTGGCCGCGGCACGGCTGACCGGCCGGCCGGTGCATTGGCGCAGCACCCGCACCGAGGCCTTCTGTTCCGACATGCAGGCCCGCCAGGGGTTTTGCGAGGCCACGCTGGCGCTGGACGCGGAAGGGCGCTTCCTGGCGCTGCGGGCGCAGAGCGTGGTCGATCTCGGCGCCTTCCTCGGCAGCGTCGGCGCGCATATCTCCACCGCCAATTTCGCGCGGTGTGTGGGGACGCTTTACCGTATCCCGCATATTGCCGTGGGGGTGAGGCTGGCCTTCACCAACACCGTGCCCATCGGCCCCTATCGCGGCGCCGGGCGGCCGGAGGCGAACCACCTGATGGAGCGCCTGGTGGCGGCGGCGGCGCGGCAGACCGGCATCGACGCCATGGCGCTGCGCCGGCGGAACATGATCCCGCCCGAGGCCCTGCCCTACCGCACGCCGGTCGGCACCACCTATGACAGCGGCGATTTTGCCGGCGTGCTGGATGCGGCGCTGATCGCCGCCGACGCGCCTGGCTTCTCCGCCCGCCGGGCGCAATCCGAGGCCCGGGGGCGGCTGCGCGGCCTGGGCGTCTCCAGCTTCCTGGAGCATTCCGGCGGCATTCCCATCGAGGGCGCCGCCATGCTGTTCGACAGCCAGGGCTGCACCCTGCGCATGGCCGTCCATGGCAGCGGGCAGGGCCATGCCACCATCTTCGCCCGCCTTGCGGCGGCAAGGCTGGGATTGGCGCCGGAACAGCTGCGGGTGGTGCAGGGTGACAGCGATTTCGACATCAGGGGGGCCGCCGCCATCGCCTCACGCAGCACCGCCATGGCGGGTTCGGCGGTGGTGGACCTCGCCGCGGAGGTGATGTTGCGCGCCCGCAGCCTGGCCGCCGAGAGGCTGGAGGCGGCGGAGCCCGATCTCGCCTATGCCGATGGCGTCTTCACCGTGGCCGGCACCGACCGCCGCGTGGCGCTGCTGGCGCTGGCCGAGGGCGGCGCGCTCGATGCCAAGGGCAGCCGCACCACCGCCGAGACCTACCCCAATGGCTGCCACATCGCCGAAATCGAGATCGACCCCGAGACCGGCGTGGTGGAGGTGCTGGCCTATACCGCCGTCGATGATTGCGGCGTGGTGCTGGATGAGACCCTGGCGCATGGCCAGGTGATGGGCGGCGCTGCCCAGGGCATCGGCCAGGCCCTGTATGAAAATCTGCGCTACGATTCCGATGGCCAGATCCTCAGCGCCAGCTTCATGGACTACGCCATCCCTCGCGCCGGCGACCTGCCGGATTTCCGCAGCCATTCCAGCCCCAGCCCCTGCCTGACCAACCCGCTGGGGGTGAAAGGGGTAGGGGAGGCCGGCGCCACCGCCGGGCCGGCGGCGGTGATGAACGCCATCGCCGACGCCCTGCCGGCGGGTGCGGGCCTCGCCATGCCGGCGACGCCGGAGGCGGTCTGGCGGGCGATCCATTCGCCGTAGTCTGCGCCTCCGAGATGGGTCCATCTCGGCAACGGCCCGGATTTAGTGGATCGGCTCCCGCGCCCAGTTGGCGGGAACCAACGCAGCCCCCTCCTGAATTTGTACGACGATCCGGCATATTTCGCTGCCCTGACCGATGCCAAAGACCGCGATTACCCGGCCACCTGATCGATGGGCGGTCACGCCATCGACAACGGGAAGGGCGCGTTCCAGTCGGTCACCCGGCACGCCCTCTACCAACACCGTTCCATGCTCCGACCGGAACGCCCGCTCCATACGGGAGACGAAGTCGCAAGGTACCGCCTCGCTCAGTCGGAAGGACAGGCTGAAGCCGGCGATCGTCGTGCGTCGGCCGTCTTCGAAGAACCGGGAGTAGCGGAACATCGAGCCGACCGGGGCCGCAATCTGCGGAATGGCATAATCGTCTCGCGGCACCGATGTTCGCCAACCGCAATCCGGGCATCCCAGCCAGGAATACCGCGGCCTCAGCGGCACCCCGATTGCGGCCGCGATGGCCTCCGGGTCCCAGAGGTTGGAAGCCCGTGTGAGGTGAAGTACCTGCCGCGCCGTGTCCTCCCAGTCCGGAGTCGCGCGAAGCTGCTGCACCGGCGAATAGCCCTGCGATGCCAAGTCGCAGCCACTCGTCAGGGCACCGCCCAGGCACAACGCGGCGGCGAGGCAGACGCGATACGACACGACGGGGTTTTGCCACCTCGCCGCATTCCGTTGCAATCTGTCCGGGCGCGAACTGGAAATCTCATGACCAAATCCTACGACCTCATCCTCCGCAACGGCCAGGCGGTCCTCCCCTGGGGCGTCGAGCGCACCGATATCGGTGTCACCGCCGGCCGCATCGCCGCGATGGGCGACCTGCGCGGCGTGGAAGGCGAAACCATCGACTGCGCCCACCTCCACATCCTGCCCGGCATCATCGACGCCCATGTCCACCTGCGCGACCCCGGCGACCCCGCTGTGGAAACCCTCGAATCCGGCACCCGCGCCGCCCTGCTGGGCGGCATCGCCACCGTCTTCGACATGCCCAACACCACCCCCTCCATCACCTCCTCCGAGCAGCTGGAATGGAAGCGCGGCTACGCCCAGGGCCGCGCCTGGTGCGATATCGGCTTCTATGTCGGCGGCGCGAAGTCAAACCTCGACGACCTCGCCCGGCTGGAGATCGAGCCCAATGTCTGCGCGGTAAAGATTTTCGCCGGCTCCTCCACCGGCGACCTGCTGGTCGAGGATGACGTGTCGCTGGAACGCGCCATGCGGTCCGGCCGCCGGCCCATCGCCTATCACTCCGAGGATGAATATCGGCTGCAGGCCCGCAAGCCGGCCTATGAGGGCGGCGGCCCGCACCGCCTGCACGCGGAGTGGCGCGACGTGGAATGCGCCCTGATCGGCACGAAACGCCTCGTCGCCCTGGCCCGCAAGACCGGCCGCCCCGCGCATATCCTGCATGTCTCCACCGCCGAGGAGCTGGAATTCCTGGGCCAATGCCGCGACATCGCCAGCGTGGAAGTGCTGCTCAACCACCTGACCCAGACCGACGAGGCCTATGACCGACTGGGCGGGATGGCGGTGATGAACCCGCCGATACGCGACGCCCGCCACATGGAAGCCGCCTGGGAAGCGATGGCCAACGGCACCATCGACGTGGTGGGCAGCGACCACGCGCCGCATTCCCGAGCCGCAAAGGCGCGCCCCTGGCCCGCCACCGCCGCCGGGCTGACCGGGGTGCAGACCATTCTTCCGCTGATGCTCGACCATGTCAGCGCCGGGCGCCTGAGCCTCAGCCGCCTGGCCGATGTGATGGCGGCGGGGCCGGCCAGGATTTATGGCGCGGTGGGCAAGGGGCGCCTCGCACTCGGCTACGACGCCGATTTCACCCTGGTGGATATGGGCCAGCGCCGGGTGATCGAGGAGAGCTGGATCGTCAGCCCCTGCGGCTGGACGCCCTTCGCCGGCCATGCCTGCCAGGGCTGGCCCATGGCCACCATCATCCGCGGCCATGTCGCGATGCGCGACGACCAGGTGCTGGGCGCGCCGGCCGGCCGCCTGGTCACATTCCGTTAGCAATCAACCCGCGGACGCCATGATGCGTTATCAAGCGCCATGCATGAACTGACGATGACGTTGCTCTCCGGCCCCGGCCGCCCGCTCGGCGATGCCATGCGGCGCATTCGCGTCCAGCTCGCGCTCGACCAGCAGGGGGCGCCGGACCCGCAGGCCTGGAGGGATGACCCCGCACCCTGGCGGGCCTGGATGGAGGCGCCCGACGCGCCTGACCGCACCGGCGACATCCAGCATGAGGAGGATTTCGGCTGGTATTTCCGCCTGCCCGATGGAGACAATGACCTCTCCGACGCGGCGACATGGGTGATCCACTTCCCGCAAAGCCCCGCGCGCCCTGGGGAAACGGTGATCACCCGCGGGCCGGAGGGCGAGGATTGGGCCTGGCGGATCGTGGCGGTCGAGGAACGGCCCGCCGCCTGATCACCCCCGGGGCTTGCGCCACGCCGCGCCGCCGGGGGAGAAAGGCACAAAGCTGAGGAGCGCCCGCATGAACGTCACCCGCCGCCAAGGTCTTGCCATTGCCACCTTGCCCCTGGCCGCCCAGGCGCAGCCGGCCTGGCCGGAACGCCCGGTGCGCGTCATCATCCCCTTCCCCGGCGGCTCCACCCCCGACACCGCGGCCCGGGTGCTGCTGCCGCATTTCTCCGAGGTCTTCGGCCAGCCCTTCGTGGCGGAGAATCGCGCCGGCGCCGGCGGCAATATCGGCACCGAAGCGGTGGCCCGCGCGACCGACGGGCATACGCTCGGCGTCTCGATCAATGGCCCGCTGGCCACGGCGCCGGCGCTGTTTCCCAATCTCGGCTATGATCCGGTCCGCGACCTCGCGCCGATCTCGCTGCTGGTGCGCACGGGGCAGGTGCTGGCGGTGCATCCCTCGGTCCCCGCGCGCAGCTTTGCCGAATTCGTGGCCTATGCCCGGGCCAATCCCGGGCGCATCGCCTTCGGCTCGGTCGGCGCGGGCTCCGGCGGGCATCTGGCGATGGTCGACCTGATGGCGCGCACCGGCACCGAGATGGTGCATGTGCCCTATCGCGGCTTTCCGCAGGCGGTGGTGGATCTGGTGGCCGGGCGCATCCAGGCCATCGTGATCATCGTCTCGGGCCTGCTGCCGCAGCTGCGCGAGGGGCTGGCCCGGGCGCTGGCGGTGACGGCGAGCGCGCGCGTGCCGCAACTCCCCGACGTTCCGACCCTGGTGGAAAGCGGCCTGGCCGGCGCCGATTCCTACGCCTGGATCGGCCTGATCGGGCCTTCCAGCCTGCCCGCGGAGCGTGTGGCGAGGCTCTCGGCCGAGGCGCAGCGGGCGCTCGCCAACCCCGAGGCGCGCAGCCGGCTGGAGAATGCCGGCTTCCAGGTGACCGCGACGGACGCGCCGGCGTTTCGCGGCTTCATCGCCGAGGAGGCAGCGCGCTGGGGCGGGTTGATCCGCCGCCAGGGCATCCTGCCGGAAAGCTGACGCTCAGACCTTGCGGGTGAGCGTCGGCACCTCTTCCCGCAGGCGGAAGCGCAGCGCCACCCAGGTATTGTCCAGCGCCACCTGCGTCACCGGCAGCAGGCCGGCCTGGGTCAGCGGCTCCCAGCCATGGTCACGGTCGAGGTCGGAGCGCACCGGACCGCCTTTCTTCGGGTAGGCGAACCACAGCCGACCACCCACGCCATAGAGGTCCAGCGCGCGCGCCGCGGCGCGGCCCAGGCTGGCGCGGTCGGGCGCGAAGGCCAGGATCAGCTCAGGCTCCGAGGCGGTGGAGGCCGGCAGGCCATGCTTCATGCCCGTCGGCGGATCAATGACAGCACAGACCATGCCGGGCTTGAAGCCGAGCTTGCGGGGGATGGAAACCGGGGAAAGAGTATCGCTCAGTGGTACATCCGGGGCGTGCCGCCCCGACCTCCCTGTAATCGGAGCCGGCCCAAGAGGAGACGGCGCTGTGTTGACACCAGCGGTAGCGGCGCGCTGTGTTTCGGCGCGTGGTGTGTGGGCGCGTGGCATTATCATGACGGGCGGGTCCATTACGCTCCATTGCGCCATGGATCAAACCCAAAATTGCAACATCTGCCCAGCGAATTCCAGGAGGGTGGCACATATCAGCCCAGGCATTGATTCACGGCCGCGTGCCGAGGGCCTTTTCCGGGCCGCGCGCTTGCGGCACAAGGAGCGCAGAACAAGAACAACGAGGATATTGTCCATGCTCACCCGCCGGTCGGCCCTGGCCACGCCAATGCTGCTCCCAGCCCTCGCCCAGGCCCAAGGGGCGGAATGGCGACCCAGCCAGCCCATGCGGATCGTGGTGCCCGCCGCCCCCGGCGGCACCACCGACATCATGGCCCGCATGCTGGCGCAGCACCTCCAGCAGCGCTTCGGGGTGAATGTGCTGGCCGACAACCGCTCCGGCGGCGGCGGCACCATCGGCACCTTGGATGTGCTGCGTGCGGCCCCCGACGGGCTGACCCTGCTCTCGGGCAACATCGGGCCGCAGAGCATCGCCTATTCGCTGTTCCGCAACCTGGGCTACCGGCCGGAGAGCCTGGCGCCGGTCGGCAACATGATCCGCGGACCGAACGCGCTGCTGCTGCACCCCTCCATTCCCGCCCGCACGGTGCCGGAATTCGTGGCCCATCTGAAGGCGAACCCGGGGCGGCTGGCCTATGGCAGCTCGGGCGTGGGGCAGAGCCCGCATCTCTCCGGCGTGTGGTTCACCCAGTTGACCGGCACCGAGGCCACCCATGTGCCCTTCCGCGGGGCCGGGCCGCTGATGCTGGATCTCATCGCCGGCAACATCCAGTTCAGCTTCGACAATCTCACCACCTCGGTGCAGCAGATCAGGGCGGGGCAGGTCCGCGCGCTGGCGGTGACCAGCGCCGACCGCAACGCGCAGCTCCCCGAATTGCCGCCGCTGCGCGAGACCATGCCCGAGCTGGCCGCCTATGAGGTCAACACCTGGTTCGGCATGTTCGCCCATGGCCAGACGCCGCCGGCCGCGATCCGGGTGCTCAATGCCGAGATCAACGCGCTGCTCAACGCGCCCGAGACCCAGGCCCGCTTCGCCCAGATGGGCGGCGTGGCCATGCCCGGCTCGCCGGATGATTTCTCCGCCTTCGTGCAGGCCGAGATCGCCAAATGGCGCGGCGTGATCCAGCGCGAGGGCCTGCAGATGGATGTTTCGTGATGCAACGCCGCGCGCTTCTCGCCACCCCTTTCCTGGCAACTCCGGCGCTGGCGCAGTCCTGGCGCCCGCCCGGCCCGGTGCGGATCATCGTGCCGGTGGCCCCCGGGGGCACCACCGACATCATTGGCCGCATCGTGGCGCAACACCTGCAAACCCTCTGGGGCAGCGCGGTGGTGGTGGAAAACCGTCCCGGTGCCGGCGGCACCATCGGCTCGGCCGAAATGGCGCGGGCGCGGCCGGATGGCACCACCCTGCTCTCCGGCAATATCGGCAGCCAGGCCATCGCCTATTCGCTGTTCCGCAACCTGCCCTACACCATCGCCCAGCAGCAGCCCGTCATCGGCACCATTCGCGGGCCGAATGTGCTGATCTGCAACAATGATGTGCCGGCGCGGAATCTGCCGGAATTCATCGCCTGGGTGCGGGCGCAGCGCGGCCGGGCCAGCTTCGGCTCCACCGGCGTGGGGCAATCCACCCACCTCACCCCGGTCTGGATGCTGCAATTGCTGGGGGCGGAGGCGGTGCATGTGCCCTTCCGCGGCTCCGCGCCGATGCAGACCGACCTGCTGGCGGGCACGGTGCAATTCGCCATCGACAACCTGACAGGGGTGATCGAGCTGGTGCGCTCGGGCCGGGTGCGCGGGCTGGCGGTGACCTCGGCCGCGCGCAGCCCGCAGCTGCCCGACATCCCCGCGCTGCGCGAGGCCGGCGGCGAGCTGGCGAATTTCGACGTCAACACCTGGTTCGGCATCTTCGCCCCCGGCGGGCTGGCGCCGGAGGCGGTGCGCGCGATCAACGCCGATATCCGCGCGCTGCTGGAACTGCCCGCCACCCAGGCGCGCTTCGCCGAACTCGGCGGCATGGCCTTTCCCAACACCCCCGATGAATTCTCGGGCTTTGTGCGGCAGGAGGCGGCGCGCTGGGGCGAGGTGATCCGGCGCGAGGGGTTGCAACTGGACGCTGGCTGATCAGGCTCTCAGCCGGCGGCCCAATCCCGCAACCAGGCATCGCCGCGCCTGACATCCCACCCCGCCAGGTCACGCGCCGGCGGGGCCGCCTCCAGCACCCGGCCGGGAAAGGCCCGCGCCACGTCCTCGCAGGCGGGGCAGGGCGCCAGCACCACCCAAGGGGTGCCCGCCATCAACGCCGTCCAGGCAAAGCCCGGTGCCGCGCCGCAATCCAGGATCGCCGGCTCCTCGCCGGCCCAGCCGCCGCCGCGCAGCAGCGCCAGAAACCCCGCATGCCCCAGATACCCAGCCGCCCCCGGCGCCGAGAGCAGCGCGCAGCCCAGCCCCAGCACAGCGCGCACATGAGCGGCGCCGTGCACGACGAAAGCCCTTGACCGGCCAATCCCTTGCCATTGCGGCCCTTGCAACACCCGCCCCTGCATGCCAACCCTTGTCCTATGCAACGCGGTAACAATCCAGGGGAGTCGCGGTCGTGGAGCTGACGACCGATCGCGCCCTTCAGGCGGCCCAGCGGCTCGAATTGGCGGTGGAAAAGCTCGCCATCGCCATCGAGAAGAAATTTGCCCAGATGCAGGCCGCCGCCGTCGCCGCCGCCGCCGAAAGCGTGCCGCGCAGCGAGGTGGCGGCACTTTCCTCCCGTCTGGACATTGCCATGGCCCAGCTGCGCTCGGCCATGCTGGACGAGGATGCGCAGGACGAGGCCCAGCGCAGCCACGAACAACAGGACCAGAGGTGACGCCATGGGGCAGGTGACGGTCCGCGTGAACGGCTACAGCCACACCATCGGCTGCAAGGATGGCGAGGAATCCCATGTGCGGGATCTCATCGCCGTCATCGAGGGCAAGGTGAAGCTCATCCAGCAGATGGGCGGGCAGTTTTCCGAGAGCCGGATGCTGCTGCATGTGGCGCTGCTTTTGGCCGATGAACTGGGCGACCTCAAGATCGAGATGGTCCGCGCCCAGCATGGCGAGCCCCTGCCCATTCCACCGCCGCAGACCGACCCGCGTTTGGCCGAGCGCCTGTCGCGCATCGCCGAGCGGATCGAGGGCATCGCCAGCAATCTCGACCGCAACTGACTGGTAACGGCGTGTCGCTGGGCCTATGTGTATCCGGCGAGGCTGGCCTTCCCGCCAGGCAAGTCATGCCCAGGGCCAATAAACAACTCCCGGGAGCTGGCTCTGACAGGATCGTGGTCCTGTTATCTGGTGCCCACCTGTTTCGGCAGGCCTTGGGAGCATGCAACGCCAGCGGCTGTGCCGGCTTCGCGCTTTTCCTGCGGCGGTTTCGATGAAGGCTGAGATGCGGCAGGCGGCGCTGGCCGCCCGGGCGGGGCTGGTGCGGGGGGATGCGGGGCTGCTGCTGATGCGCATCGTTCTGGCGAGTTGCCCGCCGCATGCCGGCGCCGTGGTCGGAGGTTTTGCTCCGATGGGCGATGAGATCGACGTGATGCCGCTGCTCGAGGCGCTGCATCGGAAGGGGCATCGCCTGGCGCTTCCGGTCACCACACCGCGGGGCAATCCCCTGATTTTCCGGGCCTGGCAGCCCGGAGCGGCGCTTGAGCCCGGCCGGTTCGGAACCAGCCACCCCGCCAATCCGACAGAGTTGACCCCGGATTTCCTGTTGGTGCCGCTGCTGGCCTTCGACGCTTGTGGCCATCGCCTGGGCTATGGCGGCGGCTATTACGACCGCAGCCTGGCCGCCCTGCCGGGGGCCTTCCGCCTGGGAGTGGCCTATGCCGGGCAGCAGGTGGAGGCGGTGCCGACCTGCGCCACGGATGTGCCGCTGCACGCCATCGCCACCGAAACGGGCCTGGTGCGGGTGGGTTAGAGCATGATGCGTTGAGGCGGAATCGCCGAAAAAGCTGAATCATTCTCTCAGCAATGGCTGGACCACGCGGAGTGAACGCATGTGAACGCAGCGTGGTCTAGCCGCCGGTCCAGCGGCGTTGCGCCCAGATCGCCCGCAATTCGCGCTCCATGCCCAGCGCCTGCTCGCGAAACGCCTCGCCCAGCACCGGGCGCAGCGGCATGGCCAGGCGCTGCGCCTCCGCGATGAAGGCCGGGTCGGCCACGATCTCCGCGAAGGCGGCGAGCAGGCGGGCGGCGATGGGGGCGGGCAGCCCTCCCGGTGCCACAAAGCCCCGCGCGGCGCTGCCCAGCACATCGATGCCTTGTTCGCGATAGGTGGCCAGGTCGGGCATGTTCTCCCAGCGCGAGGCCGCGGCCTGGCCCAACCCGCGCAGCCGGCCCTCGCGCAGGAAAGGCAGGGCCTCGCTGACATTCATCGCCGCCAGTTCGACCTGGCCGGAGAAGACCTGCGGCAGCATCTGGCCGATGCCGGGGAAGGGCACATGCACGAGGCGGGTGCCGGTCGCGGCCTCCATGCGGAACATCGTGAGGTGATCGTCGCTGCCCACGCCGGTCAGGCCATAGGTCAGGGTCTCGGGCCGGGCGCGGGCGGCGGCGACCACATCGGCCATGCTGCGCAGGGCACTTTCCGGCCGGGTGAACAGGGCGCAGGGGTCGTCCACCAGATTGGCCAGCCAGGTGAGGTTGCCCAGTTCGTAGCGCACCGGGCGCTCGATCGGGTGGGAGACCAGGCCGGGCATGGTGGTGGCGCCCAGCGCATAGCCGTCCGGCGCCGAAGAGGCCGCCGCCTCATGGCCGAGCTGACCGCCGGCACCGGGCCGGTTCACGATCACGAAACGAGCAGCGGGCAGGCGATTGGTCAGGAATGGGGCAACGGCGCGCGCCATCACATCCACCCCGCCGCCGGCGGAGAAGCCGACGAAGATCTCGATGGGCCGGGCGGCGGGCCAGGCTGTCTGTGCCTGCGCCGGGCGAAGCGCGCAAAGCGCGGGCAGGGCGAGGAGGGAGCGACGAGGGGTCATGGCCGGGCCTGGGAACGTTACCCGCCTGTAATTGCAATCAACATGCCAATCAGCGCGGCGCGATCGGCCCCGACGCCGCATGGTCCCGGCACCAGCCCGCCACCTCGGCGTGGGTGGCGAACCAGCATTGCCCGGTCGCCTTCATGTCGCGGATCAGCCGGTCAAGCAGCGGCAGGCGCGACCGATGGCCGATATGATGCGGGTGCATGGTGAGCAGGAAGAGCCCGCCCTCGGCCAGCGCGCCCTCGAATTCGGCGCGGAAAATCTCCTCGACCGCCGAGGGCGGCGTGTAGGGCCGCAGGCCCGCGAAGCGCAGCAT
This sequence comes from Acetobacteraceae bacterium, assembly GCA_021732665.1. Classification (GTDB taxonomy): domain Bacteria; phylum Pseudomonadota; class Alphaproteobacteria; order Acetobacterales; family Acetobacteraceae; genus Rhodovarius. The sequence goes on from JAKFUL010000002.1 coordinate 21,997, forward strand.
GTTGAAATACACCGCGTCATCGCGGATCCATTCCGGCGGCAGCTCCACGATGCCGGTGGGCTGGCCCTGCACCTCCAGCTCATAGGGGTCGTCATCGGCCATCAGCGAGCTGTCATAGAGCAGGCCCATCTCCTGGATGATGCCCATCGTATCGACGGAGAAATCCCAGCTGGCGGTGCGGATGCCGACCGGGGTCTGGCCTGAAACCTTTTCCAGCGTGTCGCGCGCGCGCAGCGTCAGCTCGCGCTCCACTCCCGGCGGCAGCTTGGTGTTGGCCTCATGGATCCAGCTGTGGATGCCGATTTCGTGGCCCTCATCCGCCACGCCGCGGATTTCGTCGGGGTAGAGCAGGGCGGAGACGGCGGGGTAGAAAAAACTCGCCTTCACCCCATGCCGTTCCAGCAGTTTGCGGATGCGCGGCACGCCCTGGCGGTGGCCGTATTGGCCCTGGCTGATGCGCATCGGGCTTTCGTCGGAATCGCGCAGCGGGATGGTGTCGTGATCGGCATCGAAGGAAAGCGCGACGGCGCAGCGCGCGCCATTGGGCCAATGGGTCGGTGCCAGGGAACGGCCGGCGCGGGCGCGGCCGGTGATGTGGCGCCAGGTCTCCTCCGGCCACTCCCATGGGAATTCTGATTTTTGCACGGGTCTCTCCGGGTTGTTGCGGTGGCGTGGCAGGACTAACTTGGCCCCGCTGTTTCGTATCTGTGAAGGCCCGTCATGAACCTCGTCGCCGACCGTCTGGACCGTATCGCGCCCAGCCAGACCATCACCGTCACCGCCAAGGCGCGCGCGCTGAAGGCCGCCGGGCGCGATGTGATCGGGCTTTCCAGCGGCGAGCCGGATTTCGACACCCCCCAGAACATCAAGGATGCCGCCATCCGCGCGATCCAGGACGGGCAGACGAAATACACCGACGTGGCCGGCACGCCGGCGCTGCGCCAGGCCGTGGCCGCCAAGTTCAAGCGCGACAGCGGCATCGACTACAAGCCCGAAGAAATCATCATCGCCACCGGCGGCAAGCAGGTGATCTTCAACGCCATGCTCGCCACCATCAATGCGGGTGACGAGGCGATCATCCCCACCCCCTGCTGGGTGAGCTACCCCGATATCGTGACGCTGGCCGAGGGCGTGCCCGTCTTCGTCCCCTGCGGCCAGAATGCCGGCTTCAAGATGAGCGGCGAGCAGCTGGAAGCGGCGATCACGCCGAAGACGAAGTGGTTCATCCTCAACAACCCCTCCAACCCCACCGGCGCCGCCTACAACGCGGCGGAGCTGAAGCAGCTCACCGACGTGCTGCTGCGCCACCCCGATGTCTGGATCTTCACCGACGACATCTACGAGAAGCTGGCCTATGACGGCTTCACACCCGCCACGATCGTGCAGGTCGAACCAAAACTGCGCGACCGCACCATCACCATGAATGGCTGCTCCAAGGGTTATGCCATGACGGGCTGGCGCATCGGTTTCGCCGGCGCGCCGCTGGCCCTGATCAAGGCGATGGACAAGCTGCAGGGGCAGAGCACCTCCAACACCTCCTCCATCTCCCAGGCCGCCGCCGTCGAGGCGCTGAACGGCCCGCAGGAGAGCATCGGTGGCATGGTCGAGGTCTATAAGCGCCGGCGCGACATGGTGGTGGAACTGCTGAACCAGGCCCCCGGCCTGCGCTGCCACAAGCCCGAAGGCGCCTTCTACGTCTTCCCGGACATGAATGGCTGCGTCGGCAAGACCACCAAGGGCGGCCGCCTGATCAGCACCGACAAGGATTTCGTCGAGGCCCTGCTCGATGAGGAGGGTGTCGCCACCGTCCATGGCGACGCCTTCATCTTCCCCGGCCATTTCCGCATCAGCTACGCCACCTCGGACGAGGCGCTGCGCGAGGCCTGCACGCGGATCAAGCGGTTTTGCGAAACAATGCGCTGAGCCCATCCCCGGCCCGCGGGCCAGGATTGCTGCGTCTGGAACGGCCATTCCCCTGAGCGGGGAGTGGCCTTTTTGCTGGGCGCTCGCCGCCGCACCCCCGGAAGATCTTTCCGCCCCCGGTTAATCCAACCTTCACCTTTCCGGCGCATCTTTTTCGAACTGACGGAGGCGTGAGCGTTGGCCCATGGCGGGCCGCACCACGCCCCCGGCGCAGCGAAACGCAGCCCACCGCAGAGGACAAGAAAGGCCAACATGACAAGCATATTGTCACATATCTGGAACGGCCGCCCGGCGCCGTGCGAGCACGATGCCCTGCCGCTCGCCAGGATCGGCACCGTGCAGCCGCATGGCGTCATGATGGTCGTGGTGCCGGAGACCGGCGCTGTAGAACATGTCAGCGCCAATATCGAGGACATCCTGGGCGTGCCCGCGCGCGCCGTCCTCGGCCGCCCGCCCATGGCGGCTTTCCAGGATGCCGATTCGGTCAGCAAGCTGGCCGATGCGGTGCGCTCCGGCCGCCGCTTCTTCGACAACCCGACGATGTTGTCCGCCCGCGGGCGTCGCTTCGAAATGGTTTGCCATATCCGCGACGGCCGGCTGTTCATCGAGATCGAGCCCTATGTCGAGGCCGAGCATGATTATCAGACCATGGTCACCACGGCGATGGACGCCATCTCGCGCCAGACCACGGTCCAGGGGCTCTATGAGACCTCGGCCAGGCTGATGAACTTCGTCACGAGCTGGGACCGGGTGAAGCTCTATAAATTCGTCTCCCACGGCCATGGCGTGGTGGTGGCCGAGCAGCATTCGGCCAATTCCCAATTGCCCGACAGCTTCATGGGTTACCATTTCTCGGCGACCGACATCCCCGAGGCGGCGAAGGAGATCCTGCGCACCGGCAAGACCCGGCAGAAGCCGACCCAGCGCGGTTCCGTGCCCCTGCTCACACTGGGCGCGCATGGCGACACGGTGGAAAGCGGCCAGTCCGTCGACATGACCGATGCCTGGCTGCGCGGCATTCACCCCTGCGACAATGGCTACAACCGCAACCTGGGTGTCGGCAGCAACATCATCTTCCCCGTCTGCATGGACAACACGGTGTGGGGCCTGTTCGTGGTCCACAACCGGGACGAAAAATTCCTGAACTACGACAGCCGCGCGGTCATCGAGCAGCTGACGATGATGTTCGCCAGCCGGCTGATCGAGCTTGAGGCGCATGAGGCGCGGATTGCCGAGCGGCAGGCGATGGCGCAGCAGGTGTTGGGCACGGTGGAATCGGCCCAGGCCATGCTGTCGCAGAGCATGAACCTGCGAGGCGAGTTTGCCGCGGCGATCCGGCTGCAGGCGATGCAGGCGGTCTCCCGCCATGTCGCCGCACTGGCCCCCACCTATGTCTCCTCCGCCACGGGCTGCGACAGTGCCGAGGCCGGGCGGCCCGAGGATCGCTTCTCCGCCGATCTGCTGCGGCTGGCCGATGCCGATGGCGCGGCCATCATCCGCTGCGGCGCCAGCAGCCATGTCCATCTCATCGGCGCGGCCCCCGATGCGCTGACCGTGCGTGGCATCGCCGCCATGTTCGGCAACCGGCTGCCGGGCTTTGGCGATGATGGCTGGCGGGTCTTCGCCACCGACGCGCTGGGGGACCATATTCCGGCCGACGAGGCGCTGCGCGGCCTCGCCAGCGGGTTGCTGGCCGTGCCGGTCTGCAACCGCGGCGACATGATCATGTGGTTCCGGCGCGAGCGCGTGGTGAACGCCACCTGGGCCGGCAAGCCGCCCAGCGCGGCCGAGCGTCGCAGCGAGATGATGTTCCGCCCGCGCGGCGATTTCGCGGCGCATCACGCCCCGCTGACCGGCGCGTCGCGCCCCTGGCTGGAGGCCGAGGTGGTGCTGGCGGCGCAATTCGGCGCGGCGTTGGGTGAACTCTGGCTGCGCCAGCAGCGCGGCACCCCCGCCATGCCCGGCTTCAGCGCGGAGCATGGCCGCGAGCCTGTGCTGGTCGATGCCGCCAGCGATATGCCCCGCGCTGCCGAAGGATTCGCATTCATGCAGCCGCCCGCATCTTTGGGCCGCTGGAACGCCGTGAGCTGAGGGAGGAGCCATCATGTCGATCACAGTTTCGGTCCAATCGAGTGGCCCTCAGGCTTCGGTCATGCTGCGCGGCGTGCTGGACAGCATGAGCCAGGCGACGCTCAAGCAGCAGCTTGAGCCGGTCATGGCCAATGGCGCGGTCAGCCAGATCCGCCTGGATTTCGGCGGCGTGCAAAGCATGGAGGCCGCCAGCGCGGGCATGCTGATGATGCTCAGCCACACCGCCAAGGCGCGCAACAAAACGCTGGGGATCTGCAATGTCCCGGCGCCGGTCCTGGCGATGATGCACAAGGCCAATCTCGGCAAGGTCATTTCCATCCAATAGCGGCGGCGGCGCCTGGCCGCGGAGGAGACTGCGATGGATGGTTTCGAGGCCGCGCCCGGCAAGGGTGCGTCATGGGATGGTATCGACCGCCGGGGCCAGCGCCAGGAGGGTGCGCCCAAGGATATCAGCCGGCTGGAGTTCCTCTCCAGCCGCGTGCTGGATGAATGCAAGCTGATCCGCGAGGCGGGCGGCAAGCTCTCCAACACCCTGGAGAGCACGATGGTCGAATCCTGCATGCTCTCGGTCAGCGCCGCCGAGACGTCAGACTATCTGCACCGGGCGCAGGCCGATGGCGAGATGCTGCTGGCCACGACACGTGAGATGACAGGCCTGGCGGACGCGGCGCGCGGCCAGGCCGAGCTGGCACGTGGCCGGGCCGAGGAAGGCGCGCGCTCGATCGAGGCGCTCGCGCAGATCTTCGGCACCATCGGCGCCTTCCTGACCGGCATCACCAAGATCTCGCAGCAGACCAACCTGCTTTCGCTCAATGCGCGGATCGAGGCGGCGCGTGCCGGGCAGCACGGCGCGGGCTTCGCCGTGATCGCCCAGGAGGTGAAGGCGCTGGCTGGCGAGACCGGCACGCTGAGCGCCAATATCGAAGCCAAGCTGAAGGAGCTGGTAGCCGCCACCCGCCAGGCGCAGAATGAATTCGGCGCCACCCTCACAGCGGTGCATGACGCGACCGGCACCCTGTCGGATCTGGTCATTCGGCAACGCGGCGTGGCCGAAACCATCCAGCAGGGCTGTGGCCAGACGGCCGAGGTGGCGGCGATGATGGATGGCGTGTCCGCCACCATCGGCCGGATGCAGGAGGCGGTGAGCGAGACCGGCGATGCCTATGCCCAGCTCACCCGCTCGCTCGACACGCTCACGGTTTCGGCCGAGGGGGTGGTACGCAACTCCGATGAGGGCCTGCTGAAGGCCACGGTCGACACCAAGCAGTGGCACGCATGAGGACCCAGGTCATGCTGGCCGAACCGCCGGGCGATGCTGCGCCCCAGCCGCTCACCGCCCGGCTGCGCCTGGAAACCCGCGACGCGCACGACAAGATCGAGGCCAACCCGCAATTCGCGCGGCTGATGGCGCCCGACCTGACGCGGGAGGAATACCGCGCGCTGCTCGCCCGGCTCTTCGGCCACCACGCGCCGGCCGAGGCTGCTCTGGCCGAGGCCATGCATCTTCTGCCGGCCGCGCTGGCGCTGCCGCGCCGCCTCAGCCGCACCGCGCTGCTCGCGGCCGATCTGGCGGCGCTCGGCTTCAGCCCCAGCCGGGTCGAGGCGCTGCCGCGCTGCGTCGGCATCACCATCCGCAATCGCGAACAGGCATGGGGGCTGCTCTATGTGCTGGAGGGGTCGAGCCTGGGGGGCCAGGTCATCGCCCGGCACCTGGCCGGCCTGCTGGAACTCGGCCCCGGGACAGGCGCGGGCGGCCTGGTCCCGCATGGAAACGAGACGGGCCAGCTCTGGCGCGGCTTCAAATCCATGCTGGATGCGTTGGGCGCGATCGGCGGGATCGACGCCGACGCGGTGATCGACTCCGCCCGGCTGGCCTTCGACAGGCTGGACCGCTGGGTCGCCGGCGGGTGATGGCGGGTCCGGACCTGATCCTTCGGCTGGATGCCGCGGCCCGGCGGCTGGCGGCGCTGGCACTGGCCCTGCCCGGGGCGCGGCCCTTGCCGCAGCGGGATTGGCTCGCCCATGCCGAGGCGAGCGGCGCGTTGCGCCGGCCCATCGCCTGGCGCAACACCCTGGTCGCCACGCCCAGCCTGCATCATCTCCATGTGGAGTTCTTCGCCCTGCCCGGCGAGATCGGCGTGCTGCATCTCTGCGCCTTTCCCCGCCTCGACCTGGCCCTGCCCATTCTGGGTTTCGACGTGATCGCGGGGCGGGAGCGCGCGACGGGCTGCTTCCTCGACCTCTCGCCCACCGTGCCAGAGGCCGAAGCCCTGATCGCCGAATGGGGCCAGCGGCTGGAACCACAGCGTGCCGGCCTGGGCGAGCCCCGGGTGCTGCCGGAATGGACCGGCATCTTTTCGCCCCAAATCATCGCCGTCCGCCCCGGCGGCCCGGCGCAGTTCGAGGCCGGGCTGGCCCTGGGCGAGGCCAGCCTCATCGCCCTGACCAGCCAGGAGGCCCCGCCGGCCGATCCGGCGGCGATGCGCGCGGCACAGCAGCGCTACATGGACGGCCAGCGCCGCAATGAGCGCACGCGCCGCATGCTGGCGGGCTGCATCGGCCCGGAATTGGCAGATGCCTTCATCGCCCAATGTCTTTTCCCCGAGGTCGAGGCGATTTCCGCCCGGGCCTGAACGCCGCCCGCGTCCAAACCATCGAGGGTCTTCAAGGGAATTGCCTTTTCCGCAGGCAATGCATGCGCGACCACTCGCTGAATGGTCCAATGCCGCATTGATCCCCGCGCATGGCTGGTCCACCATGGTCGCATCGGTGGCTCCAGCCTGAACGGAGTCAAAACGCCGGTCGAAACATTCTGAGGGAGACATCAGCGTGGAGAATTTCAGCCTGCGTCACATCGCGCGCGGCGCGTTGGGCGCTATCGGCGCCGCCATATTCGCCCTGGCCGCACCCGCCGTGGCGCAAACGCCCGCCCCCGCGGCCAGCTCCGGCGGCGGCATCAACATGATCGACACCATCCGCGCCCGTGGCCAGCTGCTCTGCGGCGTGAACACCGGCCTGGCCGGTTTCGCCCAGCCCAACAGCCAGGGCGTGTGGGTCGGCTTCGACGTGGATTATTGCCGCGCCGTGGCCATCGCCATCTTCGGCACCGACCAGAACCGCGTGCGCTACGTGCCCACCACGGCACAGGTGCGCTTCACCGCGCTGCAATCGGGCGAGGTGGACCTTCTCAGCCGCAACACCACCTGGACGTTGAGCCGCGACACCTCGCTCGGCCTCGATTTCACCGCGATCAATTTCTATGACGGCCAGGGCTTCCTGGTGAAGCGCAGCCTCAACGTCACCTCCGCCCGGCAGCTCGATGGCGCGACCATCTGCGTCCAGCCCGGAACCACCACCGAGCAGAACCTCGCCGACTGGGCCCGCGGCGCGCGCATCAACATTCGCCCCGTCGTGATCGAGCGGCTGGAGGACAATGTGGCCGCCTACCTCGCCGGCCGCTGCGATGCCTATACCACCGACGTTTCGGGCCTGGCCGCCATCCGCTCCGCCCAGCAGGTGCCGAACGATCATGTCATTCTACCCGATGTGATCAGCAAGGAGCCGCTGGGCGCCCTGGTGCGACACGGTGATCAGCGCTTTGCGGATCTCGTGCGCTGGGTGCATTTCGGCCTGATCGCCGCCGAGGAATTCGGCGTCACCGCGGCCAATGCGGCACAGCTCGCCACCACCGACAACCGGCCGGAGGTGCAGCGCATCCTCGGCCGCACTGGCGGCCTGGGGCAGATGATGGGCGTGGACAATGCCTGGATGCTCAACGTGATCCGCACCCTGGGCAATTACGGCGAGATCTTCACCCGCAACCTGACGCCCATCGGCCTGCAGCGCGGCCCGAACGCGCTGTGGACCACACCAGGCGGCCAGCAATACGCGCCGCCCTTCCGGTGACCTGACCGGGGGCGGCCCAGCGCCGCCCCCACCCCCCGCCGGCGCCGAGAGACAAGAGGACATCAGGATGAGCGATACCGCGATCGACCCGCGCTACGCGACCAGGCCGCCCAAACGCCCGCTGCGGCTGAGCTGGAGCGATGAGCGGGTTCGCGGCATCGTCTACCAGATCATCGTCGTCGGCATTGTCGGCGCCATCGTCTACTGGCTCTATTCCAACACCGTTCACAATCTGGACGTGCGCCGCATCGCAACCGGCTGGGGCTTCCTCAACCGCGAGGCGGGGTTGCCCATCGCCGAATACCTCATCCCCTATGATCCGACGGACACCTATTTCCGTGCCTTGACCGTGGGCGTCCTCAATACCCTCAAGGTCGCGGTGGTCGGCATCATTCTCGCCACCTTGCTGGGCACGCTGCTGGGTGTGCTGAAGCTTTCCAAGAACTGGCTGGTGAGCAAGGTCGTCACCGTCTACATCGAGATCGTGCGCGACTTGCCGCTGCTGTTGCAGTTGCTGTTCTGGTACGCGCTGCTGCAGGGCCTGCCCGGGCCGCGCCAGGCGATCAACCCGGCCACCGGCGTGTTCCTGTCCAATCGCGGCCTGAAGCTGCCCTTCTTCGAGTGGGTGGATGTCCACAGCTGGGCGTTGCTGCTGGTGGTGATCGGCGCCATCGGCACCTATTTCTTCCACAAGGCGGCGCGGGCGAAGCAGATGGCCGATGGCCAGCCGCGCGCGGTCTGGCCTTCCGCTGTCATCATGATGCTGGTGGTGCCGCTGGGGGCCTGGTATTTCATGGGCGCGCCCTTCACCCCCGACATCCCCGCCCTGCGCGGCTTCAATTTCTCGGGCGGGCTGACCGTCAGCCCGGAATTCTTTGCCCTGCTGCTCGGGCTCACCCTCTACACCGCGGGCTTCATCGCCGAGATCGTGCGCGCGGGCATTCTCTCGGTGAACCAGGGCCAGTGGGAGGCGGCGGAGGCGCTGGGCCTGCCGCGCGGGCGGGTGATGAACCTCGTCGTGCTGCCGCAGGCGCTCAGGGTGATCATCCCGCCGATGACCAGCCAGTTCCTCAACATCACCAAGAACTCCTCGCTGGCGGTGGCCATCGGCTACCAGGACATCGTCTCCATCGCCAACACCACGCTGAACCAGACGGGCCAGGCGATCGAGGGCATTGCCGTCATCATGCTGGTCTATCTGACGATCAGTTTGAGCATCTCGCTGTTCATGAACTGGTATAATTCCAAGATAGCCTTGGTGGAGCGCTGAGCCATGAGCATCACCACAGACACCATGCGGGTCCCCGCTCCCGAACGCCTGGCCCCGGCGCTGACCACGGGCTGGATGGGCTGGGCACGCGCCAACCTGTTCAGCTCCTGGCTGAACAGCATCGTCACCATCGCCCTTGCCTTTTTCATCGTGAAGTACCTCATCGGCTTCGTTGACTGGGCCTTCGTCAACGCGATCTGGAACGTGCCCAACGACGCCGCCGGCCGGCCCGACACCTCCTCCTGCCGCGACAACAAGGGCCTGGGCGCCTGCTGGGCGGTGATCACCGAAAAGCATCGCTTCATGCTCTTCGGCACCTATCCCTATGAGGAGCATTGGCGCCCGGCGCTGGTCTGCCTGCTCTTCATCGGCCTCTACATCGTCTCGGCCATGCGGCGCTTCTGGCGCAAGGAGCTGGTGCTGATCTGGGCCGCCACGCTGACGGTGATCGCGCTGCTGATGTGGGGCGGCGTGCTGGGCATGGCCTTCGTGCCGCAGGACCGTTGGGGCGGGCTGCCGATCACCCTGATCCTGGCCACCTTCGGCCTGGCCTTCGCCTTTCCGCTGGCCATCCTGGTGGCGCTGGGACGGCGCTCCAAGCTGCCGGCGATCAAGGCGCTCTGCGTGCTCTATGTCGAGCTGATCCGCGGCGTGCCGCTGATCTCGCTGCTGTTCATGGCCTCCGTCATGTTCCCGCTCTTCCTGCCCGAGGGCATGAACATCGACAAGCTGCTGCGCGCGCAGATCGCCATCATCCTCTTCGCCGGCGCCTATCTGGCCGAGGTGGTGCGCGGGGGCCTGCAGGCGCTCAGCAAGGGCCAGTATGAGGCGGCCGACGCGCTGGGCCTCAGCTACTGGCAGAAAACCGCCTTCATCATCCTGCCGCAGGCGCTGCGGCTGGTCATCCCGCCGCTGGTCAACACTTTTATTGGTTTCTTCAAGGACACCAGCCTCGTCCTCATTATTGGTATTTTCGACCTGCTGACGGCAGGCAAGACCGCCATTATCGAGCCGATGTGGCAGGGCTTCGCGGTCGAGGTCTATGTCACCATCGGCCTGATCTACTTCGTCTTCTGCTTCGCCATGAGCAGCTACAGTTCGAAGCTGGAAACCGAACTCAACCGCGGGCGCCGTCGTTGATGCGCCGCACTTCCGGAGACCCCACATGAGCGCTGCCGAACACCTCCACTCCTCCGTCCGCACCGATGCGCCGCCGGCCATCTCGCTGGCCGGCGTCAACAAATGGTTCGGCGCGCTGCATGTGCTGCGCGACATCAACCTCGACGTGGCGCTCGGCGAACGCGTGGTGGTCTGCGGCCCATCCGGCTCGGGCAAATCCACCATGATCCGCTGCATCAACCGGCTGGAGGAGCACCAGCAGGGCAAGATCATGGTCGATGGCATCGAGCTGTCCGATGACCTCAAGAGCCTCGACGCCATCCGCCGCGAAGTCGGCATGGTGTTCCAGAGCTTCAATCTCTTCCCGCACCTGACGATTCTGGAAAACTGCACCCTCGCGCCGATCTGGGTCCGCAAAATGCCCAAGCGCGAGGCCGAGGAGCTGGCGATGGAGTACCTGGCCCGGGTGCGCATCCCCGAGCAGGCGAAGAAATATCCCGGCCAGCTTTCCGGCGGCCAGCAGCAGCGCGTGGCCATCGCCCGCGCGCTGTGCATGAAGCCCAAGATCATGCTGTTCGACGAACCCACCTCGGCACTCGACCCCGAAATGATCAAGGAGGTGCTGGACACCATGGTGATGCTGGCCGAGACCGGCATGACCATGATCTGCGTCACCCATGAGATGGGCTTCGCGCGGCAGGTGGCGGACAGGGTGGTGTTCATGGACCGGGGCGAGATCGTCGAATCCGGCGAACCCGTCAGCCTCTTCGAGAACCCGCAGACCGAGCGGTTGCAGCTCTTCCTGAGCCAGATCCTGCGTGGCCACTGAGCCCGCCATAGGGATTCTCTCGCAAAGGCGGATCGAGGCCGCCTTCGCCCGGGGAGTTTTCGAGGAGATGGCGGCGGAGATCGGCGAGGACCGCGCCACCGCCATCCTCGAACGCGCCATCATCAAGCTGGCCGAGCAGGCCGGTGCGGCCGCCGCCGCGGAAACGCCAACCCCGGGCATCGAGCATTTTTCCGAGATTCTGCCGCGCTGGACCAAGGACAACGCGCTCGAGATCGAGGTGCTGGAAAAGACCGCGGAGACCTTCCACTTCAACGTCAAGCGCTGCCGCTACGCCGAAACCTATCGTGAGATGGGGCTGGGCAAGCTCGGCGCCATCCTCTCCTGCAACCGCGATGGCGCCTTCTGCACCGGCTACGACCCGAAGCTGAAGCTGACCCGCACCCAGACCATCATGGGCGGCAGCAGCCATTGCGACTTCCGCTACACCCGAGCGGGGTGACCTACGTCGCCCGCGACGGCGATGCGTATGAGCGGGGCATGGGCCGCTGGAGCCGTATGCTGGCCGAGGTTTTCCTGGACGCCGTGGCGTGGCCGGAAGAGGGCGACATCCTCGATGCCGGCTGCGGCACCGGTGCGCTCTCCGCGGCCCTGCATGCCCGGCACCCGGCGTTGCGGCTGACCGGCATCGATCCCTCGCCCGCCTTCATCGCCGCCGCGCGGGCGCGGCTGCCCCTGGCCCGCTTCGCCACCGGCGATATCCAGGCGCTCGACCTGCCCGATGCCAGCCAGGATGCCGCACTCGCATTGCTGGTGCTGCAATTCGTGCCCGACCCGGCGCAGGCCGTGGCGGAGATGGCCCGGGTGACCCGCCCGGGCGGGCTGGTGGCCACGGCGATGTGGGATTTCTGGGGCGGCTTTCCCTTCCTCCGCCTCTTCGCCGACACCGCCGCGGCCATCCTGCCGCAGGCCGCCGCCTGGCGTGGCCGGCACTGGGGCGGGACGCCGATCGGCAGCCCGGGCCGCCTCGGCGCGCTGTTCCGCCAGGCGGGCCTGCGCGAGGTGAGCGAGCAGGACCTCACCATCCGGCAGGAGCTGCGCAGCTTCGCCGATTGGTACGAACCCTGGCTGGCCGGCGAGGGGATGATGGGGGCCTTTCTCGTCGCCCTTCCCGCCGCCGACCGCGCCAGGCTGGAACGCGCATTGCGGGCGGCCTGGGGCGGGGTGGACCAACCGCGCAGCTTCGTCGCCACCGCGCGCATGGCCCAGGGCCGCGTGTGAGCCCTCTCCCTTGCCGCAGAGATGCGCGCCACCGCGGTAATTGCGGAGGAGGCAGTGCAAATCCGGCCGCCAAGCGCGTATGCTGCGCGCCACCATGAGCGACACAGCACCGGCCGCCCCCGCCCCCCTGGAACCACCGGCCACGGCGCATGATGGCCATGGCAAGCTCACGGCAGCCGCGGCGCTGGGTGTGCTGGGCGTGGTCTATGGCGATATCGGCACGAGCCCACTCTACGCCTTGCGCGCCTCGCTGCTGCATTTCGAGGAGGGCGGGATCGAGCGCTGGGAGATCCTGGGCGTGCTCAGCCTGATCTTCTGGGCGCTGATGCTCACGGTCACCGTGAAATACGTCATGGTCATCATGCGGGCCGACAATCGCGGCGAGGGCGGCATCCTGGCGCTCATGGCGCTGGCCCTGCGCACCACCACGACCACCCGCGGCCGCTGGGCGGTGGTGGTCATCGGCATCATCGGCGCGGCGCTGTTCTTCGGCGATGGGGTGATCACGCCGGCCATCTCCGTGCTCTCGGCGGTCGAGGGGCTGAAGGTCGTGGACCCGGTCTTCGAGCATGCCGTGGTGCCGATTTCGCTGGCCATCCTGCTGGCGCTCTTCGCCGTGCAGTATCGCGGCACCCATCTGATGGGCGTGTTCTTCGGCCCGATCTGCGCCTTGTGGTTCGCCACCATCGGCGTGCTGGGGCTGATCGAGATCGCGCATAATCCGGGCGTGCTGGCCGCGCTCTCCCCAACCTATGCGCTGGCCTTCGCCGCGCATTACAAATTCGCCGCCTTCATCGCCATGGGCGCCGTGGTGCTGGCGGTGACGGGGGCCGAGGCGCTTTACGCCGATATGGGTCATTTCGGCCGCCGGCCCATCCGCCTGATGTGGCTGGTCTATGTGCTGCCGGCGCTGGCGCTGAACTATTTCGGCCAGGGCGCGCTGCTGCTGCGCGACCCCTCGGCGATCGAGAACCCCTTCTTCCTGCTCGCCCCCGAATGGGGCCGCCTGCCGCTGGTGCTGCTGGCCTGCGCCGCCACCGTCATTGCGTCACAGGCGATGATCTCCGGCGCCTTCTCGGTGGCGCGTCAATGCGTGCAGCTCGGCCTGCTGCCGCGCCTCGTGGTCCACCACACCTCCAGCACCGAGGAGGGGCAGATCTACCTGCCGCAGGTCAATCTCGCGCTGCTGATCGGCGTGCTGGTGCTGGTGCTGGAATTCAAGAATTCCGACAGCCTGGCCGCCGCCTATGGTTTCGCGGTGACCGGCACTTTCATCTCCAGCTCCATCCTGGCGGTGCTGGTGCTGCACCGCCATTTCGGCTGGTCCACCCTGAAGGTCACGGCGGTGTTCGTGCCACTGGCGTTGCTGGATGCCATCTACTTCATCGCCACCGCGCTGAAGGTGCCCGATGGCGGCTATGTGCCGCTGCTGCTGGGCATCTTCACCGCCGGGCTGATGATCACCTGGTATCAGGGCCGGCAGTTGCTTTTCGCGCGCTTCCGGCAGGACAGCCTGCCGCTGAAATCCTTCATCGCCCGGCTGCCGCAAAGCCGCACCATCCGCGTGCCCGGCATCGCCATCTTCATGACCGGCGAGAAGGATTTCCTGCCCGGCGCCCTGCTGCACAACCTCAAGCACAACAAGGTGCTGCATGAGCGCGTGCTCTTCGTCACCGTGCTGAACGAGGATGTGCCGATGATCGGCGACGAACGCAGGCGGGAGGTGACGGAGCTGGCGCCCAACATCCACCGCGTGCTGCTGCATTACGGCTTCCAGGAAAGCCCGAATGTGCCGAAGGAGCTGGAGACGCTCAACGCCGCCGGCCTGATCCGCTTCGAGACCATGCAGGCCAGCTACTTCCTGGGCCGCGAAACCATCGTCCAGGCGGCGGTGCCGAAGATGTGGCCCTGGCAGCAATGGCTGTTCCGGCTGATGAGCCGCAATTCCGTGCCGGCCACGGAGTTTTTCCGCATCCCCTCGGACCGGGTGGTGGAGCTGGGGGTGCGCGTCGCCATCTGACCCCGGCATGAAGATTGCTTGCCCTCCATGAACTCCAGGGAGAGACGCATGCAACGCCGAGCCATCCTTGCCGCCCCCGCCCTCATCACAGCACTCGGCGCGTCCGAGGCCGAGGCGCAATCCGCCCAGCCCTTGCGCATCGCCATGTCCATCGGCGATGTCCCGCGCATGTGGGGCGGGCCGGAGGCGGGATTCGAGGGCGTGCGCTTCGGCTCCTATTTCGTCTATGACAGCCTGGCCCTTTGGGACCTCTCGCGCGCCGACGCGCCTTCGGGGCTGATGCCCGGCCTTGCGACATCCTGGCGCGTCGATGAGGCCGATCGCCGGCGCTGGATCATCGAACTGCGCCAGGGCGTGAAATTCCATGACGGCTCGCCCTTCGACGCCGATGCCGCGATCTGGAATTTCGACAGCATCTTCACCACCGCGGCGCCGCAATTCGAGGGCACGCGCTCGGGCCTGGTGCGCGGCCGCGCCACCGGCATCGCGGGCTGGGAGAAGCTGGACACCCACCGCATTGCGCTCACCACGCGTGAGCCGGATGCGACGCTGCCCTTCCAGCTCGCCTTTGTATGGTTCGCCTCCCCCAGCCATTGGCGGGCCATGGGTGGCGATTGGCAGCGCTTTGCCATGAACCCTTCCGGCACCGGCCCCTATAAGGTGCTTTCCATCACGCCACGCCAGCGCGCGGAGCTTGAGGCCAATCGCGACTATTGGGACGAGCGGCGCATCCCCAAAGCGCCGCGCACCGTGCTGCTGCCGGTGCCCGATGCGCCGGCCCGCGTGGCCGGCCTGCGCGCGGGGCAGATCGATGTGGTGGAAAGCCTCTCCACCGACAGCATAGCGCCACTGCGCGCCGCGCGCTTCCAGATCGTGCAGAACACCTATCCGCATATCTGGGCCTGGCGGCTGAATGTGAACGAAGGCTCGCCCTTCGCCGATATCCGGGTCCGGCAGGCCGCCAACCTCGCGGTGGACCGCGACGGCATCGTGGCGCTGCTCTCGGGCGCGGCACAGCCCGCGCGCGGCAAGGTGACGCCCGATGATCCCTGGTTCGGCAACCCCTCCTTCCGCCTGCGGCACGACGTGGCGGAGGCGCGGCGGTTGATGATGGCGGCAGGCTATTCCGCCACCCGCCGCTGCGCGATCAGCACGATCATGCCGATTTCCGGCGGCGGCCAGATGGTGCCCCAGCCGATGAACGAGGCGGTGCAGGCCGGCCTGCGCGAGGCCTTCTTCGACGTCACCTTCCTGCCCGTCGATTTCGCCACCGCCATCAACCAGATGCGCGCCGGCGCGCGTGACCCCGCCTCACGCGGGGCGCATGCGATGAACGTCGCCATCCCCTCGATGGAGCCGAATACCGGCTGGGTGATCTATGACAGCCAGCTGGCCAACCCGCGCGGCATCAACTGGGGCTACTACAATTCGCCGGCGGTGGACGCGCAGCTGCGCGTGGTGCGCAACAGCTTCGAACCGGCGGCGCAGAACGCGGCGATGGGCCAGCTGCACAATACCCTGATCGAGGAAGCGGCGCTGCTGGCGGTGGTGCACGACCTCAACCCGCGCGCGCTGAGCCCGCGCTGCCGCGGCTTCGTGCAGGCGCGGAGCTGGTTTCAGGACTATACCCAGATCGCGGTGGGGTAAGGTGGCGTGGGTGGCGCCTGGGAAGGCGCTGCCTTCCCAAACCCATCCGCAAAGGGCCGAAAGGCCCTTTGATCCCATGAGAAAGCCTGGGTGAGGGAGGGGGCTGGGCAGGTGTCGCAGGCGGCAAGCCCTCGCCGCCCCCTCCCTCACCCAGGCTTTATTCCACGGCGGTCAAGGTGCCCCTGGCACCTTGCGGATGGGGTCTGGGGAAGGCAGCGCCTTCCCCAGGGCAGCCCGCGCCACCCCGCCCGCCGCGATCAGGCCTCTTCCAGGTCCAGCGCGTAGCCCGCGCTGCGCACGGTGCGGATGATGTCTGCTTCGCCATCGGCGTTCACTGCCTTGCGCAGCCGGCGGATATGCACGTCCACCGTGCGCGGTTCGACATGGATGTCGCGGCCCCAGACGGCGTCGAGCAGTTGTTCGCGCGAGAAGACGCGGCCGGGGTGCAGCAGGAAGAATTCCAGCAGGCGATATTCTGTGGGGCCGAGATGCAGCGGTCGGGAATTGCGCACCACGCGATGCGCGTCCTGGTCCATGCTGAGGTCGAGGAAGACCAGCGTGCCCTTGGTCGGCACCGAGCCGGAGCGGCGCAGCAGCGCGCGGATGCGGGCCAGCAGCGCCTCCACCGCGAAGGGCTTGGTGATGTAGTCATCGGCGCCGATGTCCAGCGCGCGCACCGCGTCCTGGTCCTCGGTACGGGCCGTGACCATGATCACGGGCAGGTCGCGCGTCGCCGGGCGCCGGCGGATCTGGCGGCAGACCTCGATGCCCGAGAGCGAGGGCAGCATCCAGTCCAGCAGCACCAGGTCGGGCTTGCTTTCGGAGACGCGCAGCAGGGCTTCCTGCCCATCCGTCGCCTCCTCGACGCGAAATCCCTGTTTCTCGAGATTGTAGCGCAGCAGCGTCAGCAGCGGCGCCTCGTCCTCGACGACCAGGATGGTCGGCTTGGCCATACCGGGAAAACCTTCGGGCATGCGGGCTGCTCCCTTCACTCAGGTGTGCGGACGACGGCATAGGCGGAGGAATCGGATCTCGGGCGCTCATCGGGCAGGTTGCTGCCGCTGACGGCGTAGTGGACGCGCTCGGCGATGTTGGTCGCGTGGTCGCCCACGCGCTCCAGATTCTTCGCCACGAACAGCAGGTGCGTGGCCGCCGTGATGTTGCGCGGGTCTTCCATCATGAAGGTCAGCAACTCGCGGAAGATGCCGTTGTAGATGTCGTCCACCGGCTCATCGGCGGCCCAGACCTCGTCGGCGCGCAGCACGTCATTGTTGACCAGCGCGTCGATGGCGCCCTTGAGGTTTTCCTGCACCAGATGGGCCAGGCGGGAGAAGCCGTTGAGGCTGGCGAATTGCGGCTGTCCCGAGATGACGATGGCGCGCTTGGCGCCGTTGCGCGCGTAGTCGCCGATGCGCTCGAGGTCGGAGCTGATCTTCATGCAGGCCACGATCAGCCGCAGATCGGCCGCCATCGGCTGGCGCAGTGCCAGCAACTTGACGCAGAAGGCCTCGATCTCGCGCTCCAGCACGTTCAGCGCCTCATCGCGCGACACCACTTCGGCCGCGAGTTCGGTGTCGCGGCGGATCAGCGCGGTCGCGCTATCGGCCACCTGGCGTTCGGCCAGCCCGCCCATGCGCGCGATCATGTCACGCAGGCGTTTCAGTTCCTCTTCGTAGCTGCGCACGATATGGGTCGGTGATTCTGTGCTGGGCATTCGCTCGTCCTGGATCAGCCGAACCGGCCGGTGATGTATTCCTGCGTCTTCGCCTGGGCAGGGTTGGTGAAAAGCTGCGCGGCGGGGGCGATCTCGATGAGTTCGCCGAGGTAGAAGAACGCCACCTGGTCGGCGCAGCGTGCCGCCTGCTGCATGTTGTGGGTGACGATGGCGATGGTGAAGTCGCGCTTCAGTTCGTCGATCAGCTCCTCGATCTTCAAGGTGGAGATCGGGTCGAGCGCCGAGGTGGGTTCGTCGAACAGGATCACCTCGGGCCGCACCGCGATGGTGCGGGCGATACACAGGCGCTGCTGCTGGCCGCCGGAGAGGCCCATGGCGTTGGTCTGCAGCCGGTCCTTCACCTCGCCCCAGATGGCGGCGCGGCTCAGCGCCCACTCCACCCGCTCATCCATGGCGCTTTTCGACAGCTTCTCGTGCAGCCGCACGCCGAAGGCGATGTTTTCGTAGATCGTCATGGGGAAGGGGGTGGGCTTCTGGAAGACCATGCCTATGCGCGCGCGCAGCCCGTTGATGTCGGTGTCGTCGTCCAGCAGGTTCTTGCCGTCCATCATCACCTCGCCCGTCGCCTTCTGGCCGGGGTAGAGGCTGTACATCCGGTTGAGCACGCGCAGCAGGGTGGATTTGCCGCAGCCGGAGGGGCCGATCATGCCGGTCACCTGGCGGTCGGGCAGGTCGAAATTGATGCCCATCAGCGCCTTCTTGCCGCCCGGGGCGTAGACGAAGTCGAGATTGCGCACGGAGATGCGGGCGGTGGTGTTCAGCGCCGCGGTTGAGCGCGCCTCCATGCCGCCGAAGCTGGAGGGCTGGGTGGTTTCGGTCGAAGACATCTGGTTTTCCCTCACTTCCGACCGGCGAGCAGCAGGCGGGCGACGATGTTGATGGCGAGCACCCCGAAGGTGACGATCAGCGCGCCGGCCCAGGCGATGTCGATCAGGTCGGGGAAGCCGGAATTGGCTTGCTGGTAGATGGCGATGGGCAGGCTGGCCATGGCGTTGCCCAGGTTGAAGCTGGTGACGTTGTTGCCGAAGCTGGTCAGCAGCAGCGGCGCCGTCTCGCCGGTGATGCGCGCGGTTGCGAGCAGAATGCCGGTGACGATGCCCGAGAGTGCGGCGCGCCAGCAGACCAGCGTCACCATCTTCCATTTCGGCGCGCCCAGCCCCACCACCGCCTCGCGCAGCGTGTTGGGGATGAGCTGGAGCATGTCCTCGGTGGTGCGCACGACCACGGGGATGACGAGGATGGCGAGTGCCGCGCCGCCGGCGATGCCGGAGAAGCCGCCCATCGGCAGCACCACCAGCTGATAGACGAAAAGCCCGACCAGGATGGAGGGGGCGGAAAGCAGCACGTCGGAGACAAAGCGCACGGCGTTGCCCAGTGCCGAGTTGCGGGCATATTCGGCCAGGTAGGTGCCTACCAGCAGCCCGATGGGCGTGCCCACGCCAGTGCCGATCGCGGTCTGCACCAGCGTGCCCATGATGGCGTGGTACAGGCCGCCGGTCTCGGCCGTCGGGTCGCCATAGGTGGTCGGGCGGAACTCGGTGGTGAAGGTGATGATGCTGATCGAGCTGATACCGCGCAGGATCAGCGTAAGCAGGATGGATGCCAGGAAGAAAAGGCCCACCGCGGTGGCGATGATGCACAGCCAGCGCACCAGGCCGTCGACAAAACGCCGGCGCCGGTTGAGTGCGGCGGCCATGGCCGGGTCGCGCTTGTGGAAGCTGGGGGTGGAGACGATGGTGGCGCTCATGGCGGCGGGCTCACTTCAGGCGGGAACGCAGCAGCCAGCGGGAGACCGCGAGCACCACGAAGGAGATGAAGAACAGCAGGAAGCCCAGCGCCAGCAGCGAGGACTGCTTCAGGCTGCCCATCAGGCTTTCCGGGAATTCCATGGCGACGACGGAGGCGATGGTCGTCGACGGGTCGAAGATGGAGCTGGCCATGCGGTTGGCGTTGCCGATGACGAAGGTGACCGCCATCGTCTCGCCCAGCGCCCGGCCCAGGCCGAGCATGATGCCGCCGACCACCGAGATGCGGGTATAGGGCAGCACCACGCCCTTCATCACTTCCCAGCGCGTCGCCCCCAGCCCATAGGCGCTTTCCTTGTAGACCGGGGGGACCTGGTTGAAGACGTCGCGCATCGTCGCCGCGATGAAGGGCAGGATCATGATGGCCAGCACCATGGCGGCCGCGAAGATCGAGGTGCCGGCGAAATTGTTGCTGTCGAAGATCACGCCGACGATCGGCAGCGCGCCCAGCGTCTCGCCGAAGGGCAGCTGGATGTAGTTCTGCACGAAGGGCACGAGGACGAAGAGGCCCCACATGCCGAAGATGATCGACGGCACGGCGGCCAGCAGCTCGATCGCGGTGCCGACTGGCCTGCGGACCCATTGGGGGGCGAGCTCGGTCAGGAAGAAGGCGATGCCGAAGGCCACCGGCACACCCAGCATGATCGCCAGGATGGAGGTGACGATGGTGCCGAGCATGGGCACCAGCGCGCCATAGCTCTCCCGCCCCTCGACCGGGTTCCAGTCACTGCTCCAGAGGAACTGCAAGCCGAATTCGCGGAAGGCCGGCAGCCCGCCGATGAACAGCGTGAGAATGATGGCGCCGAGCAGCAGCAGGACGAAGAGGCCGGCGCCACGGCAAAGCCATTCG
Source organism: Acetobacteraceae bacterium (assembly GCA_021732665.1). Lineage (GTDB taxonomy): Bacteria > Pseudomonadota > Alphaproteobacteria > Acetobacterales > Acetobacteraceae > Rhodovarius. The sequence continues at coordinate 42,431 of JAKFUL010000002.1, forward strand.
AAGAGGGTGTCGCCGGCGCTGCCGATGGTCCGGCGGGTGGCGGGTGGCGCGGAGGCCTGGGGCAGGGAGGTGTCTGACACGCGTTATTCCTGGATCAGGGCAATGGGGGGGCGGCCGAAGCCGCCCCCGTCAGCAAGCTCAGGCGAAGGTGATCGGACGGCCCGAGGGATCGCGCACCGCGGACCAGCTGGCGCGGACCAGCCCCTGCACTGCCTCGGGCAGCGGGATGTATTCCAGGCGGCGGGCGGCATCGCCGCCGGTCCGCATCGTCCAGTCGAAGAACCGCATGGTGTTGCGGCTGCCCTCGACCCGGTCGGCCACCGGGTTGGTCGGCAGCAGGATGAAGGTCGGGCTGACGATCGGCCAGACATCGTCGCCGCTGAGGTCGACGAGGTCGGCGGCCAGGCCCGGCTTGTTCCAGTCGGCCAGGCTGGCGGCGGCCTGGAAGGTCGCCAGGGTGGGCTGCACGAAGCGGCCGGACTTGTTGCGCAGCTGCGTGGTGACCAGGCGGTTCACCGTGGCATAGGCGTTCTCGGTGTAGCCGATGGCGCCGGGGGTGTTGCGCACGGCGTTGGCCACGCCCTCATTGCCGCGGGCGCCGTTGCCGACCGGCCACTGCACGGAGGTGGCGGCGCCGGGGCCAGTGCGCCAGGCCTCGGAGATCCGGCTCAGATAGGTGGTGAAGACGAAGGTCGTGCCGGAGGCGTCGGCGCGATAGACCGGCGAGACAGGCAGGTTGGGGATGCGGATCTCGCGGTTCGCCTCGACGATGCGCGGATCGTTCCAGCGGGTGATGCGGCCGGCGAAGAGGTCGACCAGGATTTCCGAGGTCAGCTTCAGCGCGTTGTCGGCAACACCGGGCAGGTTCACGATCAGCACGACCGAGCCCATGACGGTGGGGAACTGCACCAGGTTGCGCTCGGCCAGCTGGGCGGCGGGCAGCGGCGCGTCGGTGGCGCCGAAGTCGACGGTGCGGTTGGTGATCTGGTTGATGCCGCCACCCGAGCCGATGGACTGGTAGTTCAGGGTGATGTTCAGCGCCTCACGCGCGGCCTGGCCCCAGCGCTCATAGACCGGGCGGGGGAAGGATGCGCCGGCACCGGTGATGGTGGCCTGTTGGGCGAAAGCAGGCGCGGCGGCGGCCATGGGAAGCGCGGCAGCGCCCAGCATGAGGGAGCGACGGTTGAAACCGTTTTGCACGGGGTTCTCTCCGGGGTTGTGTGATTGGGGGTGTATCGATGCCCCCAAGGCGCCCTGCTTCTATGATAGCTGAAAGTCGTCTCCATTTCAGTAACGTGAAGCTTCGATGACGACGTCTGTGGATGACTCAGTCCCTTGTCGGTGGCATGTACCAGGAGGGCCGCCGCTTTTCGCGGAAAGCGGCCAGCCCCTCCCGGCCCTCCGCGCTGCCGCGCTGGGTCCAGCTCTCATGCCCGAGCTGCGCCATCTGCCTCGAATCCAGCTTGAGGCCATTGGCGCCCAGAAAACTGTCCTTGGTGTTGGCCATGGCGGTCGGGCCGCTCAGCATGGTCTCGTCCAGGATATGCGCGAGTCGGGCCTCGATCGCCTCCGCCGCCACCACCTCGTGCACCAGGCCGATTCGCAGCGCCTCCGCGGCATCGAAGCGCTCGCCGGTCAGGGCGTAGCGGCGGGTGTGGCGCAGCCCCATGGCGTTGACCATGTGGGTGGAGATGGGCGAGGGCGAGACGCCCACCCGCACCTCGGTCAGCCCGAAATGCGCGTCCGGCGTGGCCAGCGCCACATCCACACAGCACACCATGCCCGCACCACCGCCGAAACAGGCGCCTGTCACCAGCGCGAAGGTGGGCTTGGGGAATTCATTGAGCAGCTGCATGGCCGTGACCGTGCCCATGGAAGCCGCGAAGGCGCGTTCGGCCGGGTAATCCGCCGCCTCGGCCAGCCAGTTCAGGTCCGCGCCGGCCTGGAAATGTTTTCCCGCGCCGCGAATGACCAGGGCGCGCACGCCGGGATCGGGCGCCAGTTCGCGCAGGCCGGCGATCAGCGCCTCCAGCAACGCGCCATTATAGGCATTGCCGTAGCGTGGCCGGTTGAGGGTGGCGGTGACGACGCCGCGTGGGTCGCGGCTGATGAGGACGGGTGTTTCTTCCATCACCGGAGCTTCCGCCAGAAGCGGTGGGTGGACAACCTGGCCGCTTCCAGCCCCCGCGCGATGCTGTAGGCTGCCGCTTTCAGCCCGGAGAGCCGCCATGCGCCCCACTGTCTACGGCCCCACCCACGCCGTCTCGGCCGGCCATTACCTGGCCAGCACCGCCGCCATCACGGTGCTGGAGAATGGCGGCAACGCCATCGATGCCGGCTGCGCCGCCGGCATGGCGCTGGGGGTGCTGCTGCCCGACCTGGTGAATGTGGCGGGTGTGGCACCCATCCTGATCCGGCTTGCCGATGGCCGGGTCGAGAGCATCGCGGGCCTCGGCCATTGGCCGCGCGCCCTGCCGGCCGATGTCTTCATGCGCGAGCATGGCGGGAAAATCCCCAATGGCGTGCGCCGCACCGTGGTGCCCGCCGCCCCCGATGCCTGGATCACCGCGCTGGAGCGCCACGGCAGCTGGCGCTTCGAGGAGGTCGCGCAATTCGCCATCCGCTTCGCGCGCGAGGGTTTCGCGGTGTTTCCGCTGCTGCGCGAGAGCATCCTGGGCCACCGCGCCGAATACGAACGTTGGGAGAGCAACCGCGCCATCTTCCTGCCCGGCGGGCGCGTGCCGGAGGTGGGTGAGCGCTTCGTGCAATCCGACCTCGCCCGCACTCTGCAATACATGGCTGACGAGGCCCGCGCGGCAGGCACGCGCGAGGCTGGGCTGGCCGCCGCGCACGCGGCCTTCTACCGCGGCGACATCGCCGCCGCGATCGTGGCGCACCAGCGCGACGAGGGCGGCTGGCTCTCGCGCGACGACCTGGCGAATTTCCGCAGCCCGATCGAGCCGGTGGTGCGCCGGCCCTGGCGCGGCCACGAACTCCTCGCCAGCGGCCCCTGGTGCCAGGGCCCCGCGCTGACCGAGGCGCTGCTGCTGGCCGAGGCCGCCGGCATAGCCGGCATGGCGTACAACTCCGAAGAATATCTCCACACGCTGGTGGAATGCGTGAAGCTGGCCATGGCCGACCGCGAGGCGTTCTTCGGCGACCCGAATTTCTGCGATGTGCCTATCGAGGCGCTGCTGTCGCCCGGGCATATCGCAGCGCGGGCGGCGGGGATCGGGCCGCGTTCGCACCCCGCCATGCCCGAGCCCATCCTCGGTCGGCTGCATGTGCCGCCGGCCAGCGAGCTGGCGCTGCCGATGGTCGAGGCCGATACCTCCTTCGTGGCCGTGGTGGATCGCTGGGGCAATGCCTTCGCCGCCACCCCCTCCGACGGCTCGTGGAACGCGCCGGTGGTGCCGGGCCTGGGGATCATCCCGTCGAACCGCGGCAGCCAGTCGCGCCCCGACCCGGCACATCCCTCGGGCGTCGCGCCGGGCAAACGGCCGCGCCTGACGCCCAATCCGGCGATCATGGTCACGCGCGAGGGCGGGGTGATGCCCTTCGGCACGCCCGGCGGGGATGTGCAGATCCAGGCCATGCTGCAGGTGGTGCTGAACGTCTTCCAGTTCGGCATGGAGTTGCAGGACGCCATCGAGGCACCGCGCTTCGCCAGCTACGCCTTCCCCTCCAGCTTCGCGCCCTTCGACTACTTCCCGAACCGCGTGGCGGTGGAGGCCCGGGTGCCCCAGGCGGTGCGCGAGGGGCTGGCGGCGCGCGGGCATGAGGTGAAGGACTGGCCCGAAATCACCTGGCTGGCCGGCGCGGTGGAGGCGGTGCTGAGCCTGCCCGAGCGAGGGCTGGTGGCGGCGGGGGCGGACCCGCGCCGGCCCGCCTATGCGATAGCGGGCTGACCGGGCGAAACCGCCCGCGCCGTCCCCTCCCGCCAGCCATTCGGCCGGGCGCCGCGAAGCCCGCGGCGGCCATGGCCTCGGCCAGCCTGGCCACCGCGTCGGGCAGGTCCGCGGGCGTGGCCGATGCGGCGGTGCCGGCCGGCTCAGCAGCCGTCACACGCCAAGTCCCGGCTTCAGCGACCACCCGTCGCCCGGTCCACCGCGCGGCCGGCGGCGGTGCCCGGCGGATTGCCCGGCAGGCCGTCGCTCTGCAGCGGATAGGCCCCGGAATTGTTGGTGCCCGCCGCGCGATCCACCGCGCGCCCGGCCGCGGTGCCCGGCGGGTTGCCGGGCAGGCCATTGCTCTGCAGCGGGTAGGCGCCGGAGGTGTTGGTGCCGGCAGCCCGGTCCAGCGCGCGTTCGGCGGCGTTGCCGGGCGGATCGTTGCGGCTCACGCCGGGAAGCTGGGCATTGGCGCAGGCCAGCAGGGGCAGGGAGAGCGCCAGGATGAGGGGAATGGTCTTCATCGGATGTCCTTTCATGACACGCCTTGCGGCTGCCCTGAGAACACCCCTGTGGCGCAACGGTTGCGCCGGCTCAGCCGGTTTCGAAGCCCGCCCGGCCGCGGCCGTTGCGGATGATGGCGGCGTCCAGCTCCGCCCCCAGCAGCACCACATAGGCGCTGACGTAGAACCACATCAGCAGCGCCACCACCGCGCCCAGGGAGCCATACATCGCATCATAGCTGCCGAAATGCCGGACATAGGTCGAGAACAGGACCGAGGCCACCGCCCAGAGCAGCGCCGCCGCCGCCGAGCCGGCCGAGACCAGCCGCCAGCCCGGCGGCGGCCTTGACGGCCCGAAGCGGTAGAGCAGCCCGATGGCCACCAGCACCATCGCCATCATCAGTACCAGCCCGCCCAGGCGGACCATCAGCGCATGGATCGGCGCCAGCCCCACGATATCCACGATGGCGGCCCAGAATACCATGAAGGCGAGACCCATGATCACGGCCAGGATGGCGCCGAAGGTCAGCAGCAGTGCGGTGAGGTGGAAGGTCAGCGGCCCGCGCTGCTCCCTGCGGTCCTGCGCCAGGTTGAGCGAGGAGAGCATGGCGCGAATCCCCGCCGCCGAGCTCCACAGCGAAATGGCCCCACCCACCAGGGCGCCGAGGCCGAAATTCTGCGGCGGTGCCGCGACGAGATGGCGGATGCGGTTGGCGATCAGGGCGTGGCTGCTCTCGGGGATCAGGCGTTCGAGCAGGATAAGCTGCGGCTCCACCGTCGCCGGGTCGAAAACCACGCCGTAGAGCGCGATGCTCAGCGACAGCGCCGGGAACAGCGCCAGCATGGCGTAGAAGGCGCAGCCGGCCGAGACGACCGAAATCTGGTCCCCGGTCGCCGCCGCCCAGGCCTGCGCCCACAGGCCGGGAAGGCTGGTGCCCGATGGTGTCGCCGTGATCTCGCGCTGGTTCATGGGATGGCTCGTGGGTGGAAAGGCCAACGACAGGAATCCGAGCTGGTTGCGAAACGAGGCCATGCCCGCCGCGTTTGCCCCAGATCACCCTGGGAAGACAACATGGCCCCGTTCCGCCGACCGACCGAGATCGAGGGCCGCGCCGCGACCCGGCTGCTGCTGGTCGGGATCGTGATCTATGGGCTCTACGCCGGGCGCGAGGTGCTGGCGCCGCTGGCCCTCGCGCTGCTGCTGACCGTCGCCTCGCTGCCGGTGGTGGACTGGATGCAGCGGGTGCGGCTGCCGCGCGTGCCCAGCGTCATCCTGGTGCTGCTGGCGGTGGTCGGGCTGATTTCGGGCGTGCTCTCTGTGGTCGCCACCCAGGCCTTCCTTCTGCTGGGCGAATTGCCGCGCTATGAGAGCGAGCTGCGCGGCAAGCTGCAACAGATCAGCAACGGGTCGGGGCCGATCAACGAGGTCTTGCGCCTGTTGCATCGCCTGGGCCAGTCGGTGCAGCCCGACGCCCCGGCGCCGCCGACGGTGGCCGTGATGCGGCCGGAATCCTCGCTGTTCTCGGGCTTGTTCGAGGTGCTGGGCGCCGTGCTGGGGCCGGCCGCCATCATCGCCATCACCCTGCTGCTGATGGCCTTCCTGCTGATCAACCGCGAGGATGTGCGCGACCGCGCGCTGCGGCTGATGGGCACGGACGAGATCCACCGCACCACCCAGGCGATGCAGGATGCGACGGGGCGGGTGGGGCGCTTCCTGCTGATGCAGCTGGCGGTCAATGCGGGCTTCGGGCTGACCATGGGGCTGGGCCTCTGGGCACTGGGCATACCGAATGCGCCGCTCTGGGGCGTGCTGGGCTTCGCGCTGCGCTTCGTGCCCTATCTGGGGGCGCCGCTGGCGGCGATCTTTCCCCTGCTCGTGGCCTTCGCCACCACCGATGGCTGGACCATGGTGATCCTTGTCGCGGCCTGGTTCATCCTGGTCGATGTGGTGGTGAGCTATGTGATCGAGCCGATGCTGTATGGCGCCTCGGCCGGGGTCACGCCGCTGGCGCTGCTGCTTTCCTCGATCTTCTGGGCCGCCCTGTGGGGGCCGGTCGGGTTGATCCTGGCGCCGGCGATCACCGCCTGCCTGGCGATCGCCGGGCGGCATCTGCCGGGCTTCGGGCTGTTCGACGTGCTGCTGGGCGATGGCGTGCCGCTCTCGCCGCCGGAACGCTTTTATCAGCGCCTGCTGGCCGGCGATGCCCCCGGCGCCGCCCGGCTGCTGGCCGCGGAGGCGGCGCATGATGGCGAGGGGGCCGCGCTGCGCCGGCTGGTTCAGCCCGCCATCGAGCGCATCGTGGCCGACCGTCCGGCCGCGGATTACGGCGCGGCACTCGCGCTGCGCGCCACCCGCTCGCTCATCGGCGCGCTGGAGAGTGTCGACGTGCCGCTGCCCGGGCTGGTGGAGGTGGTGGTGTTGCCCGCCGGCGGCGCGCTGGATCGGGCGGTGGCGGCCATGGCGATCGCGGCGCTGCGCGATGCCGGCTGGCGCGCCGGCAACGCGCCACGCGGCGACGCGCCGGTGCCGCTCTCCCTGCTGGTTCTGGGTGGTGGGCTGCGGCCGGAGCGCCTGGCCCGGATCATTGCGGAAACCCGACGGATGTCGCCGCATTTCCTGCTTTTCGCGCCCACCGAGGAGGGCGGCGCGGCGCTGGCCGCGCTGGATGCCGATCTGCGTCCGTCGCGCGACCTGGAAACGCTGCTGGCCGAGGTGGATGCCGCGCTGGCGCAGGAGCTGGTGCCGGCCTGAGGACGGCGTGGTTACGGTGTCAGCACCGGCTCGCTGGCCGTCACGGTGGGCGGTTCCGGAAGCGGCGCCTCCACCGCCGCCTCCGGCCGCAGCAGGCTCACCTGCACATCCACGCTCATCCCCGCGAAGGCGCCGCGCTCGCCCAGAAAACCGCCGCCAATAGGTATCGCCTGCCCGGGCGTGCGGGTCACCGCGATCCGCAACAGGTTGCGCCCGGCCATCAGCCCGTTGGTTGGGTCATACTCCACCCAGCCCGCGCCAGGCAGGTAGACCGCGGTCCAGGCATGGGTGGCGCCGGCACCGCGGCCGTGGCCAGTGCTGTCATCGTAGAGGTAGCCGGTGACGAACCGCGCGGCCAGGCCCTGGCTGCGCACCGCCTCCATCATGAACAGGGCGAAGTCGCGGCAGGTGCCGCTGCCGCGCTCCAGCGTCTCCACCGGCGTCTGCGTGCCCTCGGCGTCGCGCGCGACATAGGTGAAATCCTGCTGGATGGCCAAGGTCATGGCCTCCAGCATCGCCAGGGTGGAAATCGGCTCGCCACCCCCCACGAAGCGCCGCGCCCAGGCATCGACGAGACGGTTGGGGTCGGGCAGGTGGCGCTCGCTGAGCCGGGCGAGGTCGGGCACCTCCTCGGTGTCGTAGGAGAAGGGGAAGGTCTCGGCCGAGGGTTCCAGCGTGGCCCGCGGCAGCGCGCGGCCGGAGGGGTAATGCGTCAGCTCCAGCTCCGAGACGATGCGCAGATGATCGGTCCGCAGATCGGCCGGCCATTCCAGCAGGCAGATGGAATTGCCGAAGACATCATGCGCCCAGCGGGTCGAGGCCGGCGGCGGATCGACCGCCAGCGTCGCGTCGCGCAGCCGCAGGTCATGGCTGTCCTGCGGCCGGATCATCAGGCGGTGCGGCAACAGGCCGACAGGGGAGTTGTAGCGGTATTCCGTGCGATGGAGGACCTGGACATGGGGCATGGCGTGGCTCTGGGGGTTGTGCTGGGGCCAAAACGCCGATGCGACCGCGGTGGTTGCCTGAAGCGCCCGGCGCCCCGCGGCGAGCGCCGCAATGGCTGCTGTGGCCAGGCTGATCGCCAGAAATGGGTTACCGCCATCTCACCCAATCCAAGGTTGCAATGCAGCATAAATTTCTCGCACTTGCGGCCGGGATGGCGTATTGCGGGTTGATAGCGGCGGTGAGCGCCAGGTGATGATCACCGGCGACTGGCCTGGTCTCGGCGATGATGGGCTTGGAGATGATGCCTGCATGATCTTGGCCGCGGAACCCAGCATGCCCGTGACGGCGCCCGGCGCCGCGCATGGCCAGGACAGCGGCATCCTCGCCGCGCTGACCGGGCTGGGCGGGCATCTGGTGCTGCGGGCCGATCGGCTGGAGATCGAGCGCCAGGGGATGTTCTTCTCGCTGCTCAACCTGGGCTTCCATGTCGAGCGCGAGATCGGCAGCACCTTCTACCTGAGCGAACTGGCCGGGGTTCATCTCGTGCGCTCCTTCGCCCTGGTGCAGTTTCTGCGCTTCACCTATGCAGGCTGCCCGACGCCCACCGGGCATTACCTGCGCGATGCCTTTGCGGAGAATGCCTTCATGCTGAGCTTTCGGGACAATCGTCCTCTGCTGGCCTTCATGCGGCGGATCGACGATGCGGTGGCGGCGCTGCCCTCGCGGACCCTGGGGGCACGGGCATGAGGTGGCGGCTTTTCACCCCCCTGCTGCTGCTCGGCCTGGCGCTATCGGGCCTGCCTGCGCGCGCCGAGGAAGCCTGGCTGGACCGCTTCAACCGCGCCATGGCCAACGCGAATGTGGCGCTGGGGGAGGGCGTGGATGCGCTGATCGCCGCCATGCCGCTGCAGAACCCAATCCCGCCGGAATGGCGCGGGGCGGGCTCCACCCTCCTGGCCAACACCCTGCATGAGCCGGTGACGGCGCTGAGCTACGCGGCGATGCTGGATGCCGGCCGGGCCTGGACCTCGCTGCGCCGCTTCGGCATCAACGTCGCCCAAGGCTATGGCGGGCTGGTGGACCGCGCGACCGAGCAGGGCGTGGTGGTGGCGCCGGCGGATCTGGGCCTGGCGCTTTGCGCCTGGGGCGTGCCCGCCGGGCCTTTCGTGGTGCTGCCGCTGATGGGCGGCCGGACGCTGCGCGACGGGCTGGCCGACATCGCGCTGAGCAGCGGGCTGATCTACCCGGCCTTGGCGCCTCTCCTGGCCGGCATTCCCGGCGCCAGCACGCTGCTGTCGGTGCCGGCGATGGATGAGGCGGCGACGCTGCTGATCGCCCGGCAACTCGACCCCGCCGCGGCCGAACCCTCGGCGGAGAATTACGACGCGGTGCGCGCGGCCTATCTGCTGCAGCGGCAGGCCCGTTGCACACAAATAATCGGCCGTTGAGGCCCGGGTGAGCATTGTAAACTGATTGTCAGCAAAGTGTCGTGTTTTGCGGCGTACTGCTGGCTGGATGTTGATCCTAAACGTTCGTGACCGTTCAATCGCCCAATGCCGGCCAGGACATCCGGTCCGGCTGACATTCGTCATGCCGAGGTGAAGCTTGCAACTGCTGCCTTCGATCTCCCGACTGTTCAAATCCGCGCGAGGGCGAGGCGTTGCATTGGCCTTGGAAAAAATGCCGTTGCATTGCTGTTTTGTTTTGTTGTCGGCGGGTGTCGCCTTTCCGGCGATGGCTCAGCCGCAGGATAACCGCCTGGCAGCACGTATCGCGGCGCTGGAGGCGCAGGTGGCGCGCCTCACCTCGGCGCTGGAGACGGCCAATGCCGCCCGGGACGTTACGCCTCCGGCCCCCGTCCTCGCCGCGCCGGTTCCGGCCGCCGTGCCATCCAACCCGGCGCCAGCCACCCCAGCCGCGGCCGCCGAGCGCTTCGCCCTGGCCGCGCTGCACCTGCAGGTCACCCTCGGCACCAGCCGGCCCTATCTGCGCGAGCTGCAGACGCTGCGCGACGCCGCTCCGCCGGGCGGGCTGCCTTCCACCCTGGCCGACGCGCTGGTCAGCCACGCCTCCCGCGGGCTGCCCAATGCCAGCGAGCTTCGCGAAAGCTTTCTCGCCATCGCGCCCGCACTCGTCGAGCGCGCCGCGGATCATGATGGCTGGCTGGACTGGGCGCTCGCCGTGGCGCGCCGGATGCTCGCCCGCCTCGGCCTGGTCGAGCCACCGCCGCTGCCGCCGAGCCAGGCCACCATCGCCAATGTCTCGCGCCTTCTCGCGCGCGGCATGATCGCCCCGGCGCTGGCCGACATCGAGTCCCTCGACCCCGCGCTGATGCCCCTGCTCGGCGGCTGGCTGGCCCAGGCTCGCGCCCGGGTCGCCGCCGATCAGGCGGTGCAGGAGACGATTTTGCGTGCCCTTAACCGCGCTGCCCCAGGTTGAGGCGCCCGTGATCCGGCAGACCCTCCGCAAAAGAATTTTCTGGAGCTTACCCATGCACGCCGCCGCACCCAGGCCATCGCCGCTGAAACCGCTTGGCGGGTTTGCCGCCGCCCTGCTGTTGGCCGCCCTGCCGTTTGCCGTGCTGGCGGGGACGCCGGCACAGGCGCAGCCGCCATCCGCCGCCCCCTCCGGCGGCGTGCTGCGCCAGGGGCTGCACATCGTCAGTTCCGGCTCCTCGCGCTCGGTGACCGAGGCGCTGGTGGAGGCCTTCTCCAGCCGCTATGTCGAAGGTCAGGCCCCGCGGGTGGAGATCGTCGGCTCCGCCGCGGCACTCGAACGCTTCTGCGCCGGGGTGGGGGTGGACACGCCCGACCTCGCCATCAGCAGCCGGCGCATGCCGCGCGCCGTTGCCAATACCTGCCAGACCAATGGCGTGACCGACATCATCGAGGTCCAGCTTGGCCTGGGCGCCGTGGTGATCGCCACCCGGCGCGGCGACACCATGGCCAACCTCACAACCCGCCAGATCTACGCCGCCCTGGCCGCGGAATTCGCGGTGGAGGATGATTTTCGCACCAACACCACCAACACCTGGTCGCAGATCAACGGCGCGCTGCCCGCAACACCCATCCGTGCCATCATCCCCGACCGCAGTTCGGGCACCCGCGGCCTGTTCAACGATTTCGTGATGGAGGGCGGCTGCCGCGAGGTGAAGGCGGTGCGGCTGATCTTCTCCGCCGCCTTCCGGGTGGCCAAGTGCACCACGCTGCGCGCCGATGACCGGGTGCGCGAGATGGCGAGCAGCGATGTGCCCGCCGCGCTGCTCGCCAGCCCGCCCGGCACCATCGCCGCCATCTCCTACGCCCAGTTGCTGGAGAGCGGCGGCAATCTGGTGCCGGTGGCGCTGAACGGCGTGCTCCCCACCGCCGCCTCCATCGCCAGCGGCGACTACGACCTGACCCGCACCATCTACCTCTACGCCAAGCGGCATCATTCGCGGAACCTGCAAGGGGTGGGTGTGGTGCGGGGCATTCGTGAGTTCACCGGCGACGCGGTGTCGGAATCCGCCGGCGGGCCGGGCGGTCTGCTCAGCCAGCACGGGCTTGTGCCACTGGCGCCGGCAGCCCGCGCCCAGCAGCGCATGATCGCCACTCGCCAGACCTTGATGTCACGCTGACAGCCCGGACAGGATCAACAGCCATGCTCAAGCTCTTCGCCGCCGCCGCGCTTTCGCTCGGCCTCGCCCTGCCCGTGATGGCGCAAGCCCAGGGCAGCAATGGCAATGCCGCCGCACCCACGGTGCAGGTCCCGCTGCAGGACCTGGCCACCGGCGAGACCTTCGGCGAGCGGCTGGGCCGCTGGTGGGGCTCGCTGCGGGAATCGGTGGGGATGGGCCCGAGCGCCCTGGAGCTTGCCAACCGCTACGCCGGCGAGGGCGACAGGACGGATGACTTCAACTGGCTGATGGGCATCGCCGGCTTCAAGCTGAAGACGATCGAGAGCACGATCAGCCTGTTCCCCGGCCTGACGCTGGAATTCGGCCAGTCGCGCGAATTGTCGGAGGCCGATCGCGAATATCTCGAACGCGCGCTGGAGCGCCATGCCCGGCGCCACCCCGGCCCGCTCGCGGTGATCCAGCGCATGATCGTGGCCGGCATCCTGGAGGCCAATGAAATCCAGGGCTTCTCGGTCGAGAAGCTGACGGTGACGTTGCTGCCGCTGCCCTACGTGAAATTCACCCTCACCCCCGCCGATGCGCCGCTGGGACCGGACGCCAGCCGCATCCTGCGGTCCATCGAGCGGCTGAACCAGCGCCTGCAGCAGATGCAGAACCCGCGCACCGGTGGCGTCGATCCCGACTTTCCCGCCCCCCCGGCCTTGCGCCGGGCCACCACCACCTTCTAGGACAAACCGGGCTTCCGGGAGCAGGACACTGATGATGCGCCATACCGAGACCACCACCCCCCAGCCCGCGCAATTCACCGAACTGGTGAAGCTGCACATGCAGGGCCGCCGTTTCCTCGACCATGATCGGGAGATGAAGCTGCTGGAGGAAGGCGTCTCGCGCTACAACCTGACCCTGGCCGACGCACAGGCGACGCTGCGCGGCGCGGCGCAGGAGGCGGGGGTGGCCAGCCAGAGCGAGCTCGATGCCTCCACCTTGCAGCTGATCAAGACCCTGTCGGACCGGCAGGGCCGCCTCTCGCGCCCCGATTTCGACAAGACCGCCGCCTTCTACCGCGGCCGTGCCGGCGCCGCGGTGACCGAGGAGGAGGCGCGCAAGCGGGTCAAGCGCCTGATGCAGGAGATTGACGTGCAGGCCAAGCGCTCGGGCCTGCTGCTGCGCACCCGCCGCTGGTTCCGCGCGATCGAGTCCTGATGAACGAGGCCGCGCCCCCCTCATGAGTGGCGATGTCATCCAGTTCCTGTCCGGTTTGCCGCTGCCGCTGCTGCTGCTGGCCTCGCTGGGGGTGCCTCTGGTTCTTGCCCTGATCCTGGGGCAGGTGATCCTGGGCGTCTTCACGCCGCAGGAACTCACCGCCAATTCCGCCGTGGGCACCGCCAAGTACAGCTTCATCGTGGAGGTCTATGCGGTGGTCGCGGCGCTTAGTCTGGTTGGCGCCTGGGACATCTACCAAACCTCGCGCGACAATCTGCAGCACGAGACCGGCGGGCTCTACCTTCTGGCGCTGAGCGTGCCGAGCTATGGCGATCCCTCGCAGGCGGCGCAGCGGGCCGAGATGTATGCCTCCATCCGCGGCTATGCCGGCGCGGTGGCGGTGCAGGACTGGCCGCATATGCTCGCCGCCAACAACCGCTCGGGCTCGGATATCGAGTTCCAGCGCCTGGTCCGCGCCTTTCTCGATGTCGAGCCGCTGAACGCCGCGCAACAGGCACTCTCGCAGAACATGGTGGGCTGGGTGGCGCAGGTCTCCGATGCCCGGATCGCCAGGCTGTCACAGCATTCGCGCACCTTCGGCACCTTGATCTGGATCCTGGTGCTGCTGGTCTCGGTGGCTGTGCTGGCCTTTCAGTGGTTCGTCGGCAGCGCCACCAACGCGGTCAACTACACCATGGGCGGCGTCATCGCGCTGATCGTGGGGGTGGTGCTGATGGTCTCGGGCAAGCTCGCCTTCCCGTTCAATGGCGACCCGCCCTTTCTTTCGCCCGCGCCGTTCTTCCAACTGATGGGCGTGGGGGCGTGATCGCCTCAATGCGCCTGGGCACGCGGGCTATGGCGCGAACGCTGCCACAACACCAGCAGCAGGGCGAAGAGCCAGAAATTCAGCTGTGTGGCGGTCCAGGCCAGCAGATGCGCCAGGTAATGCACCGCCAGCGCGGTCCAGCCCGCCAGCAGCAGCGTGGCCAGCGCCGCGCGCAGCCGCGCCGGGCCGCGCCACAGCCAGAGGGCCTGCACCGCGGCGAAGCCGGCCAGGCCCGCGCCGGTATAGCCGGGCAGGGTCTGCCAGGCCGAGCCGCCGCCGGACAGCGCCCGCCATGCCTCAGCCATCGCGGCATGCTGCGGCAGGGCGTGGCGGCGAAGGAATTCCAGCACGCCGATGTCCCATGGGCTGTCGGCGGCATAGAGGCGCGACGGCCGGAAATCCTCGCCATAGGACAGGCTGGCCAGCAGCAGCACCCCCAGCAAGACGCCGCCGGCGATGGCCATGACATGCAGCAGCGGCACCGCATCGGCGTCCGGGGGCGCGATGAGGCTGTATTGCAGCGTCCCGATACGAACCAGCCCATAGGCCAGGCCGAAGACCAGCAGCGCGGCAAGCGCATTGGTGAAGGCCGAAGGCAGGCTCAGGGCTTCCATCGGGCGCTCCGGCTGGGGTTCATCTCGGGGCTGCGGGCAGCCTGGGCTGGGTTGCTGCTTTCCATGATGTTGGCCGGACATGCAAGCGCGGCCTGCGTGACAGCCGATGCGGCACGGCTTGAGGCGCTGGGCCACCGCATGCTGGAGGACAGCCTGGCGCTGCGCTTCGGCGATGCCCGCATGCGCGTGCCGGCCTTCGGCGCCTGGGCCTATGACTGGACGCAGAGCTACGTGACCTCCTACCGCATCATCGGCCGCGCCGTCGCCCAGCTCGGCAGTTCGGCCGGGCAGGGGGGGGCGCTGCCTCCGGCCGAGGCGCTGGCGCATGACCTGGCCCTGCCGGTGCGCCAGGCCTTCGGCCAGATCATCACCCAGCCCAGCCTGACCGATGGCGGCTTCGAGGCGGATATGGCGCATCTGGCCGAAACCCTGGCGGCCGAGGCGGGCGAGCCGGCCCTGGCAGCCGCGCTGCACCTGGCGCTGCGGCTGAACCCGGCCGAGCGGCTTTCCGAGGCGGCGGGGACCGAGACCATCTTCATGCGCTCCATGCGCCCGCTGGCGGCACGGCTGGGGGCGCTGGTCCTGCGGGTCAGCGAGGCCGGCAGCGTCGTGGCGATGGGCAGCTATTTCGGCTATGCGCTGGTGGGCACGCCCGGCGTCGTCGCGGGGGCGGTGGGCGGCATGGGGCTGGCCTGGGGGGTGGATTGGATGATCAACCGCCTCGATGCCAATCTCAACCGTCCGGCCTTCGAGGCGCAGGCGCTGACGGCGATCGACGTGGCCGAGGCGGCGGTGCAGGCGCAAGGCCGCGCCGCCATCACCGCCGCCGCGGCAAACGCTGGCGCGCGGCCCCGGCCCTGCCGGTGAAGGCGGCGCCGCGATGACAGCTGCGCGCTATGACTGGAAAGCGGTGGTGGCGCGGCTGCTGTTCAGCCTGCTGCTCGTCTTCTCGCTGTACAATCCCAGCGGCTACTCCTTCTGGCACTGGATCCACTGGCCGGGGGGCGAGGGCGGCTGGGCGATGTTCTGGCTGAAGCTGTTCTGCGGCGTGGCGGTGCTGGGCGTGCACTACATCGTCTGGAAGGCGGTGATCGCGGTGCTGCGGCCCTATGGCGTCGTTTTCCTCATGCTGTTGAGCGGCATCGGCTTCGTCGGCCTGGCCGAGGCCGGGCTGCTGGACCGCGAGGACCCCAACACCTGGCTGATCGCCGCCATGTCCACCCTGGTCGTCATCCAGACCGCGGGCCTGAGCATGGCATCCATCATGCACCGTCTGACCGGTGTGCAACATGTCGAGGAGGTCCCGCATTGAGCTCGAGCATCGGCCCCGTGCCGGCCAAGGCCGACACTTTCCTCATCTCCTGCATCGACCCCAGGCTGACCGATGACACCACCTTCCGTTTCGCGGCGTTGGGGCGGACCGACCGCTACAGCGAGATGCGCATCGCCGGCGCGGCGCTGGCGCTGGTGGATCAGAACCGGCCTGGCTGGCAGGCGGCGCTGTGGGAGAATCTGGCGGCAAGCCGGGCGCTGCACGGCATCCGCCACGTCACCCTGCTCAACCATCGCGATTGTGGCGCCATGGACCTCTGGGCCAGGCGGCGGCTGGCCGATGACCCGGTGGATGAGCTGCGCGTCCACACCGAAGTGCTGAACGGCGCCGCCGACGCCATCCGCGCCCGCCACCCCGACCTGACCATCGAGATCAAGCTGATGGAACTCGATGGCAGCGTGACGCAGCCGTCGTGCCGTTCCTGCGTGCCCATGGGCTTTCGCCTGGGTGTGATCGCCCAGGATGGCCTGCCGGTGCTGGAGCCGAGCCCGCCGCCGCCGGCCGCGCCGCGCATGGCGGAGATGGCCCGGCTGCGCAGCCAGTCCGGCCCGCTGGAACGCGGCGCTGAATTCGCCCTGCTGGAGATGGGCATCACCGAGGATGGGCTGACGCTGGCCCAGGCGCAGGAGGTGCTGGCGGCCTCGGCCACCGCCCGGCCGCAGGAGGTGGAGCGCGACATCCTGACCTATCTGCGCTCCCAGGCCGACCGGCGGGGGCGGATCAGCGAGCGCGTGCTGGGCGAGGCGGCGGCGCTCTATCGCCGCCTCAGCGGCCCCGGAATGACCGAGCAGGAATCGCGCGAGGCGGCGGCCGGGATCGCGGCCCGGGCCGGCTTCACGCCGCGTCCCGCCGGGTGGTGGCCGTTCCGCTCCACGCGGTGGTGGGACAGCCTATTGGCCTAGCCATTCCCGCGCGCCCGCCCAGAGCGCGCGGGTGAGGTCGGCCGCGGGCACCGCCCGCGCCAGCATGGCAGACTGCCCGGCCCAGGCCTGCATCCGCTGCACATCGCCGGCGCGCGTGGCGTCGTCGCGCATCGCCTGGGTCAGGCCGCGCTGCACGGGGTAGGGGGCGGGGGCGGGCGCATCCGGGGCGGTCGCGGCCCGGACATAGTCGGTGGCGATGGAGCGGCCGGCGCGGCCGCTGAAGGCCCGGCTGACCGCGGTGCCCTCGGGTGGCGTGCGGGACAGGGCATCGGCCCAGGCCGGCGCGATCGCGGCCTCCGGGCAGCGCAGGAACCCGGTGCCGATCTGCGCCGCGGAGGCGCCGAGCATGAGCGCCGCCGCGACCCCACGGGCATCGGCGATGCCGCCGGTGGCGATGACGGGGATGCTCAGCGCATCGGCCAGCGCCGGGATCAGTGCCATGCCGCCGACCATGCCGGCTTCCGCCTGGTCAGCCTCGAAGCAGCCGCGATGGCCGCCGGCTTCCGCGCCCTGGGCCACGACAGCGTCGGCGCCCGCCGCCTCGGCCGCCCGTGCCTCGGCCAGGGTGCTGACATTGGCCCACCAGGCAATGCCGGCGGACCTCAGACGGGCGATGAAGTCGGGCGGATAGAGGCCCATGACCGAGCTGATGATGGGCGGGGCCGCGGCCAGGATGGCCTCGCATTGGGCGGCGAAATCAGGCGGCGCGGCGTCACCGGCGCCGGGCGGCACGGTGGGGCCCCATGCGCCCAGAAAGCCGGCCAGCGCCGCCTCCCTCGCCGCGTCGCGGGCCGGTGCCGGGTCGGGCACCCACAGGTTCATCTGGAAGGCGCCGTTGGAATTCGCCCGCACCTCCCGCGCCCAGGCTGTGATGGCATCGGGCTTCAGCAGCAGGGCGCCGCAGGCGCCAAGCCCGCCGGCATTGGCCACGGCGATGCTGAGCGCCGGCGGGCAGGCCCCGGCCATGGGGGCGAGAAGGATGGGAAGCTCGATGCCGAAACGCTGTCGGAAGGCGTCCAGGCGCTGTTCGATCTGACGGTTCATGCCGGCGAGCAAAGGGCAGTGGAGGGCCCCCGACAAGTGTGAATAAACGCAACCACCCCTTGCGGGCGCAAGGGGTGGCGCGGGCGGTTCAGGCGGTGGTCAGCGCCGCCGCCAAGTCGTGGCTGCGCTCGACCGAGCGGCGCTCGGCATGGATGCGGCTGATCAGCAGGAAGGCACGCTCGCCGCTGCCCAGCAGGGCCAGGATGGCGCCGCGCTCGGCCGAAGGTGTTGCGGCACCCAGCGCCAGGGTGTTGGCGCGCAGCTGCTCGATGCCTGAGACATGCTCCTGCGCATCCGCCATGCCGGCGGTGGCGGCGGCGGGTTCGGCCTTCATCAGCCCGGCCATCGTCTCGCGCAGCTCGTCGAGCATGCGGTTGAGGATGGCCTGGCCCTCGGCGCCGAATTCATCGCGCTCGATGCGTCGGGTGATCTGGTGCAGCGTCTCACCGAGGCTTGCGGAGAAATCCGCCTCCTCGATCAGGCTGGCCAGCAGGTCGGCGCTCTTCTCGCTCTGCCCGGGCTGGAAGAGCGAGGCGGTGTAGGCGCGGATCTCGCGACTGAGGATGTCGGTCGCGGTGAAGTGGTCCTCGGCCTTCTTCGGCACGCCGGGCTTGCCCTCGGCGATGTCGAGCAGGATGGAGGTGCCCTGCAGGTGGCGGGTCAACTCCTGCTGGATGGTCGGCAGCGCCGCGGTCAGGTCGGTGCGGTTGTCGGCGTTGAGGTATTTGACCTGGCTGTAATCCTCGATGTCCTCGGCGGCGGTGCGGCCCACGCGCATCAGCACGCGTTCGAAGACGCCGACGAAGGGGAAGAGGATCAGCACGTTGAAGACGTTGAAGGCGGTCGAGTAGGCGCCCACGGCCACGGGGACCAGCGGGAAGGTCTCGACCCCGTTCACCACCACGGCGCGGCCGACATCGCCCACGATCAGCGGCACCAGCTGGATCATGTAGGGGAAGAGCGGCAGCATGATCGCCACGCCGATGAAGTTGAAGGATATGTGCGCATAGGCCGCGCGCTTCGCATTCCGGCTGAGGTTCAGCGAGGCGATAAAGGAGGTGATGGTGGTGCCGAGATCGGCGCCCAGCGAGAAGGCCAGCGCCGTCTCCCAGCTCAGCACGCCCGCCGCACCCAGGCCCATGACGATGCCGATGGTGGCCGAGGAGGAGTGGATGAGCGCTGTGATGATCGCCGCCACCGCCACGCAGGTGAGGATGTTCATGTAGCCGTCGGCGCTGAGGCTGCGGATGATCTCCATCACCTCGGGGATGTTGCGCAGCGGGCGCAACCCGCCGGTCATCAGCGACAGCCCGTAGAAGATCAGCGCGAAGCCCATGCAGGCGAGCGCGATGTTCTTCACCTTGTCGGAATTGGAGAAGACCCAGACGAGGGCGAAGAACCCGCCCACCAGCAGGCCCAGCGGGCCGAGCGGCAGCGCGATCAGCGCATTGGTCAGCGTGGTGCCGATATTGGCGCCCATGATGACGGCAATCGCCGGGCGCAGCGCCAGCACGCCGGCATCGACCAGGCCCACGACCATCACGGTCATGGCGGTGGAGGACTGGATGACGCCGGTGATCAGCGTGCCGGCGGCCAGGCCGGTGATGGGCGTGCCGGCGGCCTTCGCCAGCACTTTCCGCATCTTGCTGACCGACAGCGACTGGATGCCCGTTGTCATGAACTCAAGGCCGAGCATGAAAATGCCCAGGCCGCCGATCACCGGCACCAGGATGTCCCTGAACCAATCCACTTGCATGTCGCGTTCCTTGTTGCCTTGCTGGGCGGCGAGCCTGCGGGCCTGGTCGGACGACCATCCCTTCCAAACCCTGGCCCCAGGCGAATTTGACTGGCTGGGCCAGGGCCAGCAAGCGAGCGAGGGTGACAGACGCGCGAAGGATTTACGACAACTGATTGGATTCATCCGGTTCCGCCACGGGCGCGCCCCTTTACTCCCGCGCCCAGCCGTTGAACATGGGCGGATGAGCACAGACACCCTCACCGTCGGCATTGTTGGCCTGGGCGCCATTGGCATGCATCTGGCGCGCGCGCTGGATGCGGGCGTGCCGGGGCTGAAACTCGCGGCCGTGGCGGTGCGCGACCGGGAGAAAGCTTTGGCCGGCATGAAGGGTTTCCGCGACCGGCCGCTGATCCTGGACATCGAGAAGCTGCCGCGTGAATGCGACATCATCGTCGAGGCGGCGCCGGCGGCGATTTTCGAGCGCGCGGCCACCGCCGCCATCGAGGCCGGCTGCATCTTCGTGCCGAGTTCCTGCGGCGCGCTGCTGCCGCGGATGCATCTGGTGGAGCGCGCGAAGGAAACCGGCGCGCGGATCATCGTGCCCACCGGCGCCCTGCTGGGGCTGGATGCGGTGCGCGCGGCGGCCGAGGGCCATGTCTCGACCGTCACCATCGAGACCCGCAAGCCGCCGGGCGGCCTGGTGGGGGCGCCCTACCTGGAGAAGAACGACATCGATGTCCTGGGGGTCAACGAGGCCACGATGGTGTTCAAGGGCAATGCCTTCGACGCCGCCCAGGGTTTTCCGGCCAATGTGAATGTCGCCGCCGCCCTGGCCCTGGCCGGCATCGGGCCGGCGCGCACCATGGTGGAGATCTGGGCCGACCCCGGCGTGACCCGCAACACCCACACCATCCGCGTCGAGGCGGAGGAGGTGCGGCTGACCATGACGATCGAGAATGTGCCGAGCGTGGAGAACCCGCGCACGGGAAAGATCACGCCGTTGTCGATCCTGGCGTGTCTGCGCGGGCTGACCAGCACGCTGAAGGTGGGCAGCTAGACCCGGGCGCTTTCACGCCCGGGCCGTCCCGCTTCACATATCGAAGCGGTCCAGGTTCATCACCTTGTCCCAGGCCTTCACGAAGTCGCGCACGAAGGCGGCCTCGTTGCCCGCACAAGCATAGACCTCGGAAAGCGCCCGAAGCTGCGAGTTGGAGCCGAAGACGAGGTCCACCCGCGTGCCGGTCCATTTCACCGCGCCCGTCGCCCGGTCATGGCCCTCGAAGACATCCGCCGCCTCGCTCACCGGCTTCCACACCACGCCCATGTCGAGCAGGTTGGTGAAGAAATCGGTGCTCAGCGTGCCGACGCGCTGGGTGAAGACGCCATGCGCCGCCCCGCCGGCATTGGCGCCGAGCACCCGCAACCCGCCCACCAGCACCGTCATCTCGGGTGCCGAGAGGGTCAGGAGCTGGGCGCGGTCCACCAGCAATTCCTCGGCCGTGAGGCTGTATTTGGTCTTGAGGTGGTTGCGGAAACCATCCGCGCTGGGTTCGAGCGGGGCGAAGGAGTGGACATCCGTCTGCTCCGCCGTCGCGTCGGTGCGGCCGGGGGTGAAGGGCACCTCCACCGGATGGCCGGCGTTGCGTGCCGCCTGTTCCACGCCGGCGCAGCCTGCCAGCACGATCAGGTCAGCCATCGAGACGTATTTGCCACCGGCGTTGAAAGCGGCCTGGATCGCCTCCAGCTTGCCCAGCACCATGGCGAGTTGCGCCGGCTGGTTCACCTCCCAGTCCTTCTGCGGTGCGAGGCGGATGCGCGCGCCATTGGCGCCGCCCCGCTTGTCGGACCCACGGAAGGTCGAGGCCGAGGCCCAGGCGGTGGAGACCAGCTGCGGCACCGTCAGGCCCGAGGCCAGGACCTGCGCCTTCAGCGCCGCCACATCCGCCTCGCCGATCGGCGCATGGGTGGGCTCGGGGACCGGGTCCTGCCAGATCAGCACCTCGGCCGGCACCAGCTTGCCCAAATAGCGGGCGCGCGGACCCATGTCGCGATGGGTCAGCTTGAACCAGGCGCGGGCGAAGGCGTCGGCAAACTGGTCGGGGTTCTCGTGGAACCGCTTGGAGATGGGGGCGTAGATCGGGTCCATCTTCAGCGCCATGTCGGCCGTGGTCATGATCGGCGCGTGGCGGCGGGTGGGGTCATGCGCGTCGGGCACGGCATCGGCCAGGGCGCCATTGGCGGGGATCCACTGCCAGGCGCCGGCCGGGGACTTGGTCAGCTCCCACTCATGGTTCAGCAGATTGTCGAAATAGCCATTGTCCCACTTCGTCGGATTGGTGGTCCAGGCGCCCTCGATGCCGCTGGTGATGGCGTGCACGCCCACGCCGCTGCCGAAGCTGTTCTTCCAGCCCAGGCCCATCTGTTCGATGGCGGCGCCCTCCGGCTCGCGCCCGACATGGGATTCCAGCGAGGCGCCATGGCATTTGCCGAAGGTGTGGCCGCCGGCGGCCAGCGCCACCGTCTCCTCGTCATTCATCGCCATGCGCGCGAAGGTTTCGCGGATGTCGCGGGCCGAGGCCAGCGGGTCGGGCTGGCCGTTCGGGCCCTGCGGGTTCACGTAGATCAGGCCCATCTGCACAGCGCCCAGCGGATCATCCAGATGGCGGTCGCCGGTGTAGCGGGTATCGCCCAGCCAGGTGTCCTCGGCGCCCCAATAGGTGTCTTCCTCGGGCTCCCACACATCCTCGCGGCCGCCGGCGAAGCCGAAGGTCTTGAAGCCCATGGATTCCAGCGCGGCGTTGCCGGTGAGCACCATCAAATCGGCCCAGGACAGCGCGTTGCCGTATTTCTGCTTGATCGGCCAGAGCAGGCGGCGTGCCTTATCCAGATTGCCATTGTCCGGCCAGGAGTTCAGCGGCGCGAAGCGCAGCGTGCCCGAGCCC
Source organism: Acetobacteraceae bacterium (assembly GCA_021732665.1). Classification (GTDB taxonomy): domain Bacteria; phylum Pseudomonadota; class Alphaproteobacteria; order Acetobacterales; family Acetobacteraceae; genus Rhodovarius. Next base: position 64,760 of record JAKFUL010000002.1, read on the forward strand.
GCGCCGCCGCGGCCATCGCCGATGCGGTAGGTGCCGGCGCTGTGCCAGGCCATGCGGATGAACAGCGGCCCGTAATGGCCGTAATCCGCCGGCCACCAGGGCTGGCTGTCGGTCATCAGGGCATAGAGATCCTTCCGCACAGCTTCGAGATCCAGCTTCTTGAACGCCTCGGCATAGTTGAAGCCGGGCAACGGATTCGAGGCGGGGGCGTTCTGGTGCAGGATGCGCAGGTTGAGCTGGTTGGGCCACCAGTCGCGGTTCGAGCGGCCGCCATGCACGGCATGCTTGGGGGCGCCGTGGATGACCGGGCATTTGCCGGCCGCGGGGCCTGTGGTTCCGTCCATTAATCTTCCTCCAATGAATGGGATCAGCATAACATTGGCGCAAGCGGCAGGAGTGCAACAGTGCCCTCATCCCGCCCGCCAGTGCCTCTGGTTCGGGTGATCTTGTGAGGCTAGCGGCATCGCGGGCCGGAAAGGAAGCCCCGCAACGATGCCAGCCGTGTGAAGTTACGCCCCACCCACCACCACACACACATTCTGCCCGCCGAAACCGAAAGAATTGGACAGGGCAGCGCGCAGGCCCCGGACCGGGCGGGCGGTGTTCGGCACCACATCCAGCTCCAGCGCCGGGTCGGTATCGTCCTGGTTGATGGTGGGCGGCAGGGTCTGGTCGCGGATGGCGAGCAGGCAGATCACCGCCTCGATCGCGCCGGCGGCCGAGAGGGTGTGGCCCAGCATCGACTTGGTGGAGGAGATCGGCGGGCAGGTCGGCCCGAAGACCTGGTGCATGGCCAAGGCCTCCATCTTGTCGTTCTCGGGCGTGGAGGTGCCATGCGCGTTGACATAGCCGATGGCCGCGGGCGCCAGCCCGGCATCCGCCAGCGCGGCATTCATGGCGCCTGAGATCGCCAGCCCATCGGGGCTGGAACGGGTGCGATGGAACGTGTCCGCCCGCTCGCCCACGCCACAAATTTCGCCCAGGATGGTGGCGCCGCGGGCCAGGGCATGGGCGCGGCTTTCCAGCACGATGCCGGCCGCGCCATCGCCCATCACGAAGCCATCACGGGTCAGGCTGAAGGGACGGGAGGCGGCCTCGGGCGGGTCGCCGCGAGCCGACAGCGCCTGCAACAGCGAGAAGCGGATCAGTGTCTCGGGGGTGAGGGAGCCCTCGGCGCCGCCGGTCAGCACCGCATCGGCCTCACCGCGGCGGATCGCCTCGACGGCTAGCTGGATGGCGGAGGCGCCCGAGGCGCAGGCCGTGCTGACGGCCTGCGGCATGCCGGTCGTGCCGAACCGGCGGGCGAGGTCGCGCAACGGGGCCACCACCTGCTGCTGGCGATGCACCTCGGGCATCTCCGCCATGGCCTCGGCCAGGGAACGGTGGGTGGGGGCGGCGGCCCGCTCCAGCGCCTGCTGGCGCAGCGGCCATTCCACCTCGAAGGGCGGCACGCCCAGGCTCAGCGGGCCGGGGAAGGGGTGCGGCAGGCCGGACTGCGCCACCGCCTCGGCCAGCGCCAGGCCGGCCAGTTCGGTGACGCGCGCGCCGGCGGAAAGCGGGCGGCCCGGCGCATCGCCGGGCAGGTCGATGCAGCCGCCGATCCGGCTGCGCATGGCCGAGGCATCGAAGCGGGTGATGGCGCGGATGCCCGAGCGGCCGGCGCGCAGGCCGGCCCAGGACGTCGCGGCATCCATCCCCAGCGCGGTCACCATGCCGATTCCGGTGACGACGATGCGCGGGCGACCTGCATGGTCCAGCATGGGGTCGTTCACGGCGCGGCCTCCAGAATGGCGGAAAACTCAGCCATGCCATGGCCGAAGCCCTGCACCGAGAGCCGCCCGCCCCCGGCCGCCACACGGGCGGCGGCGACGGCCACGCCCACGGGGAAGGCGGCTTCCAGCCCGGCGCCCAGGCCATCGCCCAATGCCTCGGCGCCATCGAGCCCCGGGCCGGCATGCGGCGCCAGCGACAGGCTGGGGCCAGGGGGGGTTATGGCGGCCAGCCGCGCGGCGCGCGCAGCCGGCTCGCCCGCATCCACCCGCACATCGCGCAGCACGGCCAGAACGGCGACGCCACGGGCGCGGGCGTGCTCCAGGCTTTCCAGCACCACGAATCCGGCCTGGGTGCCCAGGATCATGCCCGGGCGTTCGGCGGTGGGCGCAAAGCCGCCGCGATGCAGCGCGCGACCGAAAATCTGCATGGTGTCCCAGCGGCCGGCCACCGAGGCGCCGCCCACCAGCACCATGGCGGCGGTGCCCGCGGCCACGCGTGCCGCGGCCACGCGCACCGCCTCTGCCCCCGCACCCTCCTCGCCCATCAGCGTGCGCGATGAGCCGGAGACGCCATGGACGATCGAGATGGAGCCGGCCAGCAGATTGGGCAGCTGCGCCAGGAACAAGGTGGGGCGCAGCCCATCGGCCAGCCTGCGGTGCAGCCAGGCCTCGCGCCGATCGGGCGCGATGGTCGGGAGTTCGGCCAGGATCGCCTCGTCCAGCGCGTAATCGCGCTCACCCCCGCCGGCGGCGACGACGAGGTGCATGCCCTGGACCCGCGCGAGCGCGTCGGCATCGGCAAGCGCCAGTCCGGCGGCATAGGTGCCCAGGCGCTGCCAGGGTTCCATCTGCCGCCATTCCCGGCGCGGAATGGACGGCGCCATGTCGAGCACCGGCATGGGGTGGATGGGGAAGGGGGCGAAGCTCTCGCTGTCCACAATCGGCTGGCCGGCGGAAAGATGCGGCCCCCGGCCCACACCCTGGCTGGAGACCAGCCCCACGCCGGTGACGCAGACGGTGTTCACGCCGGCAGCCCGAGTTCGGTGCCGCGGCCGCGGACCAGGGCGGCCAGCTCGGCATTGGGGAAGGGCAGGATGCGCAGGGTGTACTCGGCCTCGGCCGCCATCTGCCCGTCGCTGTCGATGCGCCCGCTCAGCACGGCATAGCCCGAGCCGTCATGGGTCAGCTTCGCCCCCACCCGGATCAGCGCGCCGGGCTTGAGCATGCCGCGCAGCTTGGCCTGCCCCACCTTGGCCAGCAGCGGCATGCGGGCAAAACCCTGCCGCGCCAGCATCAGCCAGCCGCCGGCCTGGGCCATGCACTCGATCATCAGCACGCCGGGCAGCAGGGGCATGCCCGGGAAATGGCCATCGAAGACCGGGCTCGCCTCCGGCAGGGTGGCCTCGGCCTCCAGGCTTTCCGCATCATGCGCCGTGATGCGGTCGAGCATGCTGAAGTATTCGAGTTTCAAGCGTTTTTGGCCTGCACCAGCTCATCGATGCGCTCGGCCAACGGGCCGAGGATGAAGAATTTTTCCGCCGGGGCTTTGCCGGCATTGACCTGCTCGGTCCAGTCCTCGACCGGCACCTTGATGCCGAATTCCTTGTCGATGGCGAAGACGATGTCGAGGAAGTCGAGGCTGTCGATGCCCAGGTCGTTGATCACATGCGCGGTGGGGGTGATCTTGGCGGGATCGACATTCGCGGTGTCGGCGATGATGGCGGCGATCCGCTCGAAGGTGGAGCGATCAGGGCTGGACATTCTGTGACTCCGGAAAAGGCGCTTTGCGCCGCCGGTGTGGCGCGGCCTGACACGCTTGTCCAGTTGAAGCAGGACATAGCCGTCACGCCATATTCACCCGGCGGCGCGGAAGGCCGTGGATAAATTGCCGCTCATTGAGGAGACCTTGCCCATGACAACCCACGAGCTGGCCAAAGCCTTTACCCTGCTGCTCGCTGAAGGCCGCACCCAGGAAGCCTGTCAGACCTATTGGGCCGAGGATGTGGTGGCGCTGGAAGACATGCCCGGCCCGATGGCACGGCTGCAGGGAGCCGCCGCCATCGCCGAGAAAGCGGCGTGGTGGGTGTCCAACCACGAGGTCCATGGCACCCGCGTCGATGGCCCCTGGGTGCATGGCAGCCAGTTCGCCATCCGCTTCACCTTCGACCTGACACCCAAAGGCGGCGTCCGCACCAGCATGGACGAGATCGGCCTTTACACCGTGGTCGATGGCAAGATTTCCGAGGAGCGGTTCTTCTACGCCACCCCTAACGGCTGACGATGGGCGAAAGCCCGGCGCGTTCGGCGGCGGCGGCCAGCCTGCCATCGGCCCGCACCGCATCGAGAAAGGCGTTCACCTCGGCCAGCCAGGCGGCGTCGCCCGGGGCCATGGCGAAGCCGTAGCTGGTCTCGCCGAAAGGCCCGGGCGGATCGATGATCCGCATCCAGTCATGCATCACCATCATGCGCCTGGTATAGGGGTAGTCCGACATGAAGACGTCGGCGCGGCCGGATTGCAGCTCGGCCTCGCGCGAGTTGGGCGGCCGCACCACCAGCATCTCGGCCTGGCGCAGGGTCTGGCGCATCAGCGGCTCCATCAGCGTGCCGGCGGCCACGGCCACGACATTGCCGGGCTGGTCGATATCGTCCCATCGGGCGATACTGCCGCCATCGCGCCGGGTGACGGCGTAGACCCGGCTGATCAGATAGGGCTGCGAAAAGGCGATGCGCGCCGCCCGCGCCGGCGTGATGCCCACGCCGAACATCGCGATGTCGCAATCGCGGCGTTCCAGCCGGCCGATGAATTCGGCGAAATTGGTGTCGATGAACTCCACCCGCCGCCCCAGCCTTTCGGCCAGCATGCGGGCGAGGTCGATGTCGATGCCCTCAAGCTGGCCATTGCGGGGGTTGCGGAAGCTGATCGAGTAGTAGTCAGGCCAAATACACACGCGTAGCGTGCTTCGTGCCTGGATTTCCGCCAAAGTGGTTGTATGTGGAGGAAGTGGCTGTGCGGCGGCCATTCCCGCAAACCCGCAGAACAGGCATAGGCTCGCCGCAAGCAGCCGCCGGATGCGCGAAAGGACCATGGCCGAAACCCCAACCCCAGCAGCATCCGACGCCTGGGTCGCGCCGGTGGCGGCACCACCGGCGGCGGCCGCGCCTGGGCCGCGGCGCGCCGCCGCGCGCGCGCCGCGGCCCAGGCGTCGGATGCTGGTGGCGCGGTTGCTGGTCGGCGTCACGGTCGGCCTCGTCATCGCGGTGATGGCGGTAGCCTACGCCACAATCTCCGACCGGCGTGAAGCCCGCGCCCGCGCGGAATCCGCCCGGCTCACCCAGGCCCTGGCAAGCGGCATGGCCGACCAGGTGTCGCGGGCCATCGACACGGTGGGGGTGGTGCTGAGCGATATTCGCGGCCGCGCCGCGGCGGGCGATGCGGTGCTGCTCTCGCCCGAGACGGCCAGCCTGGCGCGCGACATGCCGCAGCTGCGCGCGGTGCTGGTGCTGGACATCGAGGGCCGGGTGATCGCCGCCACCGCGCCGGGCCTGCTGGGGGCGGAATTCGGCCGGCGCGGCTGGTTCCAGGGCCTGCCGCGGGCGACGTCGCAGGGCGGCATGCTGCGGCTGCTGGCGCCCCAGCCCGGCCGGCTGCTGGAGCTGGAACCCGCCCAGGCCGCGCTGCCCTGGCGGCGCTGGACCATTCCCCTGGCCCTGCCGCTGCCCGCTCCGCCAGCGCGGGCGGACGGCATGCCGCGCCCGGCGGTGGCGCTGGCGCTGCTCAATCCGGAATACCTCACCGCCATCGCCGCCCGCCCGGCCGAGGCCTTCGGCGTCGGCGTGCGGTTCCATGATTTCGACGGCAGGCTGCTGGCCCTGGCCGATGGCGGCGCCGAGGGCATCGGCCGGATGCAGCCCGGCCATTGGATCTTCCGCGATTTCCTGCCGCGGCAGGAGATCGGCTCGGCCGAACTGGCGGGCGGCGGTCAATCGATGGGCCAGGCCAGCTTCGCCGTCAGCCGCCAAGGCTCGGTGGTGGTGGAGGTGAGCCAGGCCTCCGCCCAGGTGCTGGAGACGGTGCGCGAGCAGGACCGCATCTTCCTCGCCTCCTCGGCCAGCGTCACCATCATCGCGGCCGCGGCGCTGCTGCTGCTGCTGCGCCAGGGCAGCCGGCTTGCCGCCAGCGAGGCCCGCGCGCGCGAGGCGTCACGCGTCAAGGAGGAATTCCTGGCGGCGATGAGCCATGAGATCCGCACGCCGATGAACGGCGTGATCGGCCTGACCCGCCTGCTGCTGGAAACCCGGCTCAGCCATGTCCAGCGGCAATATGCCCAGACCATCCAGGGCTCGGCCGACCACCTGATGGTGGTGCTGAACGATATCCTCGATTTCTCCCGGCTTGAGGCGCATGACATCGTCCCCGAGGAGGCGCGCTATTCGCCCGAGCGCCAGCTTGCCGCGATCATCGAGCTGTTCGCGCCGCGCGCGGCCGAGAAGGGGGTGGAGCTGGTGGGCGACATCGCCCCGGGCTGCCCGCGGCATGTGATGGGCGACCCGGCGCGGTTCCGGCAGATCATCTTCAACCTGGTCGGCAACGCGGTGAAATTCACCCATGCCGGCTGGGTGCGTGTGGCGCTCTCGGCGGTGCCGGAGGGCGGCGGCTGGCGGCTGTGCTGCTCGGTCAGCGACACCGGCATCGGGCTGGAACCGGCGATGATCCCCACGCTCTTCGAGCGTTTCACCCAGGCCGATGCCTCGACCAGCCGGCGCTATGGCGGCACCGGGCTGGGGCTTGCGATCTCGCGCCGGCTGGCGGTGCTGCTGGGCGGCGATGTCTCGGCCGAGCCGCGAGCCGGCGGCGGCAGCGTGTTCCGCTGCGAGGTGCGGGTGCGGCGCCCGGCGCTGGAGGAGCCGCCGCCGCCCATGCCGCCGGCCGGAAACCGCTTGCTGGTGGCCGAGATGATGCCGGTTGGCCGCGAGGTGCTTTGCCGGCAGCTGCGCCAGCTCGGCCAGCAGCCGGAGGAGGCGTCCGACAGCAATGCGGTGCTGGCGATGCTCGACCAGGGCTTCGATGGGCTGATCATCGACGCCGCGATCGGCCCGCTCGATGCCATCGCCCTGGCCCGCACCATCCGCGAACGCCCGACCCCGTCGCCGCGCATCATCCTGCTGGGGGTGGGCGAGGGGGCGGAGGGGCCCCCGCCCTTCGGGCTGTTCGACGCCATGCTGCTCAAGCCCGTGCTGCCCGAGCGGCTGCGCGAGGCGCTGCTGCATGCCAGCCGACCGCGGCCGGAGCGCGGGGCGGCGCAGCCCGCGCCGGCCGAAACGCGGCCCGGCGCGGCCCTGAAACTGCTGGTGGTGGAGGACAATCCGGTCAACCAGTTCGTCCTGGCGCGGATGCTGGAGCAGGCCGGCATCGAGGCCATCATGGCCGCCAATGGCGAGGAGGCGCTGGCCCGCGCCGCCGAGGCCCGCTTCGACGCCATCCTGATGGATGTGCAGATGCCGGTGATGGACGGCCTGGCCGCCACAAGGGCGCTGCGTGACGGCCAGGGGCTCAATGGCGCCACCCGGATCATCGGACTGACCGCCGCGGTCGGGCCGTCCTTCGAGCGGCAATGCCGGGATGCGGGGATGGATGACTACCTGTCCAAGCCGGTGGACAAGGGGCTTCTGCTGCGAGCCCTGGGCATGAACGCCCGGGGGTGAAGCGGCGTCAGGCGGCCTGGGCCGCGCGCGCGCCCAGCAGATGCGCCACCGCATAGGCGAGGTCGGAGCGGTTCAGCGTATAGATGTGGAACTCATCCACCCCATTGGCCTGCAGCAGCCGCACCTGCTCGGCCGCCACCATGGCCGCGACCATTTTCCGGGTCTCGGCATCGCCGTCGATGCCTTCGAACAAATGGCCCATCCAGACCGGCACCGAGGCGCCGCACATCGCCGAGAATTTCTGGACCTGGGCGAAATTCGTCACCGGCAGGATGCCGGGCACGATGGGCGCGGTGATCCCGGCTTTGTGGCAGCGGTCGATGAAGCGCAGGTAGATGTCGGTATCGAAGAAGTACTGGGTGATGGCGCGCGTCGCCCCGGCATCGATCTTGCGCTTGAGGAAGTCGAGATCGGCCTCGGGCGAGATCGCGGTCGGATGGGTCTCGGGGTAGGCGCCCACGGTGATGTCGAAATCGGCGATATTCCTCAGGCCGCGCACCAGGTCCTCGGCCTGGGCATAGCCGCCGGGATGGGGCTCGTATTGCGCCGCACCGACCGGCGGGTCGCCACGCAGGGCCACGATGTGGCGCACGCCGGCGGCCCAGTATTCGCGCGCGACCTCATGCACCTCCTCCTTCGTCGCGCCCACGGTGGTGAGGTGGGCGGCGGGCGTCAGCGCGGTCTCGGCGACGATGCGCGCGACGGTGGTGTGGGTGCGGGTGCGGGTCGTGCCCCCCGCCCCGTAGGTGACGCTGACGAAACGCGGCGAGAGCGGCTCCAGCCGGCGGATGCATTCCCACAGCGTCTTTTCCATCGCCTCGTTCTTCGGCGGGAAGAACTCGAAGCTGAGCTTGGGCGGCGCCATCTCCCGGGGTGCGGGCAGGGCGGGGATGCGCGGGCCGGTCAGCCAGCGGTCGAGAGTGCTTGAAACGGGGCTTGGGTGATCCATGCCGGGCAAATGGCGCAGGGTTGCGCCGCGCGCAAGGCCGCCGGCATGGCCGCACTGCAACAATCCGACACGTCGTGACGGTTCCCGACGCGGCGGCAATGGTTTATGTGGCGTTGAGTTGGTGGCTCATCCCTGGCGCCGCCCTGTGCAGAGGTTGATCAAAGCACGATGAAGCGTCCCTGGCTTGTCACCCCCACGCCCGTCGCCTTGGCCCTTGCCGTGATGCTCACGCTCACCGGCTGCGCCACCCGCCCGCCTGCCTCGGACCGCGAGGCGGTGGCGGAGTTCGAGGCCAACAACGACCCCTTCGAACCCTTCAACCGCTCGATGTTCGCGGTGCACCAGGCCATCGATGCGGCGGTTCTCAGGCCGATCAACGTCGCCTACCGGGTGCTGCCGCAGCCCGTGCGCAACTCGGTCAGTTCGGTGCTCAACAACATCCGCACCCCGGTGGTGCTGATGAACGACATGCTGCAGGGCAACCCGCGCCGCGCCGGCGACACGCTGGGCCGCTTCGTGGTCAACACCACGGTCGGGCTTGGCGGCATCTTCGACGTCGCCAACAGCTATTTCGGCGTGCCCGTGCATTACGAGGATTTCGGCCAGACGCTGGCGACCTTCGGGGTGGGCGAGGGGCCGTTCCTGTTCATCCCCATCCTGGGGCCGACCAACCCGCGTGACCTCGTGGGCTATGGCGTCGATACCGCGGCACAACCGTTGAACTGGTTCGGGCAGGGGCTGGCGGTGTCCATCCTCTCGGGCGCTCGCGGCGGCGCCACCATTCTCGACAATCGCGACTATTTTTTCGAGATCGTCGATGATCTGAACCGGACGTCGCTTGACCCCTACGCTGCGCTGCGCACGGCGCGGCGCCAGGCGCGCGCCGCGGCCATCGCCAATCGCGATGCCACGGGCCAAGCGCGGCCGAATTGAGGATCTTTCCATGCCGATGCTGACACGACGCGCCTGTGCCGCCCTGCTCGCTATCGCAGCGCTTGCACCCGCCCAGGCGGCGGTCGATACCGCCCGCGCCACGGCCTTCATCCAGACCGCCGGCGACGAGTTGGTGGCCGCGATCAACAACACCAGCCTGAACGCCGCCGCGCGGCAGGAGCGCGTGGCCACCATCCTGCGCCGCAGCGTGGATGTCGAGACGGTGGGCCGCTTCGTGCTTGGCCGGTTCTGGCGGGTGGCGACCCCGGCCGAGCAGCAGGAATACCTGCGGCTGTTCGAGGAAAGCCTGATTCGCAACCTCGCCGGCCGCTTCGGCGAATTCCAGGGCGTGCGCTTCGCCCTCGGCCGCAGCCAGTCCCGCACCGAGGATGACGCGCTGGTCAGCACGATCGTCACCCGGCCCGGCGGCACAGCCTTCAACCTGGACTGGCGGGTGGCCGAGATGGGTGGACAGCCCAAGATCGTCGACCTCATTGCCGAGGGCACCTCGCTGCGGCTGACCCAACGCAGCGAGTATTCCTCCGTCATTCAGCGCGGCGGCGGCCAGGTGGCGGCGCTGCTGACGGCGATGCGGGCGCAGGCGGGGCGCTGACCCGCCGGGTGGCGGCACGCCAGCCAAACCTGTATGAACCGGCGCAAAGACCGGAGGAAACCCGATGATCACCCGCCGCGGCCTGGCTTTGGCCAGCCTTGCCACCCCCGCCCTGGCCCAGCCGGCCTTCCCCAACGCGCCCATCCGCATGCTGGTGCCCTGGGGTGCCGGCGGCACCACCGATGTGCAGATGCGCGCGCTGTGCGAGGCCGCCGGCCGCCGCCTGGGCCAGCCCGTGGTGGTGGAGAACCGTGCCGGCGCAGGCGGTGTGCTCGGCGCCCAGGCCATGCTGTCCGCCCGGCCCGATGGCTACACCATCGGCCAGATGCCCATTTCGGTCTTCCGCCAGCCGCTGCTGAACAGCCGCGCGCTGTTCGACCCGCTGACCGATTTCTCCTACATCATCCACGTCACCGGCTATCTCTTCGGCACCGTGGTTCGCCCCGACGCGCCCTGGCGCACGCTGCCGGAGTTGATCGCCCATGCCCGCGCCAACCCCGGAAAGCTGAACTATGGCAGCCCCGGCGTCGGCACCTCGCTGCATCTGACGATGGAGCAGATCGCCCTGCGCGCGGGCATCGAATGGACCCACATCCCGTTCCGCGGCTTCGCCGAGAACATCGCTTCCCTGCTGGGCGGGCAGACCGAGATCCTCTCCGACAGCTCGGCCTGGGCGCCGATGGCGCTGGAAGGCCGGGTGCGGGTGCTGGCGCAATGGACCGAGACGCGGGCCAAACGCTTCGCGGACGTGCCCACGCTGCGCGAATCCGGCATCGACATCGTCTCCGCCAGCCCCTATGGCCTGGCCGGCCCGCGGGGGATGGACCCCAATGTCATGCGCATCCTGCACGACGCCTTCCACGCCGCCACGCTGGATGCCAGCCACGTCGCGGTGCTCGACCGTTTCGACATGGCGCCGATGCTGAAGAACAGCGCCGACTACCTGGCCTTCGTGCACCAGACGATGACCGAGGAGCGCGAGTTGATCACCCGGCTCAACCTGCGTCTCAGCTGATTTCCGCCGGATGCCCGGGCGCGCCGCCAAGGCCGGCCGGGCTGGCGCGCGGCGCGCCGGGCTGTTAGTGGCCGGAGGCGGGTTTAGCATCGTCGCGTAGGGGTGGAGAAGTGAACATGGCAAAGACGCGTCCTGAACCCCGCAGCGGCGGCCGGCTGCTGGCCGATGCGCTGGTCGCCCAGGGCGCCACGCATGTCTTCGCCGTCCCCGGCGAATCCTATCTCGACCTGCTCGATGGCCTCTACGCCAACCGCAACCGCGTCGAGCTGGTGACCTGCCGTTTCGAGGCAGGTGCGGTGAACATGGCGGAGGCGCATGGCAAGCTGACCGGGCGCGCCGGCGTGGCCGTGGTCACCCGAGGCCCCGGCGCCTGCCATGCCGCCATCGGCGTGCATATCGCCATGCAGGACAGCACGCCGCTGGTGCTGCTGATTGGCCAGATCCCGCATGAGGAGACCGACCGCGAATCCTTCCAGGAGGTGGATTACCGGAGAATGTTCTCGCCCATCGCCAAATGGGTGACGCAGATCGACCACGAGGCGCGCATCCCCGAACTCATCGCCCATGCCTTCGATGTGGCGCAATCGGGCCGCCCCGGTCCGGTGGTGGTGGCGATCTCGGAGGAGATGCAGAAGCGCCTGGCGACCGTGCCTGATATCGGCCCGGCGCGCGTCGCACCCGCCCATCCCTCGCCCGCGGCGATCGAGGAGATGATGGACATGCTGGCTGGGGCGAAGCGCCCGCTGGCCATACTGGGCGGCAGCAACTGGTCCGCGACGGGCCGCGCGGACATCGCCAAATTCCTCGTGGCGAACAACCTGCCGGTCGCCGTTTCCTTTCGCCGCCAGGGCAATTTCGACGGCAACCACAAGAATTTCGTGGGTGATCTGGGTGTCGGCGCCGATGCCGCGCTGGTGGCGCATGCCAAGGATGCCGACCTGATCCTGGCCATCGGCACCCGCATGGGCGAGCCGGTGAGCCAGGGCTATACCCTGCTGGACATGGCCGGCGCCACGCCGCTGGTGCAGGTTTTTCCGGAGCAGGGCGAGATCGGCCGGGTCTATCGCCCGGCGCTGGGGATCACCTCCGACCTCGACGCCTTCGCCCGCGTCGTGCGCGGCCTCAAGGTCAAGAAGCCGGGCTGGGGCGCCTGGACGAAGCAATTGCGCGCCAGCCGCCTGGCCCAGGCGCAGGCGCCCGAATATGCAGGCCCGCTCAACCTCGCCCGCGCGCTGCAGGCGTTGGAGGCGGCGCTGCCCGCGGACACCATCTTCACCACCGATGCCGGCAATTTCGCCACCTGGCCCAGCCGCTTCACCCATGTCGGCGCGAAGCAGGATTTTCTCGGGCCGACCTGCGGTGCCATGGGCTACGGCATCCCCGCCGCGATCGGCGCCAAGATCACCGCACCTGGGCGCGAGGTGATCTGCTTCGTGGGCGATGGCGGCGCGCTGATGACGGGCCAGGAAATCGCCACCGCCTTCCACCACAACGTCAACCCGATCATCCTCGTCTTCAACAACGGGATGTACGGCACCATCCGGATGTATCAGGAGCGGATCTACCCCGAGCGGGTTTCCGGCACCGCGCTGACCAACCCCGATTTCGCCCGCTTCATCGAGAGTTTCGGCGGCCATGGCGAGGTGGTCGAAACAACGGCGGAGCTGGTGCCGGCCTACCGGCGGGCCTCGGCCTCGAAAAAGCCCGCGATCATCGAGATCAGAATGAACCCCGAGCAGGTGACCAACCGCGCGACCATCGCCGATCTGCGGCGCCAGGCGGGCAAAGCCTGAAATCGGCGGCTTGCGCCACCCTACGCCTCCAGCCGCATCAGCCCATCCAGCGCCACGCAACCACCGGGCAGGCAGACCATCGGGTTGATCTCCATCTCCTCCAGCCGCGGCCCGATGGCGGCGGCGAAGGCCGAGAAGCGGGCGATGGCCCGCGCCACCCCCGCCACATCCACCGGCGCCGCGCCGCGAAAGCCATCGAGCAGCGGAAAGCTTTTCAGGCTTCGCAACATGGCCTCGGCCCGGGCGGCTGAGACCGGGGCGATGTCGAGCGCCACGTCTTTCCACAACTCGGCCTGCACCCCCCCCAGGCCGACCAGGACGGTCACGCCGAATTGCGGGTCGCGCCGCGCGCCCAGGATCAGCTCAGGCCCGCGCGCCGCCATTTTCTGCACCAGCACGCCGTCCACCCGCGCCGAAGGTGCATGGCTGCGCGCACCCTGCATGATGGCGGCGAAGGCCGCCGACACCTCGGCCGCGCTGCCCAGGTTGAGCTTCACGCCCCCCACCTCGGTCTTGTGCGCCACATCGGGGCTGTCCAGCTTGAGCACCACCGGGTAGCCAAGCGCCTCGGCGGCGCTGACCGCGGCCCCGGCGGTGGCGGCCCGCGCATCGGGCATGGCCGGCAGGCCGGCGGCGGCGAAGGCGGCCTTGGCCTCGGCCTCCATCAGGGTCATGTCGCCCGGCGGCAGGCTGGCGGCGGCGGCGCGGGCCGCCTCATCCACCACGCCCATGGCGGGATGGCCGTCATGGTAGCGCAGCCACAGCGCGATCGCGTTCATCAGCCGGCGCATGCTTCGGAACAGGGAGAGGCTGTCGGAGGTGTCCACCGCCTCCGGCCCCGCGCCTTCCAGGCTTTCCGGAATCCAGGCGATGCAGATCGGCTTGCCCGCCGCGCGCGCCAGCGGCGCCATGGCGGCCATGCGCAGCGGCGTGGTGGCGGGGTTGTGATAGACCACCGGCATGACCACGGCGGCGTATTGCGGGTCGGCCAGCATGGCGTTCATGCAGGCGTCGAAGCTGGCGGGGTTGGTCGCCACCTGCGCCGTCAGGTCGCAGGGGTTGCGCGGGCTGCCGAAATCCGGGATTGCAGCCCGCAGCACCGCCTCGGTCTCCGGCGCGGGCTGGGGCAGGGTCAGGCCGGCGAATTCCGCATGGTCGGCCGCCATGATGCCGGCACCGCCCGAGGGCGTGGCGATGCCCACGCCGCGCGCCCGGGGCCTGGGCGCCTTTGCCAGAAAGCCCGCGGTCTCCAGCAGCGCGTCGAAATCCTCCACCTCCAGCATGCCGGCGCGGCGGAAGGCGGCGGACCAGGCGGCCGTGCTTCCGGCCATGGAACCTGTGTGGGACATGGCGGCCTTCGCCCCCGTCTCGCCACGCCCCAGCTTGAGCACCACGATGGGCTTGCCGGCGGCCAGCGCCATCTCGCCCAGCTCGATCAGCCGCCGGCCGTCGCGCAGGCCCTCGACCGCCAGCGCGATGCTGCGGCATTCCGGCATGGCGAGCTGGAAGGCCGCGAGGTCGCAGACATCGAGATCGGTCGAATTGCCGGCCGTGGCCATGTGGCACATCGCGAAGCCGCGCTCCGCCGCCTGCATCAGCGCATAGCCCAGCGCGCCGGACTGGCTGACCACGCCCACACCCCCGGCCGGCGCCGTCATCTTGTGGTAGTCCGGCATGAAGGTGGCACCGACGCGGGTGACATGGTTGACGAAGCCCAGGCAGTTGGCGCCGAGCAGCGGCACGCCCAGCGCGCGGGCGCGATGGCGCAGCGCTTCCTCCTCCACCGCGCGCTCGGGCAGGTCGGTCTCGCCATAGCCGGAGGCATAGATGGAAAGCCCACCCACGCCCCGCGCCGCCGCGGCCTCCAGGCTGGGCAGCACGCCGGTGCGGGGCATGCACAGCACCACGCTGTCCACCGCCTCCGGCAGGTCGGCGATGGTGGCGACGCAGGGGTAGCCATGCAGGTCGCCGCCGGCGTATTTCGGGTTCACGGCATACACCGGGCCCGCGAAGCCGCGCATGTTGGTGATGGTGCGGGCGCCGAAACTGGTGGGCTCGGCCGAGACGCCCACCACCGCGACGCTGCGGGGCGCCAGAAGCCGGCGCAAGGATTCAGGCTCGCGGAGCGGTGCTGGATTCACGTTTCTCTCCCTCATGTGAGGGGCAGGCTACTGCGCCGGGGGGGAAGGGCAAGCCCCGGCGGCCAGCAGGGCGGGGGCGGCAAAAGCGGCAAGGGCCAGCCCAAGCCTGGCATGTTCGGCGGTGAAGTGGCCGGGCCCGTGCAGCAGATTGACGGTGCCGAGCACCCGGCCGTCCCAGCGCACCGGCAGATTGAGCACGCTCTCGCATCCCAGTGCCAGGATCATCTCGTGGTCGGCGAAATTGGCGCGGATGGCGGCGGCATCATCGCCGATGAAGGGCAGGCCCTGGCGCAACAGGTGGCGGGTCCAGGGGCTGTCCACCACCGGCTTGACGCCGCCCGCGGGGTAGGCAGTGGGGTTGCTGCTGTGAAGCCTGGTGTTGAGGCCCGCCCCGGCATCATGCCGCATGACGGAGAAGAGACGATGGCCGATGGCCTGCTGCAAGGCATCCGAGAGCGCGAGGAACACCGGCTGTGGCTGCCCCGGCAAGGCTTGTGCCATCACAAGCCGATGGAGGGTCGCCATGCAACTCTCACATATCATGTGTTTTTCCAAAAGAGGGATATGAATAGGCAGCCTTTCGCCTCACTCATTTCGATGAAAGATCTTCGTGTTGCCCACGAAGAATATATGACACTGAATCGTGATTTCGCTCGCCATGGCGTTACACGACACTGTTATAGTAGTCTTATTGTTCAATTATCGGAGAGTCTGATGTTCATCTCCATCCCAAGGCCGCAACAGGAGCATCCACAGCCGCTGGGATCTTCTCCCGAGGCGATACAGGCCTGCGTGGCGAGCCTGGCGGCCGAGGCGTTCGAACTGGGGCATGCTCGCGCCGCCAATCTTCTGGCACAGACGGCGGCGCTGCTGGCTACCGCCAACCTGTGGAACAGGCCGCCCGAACCGCTGAAGTGATGCTGCCCTTCAGCGTCCGCCGAAGGTGAAGGAGGAGGGCATCACCGCGGGCTCCGGCGCGGCGTTCTGCTGAACCTGGGTTTCCTTCATTTTGCTTTCAATCTGCTTCACCAGCGTCAGCAGGCCGTTGGCGAAGGCCGGCAATTGCACGACGGGGATGAAAAGCAGCCCCGAGGGCGCCGGCTTTCCGTCTGGCCCAAGCTGGGCCAGCGTGATGCGCGCGACACCGAAATTGACGCTGGCATCGAGGATGCCGTCGGTGAACTGGCTTGGCTTATCTGTCATCTCATCCTCGCGCGCCCGTTGGCCGGGCGCCAACTCTTCGTCACGATGTGTGCCAGCCGGGGCATGCTTGGCAAGATGCCCCGGCCGGGAATGTCACTGTTCGTGGAAGGCGCGCGCCATGCTGTCGCGAATGGGCTGCGTCATGTAGCGCCAGAAGCTGCGGCTTCCGGTCTGGATATGGCCTTCCACCGGCATGCCCGGCACCAGGAAGACGGAGGGCAAACGGGCCAGCTGATCCTGGTCGATGGCTATATAGGCGCGGTAGTAGGTTTGCCGCGTTTGCGGGTCGGTCGTCACATCCGCCGCCAGAAACGTGACGTGGCCGTGCAGATACGGCACCAGTCGCTGCTTGAAGGCGGGCAGGCGGATTTCCGCCTGCAAGCCGGGGTACACCACGTCGATGTCGTTGGGCTGGACATTGACCTCGGCCACAAGCTGGTCGCGCGCCGGCACCAGATCCATGATCGGGTCGCCCGGGCGGATGGCGGCGCCGACGGTGAAGGCGCGCAGGTTCACGACGGTGCCGGACTCGGGCGCCAGTACCTCGCGCCGGGTCGAGACATCGGCGGCGGCACGCATCCGCTCCTCGGCATCGGCCAGCCTGGCGGCGACGTCGCGCGCATCGGTGTTGACCTCCTGCATGCGCTGGTCGTCCATCTGCCGCATCGTGCTGCGGGCCTCGGCGACGACGGCATTGGCGCGTTCGATCTGACCCTGCAGGTCGACGATCTGGCCTTCCAGCCCGTGCAGGCCGCGCTGCAACGCGAGCAGTTCGGGCAGGCGGGCCAGGCCCTGGTTCACCAGGCCGCGGCGCATGACCTCCTCCTGCCGGATCAGCTCCAGCTGACGGCGGGTGGCGAGGAGCTGGCCCTGGGCGGAGGCGATGACGCCCTGCTGTTGCGCGTCACGGGTCTGCATCACCGCGATCTGGCTGAGCAGGCTGGTGCGCCGGGCGTCGAACAGCGCGATCTGGCCGGTCATCGCCTCGATCGCGCGGGGGTGGGTGGAGGTCGCGAGGTCGGGCGGGAAGGTGATCTGTGTTGCCCGCGCCGCCTCGGCCACCAGCCGCGCCTCCTGTGCCTGGAGGGCGAAGCGTTGGGCGCGCAGCGCTTCCAGCGTGGCGCCGGACTGCACATCATCCAGCCGCATCACGACCTGGCCGGCCTCCACACGGGTGCCGTCGCGCACCAGGATTTCCTGCACGATGCCGCCTTCGAGGTGGGCGAGCGTCCGGCGGGTGCCTTCAACCTTGATCACCCCAGGGGCGATCGCCGCCTCGGCCAGCGGCACCATCGTGGCCCAGGCCATGAAGCCGCCGAAGAAGCCGACCATGATGATCAGGCCGAAGATGATCACGCCCCGTGTGCGCGGGCGCTTGGCGTCCAGCAGCGGGTCGAAGGGCAGGTCGATGGCCGGGCGCGTGGCGCGCACGGCGGCGGGCACGGGCTGGGGTGCGGCGGGGCGGTCGATGACGTCGCTCATCTCAGGCGGCCCCCCCGGCGGTTTTGGCGGGCGCGGGGAGTTCGGCCGGCCGCGGCGGCGCCATCAGGCGCTTGAGAACCTCGGCGCGGGGGCCGAACATCTCGATGGCGCCTTCCTTCAGCAGCAGCACCTTGTCCACACCCTGCACCAGCGCGGGGCGGTGACTGACGAGGACGACCGTGCTGCCCATCGCCTTCAGCGTTTCCAAGGCGCGGGTCAGCGCCGCCTCGCTGTCGCCGTCGAGGTTGGAGTTGGGCTCGTCCAGCACCACAAGCTTGGGCCGGCCGAACATGGCGCGCGCCAGGCCGATCAGCTGGCGCTGGCCGCCCGAGAGATGCTGCCCGCCATCGCCGATTTCGGTGTCATAGCCATTGGGCAGGCGCAGGATCATGTCGTGGCAGCCAGCCAGCCTGGCGGCCTCGAACACCTCCTCCGGCTCGGCCTCGCCCATCCTCGCGATGTTGCGGAAGACGGTGCCGTCGAACAGCTCGACATCCTGCGGCAGGTAGCCGACATGGCGGCCGAAATCCTCGCGCTGCCACATGAAGACATCGGCGCCGTCGAGGCGGACATGGCCCTGGTTGGGCTGCGCCACGCCGATCAGCATGCGGATCAGCGTGATCTTGCCGGCGGCCGAGGGGCCGATGATGGCGAGCGATTCCCCGCGGTTCAGCTCGAAGGCCACGCCCTTCACCATCGCCACGTTCTGGCCGGGGAAGGCGAAGGAGACGCGGTCGACCAGCAACTGGCCGGTCGGCTCGGGCAGCTTCATGCCCTCGGGGCGGATGCGGGGCAGGGCGAGGAAGGTCTGCAGCCTCCGGTAGCTCTGCCGGGCCTGCACAAGCTGCTTCCAGCCGCCGATCAGCTGTTCCACCGGCGCCAGCGCGCGGCCCATGATGATGGAGGCGGCGATGGAGGCGCCCGAAGTCAGCTCCTGCAGCAGCACCAGATAGGCGCCCAGACCCAGGATCGCGATCTGCACCGCAAGCCGGATGAACTTGGTCGTGCCCACGATCCAGGCGGCACGGTCGGCCGCGGCCTGTTGTGGCGGCAGGGTCTTGGCCACGCCCTCACGCCAGCGCGTCATCACCGCCGGCAGCATGCCCATGCTGTCGATCACCTCGGCATTGCGGCCGATGGCGTCCGCCCGCCGCTGGCTGGCCATGGCGGTGGTATTCGCCTCGCGCAGCAGGTTGGAGGTGATGAATTCATTGGCCAAAGTCAGCCCGAACAGCAGCGCGGCACCGGCCAGCGCCACCCAGCCCATCACCGGATGGAGCATGAAGATGACGGCCAGGTAGATCGGCACCCATGGCACGTCATACAGCGACAGCATGCCGGGCGAGCCGAGATAGCCGCGGCAGACCGAGAGGTCGCGCAGCGCCTCCATCCGATAGGGCCGGCCGCGCAGTTGCGATTCCAGCGCCCGGGCAAAGCCCTCCGGCGCCACCCGGTTTTCCAGCCAGGTGGCGACGCGCTGCATGATGGTGCCGCGCACCGCTTCCAGGATGGCCAGGATGCCGATGGCGAAGATGGCGATCAGCGTCAGGTAGAGCAGCGTGTCGGTGTTGCGGGTGGCCAGCACCCGGTCGAACACCTGCATCATATAGATGGAGACGGTCAGCTGCAGCATGTTGGCGACGCCGGAGAAGACGCCCACCAGCATGAAATGCGATCGGCATGAGGCGATGGCCCGGGCCATAGGCGTGTCGTTCAGCGGGTTCGGGGCGAAGAGCCCCGGGCGCGGCGGCATCATGGGCGGACGCTCCCGGCTTCTTGGGCGATGGCGGCGATCAGCATCCTGAACCCTTTTCTGGCGGTCTTGCCCGCCGAGGCGCGTCCAACAGGGGCGGCAATTCTTGCCCAGTGGCAGTGGCACATTCTTGGCATCGTGGGCTTACCCAATGGTGAAAGGCACCCCGCGGGGCGGTGCCGGGGCGCGCGGCAGGCGAGAAGTCTATTCCGTAACCGGCTTCTAGGCATTTTCGGTCCCGTCGGCAAACTGTCATTTTCCGCGATGGTGTTTCGGAAATTGAGCGGTGTCGTCACTTGTTGGATTCACCGCCATGTTTGTCGGCCAATGCCCCGCTGCAAGGGCCGGGCAGTGCCAGATAGGCCATCCGCTTCGCTTCCTGCCGGCCGCGCGTCACCGTCTCCAGCACCAGCCCGCAAGCCAGCGAGAGCAGGCCGGCCAGCACCAGGCCCATGCTCAGCACCGCCGTGGGCAGGCGTGGCACCAGCCCCGTCTCGTGGAAATGCTGCAAAACCGGAATGGCCAGCAACAACCCCAGCCCGGCCAGCCCCGCCGCGATGGCGCCAAAGAAGGGCAGTGGCTTTTCCCGCTGCAGCAGCCCCAATACCGTCAGCAAAATGCGAAACCCGTCGCGGAAGGTGTTGAGCTTGCTGTGCGACCCCTCCGGCCGCGGAAGGTAGGCACTGGTCAGGCTTGCCACCGGCATGCCCAGTTCCAGCGCATGCACGGTGAACTCCGTCTCGGTCTCGAAACCCTGCGCCAATGCCGGAAAGCTCTTTACGAATCTGCGGGAGAACACCCGATAGCCCGACAGCATGTCCGGCACGCCATGGCCGAACAGGGTCGCGATGGCGCCGGTGATGGCGCGGTTGCCGAAGCGATGGCCGAGGCGATAGGCCGCCTGCGACTGGCTCACCCGCGTGGCCGTCACCATATCCAGCCGCTGTTCGGCGAGCAGGGCCAGCATCGCGGGTGCCGCGGCGGCGTCATAGGTCCCGTCGCCATCGACCAGAAAATAGGCATCGGCCTCGATGGCGGCGAAGAGCCTTCGCACCGCATGGCCCTTGCCGCGGCGTGGCTCCGCCAGCACCTCGGCGCCGGCGGCCCGCGCCCGAGCGGCCGTGTCGTCGCTGCTGGCATTGTCGCAGACCAGGATATGCGCACCGGGCAGCGCCCGACGGAAATCGGCCACGACCCCGCCGATCGCCACCGCCTCGTTGTAACAGGGGATCAGGATGGCGACGCGCATCAGGCCGGCTTGAACACGAAGCGGCGGGAGAGGGCGAAGTTGATGAACATCCCTGCAACCGACCCTGCCGCCACGCCCAGCACAGGCTGCGCCGCCACCAGCGGGCTGGCCGAGAGCAGGGCGGCATAGGTGCCGTAATTGGCGGCGAAACCCAGCAGGTTCAGCGCCACGAACACCCCCCATTGCCGCGCCACCGGCGCGCGGGCGGCGGCGCGGAAGGTCCAGGCCCGGTTGAGCGCGAAGGTGGCGCTGGCCGCCGCCAGATATGATACCACCCGGCCGCCATAAGGCCCGGCCCCCAGCGCCAGCATCGCCGTCAGCACGCCGGCATCCACCAGGAAGCCCGCCGTGCCGACGACGCCGAAGCGCAGGAACTGGCCGATGATGGGGAAGCGATCGAACATCCGCCCCTGATAGCGCCGGGATCGCGGCGGAACCAGGGCAGCGCGGTTGCCCTCCCGTGGCGCAAGAGCCTTCCCTTCGCCCGGGGCATCGGCCAATCTGGTCAGAACACTCAACCGGGAGAGCATTGATGCTGCGTAGAGACCTGTTGGCGGCCGGCACCGGCCTTGCCGCAACCAGCCTGGCGGCGCCCGCCATGGCGCAGACCGCCGCATCGCGCACGCTGCGATACGTGCCGCACGCCAACCTGCCCAATATCGACCCCTTCACCAACACGGCCTTCGTGGCGCGCGACCATGCCTTCCTGGTCTTCGACCAGCTCTACGGCATGGACGACCAGTTCCGCCCGCAGCCGCAGATGGTGGAAGGCCATGTGGTGGAGAATGACGGGCTGCTCTGGCGCTTCACGCTGCGCTCCGGCCTGAAGTTCCACGACAACACGCCGGTGCGCGGCCGCGACGTGATCGCGAGCATTCGCCGCTGGGGCGCGCGCGATGCCTTCGGCCAGGCGCTGATGGCGCGGGTGGCCGAGATGACCGAGGTGAGCGACCTGGTCTTCCAGATCCGCCTCACCAGCCCCTTCCCGAAGATGATCGACGCCTTCGCCAAGGTCACCACCAGCTGCCTGTTCATCATGCCCGAGCGGCTGGGCAATGTGGATCCTTCGACCAACATCACCGAGGCGATCGGCTCCGGCCCCTATCGTTTCGTGCGCGACCAATGGGTGCCCGGCAGCCGCGTGGTCTATGAGCGCTACGCCGACTACGCGCCGCGCCAGGAACAGCCGAGCATGACCTCGGGCGCCAAGGTCACCCATTTCGACCGTGTCGAATGGGTGATCATGCCCGACCCGGCCACCGCCTCGGCCGCGCTGCAGGCCGGCGAGGTCGATTGGTGGGAGCAGCCCACGGCCGACCTCTTCCCCCTCTTCCTGCGCGGCGCGGGGGCGCGCAACGTGACCGTGGACATCATCAACAATTCCGGCCTGATCGGGATTTTTCGGCCCAATCACCTGACGGCGCCGTTCAACAACCCCGCCGTGCGCCGCGCGGTGCTGACCGCGATCAACCAGATCGACTTCATGACCGCGGTGATCGGCGATCAGGGCGTGCCGGGACGGGCCAATCTGCGGCGCGAGGGCATCGGCTATTTCGCCCCGGAAAGCCCCTCGGCCTCCAATGTCGGGCTGGACCGGCTGCGCAAGAGCATCGATGCCGCGCGCGCCGAATTGCAGGCCGCCGGCGCCATGGGTGCCAAGCTGCTGTTGATGAACGCGACCGACCTCGCCTCGATCAACGCGGCCTCGCTGGTCGGCGCCGATCTGTTCCGCCGGATGGGCTTCAATGTCGATCTGGTGAGCACGGATTGGGGCACCATGGTGGCGCGGCGCGGCAGCCGCAACCAGATCGAACAGGGCGGCTGGTCGGGCTTCTTCACCTTCTGGTCGGGCGTCGACCACTGGAACCCGGCGAGCCATGCCGCCATCCGCGGCCATGGCGCCAATGCCTGGCCGGGCTGGCCGACCATCCCGGCCATGGAGGCGCAGCGCGACATCTGGTTCAACGCGCCGAACGACGCGGCCGCCCTGGCGGCGACGACGGAGATGCAGCGCATCGCCTTCGACGAGGTGCCCTATGTGCCCACGGGCATGTACTACCAGCCCACGGCATACCGGCGGAACCTGACGGGGATCCTGAAGGGCCAGCCGCCGCTGTTCTGGAATGTCCGCCGCGGCTGAGATGCGGCGCGGCCACGCTCACCTGCGACGGCCGCGCCGATGCCGCCGCAAGCTTGACTGTTCCCGGCCACCCCGAGCCTCGTTAGTATAGGCCCGGGTGGCACGGCGATTGCTGAGCCATCACCTGATCCGGGAGTCTTCCGCCATGCAACGCCGTGACCTCATCGCCGCCGCCGCCACCGCCATAGCTTCGCCCAGCCTCGCCCAGGCGCCGCGCATCCTGCGCTTCGTGCCCCAGGCCAACCTGACCAGCCTGGACCCGATCTGGACCACGGCGAACATCACCCGCAACCACGCCTTCATGGTCTATGACACGCTGTATGGGCTGGACGCGCAGTTCAACGCCCGGCCGCAAATGGCCGCGGGCCATGCGGTGGAGGATGACGGCAAACGCGTGACCATCACGCTTCGCCCCGGCCTGCGCTGGCATGATGGCGAGCGGGTGACGGCCGCCGATTGCGTGCAGAGCCTGACGCGCTGGATGCGCCGCAACCCTTCCGGCCAGCAATTGGCGCGCCAGATCGACGAACTCGTGGCGGTGGACGACACCACGCTGCGCTTCCGCCTGAAGAAGCCCTTCCCGCTGCTGTTCTCGGCCCTGGCCAGCCCGGTGAACCCGGTGGCCTTCATGATGCCCGAGCGGATCGCCGCGACCGACGCCTTCCAGCAGATCCGCGAGGTGATCGGCAGCGGCCCGTTCAAGTTCAACCCGCGCGAGTATAATTCCGGCAGCCTCGTGGTCTATGAGCGCAATGCCGAGTACCAGCCCAACCCGAACGGCCCGTCGAGCTTCACCGCCGGCCCCAAGGTCGCGCATTTCGACCGTGTCGAATGGCGCATCATCACCGATGCCGCGACTTCGGCCGGTGCGCTGCAAACCTCCGAGATCGACTGGTTCGAGCAGCCGCCGGTGGAAATCCAGCAGCTGCTGCGGCGCAACCGCAACATCCATATCGAGCCGATCGATCCGCTGCCGCTGACCGGCATCCTGCGCTTCAATTTTCTGCACGGCCCCTTCGACAAGAAGGAGATGCGCCAGGCCATCCTGCCCGCGGTCAACCAGTCGGACTACATGAGCGCGATCGTGGGCACCGACCCCGCGATGATCCGCACCGGCGTGGGCATCTTCACCCCCGGCACGCCACTTGCCTCCGATGTCGGGCTCGAGCCGCTGACCGGGCCGCGCAGCCTCGACCGCTCCCGCGCCCTGCTGCGCGATGCCGGCTATACCAACCAGGTTATCCGCCTGATCGGGCCGACCGACATCCTGGCGCCGGCGGCGATGACCCAGGTGGCCGGCGACATGTTCCGCCGCCTGGGCGTGAACCTCGATTTCGCGCTGACCGATTGGGGCACGGTGGTGCAGCGCCGGGCGTCGCGCGAACCCGTCGAGCGCGGCGGGTGGAGCGCCTTCCTCACCGCCTTCTCCTCGACCGACTTCATGGACCCGGCCGGACATTTCCCGCTGCGCGGCAATGGGCTGAATTCATGGCCGGGCTGGCCCACCATCCCGCGCCTGGAAGAGCTTCGCGACGCCTGGTTCGACGCGCCGGACCTTGATGCCCAAAAGTCCATAGCCCGCGACATGCAGCGGGTGGCGATGGATGAGGTGCCCTTCATCCCCGTCGGCGCCTATATGTCGGCCACGGCGCATCGCGCCAATCTGCGCGACCGGGTGCCGGGGTTTGCCATCTTCTGGAACATGCGGCGGGGGTAGGGTGGGGAGCGAGGCCCGTCAGGGGGCTTTGCCCCCCGACACCCCCCACC